>WYAZ01000078.1 GCA_011526105.1 Deltaproteobacteria bacterium | reverse complement strand
CCTAATACAATTTTTGCGGACTGACGGGCGGCCCCCCCCCCCCCCCCCCCTCCTCCTGGGGGGGCCCACCCCCCCCCCCCTCCCCCGAATTATCCCCTAGAGCCGAGGAATTCAGCGAGGGCGTCCTGCCAGGTGGGCATGGGCGGCAGCCCCAGGAGGCGCAGCACGCGCTTATCGAGGCGCGAGTTCGCCGGCCGCGGCGCGGGGCGCGGGAAGTCTGCCGTCGTGCACGGCTCGAGCACGCGCTTGAACCCGTGGTGCTCGAAAATCGCGCGCGCGAAGCCAAACCACGAGGTCTCGCCTTCGCAGGACAGATGCATCGTGCCTTTGACCGGCACGTCGAGGACGCGCCTCAGATGCCGCGCGAGCGCCAGCGTGGACGTCGGATTCCCGAGCTGATCACGGACGACCCGCAGCGGTGCTCCGTCCTCGGCCCCGAGCTTCGACATCGTGTGAACGAAGCTCGGTCCCTCTTCGCCATACAGCCAGGCGGTGCGCACGATCAGATGGTTGTTGCACTCTCGCTGCGCGGCTTCTTCCGCGAGACGCTTCGTGAAGCCGTACACCGTGTTCGGACCGCAAGCGTCCCACTCATGGTAGGGGCGGTCGAGCGTGCCCGCAAAGACGTAGTCGGTCGAGATCGTGATGAGTCTCGCACCGCTGTCGCGCGCGGCCCGAGCGACGTACTCGGTGGCGAGCGCGTTCAACTGAAACGCTCGCTCCCGCTCTGTCTCGCAGAGGTCGACCGCGGTCATCGCGGCGCTGTGCAACACGACGGTCGCTCGTGACTCTTTCACGAGCCTCCGAGCTTGGCTTTCGAGCGTGAGGTCGGCGTCCTTCGAGCCCACCGAGACCACCTCGAGGTCCGAAAAGACCCGCGCCAAAGTGCGGCCGAGCATGCCGGTTCCGCCGGTGATCAAAACACGGTGGGACATCGGGCCGGGATGATGCCCGCCTCCGGGCCTGCGTGCCAGTCGACCAGTCTAAACGTCTGTAATCAAACAGTATTCTGCCCTTCTCCTCCTTGGGCTCGGGAAAGCCGGTCGGTCGGATGAATGGCAGACCCGATCGAGGGCACCTAGAGCCGGATGCTGAGGAGACCAGGCGGTTTTGGCCCTGACGGGCACCCGGAGGATGCCTCGCTCCATGCGTGGATGAAGGGCGAGCTCGACGGCGGCGAGGGCGCAGGCATCACGGCTCACCTCTCGAGCTGCGATGCTTGTCAGGCGCGCATCGCAAAGATGGAGCCATTGCTCGAAGGCCTCGAGGCCGAACAGCAAGCGGACCTCGATGATCTCTCTTGGCAGCGCATCGCTCAGGCGGTGAAGCGCGAGCTCGACTCTCCGAAGCGTCCCTCACTCCCGAGCCCCGGCGCGTTCTGGACCCAACGTTGGGTGTCTGCGGTCGCGGTGACGGCTGCCGTCGTCATGCTCTTCGTGTGGGGGTCGCCGCCGCTCAAGCTGGGACAGGTCGCCAAGGAGAGCCCGCCTGGCGCCACCTTGGTGTCGGCCGAGCGAGGCTACGCGGTGCGGTTGCCCTCCGGCGTCGATCTGACCTTGGCTTCCGACACACGCGTGAGGCTCGGTCGCTCGGAGGCGGCGCCCAACCTCTATCTCGAGGTCGGAGAGGTCGAGCTCCTCCTGCCCGAGGCCATCGAGCTGCCGGCCGGTGGCTTCGAGGTGAGAGCGCCGGCATTCCGCGTGAGTGCGCGCGCCGCTCAGCTCCGCGTGGGTTATTGGGCGCGCGAGTACTTCGTGGAAGTCGAAAAGGGCGAAGCCAAGCTTCGGCCCGAGGGCCAGCTCGATTCGATCACCGTCTCGGCCGGCGAGCGCCGAACCGTCCACCTCGTCGGCGGCCCCACCGCGTCGCGCGCGCCCGAGCGTCGCGCGAATCATCCAACGCCGGCGGCGTCTCCGCGCGTCGAGCCGTCCGCGGTCCCACCGCCGAGCATCGCCTCCGCCCCGCGCGCCGCGGCCGAGCCGGCACCCGAGGTCTCTCGTGCGCTCGAAGAGGAGACTCGCGTCGAGGTCATCGCCCCACCGTCGGATCCCTTGCGTGACAAGTTGCTCGAGGCCAATCGAGCGTTCTACGAAGAACGCAACGCCAAGCGCGCGGTCGAGCTGGCCACGGAGGTCGCGAAGACCGACGAGCCTCGGCCCGAGATCCGACTCGCCTACGGGTTGATCTGCGAGGCCGAGCTCGCGCTCCGCCGACCCGAGCGTGCGGCGGCGGCCTGCGAGGCTCAGCTGCTGCGAGAACCCGACCCCGAGTCGATGCGCGAGCTGCATCTGAAGGTCGGAAGCATCCTGCGCAGCATGCTCGGGCGCTGCGAGGAGGCGATCCACCACTATTCGGAGGCCATGGTCTTCGGCCGCGTGTCTTTGCTCGACGCCGAAGCGCGCCTCGGGCGCGCGAGCTGCGCGCTCGAAATCGGTGATTTGGAGCTGGCCGAGCGCGATCTGGACCTCTTGTCGACTGCGCCCGGACTGCACGCAACGCGGGTGAGAGAACTTATTAACCGGCTGGAGTCCCTGAGGAAATCCGGCCCTTCAGAGATGGATCGACGTGATGAGTAAGCTGTTTGACAGAGGACTGGCTTGGGCATACAGACGGGCCTCGATGCGAATTGTCGGGGGTTTCCTGCTCACACTGGCCCTTCTCGGGGCGCCCGCTTTTGCGCAGCTTGGCGGCTCGGAAGCGCCGTCGGATGACGCAACGGCTGCCGGAGGATCGGAAGACGACTCCGAGGTCACGGGTCTCAGCAACGACGAGAAGCGCGACAAAGCCGAGAGCATGCTCGGGGACTGCCGTGCCGCTCTGGCCCGCGGCAGCACTGTGCTCGCCGAAGCGCGCGCGGCCAAAGACGTGGTGCAGCTCAACTGCGTCAACGAAAAGCTCACCCACATCAAGGGTCTACTCAAGCTCTCGGAGAAGGCCTCCGCCGACATGTACGAAGCGATCGCCGGCGGTCTCACGGATGTCATCAACCACGAGTTCACCAAGCTCTCGGTCGCCCATCAGAAGGTGGGCGTGTTGCGCGCCGAGCTCGACCAGTGTGTCGGCGAGTCTTCGGTCTACACCGGTGAGACCGAGGTCGATGTCGTCGTCGACGACGAAGGGCAGCAGGCGGATCCGACCAAGACTCAGCCGCCCGAGCCCGCCCCCGAGATGCCCGCCGTCTCCAGCACTTTCTAAAGAGACCTATCCACGATGAATACTTCGAGCCTGTTGCGCCTCAGTGGCGTCGTATCCCTGCTTCTTGCCTCCACCACGGCCTTCGCGTCGGGAAAAGGCTTTCCGATCGGCGAAAAGTCGCGCGTTCACACCAACCTCGATCTCGGCGTGGTCTTCGACACCAACCCCGACCGCTTCACCAACGAAGTCTCTGACTGGCGCATGACGGTGCGGCCCGGCCTGGCGGTGAACGTCCCCGGCGAACACATCGAGTTCAACCTCGGTGGCAAGGTCGCGGTCGACTATTACTTCGGCACCGGCACGCAGATCGACCGCGGCTTCGTCGGCGGTGACGTCGGCCTCGACTTCCGTGCGGGGTCGCAGAAGAGCGTCATTGGTCTCGAGGTCAGTGACCACATGACGCGGACGCCGTCCTTCTTTGCCAACGTCGGCACGGTCGGCGCGGCAGAGCGTCGCTTTCGCCAGTGGTACAACGTCGGCAACGCGAACCTCGTCCTTCGGCCCGGTGGAGGCGCCCTCGAGTTCCGGCTCGGCTACTCCAACCGCCTCTCTCTATACGACGACCTCCCTCAGTCGCAGCGGCACGGCGTGGCCTTCGAGACCCTGTGGAAGTTCTTCCCCAAGACGGCGCTCGTCTTCAACGCCGACCTCTCCTTCTTCAGCGCCGAGAACCAGGCGGGCGCCCTCGATACCCTGCGCTCGAGCCCCTACAACATCACGCTGGGTCTGCGCGGTCAGCTCACCCAGCGCCTCACCGCGGAGCTCGCGGCCGGCCTGGGCGACTCGCTCACCTGGAACACCGACTTCTTCTCCGATCTCGCCACCACCAATCAGCGGACGGTCATCGCGCGGGTCATGCTCGCGTACGCCATCTTCGACTCCAGCGAGATCGCGGCCGGGTACGATCGCACCATCATCCCCATCATCCAGCTCAACAGCTACAGCGTCGACTCCCCGTACCTGCGTCTCAAGGTGGGTATCGGTCCTCGGCTCAACTTCCAGGCGCTGGGCCGCTACGAGTTCCGCAGCTTCCAGACCGATCGCAGCGCCCACCTCATCATCGGCGACATCCGCGCGGAGTACTGGTTCTTCGACTTCCTGAACGCCTCTCTCGCGTACCAGCTCATGTTCCAGGACCCTTCCGCTGCCGTTTCTGCGGCGGTCTTGGATGACTTCTCTCGCCATCAAGTCCTGTTCACCGTCGGCTTCCGTTACTGAGCGTAGACGAGGCTAACCGTGCCCCACGTCGTCCGAATCCAGAGCCGCATTTGCGTCGGCGGACCGGCGCTGCATTCGATCCTCCTGAGCGAAGGGCTGTCCTCGGGCGCAGGCTCTCGCTATGAGACCACGCTCGTCGGCGGAGCGCTCGAGCCTGGAGAGCATAGCCTCTCCGAGTTCGCTCTCGAACGCGGAGTCCAGGTTCACGAGCTCTCTCACATGCGCCGCGCGGTTCATCCCGGTCGAGATGCGGCGGCGCTCGCGTCGCTGGTGCGGCTGCTCAAGCGCCTCAAACCCGACATCGTTCACACCCACACTGCCAAGGCAGGCGCGCTCGGTCGCACCGCGGCGCGCCTCGCGGGTGTGCCGACCATCGTGCACACCTTTCACGGGCACACCTTCGATGGCTACTTCTCTTCGCCTGCCACGCGGGCCTTCGTGCAGGTCGAGCGCGGACTCTCGCGCTTCACGGATTGCGTCGTGGCCATCAGTGAGGCGCAGCGCTTCGATCTGGTCGAGCGATACCGTGTCGCGCCGGCGCACCGCGTTCGTATGGTGCCGCTCGGCCTCGAGCTCGATCGCTTCCGCGCCTGCGCATCAGACCGCGACGAGCTTCGCGCCGAGCTCGGCTTGCCCTCCACCGCCAAGCTCGTGGTGTTTGCGGGTCGGCTCGTGCCCATCAAACGCCCCGACGTCCTCCTGTCCGCTTTCGAGCGCGTGCTGAAGGCGATGCCAGAAGCCCACTTGCTCATCGCCGGCGACGGCGAGGCCACCTACCGACGTGGTCTCGAGCAACTCGCTCGCGAGGTCTCGGGCACGCATATTCACTTCCTGGGGCTCCGGCGTGATCTCCCGCGGCTCTTTGGGGCCTCCGATGTGTTTGCGCTCTCCAGCGACAACGAAGGTACGCCGGTCGCGGTGATCGAGGCTCTGGCTGCCGGGCTCCCCGTCGCGGCCACCGACGTGGGCGGGGTCTCGGACATCCTAGCGCCCCACACCGGCCGCGTGGTCCCAGGCCGCGACGCGCAGGCGCTCGCGCTCGCGCTCATCGAGCTCTTGCGCTCGGGTCGGCGTCTGTCGGACCAAGACCGGGACGATGTCGTCAGAAAGTTCTCTCATCGTCGCCTCATCAAGGATGTGACGGATATCTACGACGAGCTGATGTCGGGGCGTGGCTTCCGCGCCCGGGTGTCGCTCTCGCGATCGGAGGCTGTCTCGTGCTGACCTACCTCGTCGCCTTCTTGTGCGCTGGGTTGGTGGCGGCCATCGCCACCCCCATCGTCGCTCGCCTCGCGCATCGAGTGGACGCCATCGATCTTCCGGGGGAGGCCCGCAAGATTCACAAGGCAGCCATTCCTCGTATCGGCGGCATCGCGGTCGTGCTCGGCTTCTTCGCCCCCATCGTCGGCCTCGCCATCTACAGCAACCGCATCTCCTGGCTGCTCTACGGTTCGGACGCACGCATGGTCACGAGCCTCATCGCGGGCTCGCTCGGCATCGTCGCGCTCGGGGTGTACGACGACATCAAAGGCGCCGGCGCCAAGCTCAAGTTCGCGGTTCAGATCGCGGTCGCGGTGGGCATGTGGTTCGGAGGCTTTCGCATCGAGTTCCTCACGCTTCCCGTCGCTGGCTCGGTCGACATCGGCCTGCTCTCCATGCCGCTCACCGTCCTGTGGATGGTCGGCGTCATCAACGCCCTGAACCTCATCGACGGCCTCGACGGCCTCGCCACCGGGACCTCGCTGTTCGCGGTGCTGGTGCTCTTCGGGGTTTCGTTTGCGGATCACGCGGCGCTGCTCTGTGTGCTCTTGGCGTCTCTCGGCGGAGCTCTGGTCGGCTTTCTGTTCTTCAACTTCAACCCCGCAAAGATCTTCCTCGGTGACTCCGGCTCCATGTTCATCGGGCTCATCCTCGCGACGGCGTCGATATGGACTCAGCGCAAAGGCGCTACTGCGGCGGCGCTGCTCATCCCCATCCTCGCGCTCGGACTTCCGCTGCTCGACACCGGGCTCGCCGTCATCCGCCGCGTGGGGCGTGGTCAGAACCCCTTCCGCGCCGACCGAGAGCATTTGCACCATCGCCTGCTCGATCTGGGGCTCTCGCACCGCGGTGCCGTCCTCACGCTCTACACTTTGAGTGGCATCTTCGCGCTCGGTGCGCTCGCCATGCTCGACAACGACGTCACCCTCCGCGCGATCGCGCTCGGTACGGTGTCGGTGGTGGTCCTCGTGCTCTTGCATCGGGTGGGCGTCTTCTCGAAGCCCGCCTCCTCGCAGCCGGCCCTGGCGCCTGCCCTCGCTTCCAGAGACACCCTCCGTGGCTCGCTCCGATCGATCCGCTTCGCCTCCGACAAGGAGGGCGCGTGGCGGTTGCTCGCGGAGCTCTTGCCGCAGCTCGGGCTGCGTGAGGCTCGTTTGGCTTGGCTGTCCGTCCACGACGGCGACGAGCGCGAGCTCGTCCACCGCTGGCGCCTCCCGGACGACTCCGCCTCCACCGGTGAGTGGGTGCTGGATGCGCCTGCTCGCGCCTACGACAAGGTCCATCGCTTGCTCCTGTCGGAGGGCGAAGCCCGCTTCGGTTCGCTCACGGTGCTTCGCGGCACACCGTCGCAGGACAGCAAGCTCCGGCAGGAGCAAGACTTTCTGCTCGAGCTCGTGAGTGAAGCGCTGGTCGACTTCGCCGCGCTTCAGACCCAGGGGCAACTCGCCGCCGCCGGCGCCAAGGTCCTCTCCATTCCTCGCCGCATCGCCGGATTCGAGGCTGGCCCGAGCGTTTGAGCGAGTCGTCGCGCGTCTTCTCGCCCGGTCGACTCTCTTCGGGGGCGCTGTACGCGCTCATCGTCTTGGCCCCCGTGCTGGGGGGAAGCTCCTCACTCGAGACTTTGGCCGGTCTGAGCGCCTGGACTCTGGCGACCGCGCTCCTCGTCTTGTTCTCCACCCGTGCGGGTGGTCGACAGCTCGCGTTTCCGTTTTTTGCCGCGGGCCTCGTCGGCTTCTCGCTGCTGTCGGCCGCGCAGGCGATGAGCCTGCCGATGAGCGCCCTCGAGTGGCTCTCGCCGCGCGCGCACGAGATTCGCAGCTTCGTGCTGCCTGCGAGCACCCACGGAGCGATCAGCTACGAGGTCGGTGCCTCCTGGCGCGAGGCCGCCAAGCTGCTCCTCTACGCGGGGGTCTTCGTCATTGCGGCCCACCGGGCCCGAGCACGACAAGGGGTCTTCAGCATCGCCACCAGCGTGCTCGTGGCCGGACTCGCGGTCATGGCGACGGCGTTTGTGCATCGCGTGCTCGGGACGGATAGGGTGTTTGGGGTGGTCGACTCCCTGGTGCCCATGACCCAGAGCTACACCACCTTCTCCAACCCCAATCACGCGGCGGGCTTTCTCTCGCTCGCAGCTTTCTGCGGACTCGGGCTCGCTCTGCCGGCCCGCACCGTCATGGCTAGGAGTGTCTTCGGGGTCGGCGCCGGTGCTTGCCTCTTGGGCTCGCTCGTTGCCTTCTCGAGGGCGGGCATGATGGCGACCGCGCTCGCTGGGGTGCTTCTGCTCGTCCTTCTGTCTCGAGGCCCGTCTTCTCTGCGACCGATCTCGGTCCGCGCTCTTTGGGTGGGCGCCGGCGTCGTGGCGGTGGCTTCGGTGGTGATCGCGTTCATTCTGTGGACTCCAGAGCTGGGGCGCGAGATCGAAGGCGCGCAAGAGGGCAAGGTGCTCGGGCTCACCGCGAAGCTCGCCGCCGTGCAAGACGCCATCCCGATGACCTTCGAGCACGCGTGGTTCGGTATCGGGCGCGGCGCCTACGCCTCGCTCTACACGCTCTACAAGACGTCGACCATCCAGCTCACCTTCGCCTTCCCCGAGAACATCGCGGCGCAGCTTCTCTCGGAGTGGGGGGTTGTCTTCGGAGGCATCGCGCTGTTTGGCTTGCTCTTTGGTCTAGTCGTGCGTCTGCTTCGCGCCGACTCGCCGCTCACCCTGGCCATCATGGCCGGCCTCTGTGGCCTGGTGCTGCACAACCTCTTGGACTTCAGTCTCGAGCTCCCTGGCGTCGCGGTCCCGGTCGCCGCCCTTTTGGGCGCGGTGACTGCCCGCGTCCTGCCCGCGCCCAAGCGAACCGCCAGGTCTTGGGCTGGGCAAGCGGCGACGGTCGGCCTCTGGTCCGTCGGGCTCGTGTCTGCGCTGTGGTTGTCGTTCTCGAAGGGCGAGCTCTTTCGTGATCTCCGCTCCGTCTCGGCGCTGGTCTCTTCTGCCGAAGGATCCCGTCGGGTCGCGCCCGAGGCTGCGGCCGACACCCGCCTGGACGCGCTGCACAGCCGGCACCCCGCGAACGCGCTCCTCCTCGCGCAACAGGCCTACGCCGCCGAACAAGCGAAACCGCCCGATCTAAAGCGTGCGTTGTCGCTCGCGAACCGGGTCATGTACCTCGCCCCGACCTACGCGGAGGGCTTCTTCATCGCTGGCCGGGTGCTCATCAAGCTCGGCCACCGCGATCAAGGCCTAGGGTTGCTCCGCTCTGCTTGGGCGCTGTCCTCCCGGCCGGCGCCCATCGTGCGGCAGGTCGTCTGGTACGCGAGGAACGCATCCGAGGTTCGACGAAGCATCCCGAGGGTCGACGAGAACCGTGACCTCCTCTCGGTGCCGGCGCTGCGTCGCGCGGTTCAGGCACTTCGGTCTCAGGGCCGGCGCGCCGACGCCAGCGCTCTCCTCGCATCGGTGACATCGGTTCAGCGTTACACCACCGAGGACCTCCTGTTCCTGGCCCAGCTCGCCATCGAAGAACGGAGCTCGATCGAGGCTCGGCGCTTCCTTTCGCCCCTCGTGAGCAAGGAGGCGGCCGAGCCACGCGCGCTGCTCCTCGAAGCGCGACTCCTCGAGCTCGACGGTCGCTACGAAGAGCTGCTCCTGCGCATCGAGAAGATGCTCGCGTCCGAAGCCTTCGAGCGCACGGATGTGCTCGCGTTGCGTCTCCGCTGTGAGAGCGCGCTTTCGGACTTCGAGGCCGCGCGCAGGACCCTTGAGGCTCTGAAGCAAGCCACGCCCACGACGTACGCATCGCGGGCGGCGCTCGCGTTGCTCGAAGCGCGGCTCGAGCTCGCCGCCAACCGGCCGGCCTCGGCGGTCTCGGTTGCGAGCGCGGCGCTCGAGATCGCGCCCGAAGAGCACCGCCTGCGTCTCTTTCGTGCGGCCTTGTTCGAGAAGCTGGGTCGTCAGCCCGAGGCGGTGCGTGATCTCGAGCTGGTGCTGCGTGCGAAGCCGGGACACGCGGGGGCGCGGCGCTCGCTCGCTCGTCTGAAGAGCCGGAGTGCGACGCCCGGCGATGCGCTCGGGACCGAGCGTCTCCGCTGACGACTCGAGGAAGTTTCTAAGGGCTCGGGCCCTGTGGTCCAAGCTCGAGCATCATCTGTTGCATCACGACCACGCCGGCCTTTTCGCGTTCGACCGTCATGGGCGCCTTCTCCCAGCCCTTCCAGCGGTAGCGCGGGGTCTCGATGCGCTGGTTCTGCTTCTCGATGACGACGCGGATGCCCTCGCTCACCGCGGTCTCGCGGCCGGTGGTCGCTCGATCGTCGTCCAAGACGGTGAGGCGGCTCGGATCGCTGACCTGAAGGAGGGTCCAAGGTACGCGGATGTGCATGTCGGTGTCGCTGATGACAATCGCGTCGAGGTTGCTGGCGGGTTCGTCCGATCTTCGAATGCCGAGCCGGCCGATCTCGGTCAGGGTCTCGGGAAAGCGCCGGCTCTCAGTGGAATCGACGTGCGTGCCGTTGTTCTTCCACCGGACCGGGACCCATGGCGCGCCGTCGGTGGCGATGGAGTGGAAGCGCTGCTGGGCGCCGCCGGTACCGTGCCAGATCCCGTAGGAGTCGTAGGCTTCGGTGACGTAGAGCTGAGCGTTCTCGAGCCCGTCGATGACGAGGGCAGACTCCGAACGCACTCCGGTCGCGGTTCCGCTGGGCAACACCGATTCCCCGAGATCATCGCGGTAGGTGTCGAAGCCGATTTCGAGGCGATCGGTGCTCTCGAAGGGCTGCGTGAGCTCGAGCCTTAGATGAAAGAAGGACGCATCCGCGGCCACGAACACCGCGGTCACCGCACCACCGCGCGGGGGCCGAGCGAGCTCCACGAAGCTCGGCTCACCCAGGCCGAAGGCGAGCAGCCCGAAGTTCTGCTCCGCCGCGGTGACGTTGTGCCACAGAAAGCGCCGGTTTCGCGGGAAGTCGAGCTCGTCGGTGATCCAGGTTCGCTTCCACCACTCGTCCATCCAGGCGAAGGCCACCCCGCCCGCCGTCTTGGCGTCTCGGATGTTGTGAAACATCCGCCCCATGTAGAACCCGGCGAGCGCCTCGTCGTGCCCCCCGTGGTGCATGCCGTTTTGTCCGTAGTGGGCGTTGCCCCAGCTGGTGGGCACGCCAAACTCGCCGATGACCACCGGGATGTCTCCGTAGTGTTCGACGAGCGCGTGCAGGTAGCCGAGGTATGAGTTGCGCCCCCACGCATCTTCGACGTCGGCGAACTCGGGGGTCTCGACCATGAAGTCTGGATAATACGGGTAGGCGTGGAAGATCTTGAAGAAGCCGCCCGGGGCGTCGAAGAGATCGATGTTGGCGAGGTCCACTTTCTCTTTGTCTTCGTCGCTGTTGGGGCCCTCGATGGGATGAACGAGCGGGTCCAGGGTGGGCCAGCTCGAGAAGCTCACCGGGCGGTCCACGCCGTAGCGGGTCCTCTCTCGGTCCACCACCCGGTCCATGCTGGCGGCGATCCAGGACTCGAAGGGTGTCGAACCCGGCGCGCGCACGTGCAGCCCCTCGAAGTTCGCGTCGTCCGGGTGAATGCGGTTGGTCAGCGCCACCTCCCACGGCATGACCTCGCGTCCCACCACCCATGCCAGCACCCAAGGCGAGACGTCGACGTTGAACTGGCCGAAGGCCTTGCCGTAGCGTTGCGGGATCTCCGCTTCGCCGTGGATGGCGTCGACCACGTGGTCGATCTCTTGGTGATACAGCTCGGTCTGATCGTAGATGTCTCCCGAGGGGTTGTGCTCATCCAGCCAGATGCCTTGCATGAGGTAGAGCGGGTGGTCCGGGTGATCCGTGTTGTAACGCAGGAACTCCTCGTAGAAGTGCGGCAGATGTAGCGTGTAGACGCGGAGCACGTTGAAGCCGATCTCACCCATCCGTTTCATCCATCGACTGTACTGATCACGCGACGGGGCGAGCTGCCCGGGCTGGGTGCCCGGGATGCCCACGCCGAGGTTCACGCCGCGCACAAAAAGGGTCTCGTAGCCGGGGTCCGCGAAGCGTTCGATGGTTCCGGGCCCGGTGCGGTACGGGAGCGGGTGCGAGGGCAGCGGGTTCACGCTCGGCGGCGGACCGTCGCTGCAACAGAGGAGGGATGCGAGCGCGGCGCCCAACGAGACACGGAGGGGAGCCGCCACGACCAGAGCGTACAGAAGCCGGGTCTCGAAGTGAACCGAGCCCTCGAGACGAACTCTACTCAAAGCTCACCGGCACAATCGCGCTGCAGCAGCGGAACCCCGTCTGTTCGCCGGGTGCGTTCGAGCCCGAGACTCTCGTCTCGCAGCTCGCGTTGCCGCTGCGTCGATCGAAGGCGCCGCCCGCCAAGTAGGACTCGTTCGGACCTCGCACCCATTCCGCGACGTTGCCGGTCATGTCGAAGACGCCAAAGAAGCCCGGCGGCATGTCGTATCGGCACTCCGTCGCCCGACCGGTGGGCGAGATGCCCACCCCATCGTCGTGGCAGACGCCTGAGCGGTAGGTCTCTCCGTAGGGGTAGGGGGCACCTTCCGGGCCGCATCCTTTGCTCCACTCGGATTCCAGACACGGGCGTCGAGCCGCGACCGCGCCGGGGATCTCGATGTTCTCGGCCTCGCCGGAGCACGCGATGCGCGCGGCCGCTGCGGACAGTCCCGTCCACGGCAATGCATCCGCGCGGCTCGTCGCGTAGCGTTCGTTCACCCCGGGTGCACTCAGCGTGGCATCCGGCCTGCTGGCCTCGAACTGATCGAGACAGAAGACGTCTTCGGTGTGTGCGCCGGCGCCGTGTACTCCGACCACCATGTTGTAAGGGCACAGGCCGCAGATCTCCGTGCGGCGATCGTCGTCATCGATCTTGCCGTTGCAGTCGTCGTCGATGCCGTTGCAGCGCTCGATGTCTGCGCGGACCACGAGGTCGTAGCAGAAGCCTCGTGCGCAACCTTGGGAAGGCGCGCAGTCGAGCTCCGTGGTGCAGCCGCGGGTGCCGATCAGATCGCGACATACGCGGCGCGTGCAGGTGTGGGCGGGGGGCCGGCACGCGTCGTCGTCGGATTCCTCGAAGCCGATGACCTCCTCCACGCAGAAGCCGAGCGGACAGTCCGAGTCGTTCGTGCAGCCCTCGCCGAGCGCCGCCCGTACACAGGACGAGTAGCGTCCGTCCTCGTTGCAGGTGCGGATGCCCCGGCCGCATCGACCGGCATCGGTGCCGCAGGCCAAGGCCGACGGACCTCGTGTGCAGTCGCAAGCGGCCGGATGCGGATCCGCTTCGCAGATGATGGACTCGCGGCCATCACATCGCATGAAGCCGCTGTCGCAATCGCCGCAGCGGCGACCCGGCAGGCCGGTCAGCGTCGAAAGACCGCCGCACACGTTCAGGGTCGCGACACTCACGCACTCGAGATCCATGTTCGCGGCGCACTGCCAGACCGCGCGCTCGCGGCAGGCCTGACCGGGAACGCCAGGAAGTCGCGCGCAGCCGCCGCAGGCGTTCCTCGGCGTGGGGTCCACGCAGACCGCGCGGTTGGCGCCGGCGCAGAGCCATCGACCGCTTCCGCAAGGGCCGCAGGGGTCACCGGGTGTTCCGTCGAGGACCTCGCGACCGCCGCAGGAGTTGTCGGGCAGCGTGAGTGTTTCATCGGGGACACAAGTACCCTCCGGCGAGCACACCAGGCCTCGCGGGCATGCGGGACTGCACTCCGGCACGCAGATGGCGTCCTCACATCTGAAGCCGGCGGGACAGGGCAGTGGGCACGGGAGTATCGTGGCATCCGGGGCGGGAAACGGCTCCATCGAATCCCCGCAGCCGCTCGCGAGCAGACACACCAGCAGCGACCCACGTGGTCGCGCATTGAACCCCGAGCTCATCAAGGCGTCTGACTCCTTCTTCCTCTGTTCTCGTCGAAAAATCCAGCCAAGCGACTCCATGTCCCGCTATGCTCGGCGGGTTGAGCCGCGATGTGTTCACGAGCTCCGGTCCGCTCCCTTTCGGGGTGCTCTTGGCGCTCCTCGCGGGTTGCCCACCGGCGCCGCTGTCGATCGCCGAGCTCGAGGTTCAGAACGCCTACGTGGGCGAGCTCTTGAATCTTCCGCTCCCCATCGAGAACAACACTGGGCAGCCGCTCTCCGTGACGTACTCGGCGCCGCCCCTTCAGAACTTGGACCGCTTTGCGACCGTGGTGGTTCACAAACGCGGGGCGGACTTCCGATGGACGCCGATCCTCGAACACCTGGGAACACACACCTTTACCTTCTTGGCCGCTGCTGCGTCCGAGCGAGCCTCTCAGGAGATCGTGTTCAACGTGCAGACCGCGCGACCGGCGGCGCCGAGCTTCTTTGGGGTGCCCGCGGGTCGTGCCTTCGACCCCTCGAAGGAGCCCTGCCTCAACTTCGACTTCACGGCGCGCGACCAAAACACCGACGAGCTCGATCTCGGGGTTTGGTCGGGCATGCCGCCTCGAGGCGCGAGCTTCGAAAAGACCGGACCCAAGTCGGGGCGCTTCGCGTGGTGTCCCACCGCCGATCAGCTCGCGGCCTCTGCGCGGTGGACGGTCACCTTCTTCGCGAGCGACGGCGTTCACGAGGTCGTGCTTCACGACTACACCTTGGCTTACATCCCTCGTCCCAAGGATCTGTGCGCAGGCGTCGATCCGAGCTTTGCGTGGATCCACCCAGAAGCCGGTACGCACCTTCGCTCCGAGGTGGGCTACTACGTGGAGATTCGAGCGACGACCCGTTCGCCGCCTCGAGATCACCCGCTGCTCCTGTACACGACCGCTCGCATCGATCCTTTGCTCGACTTCGACCCCGGCCTGCTCTCGGTGGCGCGGTTCTCTCCCCACGAGGACGAGTGGCGGGCGCGTATGCCAACCTTCAGGTTGGCCGAGGATGAAGAGGCCCCGGTGACGCTCTTCGTCTTCGGCACCGACAACACGGATGCCTTCGGCACTCGCTGCGACCGGCCCTTTCCCCGTGAAGATCGACGATTCATCGCGCTCGGCGACGAAGAGGCCGGCGTGCTCGAGACCTGCACCCCGTGTGGTGAGTCCGGCGACTGCATCTCACGTCTCTGCGCGGCCACCCCCGAAGGCGGTCGCTGCGTTCCGGCCTGTGATGAGACGCTGCAGTGCGAGGGCCAGGCCTGCGTGGAGGTGGTGACCGTCGACGGCCCGGTCATCGCGGCCTGCGCCCAACCCGCCGTGCTTTGCGACGGGCGAGCGGCGTGTCCGGTGCAGCCCGGGCCGAGGCCAAGTCGCGAGCTCGCGGAGCGTGTCGCGGCGGGTGTGTATGAGGGCGAGCTTCGGTGCCAGGAGGAGCAGTGGTTTCGTCTCGAAGACGCGGCGGCGGTTCGCTGGCACGCGGAGCTCGAGGCGCTCGATTCGGGCGCACAGGTCGAGCTCCACGCGCTCGATCGAGAGGGTCGCATTGTCGGCGTTGGTGGTGCGGGCATGGGGCGCGAGATGATCGAGCGCTGCACGTCGCCCGGTGAACCATTCGATCTGCGTGTCTTTGCCCCCGAGGGTCACGGGGGTCGCTTTCGTCTCGACATTCGACGCGCGCCCGAAGACTGCGCGTGTGTGCCCGCGCCGAGCCCCGCTGAAGTGCCCATGCTCCCCGCGGACGGTCGGTTCTCCGGGCGGCTTTGTCCGGGCATCGAGCAGTCGTTCACCGTGCGCGCTGCACCCGAGCGCGGTTTTGCCGTGTCCGTCGACTTCGATTCGCGGGTCGCAGATCTCGATCTGCGGCTCGTCGATGCCGACGGTCGCGCTGTGGATGAGTCGAGTCGTGCGCTCGCGCCTGAACGGATCTCTTCCGAGCGCGCCGACGACCGGCCCTACACCCTGTCGGTCTTCTCGAGCGACTTTCGGCCCGCCGACTACGAGGGATTTGCGCAGACGCTTGCGTTGACCCCGTGCGGCGGCAGCACCGGCTGCGATTCAGAACGGGTCTGTGAGCAGGGGCGATGCAGGAGATCGACCTGCCAGCGCAGCACCGATTGCCCGCACGAGAGCATCTGTCCGCCGGCCGATCTCGGCGCGGTTCGGCAGCTCTGTCGCAAGACCTGCGAGGTTCCCTCCGACTGCCCGGTCGGCGCCGCGTGCAAGGCCTATCGAATCGGGTTCGCCTGCACCTCTACCGGCGCGCGGGCCATCGGCGACCCTTGCATTGCGTCTTCAGAGTGCGAGGCGGCGCTGGTCTGTCATTCGTGGCCGGGCGGCAGTTGCGTCGCGTTTCACTGCGATGTCGATCCCGCGCTCTGTGGGCGCGGGGCGCTCTGCGCGGAGGTCGATGCACTCGCCATGTGTGTGAAGGACTGCTGGCCCGCCGATGATCTCTGTCGCCGGGACGAAGGCTACGAGTGCGGAGAGTTGTTTTCGCCCGGCGGACAGCTCGAGCTGGGCTGTACGGCCTCCGATTGAAGGCCGCGTCTAGTCCCCTGGAAAGGTAGAGGCTCGGAAATGTCGCCGGCCCTCTTCGCGTCGGCTCGCCGCGCCACCTTCGGCTCTCGTCGGTTGAATACAGGGAGTATTCGCCCTCCTCGCGCGACGACCAGACACGAAGATTGCGCGCCGAATTTCGCTAGCCTCTACCTTTCCAGGGGACTAGTCGTCGGCTCTGAAGACCTCGTCGACGGTGGCCGCGAGCGCCGCGCGACTGAGCCATGTTTCGAGCTCGGCGCTCGTGGCCGATGCAAGACGGGTTTCGAACTCGGGGGTGAGCGTGAGACCCCGGGCGCGGAGGACGAGCACCAGACCCTCGGTCTTGCCGCGATCGATGCCCTTCTCAATGCCCTTCTCGATCCCTTGCGCAATGCCCTTCTCGATCCCTTGCGCAATGCCCTCTGCAATGCCCTTCTCGATCCCTTGCTCGAAGCCCTCCGCAATGTGCTTCTTCGCAAACT
>WYAZ01000077.1 GCA_011526105.1 Deltaproteobacteria bacterium | reverse complement strand
TTCTGGAGGCGAGGGAGGACAAGTGGGCGGACGTGTACCGGCGCGATCGTCATCGCTGTCAGAACCCGGTGTGCGGGCGAAGAGACATCACGCCGCATCACATCGTGTTTCAGGCGCACGGCGGCGGGGACGAGAAGGAGAACGTGGTGAGCTTGTGCTCGTGGTGCCATTTGCAGGGCGTGCACCGCGGGCGGATCGCGGTGTCGGGACGGGCACCGAAGTTGTCGTGGCGCATCGGGCGGGCGGGAACGCGCGCGCACGATCGGTCCAGCCCGACACACTGTAGGCATCTCAGCTCAAACGTCGGACCTCGGAACCTGGTTGACTCTCCTCCCCCGTGGCATGCTCCACAGGGTGGTTCGGCGTGAGGAGCCGCACGCTTCCGAGCGCGCGACCTGGGATCCGCCCGAAGGCGAAGACGATGCGCCTGTCGGGCATGCTTTCAGCGACGGCGAGGCCACCGTCGGCTACGACCACCGCCCCAGCAGCATCCCCGCCGCGAGCTTCGGCGACGACGAGGCCACCACCTTCGACGCCGGCCGCGTGCCTGAACGTCCCACGGAGCCCGTTCCTGGTGCGAAGCCCAAAACCCCGCATCTTCGCACCGGCGGCAGCCTCGGTCACGCGCATGCGGACGATGCGCTCCCAGAGAGCGTTCCGCCGGTAGAGAGTGGATCCCTCGCGCGGAGCGTCGACAGTGTCGATCACAAGGGCCAGGCCACGCAGACCTTCGGACGCTTCACGCTCGGTCCCGCAGTCGGCAGCGGCGGCATGGCAGAGGTTCGACTCGGCTACGAGCGCCGCATGGATGGGAGCGCTCACCCCGTCGTCATCAAACGCATCGCGCGCAACTACGCCAGCCAACAGAAGTACCAAGAGATGTTTCGCGAGGAGGTCCGTCTCTCGCGGCTCCTGCGTCATCCCAACATCGTGGAGGCCCACGAAGACGGCGTCGTGGATGGCGTGCCATTCATCGCCTTCGAGCTCATCGATGGGGTCACCGTCGCTGACCTCGAGAAGCTCGGCGGGAAGGTGCCCGTCGGCGTCGTGCTCGAGGTGGCGGAGAGCGTGCTCATGGGCCTCGAATACGCGCACCAGGTCGCGAACGACCGGGGTCAGCCTCTCGGCCTCGTTCACCGAGACATCAGCCCGCAGAACATCCTGATCTCGCGGCGCGGCGAGGTGAAGATCGTCGACTTTGGCATCGCGCGCTTCGAGGGTCGTGAGCACATGACCATGGCCGGCGAGGTGAAAGGCAAGATGCGCTACATGGCGCCGGAGCAGCTCGCTGAGAAGCCGATGGATGGGCGGACCGATCTGTTTGCGCTGGGGATCGTGCTGGCAGAGCAACTCAGCGTCCTCGAAGACGGCCTGACCGAGCACTTCTGCAGCGGCGTCAAGAAGCTCGCGCCGTCGCTGCCGACGCGAGTCCATGACCTGCTGCTGTCGTTGACCAAACCCAAACCGGAGGATCGGCCGGCTTCCGC
Source organism: Deltaproteobacteria bacterium (assembly GCA_011526105.1). Taxonomy (GTDB): domain Bacteria; phylum Myxococcota; class Kuafuiibacteriia; order Kuafuiibacteriales; family Kuafuiibacteriaceae; genus WYAZ01. The sequence goes on along the minus strand of WYAZ01000077.1, from coordinate 7,672 downwards.
GACCGAAGCGCTCGAGGAGGTCCGGGTCCTCCGCGAGCGACTCCAGGGTGATCCGAGCCTGCTCGAGTTCGCGGCTCGCTCCGTGTTCCCCAAACGCGAATCGCTCATGAAAGAGGCGACGCCGAAGCGAGCGACACCCGAGGTCCAGATCTCATGGGGCGGCGACAACACCGACCTGGGTGACGACTTGCCGGACGACGGGGATGACGCGGGCGCCGATGAAGGGGAGAGCCAGCTTGGCTACGCGGACACCGTGCTCAGGCACCGGCATCTGCTCCCAGAGGTCGACGCCGCGCCCCTGGTCGAGACCGTACCGCCACCTCGTGCCGCGACCACGCGCTCGCGCCCTCAGACACCGAGGCCGCAGGCGACTCCAAGGCCCTTCCCAACCCCGAGACCCATGGAGCGCCCACACACCCCCGCTCCGGTGATGGTCACGCCCGCGCACATCGAGCCCTACCCCGCGCCCCCGATGGTCGCTCGAGAACCCGGGCCGCTGCCGCCCAATGCGTACCCCATGGGCGAGCAGCTCATGCCGCCGCAGCAGATCTCGGGCGTGCACACGCATCCGGGCATGTACACACACCCGGGCTACATGTACCCGCCCATGCAACCACCTCCGCCCGCGACCTCGGCGATCTGGCCATTGGCGATCGCGGTGGGGGCGCTGGCGCTGGTGTTGGTCGGGCTGGTTCTGGTGGTGGTCATGCGCTGAAGCGCGTCACATGGACTTGTTGCCCTGCTGAGCCCGAGCCGCTTCGCGTTTTTGCTTCATCTCTTCGAGCTGCCGCTTTGCCGTGACGTCGCCGGTCTGGCGGCGCAGTGCCTCGAGTCGACCGTCTAGGCTTTCACCCGCCAGCTCTTTGCCCAGACGGGCTTCGGCCGAGAGGTTGTTGATGTTGTCGCGCACGTTCTCGAGCGCCTTGACTTCGGCATCCACCGAGAGCCCTTCGAGCTGCTCCTGGACCTTGATGCGCGCCTGAGCACTCGCCATCTTGGCGAGCATGCGGTCCTTCTCTTGCTTGAGCTTGTTGATCTCACCCTGGACCGCGATGAGCGAGCGCTTGGCGTCTTCGGCGTCGGTGCGGGCTTGATCGAGCTCCGAGCTGAGTTCGGCGACCTCGGTCTCGAGCTGGTTCTTCTTGGCGATGAGAATGAGCGCGATCTCGTCGTCCCCGCCGTCGACCGCGGTGTCGAGATCGGCCGAGACCTGGAGGAACTCCTTCTGCTGCTTTTTGAGCCGACCTTCGATGTCCTCGCGGCGCCGGATGATGGCCGCGGTGGCCTTCTTGAGCATGCTGTACTTCCCGACCATCGCGTTGATCGAGTTCTCGTACGCGATCTCTGGGTGGTCCTTTTCGAGATCCGAGACCCAGAGGGACAGAAACCCCTTCCAGAGATTGGTCAGGCGGGAGAAGAATCCGGGGCTAGACAAATTGGGGCCTCCTACCCGACGAAACGGGCGCCCGTGAGATAACCACGACCGGTTCTTCGGTCAAGCCTCCATCCCACACGCGCCGACCTACACCGATGCGGCCGGGCTCGATCGACACCATCCCCGAGGCTTGATAGCGTCTTGCTCCGATCCGGACAACCTTCGCGGCCGGACCGAAAGACCCAGGAGACTCGAGAGACGATGAACATCACCTGCCCGTCCTGCAGCGCACGCTACGCCGTCGATGACGCGCGAATCCCCCCGGGTGGAGCTTCGATCAAGTGCCCGAGCTGCTCGCATACTTTCGTCGTCCGCAAAGAGTCAGGGGGCGCGGTGCCCCTCCCCGGGAGCCCTCAGGCAGCCGCACCCGCCAGCGGCGGAGGCGCCGTGCCGCTGCCGCCGGCCGCGAGACCCGCGCCCGCACCCCGAGGACCCACCAGCGTTCCGCTTCCGGGCCAGAAGAGCGGCGGAGGCGGCTTCTCCCTCGACGACGAACTCGATCTCGGCCTCGACGACGACATGGCCACGATGTCGGCGTCGCCGCCCGCCCCCAAGGCGCCCCCACCGCGTCCGGCGGCCAGCGGCTCCAAAGCCAGCCCGCCCGCGGGAGGGGCGGGAGTGCTCGACTTCATCGACAGCGTCGCGAGCAAGTCCGGGCTCGGCGCCTCCACCGGTCCGAGTCAGGAATTGAAGGTGCGCCGCGTGGACGGCAGCGTGGAGGGTCCGTACGGCGTTCCGCGCCTGAAGGCGATGGTCAAAGCTGGGGATCTCGACGGACGCGAAGAGATCTCCGAGGACGGGCGCACCTGGCGGCCCATGAAGAACCACGCCGAGTTGGCTGCGGCCATCGGACAGGCGGCGAGCGCCCCCAAGCTCAGCGGCCTCGGCGATCTGCCGGGCCTGCGCGACCCCAATCGCGATCTGCCGGGCCTCGTCGACCCGCATCGCGACCTTCCCGCACCCGCCGACCTGCCAGGTCAGACCAAGAGGTCCAAGAGCACCGCTGCCGCGATCGGGCTCGACGACGTCGATCTCGGGCTTGGTCTCGACGACGATCTCGACGCCCCCCCTCAACACGGAGGACACGGCGCCTCCGCTGGAAGCGCACCCGCGAGCGATCATGACGGTGACGATCTCGACTTGGGCGGACTCTCGCTCGACCAAGGTCGAGGGCCGCCCGGGCATGATCCATCCACGGACGGGATCATGCTCGAGGGGGAAGCGCCCGAGGGCGAAGGGGATGGCAGCGCGCGCTCACCAGAGATGATGGAGCTCGCAGAGGTCCCCGAGATTCCGGGGATCTGGGGCGCGCACAAGAAGACCGTCATCGCGGTGGGTCTGCTCCTGTCGATCGTTCTCTTCGGCATGTACTCGGCGCTCTTCACAGACAAGGGCGTGTTCTTCTCCAAGGTCATCCTCGCCGCCCTGGAGCCGCCGCCGCCGCCGCCACCACCGCCGCCGCCGCCGCCGCCGCCCAAGCTCGTCGACATCAAGGAGATCCAGAGCCTGACCGATGAAGCCTCCTACGAGGCCTTCCGCTCCATCATCGCGACCGTGGAAAAGCTCGGACGTGGCGTCCCTGACAACGTGCTCGCCGAGGCCAAGGCGCGAGGGCTCGCGACACTCGCCTACGGGGTCGAGCACTTCCCCCTCGCGGACGCGCAGAAGGCGCTACAGGCCGCCGAAGAAGCGGACCTCTCGACCGCCTTCGGCGGCAACGAGGCCCTCGCCAAGCTCGAGAAGCAGAAGGCGAGCGCCGCCCTCGCCATCGCCTCGGGCAAGGCCGAGGAGGTCGTGGGCAAGCTCGCCCAGCTCGCCGAGGAGGAGCGAAACGACAAGGAGATCATGCTGCTCCACGGTCTGGCAGAGCTCAGGCGTGGGAACGCCCTCGAGGGCCTCAAGAGCCTGGATCGAGCCATCGTCATCGACCCTCGTTACGCCCCCGCCTTCCATGCGGTCGGTGAAGCCATCGGCAGCGACGAGAAGCTGGGTACGGCGCTCGACGCCGCCACCTGGTACGCGAAAGCGGCTCGCGCAAACCCGAAGCACGCGCGATCCGCAGTCGCGGCGGCGCGAGCCTTCGAAGCCAATCAGCGCCCAGGACAGAGCCGCGAGATGCTGACGCTCGCGGCGGAGAACGCGGCGGTGGGCCTGCCCCCAGCCGACCGAGTGGGCATCATCCACCGCGCCGTTCAGGCCTACGACGCCGCCGATAAGGCCGGCCAGGCCTCCAAGCTGGCGCTCGAGGCCCTGAGGCTCGACCCTTCGAACGAAGAGATCGCAGCGTCCGCGGTCGTGGCGCTCGCCGCAGCCGGAAAATATGACGAGGGGGTAGCGGCCATCACGCCAATGATGTCGCGCATCAAGACCGTCAGCCCGCACATCGCGCTCGCTCGACTCGAACTCATGCGGGGCGAGGTTGCTGCGGCGCTCATCAAGCTCGAAGGCGCCCGCAAACTCGCCCCTCGCGACTACATCGTTTACTACTGGGACGGAGTCTTCCAGCATCGTCTGGGCAAGATCTCGGAGGCGCGCGACGCGCTCAACACCTCCATCTCCCTGTCGCAGAAGAAGTCTGACCTGCCGCATGTGGCCCTCGCGCAGATGGAGCTCTCTGAGGGCAGCGTCGACGCGGCGTACGAGCACGCCAACAACGCGGTCAAGCTGAACGCCGCGAGCTTCCGTGCCCACCTGATCATGGGGGAGATTCAGCGGCGGCGACAACAGCTCGCCGACGCCCAAAAAACCTTTGAACGCGCTCTGATCCTCGAGCCGGAGAGCATCCACGCGCGCATCGGACTCGCCAACACCCTCCGTGACCAGGCCGGAACGGTGCAGGACCCTGCCGCGGCCCCGGAGCTCGCGCTGGCGGTGCCGGTGTACATCGATGCGCTGAAGCAACACCCCGAGAACGCCGACTTCTACTTCGAATACGGTCGAGCCCTCGAACTCGAGGGCGAGAGAGCGACCGCCATCCGCCTCTACCAAGACGCCATCGACCTGAACGCCAAAGACCCGCGCCCGCACGTCGCCATCGCCTCCGCGTACCTCAGCACGGGTGCGAGCGATCTGAGTGTGGCCAAGGAGGCGCTCAAGAAGGCGGACGGGCTCGCCCCCGGCAACGCGGAGGTCGCCTTTTGGCGCGGCCGAGTCGCGTTCAAAGAGAAGAACCTGGACGATGCCAAGTCGTTCTTTGAAGAGGCCCTCCGCAAGGAGTCGAAGAACGCCGACTACCACTACTGGTTCGGGCGCACCCTCGAGAACATGGAGCTCCTCCTCGAGGCGATCGGCGAGTTCGAGCTTGCGGTCGGACTCAACAGCGGCTTCTCCACCGCCTATCGCGCCCTCGGACGAGCGGCCGCGAAGTATCACCAGTACGACAAGGCGCGTAAGTACTTCGGGGAGTACATGCGCGTGGCCCCGCAGGACAAGAGCATCTACGTGGAGGTCGGCCGAAGCTGGTTCGACCAGAACAAGGACGACAAAGCCCTCGAGGCCTTCAAGATCGCTCTCCAGGCGGAGCCCAACAACGCCGAGGCTCTGCTCGCGATGGCCAACATCTACGCCCGCAAGGGCGCGGACAAGAAGGCGCTCGACTTCCTCGAGCGGAGTGTTCGAGCCGACAAAGAGAACATCGAAGCCCAGTGCCAGTACGGCGTGGCCCTGGCGCACAAGTCGGCCGGAAAGAAACTCTCGAAGGAGGCGCGAACCTCACTCGAGATATGCCTCGCGAGCGAAGACGCGCCTAAAGATCTGCGGGCGATGTCGAAGCAGATGCTCGAGTGAGCCGACGCCCCGGCTCACTCAAAAGGACGATGGGGATCTGGACGCCGAATGAGAGGCGCCAAGAGCCTCCCCACTCGTACCGGATCCACCGCGACCGCGGCGAGCACGCCGCCCATCATCGCGCCCACGACGCCAACCGTCGCGACATCACTCCCCGAAAGATAGAGGCCGGGCACCGGTGAACGAGGACGCAAGGACGTGCTCCGGAAGCGCTCGGGGGTGGGCTCCAGACCATAGATCGAGCCCAGGACCGGCCGCACGAAGGTCTCGGTCGACACAGGGGTGGAGAGCTCCACGTAGTCGATCATCGGGGCCAACGCCGGCATGTGCTCGAGGAACTGCGCGAGCAGTCGCTTCTCGAGATCGGCCTTGAAAGCCTCGTATTCCTCGCCGCGCTTCTTCCACCTCGTGCCCTGCCAGCGGCGGAAGGCCTCATAGGGCACGAAGGTCACGACCTCGCCGGTGTGCCGCTTCTCGGGGCCTGGATCGTGGGATGGGTCTTTGAGCGACGGGAAGCTGGTGTAGAGCACCGGCGCCCTGGAGGTCGTGGGTCTCTCGACCGCGCCGATGTCCCACGCCGCGTCTTCCGTGCTCCAGGTCTCGTAGAACCACTTGTTGGCGGAGCCGGCGCCGGCCTCACGGATGTCGCCCTTGAAGCCAATGTAGAGACACACGTGCGCGGCGGCCGCGGTGAGCGTCTCTATCTCTTTGACCCAGCTCTGAATGCGAACGTCGTCGGGCAGGAGTCTGCGCGCGGTGCTCAGCGCACCGACCGCGCTCACGATCTTTTTCGCTCGGATCTCTTCTCCGTCTTCGAGCCGCACGCCCACCGCGCGTTTCTTCTCGATCAAGACCTCTTTGACGTCGGTCGCGATGCGCGTGAAGCCTCCGGCTCGAGCCACCGTCCCGAGCAACGCCTCCGCGATGCGCTGCGAACCCCCGATGGGGTAGTAGCCGCCGTGGCTGAAGTGACGCACCACGAGCGCCTGCATGGCGAAGGACGAGCGGCTGGGAACCGAGCCGTAGTAGCCCCATTGCGCCGCGAGCACGGCGCGGAGTTTTGGGTCGTCGGTGAGCTCCGCGATCACGTCTTTGGTGCGCATCGACAGATAGCGCTCGGCCTCTCGCGCGAGCACGCGGTCGGCGAGGGTCCCGAGTCCCTTCGGGAGAGCTCGCGTGAGGTAGTACGACTTCATCGAACCCGCGACGCGCCGCACGAAGCGCAGATAATCGTCGATCGCTTCGATCTCGTTCGGGAACGCGAGTTCGAGATTGCGCGCGAACTGCTCGGGGGAATCAGGGAAGTCGATGCGAAACCCATCCGGAAAATGGAACTCGTCGTAGACCGGTCCCAGCGACGCCCAGGCGAGATGCCCCTCGCTCAGGTGATGCAGAATCCGTCCCGGCATGCTGTGCCGAGTGACCTCCCCGACCGCATGTACCCCAACGTCCCACTGGTAACCCGGCCGACGGAAGGTATGGGTGAATCCGCCCGGCGTGTAGTGCTGCTCGAGGATGAGGACGCGCCGTCCCACACGCGCAAGCGCGGCCGCGGTGGTCATTCCGCCCATACCGGAGCCGATGACGATGGCATCCCAGGGCCCATCCGGGCCTCGCTTGCCCCAGGGCCTCTCGCCGCTCGGCTCGCGCACGGCTAGGCCTGTGTCACGAGGGGCGTCCGGGGTAAAGCCAAACGACGGCGAGGATTCACTCCGCGTGCGCGAAGTCGTAGACTCCGTGCGTGCGCCGGTTTGTCGCGCCAGTTCTTTCGCTCGTCTCGGTGGCGCTGCTCTGCAGCTGCAGCGCCTCGATCGTCGACCGGGACTGGATCGCTACACTCGCGGCCCCCGGCGAGGACGGCGCGAACGGCTATCGCTTCCACATCGACGAGACCTACGTGCGACTCTCCTCAGCGACCGCGATGGTGCCTGAAGGCTCGGACTACTGCGTGGTCGCGAGCTCGAGCGGAGTCTTCACGGACCTCGGAGATCGGGTCCTCCTCGATGAAAAGAGCGTGCTCTACTACCGCTTCGAGGGTGGTCGTCTGCTGCTCGAGCCACCTGCGGGCGCGATGGGCAACGACCCGAGCTTCTACGAGGTCTACAACGCGGTGCAGCGCAAAGAAGTGCCCGACTGCCGCAAGCCCGGAGGCTGAGGGCCCCCGGGGCGGGGGGCTGCGAAGAGCCGACGACCTGAGTCGAACAGGCGACCTACGGTTTACGAAACCGTTGCTCTACCAACTGAGCTACGTCGGCGATCCGGCGGTCACGGCTACCAAAAAACCTCAGGCTGGGACAGCAAAAACAGAACCGGAAACCCTAGGCGGCTGAAACTTCGAGCGGGGAACCGACATGCGACACCCCTCGTATGGGCGGATCCGCACCTGACCGCCTACAAACACTGCATGTCACGCATCGCCGCCCTCTCGGGGCTCGTCTTGCTGCTCGCCCC
>WYAZ01000076.1 GCA_011526105.1 Deltaproteobacteria bacterium | reverse complement strand
GCGGCCCGGACATTTCTGCGGCGGCCCGGCGTTCGAACGCCTGAGTCGCACGGTGCCTTACCGAAACTACGGCACCGTCGTGGCCGCGCTCTTCTCGAAGCCGATGTCCGACAGCTCGATGGCCAGCCTCGAGGCGTTCAAGGCAGACGGGATAATTCCCGCCACGAGCGTGCAGCTTCAGCCCGGAGGACGCATCGCGCTTGTCAACTTCCGGAATGCTCTGAGCACGGGCGCCCCGCACGGGTTGCTGGCAACCGGGGTGACCGACCCGCGTGGAGGGGTGCTGCCTGCCACGCAGCTCTCCATCGAAACCTTGGCGGACGAGGGGGTGTCGATCCGCGGACGTGTGATCGGCGGTGATGGCGCTCCCGCGGCGGGTGTGCCGGTCACCGTCACCATGCTCGAGGGAACGGGACCTCACTGCTTTCCGGTGGACGTGCGCGCGAGCAGAGCGTTCACGGACAACGAGGGGCGCTTTGCCTTCGAGTTTGTAATGGGCGGTACGCGCTACGGGTACCGCATCTCAGCGACCGACACCCGAGGCCTACCCTCCGACCTCGTCAACCTGGTGCTCCGAGCCTCTCCCACCGGTCCACTCTCCGAAAGTGAGCTTCGCAACCTGGCGGCGGACCCCGCGGTCCAAGCGATGGTGGAGAGCCACTTCCCGAACGAGGCGTATCGGGGCGTCATTGCGGGGGTTGCGAGCGCCGACCGCGCTGTCTTCGAGGATAACGTGCATGTTGGCTCGCCCCGCATCGGCTCGGAGGTGCCGGTGGTGCTGCGTTTCCGCGGACGCGGCACGGTGCGCGGGCGAGTGTTGCTTTCGGACGGTCAGACCGCAGCGCCGAATGTGATCGTGAACCTGTACCCGGCGGACACGTCTCGTGAGAAGCCGCGCGGGCTGCGCTCGGACGCGACGGGCGCCTTCGAGTTTCTCGGGGTCCCGCTCGGCGAGTTCTCCTTGAAGGCGGAGGCCCCCAGCGGGCTGTTTCGAACGCTCGCAGGGCGGCTCGACGTCCCCGGACAGGTCGCGACGATGGACATCGTTTTGAGCAGCAGCCCTCCTCCGAGAGGGGACCTCGAAGGGATCGTCTTTGACGACGATGGTCTCACGCCACATGCATCCGCGCAGGTCGCGGTCTATCGAAACCGCGAGTTCCTCGCCGTGGGTGCGTCCGACGAAGGCGGAGGCTTTCGCTTCCCGGCCTTGCCGACGACGACGGCGGACGGCACGACTTCTCCGGTCGCGGTGAGGGCGCTCTCGCGAGACCGTCGCCGAACCGGTCGTAGCGCAGTTGTGACTCTGCAGGCGGGCGCCGTGGTGCTCGCGAACGTTGTGCTCGAGGGGGTCGCCGAGGTCGTGGGCCGCGTCGAGTTTGCCAACGGTGCTCCGGCCGCTGGGGCGCGGGTCGCGGGCGGTGAAGCCATCGTCACGACTGCCGGCGACGGAACCTTCACGCTCACCGGCGTGCCGGTGGGGCCGCGAACGATCGCCGCCGGGCTCGAGGCGAATCCGAGCCTGGACATCGAGTTCACGCGACTGGGGCAGGCCACGATGCGCGTGCTTCCGGGGGTCCAGAACCACGTTGTCGTCCGCCTCGAGAGTGTCGGCCGGATCAGCGGCACGGTGCGCGACACCGCAGGCACGCCGATCGCGAACACTCGCGTCGCCATCCCCGTCAGCGGCGGATTCTACTGGGTCGATGCCGATGCGGCCGGTCGATACGTCTTCCCTCGCCTCGGCCTTGGCCCCTACACCTTGTCGGCGCCGTCGCCACCGGTCGATCCCGACAGCCCGGGCGCGCTCGAGAGCCTCGCGGCCGGTGCCTCGGCCGACGAGATGCTGGCCGCCGCCATCTCCGAGCTGCAGCCCATACTGAGGAGCCGCGCCGAGAGGCTCGATCCAACCACGGCGGCCCCCTTCACCGGCCGCTGGGGCTTCACCCGAACGCGACTCGACTTCGACGGCCAGTCGGTCGTCGCGGACATCTCGTATCTGCCCGAGGGGCAGCTCAGCGGTCGTACCGAGAACCACCGCGGCCTGCCGTTCGGGGCCGAGTTTCGAGTCACGGGTCTCATGCGCAGCGACACCGGCGGACCCGATTTCTTCGGTGAACTTGCGAAGGGTCGCACGCATGCTTCCACCGGAGAGTTCGCCATCGGAGCCCTCAAGGTTGGCAAATACACAGTGAGCGCGGTCTCTCCGTTCTACCGGGACCAGCCGCGCGTAGCTGGCGAGACCACCCTTGCGTCGCTCAACGCTGAGGGTCTCATCTTGCGCTTCTCCGGAGATCAACGCGCTCGAGTCACCGGAGTTGTGGTCCGAGATGGGATTCCCGTGGGAGCAGGTGCCACCGTTCAAATTGGCAGCGGCGACTACCAGATCCAAACCGACGCCTCCGGGCGCTTCGATACCCAGATTGAGTTGCCATTCGGTGTCACGAAAGTGCGCGCCTTCGACCCCGCGACAGGACGCGCTGTCGAGTTGCTGGTGCGGCTCGATGCTCCGGTCGTCGACCTCACGATTCCGCTGCTCGCCAACGACGGCGCACTGCTCATTCGGGTGCAGGACTCGTCCGGCGCGTCGGTGCCGTCGATCACCACGACGGTTCAGCGAGCGGGCTATCCGGAGAGAAGCTACCAGGTGGTGACCGGCGGCAACGGCCAGGTGCTGCTGCCCGACCTCTTTGAGGGTGGCTACTCGGCGACGGCCTGCTCCCAGCAGGGTCAGAACCGCCTCTGCGGAACGGTCGCGGCCGAGGTCCGAAGCGCCGAGGTCACGAATGTCACCATCACCCTCGCGCCGCGCGGGGTCGTGCGGGGTGTGTACATCGACGCTGCGGGTCAGGTCGTCGCGGATGCGCAGGTCGCGGTCGGACTGGTTGGCTTTGCGGTCACGGGCGCAGACGGTCGTTTTGAACTCGAAGGCGTTCCGCTGGGCGACCATCGCGTGTTGGCGACGAACGCGGTGACGGGCCGTGCGGCTCAGGGGCTCGCTCGAGTCCAGTACGAAGGGCACACGGTCGAGGTCTCGCTCCGAGAGGACGCCTTGGGCGAAGTTTCCGGTCGGGTGATCGGGCCCGACGGCACTTCGCTCGTGCCGGGTGCCGTCGTGGTCTTGATGCCAAGCCATCCTTTGTTTGCGCATGTGCAGGTCACCTCAGGCCCTGCGGGCGACTTCGTCTTCCCCGGCGTGCCTCCCGGCGCTTTTGAGCTTCGCGCCCAGGTGCCGAACAACGATGCGCAGCGCGGCATCGTTCGAACGAGCATGCCCGACCCGGCAACGAGCATGGAGGTCGACATCCCCCTCAATCCCCTTGCCACCGTGCGAGTCGCGGTGCGCGAGGCGGACGGAAGCCTCGTCGGTGGGGCTCTCGTGAACGTGCAGTTCCAGACTGTGACCACCGATGCACAAGGGCTCGCCGAGGTGAGGGATCTTGCCCTCGGACTTAATCGCGTCGAAGCCAAGTCTACGGTGCCCGGTCGCACTCGGAGCGCCGGCTATCAGGATGTACGCCTCGATACCCCGGCTCAACCGGTCGACGTGACGGTCACGCTGTCCGGGGTAGGTTCCGTCGGAGGCATCGTCCGAAACGCCAATGGCACCGCGGCTCCGAATGCCGAAGTCGTCCTCAATCTGTCTTCGCCGAGCTTCACCCGTCTGAGCACGCTCAGTGGAACCGATGGTCGTTTCGAGTTCACCGACGTCGCCCCCGGGCCCATCGACCTGCGGGCGCGCCTGGGCGCTCTCGCGGCTTCGGCCACGGACGTGCTCGTCGGGGACGGCGGCTCGGTCGACGTCGAACTCACGCTCACGCCCGCGGCTACGGTGCGAGGCCGTTTGGTCCGAGCAGACGGCGTCACTCCACTTCCTTTCGAACTCGTCGCGATAGAATACGACGCGCCGAGCGGACTCCCGGGCGCCGCGCAGATCCGCACGTCATCGACGGCAGAGTTCGAATTCTTGGCGGTGCCCGAAGGACCGTTCGTGCTCCGAGCGGACATTACGCGCTACGATGGTCGGGCCTACGCGCCGTTTTCGGTGAATCTGGGCGTCTCTGAGCTCGACGTGGGAGACGTCTTGCTCGACGAGGAGTCGCCCGAGGTCGTGGAGATTCTGCCTGCGGACGGCGCCACGGGGGTCGATCCGAGCGCCTCTATCGAGATTGTCTTCTCGGAGGCGATGGAGACGATCGACCCGTCCGTTCAGGCGGTCTATCTCACCGGCGGCACGGCTCCGGTGCAGGTCGGCTATGCTTGGGAACTGACGCCGGGCACCGGCGAGTATCGAACGCTGCGCCTCACACCGAGCGCACCACTCGAGGGCGAAACGACCTACTCGCTCGTCATCGCGGCAGCGCCGGGGGCCGGTGGCACTCTCGCCCAGGGTCCGACAGATCTCGCGCGCAGAACACTGCTCGCGCCCGTCGTGAGCCGCTTCACGACGAGGGATACAACTCCGCCGATGATCGTCTCATTCACTCCGGCGAGTGGAGCCGAGCAGGTCGCCGCCGACGGCGTGTTGCGCATCGAATTCAGCGAATCGATGCTCGCCCCGTCGGTCCTTCTGAGCCTCGAAGGGCCCCAAGGCACCGTGGCAGGAACGATGACGTTCTTGTTCACCCACCGAGTCCTCGTCTTCACACCGGCGGCAGATCTCGACCTCAACGCGACCTACGTAGCCACGCTGAGCGCGGCCACCGATCTGGCGGGCAATCCGGTGGCAAACCTCCCTCGCGTCCATGTCTTCCAGACCCTCGATACCGAGGGTCCGGTTGTGACGGGTCTTCAGCTCGAGACCGGCTCATCGCTGATTCAAGGCACCGTCGCGCGTTTCCGGCCGACCTTCCTTTCTGCGGAACCTGGGGTCCAGGTCCAGCTCACGAAGGACCTGTCGACCATCTTGTCGGCAGCCATCGACCTAGCGAGTGTGCCGATTCTTCTGACGGATGCGGGACCGCTGCGGCTCTATGCGCGCGGCGTCGACCGCTTCGGAAACTTTGGCCAGTGGTTTCAGGCCGACTTCGTCGTGGGCGTGAATTCGCCACCGGTCCTGTCGCTCGTGCGCATCAATCCGACCAGCGGCCCCCTCCGGACGGGGCAGAGCTATGCGTTCCGCGTCGATGCCATCGATGACGGGGCGATCGCTCGGATTCGAGCTCGCTTGAGCGGTGCGCTCACCGCGGATCGGACGGAGCTGAACACGAGCCTGGTGCTCTTCTCGGGCACGCTCTCCAGCGCCCTCGGGCCCGGCCTCGAAGTCCTCGTGAATGCGGAGGCGGAAGACAACTCCGGGGCCACGTCCAACTTCGGCCCGGTCTCCATTCCGGTCGCCGACGGCACGGCGCCTACGCTCCTCGTGACGAGCCCTGCGTCGGTCGTGCCTGGGGACACCGTCGTGCTGGATGTCGTAGTGACGGACGTCTTCGGCGCGACCCTATTGACCATGGAGTCCACCGGGCTGGTCGAGACCGCCGACGGCGGGCCTCTCAGCGTTCCGCAGACGAACTACGCTCGGAGCTTTAGCTTTGTCGTACCTCCCACCATCACGGGCAGCGGAACAATACAGGTCGTTGTCCGGGCAGCTGATGCGGCGGGCAACGAGACCACGACGCTTCGGACCATCAATGTGCTCGACGTGACCTCACCTCAGGTCACGTCCGTCAGTCCTGCGAATGGAGCGCTCGCGGTGGCGGCGACCACCACCGTGGACGTCGTGTTCTCGGAAGCCGTGAGCGCACCTAGCATCAGCGGCGCCACCTTCACGCTGACTTCAGCCGCGGGTCCTGTTGCTGCCACCGCGACTCGGCTCGCCGTCAACACAGCCCGCCTGACACCGAGCTCGCTCCTCGATTCCGCCACGCAGTACACGGTGGCACTCAGCTCGGGCGTGACCGACCTCGCGGGCAACCCGCTGGTCCCGTTCTCCTCCACCTTCACGACCGACGAGACTTTCCTCGAGGGGCCGCGCATCGTGTCGGTCGACCCTCAGGATGGTGCGACGAACGTTCGGCTTCGCCCCTATGTCGAGTACATCTTCGATGATCCGGTCACGTTGGCTTCAGCGCCAGCGAGCGCGTTCATTTTGGCCTCCGAGGACGGGGTGCCGATCTTCAGCGCGATCACGCGTTCCTTCTTCGATGGGGGACTTAGGGTGCGGTTCAATCTGCAAAGCAGCCTCACGCCCGGTCGAACGTACCAGGCGCGCCTGGCCGGAACGCTCCAGGACGCGGCGGGCAACTTCGTACTCGGTCCCAATGGTCAACCGTTCACGGAGTACGTCACGAGCTTCACCGCGGCGCGCGTCGAGATGGTGCTTGCGGGCGACGACCGCGTGGTGGAGCGCTATCCCGAACGAGCGCAGATCTTCTGGGAGTCGGAAGCCCCGTACACCTACGCCGACTGGTTTGTCGATGGCGCCCCCGTCGGTCGCTCCTTTAGGAACTCCGCAGAAGTGATCGAGTTGCCGATTCCGAGCATTCAGGATCGACCGAGCGGAACCGTCGCGATACGCGCCGACGTGTACGTCACGAGCGCCGGTCTAATCAGCCTGGCGGAGAAGCTCCTTCTCCTCGAGCCCGAAGACGGCGACTTCGATGGCGACGGGCTCACCAACGGAGCCGAGCAGGCCGCATGGACGAGCCCATGGGTCGACGACGCGGACGAGGATCCCGACGGAGACACACTGACGAACGCGCAGGAGATCGCGCTCGGAACCGATCCCTTCAATCCGGACACCGACGGGGATGGCATCTCGGATGCGGACGACCTCGACCCACTGTCAGGCAACCGCGTTCCCGGCGTGGGGCTTGTGCGCGACGGCACGTCCATCCTCGCCGCTACGACGCAGCTGAATCTTCCAGCGGCAGCCAGAATTCAGTCCCCGTTCACGGTCGAGCTTTGGACCCTGCCGAACTACTGGCCGCACAATGACGTGCGCCCGCCCGTTCTGTTCTCGAGCGGCGACGGCGCATTTTCGATCGCGTTCGATACCGTGGAGGAGCGCTTCTCTTTCGCGCTGACGACGGACCAACATTCTGGTATCGCCTACGACGCGCCGTTTGGCGGAGTTCCATACAACTGGCACCACGTGGCGCTCACCTACGACGGCGCCCGACTTCGAGGCTACGTGGACGGGTGGCGCGCGGTGGATGTGCCGGTCACCGGGGCGGTCTCCTATCTCGCAGGCGCCTCCACCCGAACTTCCACGGCTTACGGTGGGCTGATCGCGGAAGTTCGGGTCTGGGACGTGGCTTTGACCGGCACCCAGATCCAACTCGGCATGCATCGCGCTCCGGCGGCTGGGGCGGCTGGTCTCTACGCCTACTGGCCGCTCACCGATATCACCTCAGGCATCGCTGCCGACGCGAGTGGACGTGGGCTAGACGCATCGGTTTCTTTGAGCCCATTTGCGGTGAGCTACGGACCTCCGGTGTTCGAGGAGAGGTCCATACAACTCGCGGGCTCGAGCGCTCCGCTGCCGATCGGGGTGTACGACTTTGACACGGTCGTCGCTCGCCTGGTCGTGTCGCGGCTCCCCGATCACGGCGAGCTGTTCGAGGCGAGCTACTATGGACCGGGCCTCGGGCCGGTACTCACTTCGACCCCGACGTTCTACGATTCGACGACGGGTCAATCGTTCGTCTACTCGGTTGCCCCTGGGTACTTTGGCCAGGATGAGATCGAGCTCTTCGCCGAGGACGGGATCGGCCAGTCACGTCCGGTGCGAATCACGTTCGCGACTCCGCCGACCAAGGAATGGGCGGGGGCCGATGTGGTCGACCCTTCGGACTGGTCGCGCCCGAATAACTGGCTCCCCGCGGGTGTGCCGGGACCCGGCGACCGCGTGAGCATTCCGCCCGGCTTGGTCGATGCCGTGCGCTTGGACGTGAACGCCACCGTGGCGGGGTTCGCTCTCGGAGCCGGCTCGATTCTCGATATTGGTGCACAGACCCTGGAGGTGAGCGGACACATCTGCGCCAACGATGGCGAGATTCGAGGAAGCGGCGAGGTCGTGTTCTCGGGTCTCAATGCGCATGCCCGGGGACGATTTCCGATCGTCCGTGTGACTGGCGATGTCGTACTGAGCGGCGCCGTCACCGTTCAAGGAGACCTCCTACTCGACGGGTACGGGGTCCTTCGTGTTCGTGAGCACTTGCTGCGTGTCGAAGGGGACGTTCTCGTGAACGGAGGCGCGCTCAACATGAGCCATGTAGACAGTGAGGTCGAGATTCTCGGAGATCTGGTGGGCTCATACAGCAACGTCTTCGGCTCCCCAGCTCCCAATGAGCTGGTCGCCGGTACGCTCCGGCTCTCGGGCGATCTCGACCTGGGCACATCGGGTTCCTGCATCATTCAGGCGGCCGGCGCACACGTGACCATCCTGCAGGGCGAGATGCCTCAGACTATCTCTGCGCTCTACTCCTGGTCTGGCTGCAACAATTTCCAAGATCTGATCGTTCGAAACCCCTCCGGCGTCACCGCACTCACAGATATCTGGATTGATGGCGCCCTGCAGATCGAACCCGGAAGCTCGCTGGTCGTCCAGGGCGGGCTAAATGCGGGCTCGCTCGAGCTCGGGGCGGCCGCAGGAGTGACCGTGGCTGGCACACTCGGAGTTCAGGGCACCACGACTCTGCAGACCGGAAGCTCCCTCAGCGCCGACCGGCTCGTCGCGGACGGCCTCGTCTCTTTGGGGGAAGGCGCGACTCTGCAAGCGTCCTCGATGCGACTCAACGCGGGCTTCATCGCCGCGCCCACGGCCAGCGCCTCCGTCGTGGACCTCGAACTCACCGGTCCTCCCCCGATCGGTCTCAGCATCACCAACCTCTCCATCGAAGGAACTGTCGACCTGACTCAGTCGATGGCGATTCCCGGAGACCTGCGCCTGCCCTCGAGCGTCAGCAGCGTGCGTCTCGGGCCACATAACCTCTCGGTTGGCGGCGAGCTTCAGATCGATTTCGGTCGACTCGAGATGACGGACCCTGCCGGCACCCTGGACGTGACGGGGGACGTGCGCATTGGCGCACCGACGTTTTGCAGCGCGAGCATCTTGAGCGCCGGAACGCTCCGCGCACGCGGGAGCTTCTCGGTGTTGCGTCCGAACTGCTACGCGCCGACGGATACACATCGGACCGTCCTCGAATCTGCCGCTTCGAGGAGCCTGAGCTTCGTGTCTCCGGGCAGCGGGTTCTCGGCGAACAAGTTCCACCATCTCGAGGTCGTCGGGGGCTCCCTCAACCTCGGTAGTGACGTCCACGTGGCGGGCAATCTGGTCTCGAACGCCGTCGTGGCGGGGGCGGGTCGTCTGGTTGGGGTAGAGGGGACGACGCAGATTCTCGCGCCCGGAGGATTCGAAGTCGCGCGCTTTGAGGCGAATGGAGGCCTATCCACGAGCGATGGTGCGCTCGATGCGGGCACCTTTGTCGTGAGCACGGCGGCCGAAATTCCGCCGTTGTTCGAGTTTGGCAATCTCGAAGTCAAGGGCCTCGTCACCGTCGGTCGTGACCTCGCGGTACCCGGCAACGTCATCATCTACCGGCAAGCCACGACCGGTCTCGGAGCCGTCGATGTCGACACCCACACGCTCTTGGTAGGCGGCAATCTCACGCTCAACGGGCCGGTCATCATGGACGAGCCCACGGCGCGTGTCGAAGTCCTGGGCTCTCTCCTCGACACGAACCAGTGTACGGCTGGCGCTCCGTCCATCTACACCGCGGGCGAGCTGAGAGTGGCGGGCAACATCGACCTGAACTGCCTCTCGACTTCTCTGCGCGCGGGTCCGGCTCACCGACTCGTGCTGAACGGTCTCGCGCCGCAGACCGTCGACCTCAGCTACCCCTGGATGACCACTGCGGGTGCGGGCCAGCGGGTCTTGTTCGGGACGGTGGTCGTCGAAAACCTCTCTGGCGTCACCTTCACCTCCGATGCCCGCGCTTCGGGCGACCTCATCCTCGAACCGGACGTCCCCGTCGTGGGCAACTCGCTCTATGTAGACGGCCGCCTCAGCACGGAGGCGGGGTCGAGCCTGGTGCTCTCGAACGAGCTGCGCCTGTATGGGCTCGGTCCCTCCAACCTGGGGGCGGTGAGCAGCAACCGCCTCATCCTCGACAACCTCATCACCCAGGTGCCCGCCTTCGGGTTCGTGCACCTCGATGTGCTCGCGCCGGTAAGCCTAGGCTCTGACGTCTCCATGCTCGGCACCTTGCTCGTGAATGGAAGCCAGGGCGGTGCGCTCACCGTCGCTGGACGTACGCTCAACGTGGGAACGGATCTGCTGGCGCGAGGACCCATCCACATGACCTCGGTCTCGGACGTCGTCGTGGTGATGCGACACGCCGACTTCGGCGGCACAGGTTGCTCGAACACACCGAGCAATCTGCGCGAAGGTGTGTTGTCCGTTGGCGGCAACTTTCAGCAGCTCACGACCTGTACGCAGCAGAGCTTTGCCGCCGCGGACAATCACCGCACCGTGTTTACGGGCGCCGCCTCAACCGTGCGTTTCAACGCGCCGACCCAGAGTCGCTTCGCCACGCTCGAGGTCGACGCCGGGGCAAGCGCCTCGCAGCTCACGAATGTCAACGCGGCGCGTGACACGAGGCTGCGCGGCACATGGACCAACCCCGGCCCCGCCTCCCGGCGGCTCGACATCGTCGGTGCCTTGGAGGTCACCGCCACCGGCACCCTAAACAACTCCGGCGCCATCACCGCTGGCTCGTGCAGCATCGACCCTGCGGCCACCCTCACCGGTGTCGCTCCGGTGTGCCCATGAGGTCCGTCATGAAGTGCTGCCATCTCAGCCTCTACACGCTGGTCTTGGGCCTCCTTCTGGGTTGTGAGCCGAGCGCCGAGGAAGCATCGCGGTCCGCCGTTTCCGCGGTCGCCGAGAGCCTCGCGGCCGCGGGCACGACCTGCGACACCGACGCGCCTCGCGATGCGCTCGGCTGCTATGACTTCGTGCTGACCGCAACCCGAACCTATGGGCCCAGACGCCACTACGACGACGCACGTTGCCTCTGTCGGCCTCTGCGCTTCGAGATTCCCGACGATATCCCCGTGATCTCCGGCAACGCCGGTCGCGGACGCCTCGAGCTCGTCTTCACAGACGCGGAGACCGAGAAGCGCGTCGTCTGCCAGTACTCCGGTCGGGCCTGGACGGGTCACCACGGCCACCACGGCCACCACGGCCACGCTCAACGACGGTACCGGTGCGGCGGGTCGGGTGGCGGACACCATGGTCACCATCACCCGATCCACGACGACGGCGAGGCCTATCACTTCGTCTCCTGCAACAACGGGATGGACGCGGGAGACGTCGCGAATGTGCGCTACGTTCGTCTGCACGTCGAGGATGGTTCGGACAATGCCGGTCCCACCGCCGCGGCGCTCGAGCTCTTCGACCTCGAAGCGGCTTGTGGGGAAGACCAGTCCGCCCCGATCCTGACCGTCGTCAACCCTCCGGCGGGGGCCATCTTCCACTCTCCGCTTTGGATCGAAGGCTCGGTCCAAGACGCGGGCTCGGTCATTGTCTCGGCCGCGGGCCTCTTTGGTGTTGTTCACAAGGAGCGTTTTCTCCTCGGTCCCATCGAACTCACGTCCGGCACGAACGCGATCGAAGTCACCGCAACCGATGCCGTCGGCGCCCAAACGACCGCAACACGGACCTTCGACTACGTGGCTGCCGGAGTCACCGTGCCTCCCAACGTCCCGGGCCCGCAGCCCCCGGTGCTTACGACCACGCCCGCCGAGCGAGTCGTCGTGGTGGGCTCGGTCTACGCATACGAGCCCACCCACGGTGATCCCGATCCGGGCTCGAGCGCCACGTATCGGCTGATGACGCCCTACGAGGTCTCCTTGCCTTCTCCGAGCTCGGTGAACACGGGTCCCCTACCTTCCTCCTGCGTCAAATTTGAGGGGAGCGAGATCGGAACGCCCAACGTCGAACGAGCGCTCGACGGAGTCTCCATTCGGATCACGAGTTGGGTGCCGAAGGTCGGGTCCTCGGGTCAATTCGTTGGCTTTCAATACACGAGTGGACTCACGCATGGCTTTGTCAGCATCAAGGCAGGCACGAGTGTTTACTCGAGCGGACTGACGGGCGGCTGGACGCATCCGGGGGGCACGAGCGGATCCGCAGCCAAAGCCATCTCCAACATCGTCTTCTGCGGAACCAGCATCCCCCCGCCGCCGTACGGCGCTTCGGTCAACCCCGTGACGGGTCGCTTCACCTTCTCGCCCACGAGTCACAAGGTGGGGCTGCACGACTTCCGACTTCGTGTCACCGACGAGACCGGGCTCTACGACGAACAGAACTTCCGACTCCGCGTGACCAGAGGCAACGAGCCCCCCGTGTTCACCACCGTTGCCCCCTCGAGCAGCGTGCTCGTCGGTGCGGAGTACGAGTTCGACTTCGCCGGCACTGATCCCGATCCCGGCACCTCGCTGGTGTACACGCTCGTCGCAGGCCCGGTCGGTATGCAGATTCAGAGCTACTACGGCAAGCTCCGCTGGACCCCCACCGCCGAACAAGCCGGCGTGCACATGGTCACCGTCCTGCTCTCCGACCAAAACGGAGCCTGCGTCTCGCACACCTTCTATCTCTCGGTCACCGGGAGCAACGCGGCGCCGCTCATCACCTCTGCGCCGGTGATCACGGCCACGCAGGATGCCCTGTACACCTACCAGCTCATCGCCGAGGACCCGGACGTTGGCGACGTCCTGAGCTACGGCCTCGACCAATCCCCCGAGGGGATGGTCATCGACGCCGCCGGCCTCATCACGTGGTACCCCGGCAACGCCGACGTTGGTGATCATGCGGTGACCGTGCGGGTGACGGACTCCGGCGGGCTCTTTGCGCTCCAGATCTTCGAGTTCACCGTCAGCAACGTGAATGATCCGCCGGTCTTCGTCTCGGTCCCGCGGACCGGTGCGACGAGCGAAGTGGCCTACGAAAACGTCACCCAGACCGCCGATCCCGACCAGGGCGACGTCGTTGTGGTCAGCGTTCTGAGCGGACCCACTGGGCTGACCGTGGACGTCGCAGGCGTCGTCTCCTGGACGCCGACCGACGCTCAGGTGGGCCAACATCCGGTGACGCTTCGTGCCACCGATCTCGCCGGCGCCTTTGCTGAACAGAGCTTCGTCATCACCGTCGTGCTCACGAACGTGGCCCCGATCATCGTCTCGACGCCCATCACCATCACTCTCGAGGACGAACTCTACGCCTATGAGGTCGTGGTCACCGACAGTCCGGAGGATCAAATCACCTTCGACCTCGTCTCCGCCCCCTCAGGCATGAGCATCGACCTCCTCGGTCTCGTGACATGGACTCCGAGCAATGCAGATGTGGGTGTGCACACCGTCACGATTCGCGCCACCGACCTCGGCGGCGCGGTAGACACCCAGACCTTCACGCTCACCGTCGTCAACGTGAACGACGCCCCGCGGATCGTCTCCACGCCCGCGCTGGCTGCGGCGGAAGACGCCGCCTATACCTACCAGGTTCAGGGCGAAGACGACGACGCAGGAGACCTCCTCAGCTACGCACTCGATTCTGCGTCGGTCGGGATGAGCATCTCGGCCACTGGACTCATCGCATGGACCCCGAGCAACGCCGATGTAGGCGAGCACGCCGTTGTGGTGCGGGTCTCGGATCTCGCGGGCGCGTTCGTCACGCAGAGCTACACGCTCAGCGTCTCGAACGAGAACGACGCGCCTGTCATCACCTCCGCTCCGGTGACGCAGGCGGCGGTGGATATGGAGTATCGATACGACGTCCAAGCGACCGACGAGGACTTAGGGGACCTATTCAGCTTCAGTCTCACCGCGGGCCCCGGAGGCATGGTCATGGGCGCCTCCTCCGGCGAGCTGCGATGGACGCCGTCGAGCGATGACGTGGGCTCCCACGCGGTCAGCGTGCGGGTGACCGACGTCGCCGGCGCTTTCGATACGCAGAGCTTCACCCTCGAGGTGACCGGAGACAACCGACCGCCGGTCATCACCAGCACCGCTTCTACGCTCGCGAGGCAGGGCGAGCTCTACACCTACGCCGTCGTGGCTGAAGATCCCGACGTTGCAGACGTGCTCAGCTTCCGCTTGGACTCCGCGCCGACCGGCATGGTGATCGACAGCAGCAGCGGGCTCATTCAGTGGACTCCGACCGCGGCCCAAGTGGGTCAAGCCGCGGTCAGCGTGCGGGTCACCGACGGTGGCGGACTCGCGGGCTTCCAGAGCTTCACCATTCAAGTGGCCGATGCGAACGATGCGCCCGAGATCACCTCGACCGCTCCGACCTCGGCCCGTGAAAAATCCCTCTACGTGTACCTGGTGACGGCGAGTGATCCCGACGCGCTGGACATACTCACCTACTCGCTCACCGCGGCCCCGGCCGGCATGATCATCGACCCGTTCGGCGGGCTGGTGGAGTGGGTCCCTTCGTCGGAACAGATCGGAACCCACTCGGTCACGGTGAGAGTCGCCGACTCCGGCGGGCTCCAGGCCTCTCAGAGTTTCCAGATCATCGTCGAGAATGTGAACGACCGACCGGAGATCACGAGCACGCCGATCACGGCGGCCACCCAAGGCCAAGCGTACAGCTACCTCGTCGTCGCCACGGACCCGGATGCCGGCGACACGCTGAGCTTCGCCTTGGATCTGGCGCCCGCCGGCATGAGCATCGATTCCACCACGGGAGCGGTGAGCTGGACGCCTTCGAGCACCCAAGTCGGGGGCTTCGACGTTCGCATCCGCGTCACGGACCAAGCGGGCGCGTCCGCCACTCAGAGCTACCGCGTGCAGGTCGCAGACGTAAGCGACCCGCCAGCCTTTGCGTCCAGCGCGCCCACCACCGCCACCGAAGGCCTCATCTACGTGTATCTCGCGAAAGCGCGCGACCCGGACGCGGGCGATGTCCTCACGTACAGCGTCGTCGCTGGTCCCGCAGGTCTCATCATCGATCCCGCGACCGGCCGAGTGAGCTGGACCCCGGCTTCGTCTCAGATCGGCGCGAATCCGGTCACGCTCCGGGTTGCCGACGGCGGCGGCCTAAGCGCCACGCAGAGCTTCACCATCACCGTGCTCAACGTGAACGACGCGCCGGTCTTCATGAGCGAGCCGCCGGTGACCGCGGTTCAGCATCAGCTCTACACCTACGCCCCGGTCGTCTTTGATCCGGACGTGCCCGAGATGCTCAGCTTCGAGCTCGACCTCGCGCCCCCGGGCATGGCGATTGACCCCGAGACCGGCGAGATCACCTGGCGCCCCGGTCCGCGCCAGGTAGGCGACTTTGGCGTGATGCTCCTCGTCTATGATCAGGCGGGTGCGCTCGATCTGCAGAGCTTCACCATCACCGTGCTCGATGTGAACGACGCCCCGTCGTTCATCAGCGCCCCGGTGCTGAGCGCGGTCGAGAACACGCGTTATGCCTACGCTGCCATCGCCGTGGACCCGGATGCTGGGGCTCGAATCACCTACTCGGCCCCGCTTGGTCCGCCTGGTTTGCGCGTGGACGGTCTCACTGGAGCCGTGAGCTGGGTGCCTGGAACTTCCCAGATCGGGGCGCACGCGGTGGTCATTCGAGCCACGGACGAGATCGGCGCCTTTGCGGACCAGAACTACACCATTACGGTGACCGCAAACGCGGCTCCGTGTGGTCCATCGAGCCCGGAGGCTCGGTGCGCGTCCATGGGTTGGGCGCACGTGCTCGGCACCGACGGTCGACCGCTGGGTGGGGCGCTGGTCGAAGAAGACGGCCCGGACGGCACGCGAGTCTCGAGCAGCGATCCAAGCTCGGGCTTGGCGGCGCTCGGCGGCGGATCGAGCGGAGACTATCGGTGGACGTTCCGTGTGTTCGGCCGAGTGCCGACCTTCAGCGACGTGGCCTTGAGCGCGCAATCGGTGACGTGGGTACCGGTGCCCAAGCTGGCCCCTCTCGTGGATCTCTTCGGCCCGATCTTCCCCGAAGGCTCGAGCTTCGAGGACGTGGATGGTCGCATCGAGCTCAGCTTCCCACCGGACGCGGTGGTCGCGGGTGGTCTGCTCGCCGCTGCGGTCCTCGACGGTCAGTCGCTGCCCAAGGCTTTGCCGCTTGGCTACAGCCCGGCCGGCGCAGTCTGGTACGAGGTCGATGGGGTGCTCGATGAGACCCCGATC
>WYAZ01000075.1 GCA_011526105.1 Deltaproteobacteria bacterium | reverse complement strand
CGGACAAAGGACCCCTCGCCGGCAAGGTACGCCTTGAGAATCCGAGAGCGGAGATCGAGAGACAGCGGAGGAGGCATCGTCATCGTTGATCATGACTACCCGATCCAGACAACCGAATTATGCTGTAATTCAGCGAACGCGGATTGTCGCGCTGAAGCGACGAACACGAGCGGAGGGTCCGGGCTCACAGGGCCGCTGATCATGCACGAGGGACACTCGGTCCGTACGCGAAAGGGCGAGCCTAGATGCTCATGGGCCCACAGATCCCGTAGTGCACCTGCCTGTACAGCCAGGATTCCCGCTCCGTCTTCGCCTGCCAGCTGAAGTTCTCACCCGGCTTCGCGCCTTCCAGACCGCTCTTCCACGCCTCGGCGCTGGCCTTCGCTGGCCCGGCGTCCGTGGTCCGGGTTTGAGCAAGTATGGCGTCGAGTTTGAGCGCTTCGCGCACCGAATCCGCAGTCGCGTTCGCGCCTCGCGCTTTGTAGGGCATGGGCTTGGACCCATCCGGATCGAGGCTCTTCAGCCAGGCGGTCCCGGTCCGCTCGAGCTTCTTCGCGGTCTCCACCATGAGCACGTGATTGTCCGGCAGGTGCTCCTTCATGATCTGCATCGCCGCGACGTGCACTCGGGAAGCTTTGTCGTTGCGACCGAAACTCTCCTCGAAATCGCCCAGGCGGATGAGCGCTTCGGCGGTGACCATGGATGGGCCAAAGTGATGGAGCAGCTCGAAGGCCACGTGTCGATGGCCGGACTTCGCTCGCTCGTACTGTCCGGCCGCCTCCGCGTTGGCCGCATTCTCAAACTGCGCGCCCAGCCCGGCCAGGACCGCGGCTTGCTTGGGATCGGCCACCATCTCCGGCGTCGCAAAGGAGAAGGCCTTCCCGATGACCCCGTGCGCCGGAAGCTTATCTCGACGGCCGGAGGCGAAAATCGGCGCGTTGTCGTAGAGCGACACGAGGGCCTGCTGAAGACGACGCTCGTAGCCGCCGACCGCTTCTCCCTTGAGCAGCTTCTTCGTCGCGGAGAATTGGCTCATGATTCTCTCGATCGCCGACCCGGTCGGCCTGCCGCCCTCCGAGAGCGGCTTCAGCTTGCGATCGGCCTCGAGCGCATCGGAATAGAGGTTCGGTGCGTCGATGAGCCCGTACATCAGGCGCACGTACGACTGCTGAACGGCCTTCAGCTCAGCGTCGAGGCCGACAGCCCGACCGAGCTCGGGGGTCAGGCGAACCTTGGAGAGCTGGGCCGCCGCCTTCTCGAGGGAGACCGTCACCGTGTGGATCAGCTTTGGGTCAGCGCGAGACAGGTATCCGCGACGGAATGCCTCTTCGTAGTGCTTGCCGAAAGTAAGAGCCGCCTCATCCATCAGCGATGAAGCAGAAGCCAAGACATTCTTGGCGGTGTGGAGATCGGTGATCGTCGCGCTCGTTTTCGGGCCCTCGGTCGCCTGGACCGCGCGCGCGCTTGGCTCGGCGGGCACGGGCTGAACTCCGCGAACGCGAAGCTCCAGAAGCTGGTCCATGTTGTCCCGGGAGTATTCGATGCGCTCAGACTTGAAGCCTGCCGAGGCGAGCTTCTGAGTCAACGCTGCCTCGAGCTTGTCTTGAAGCTGATGACCGTCTCCGAACTGCCAGACCTTCTCGGCGTCCCGGGCGGGCCACTGCTTGACGGCATCGGATATCCAGCCCCGAACAGTGAACTCGAAGTCGACATCGCGGTGCTTGGTCCGGCCCGCGAGAATGCTCTGTGCGATGCTCTCGGCTGCATCTCGAATTGCACGATCGATCGTGGGGTCGTCGATCGCCATACTCGCGGAGGGGCTGATGCGTTCCGCATTCCGCAGCTCTCCACCGACGTCTGCGACACGGTCTTGCAGGTGTGAGGGGTAGATCTTCATGCGGACCTCCAGATTCGCGCGAGCTTTTGGGTCGACTCCCCGGCCATTTTGGTGAGCAGTGGTGCCAGGACTGCGGCCCGGTCACTCGCGGCCTCAGCGACGGTGGCGTCGGAGTCGTGGGACAGCTCGACGAGCCGGGCCAGAGCTCCGGTGCCGGCGTCGAGCACCTGGGCCCATCGTGCGGGATCGGGTGCGTCCTCGGGGCCGACGAGCTCGAGACCGCGCTCGAGCAGCCGAATTCCCGGCGTGAGTGCGAGCGGTTCCGAACCTCGCCAGCGTTCGAGGTGCCCAGCGATCGATGGCCAAAGATCATCCATGCGGCGAATGTATGCAGCCGACTCCGGTTTGTCCACGGGCCGGCCCAGTTCAGGCAGCAACCCGCCGAAAATGACCGTCCAGATCGGGGTCGCATAAATCTTCCCCGCGGGGGTCCGATTTTCTCGGGCGCTCAGCGGCGGCGCAGCCCCGCAACCGCGCGCTGCACCCTTCGAAAGTCCTCTCGGCTCACCATCCTCACCGCCACGCAAAAAAGGAGCCATCCGAACGAGATGGGGATGCCCACGAGCCAGCCGTGCTCGTAGCTCTGCGACAGATACACGGGGTAGCCGCAGGCGCCCGTCGCCACCGTGGTGTAAGCCATCCAACGCAGCCCGGTCTTCATCGATGCGTTGTCGATGCGCCAGAGCATGACCGCGTAAGCGAGCGCGTGGAGGACCGTCGTAAAGGAGCTGGCGACGAGCGCGCCGTAGATGCCGTAGTAGTGGACCGCGGGATACAGCACGATCAGCAGCGCCGCGGCCTGCGTGATCTGCGCATAGAGCTGAATGCGCGGGCGGCCGAGCGCGATGGCGTACTGGTTCGCCACCATCTCGAGCGCGTAGGCCGGGGCGCCCAGCGCGGACGCAAAGAGCATGAGCGGCACCTCCGGCCATTTGTCCGCCATACCGGTGAGCACGAAGATGAGAGGCGAGGTCGCGGCGACACCCACGACCAGTAATGGGTACACGACCAACAAGATGCGCAGCAGTTCCCGATAGAGCGTCGCTTTGTCGGACTTCTCCTGAACCAGGCCGGGGAGCGAGGCGGACTTCAAGAACTCGAGTGGCTTGTTCGCGAAGCCATACAAGGTCTGCATGACCCCGTAGGCCCCCATGCCCGCGGCGCCGACCTTGGCCCGAATCAGCGCGCCCGATAGATGCGAGTTCAGCGTGAAGACTTGGCCCGAGAGCCAGAGCGGCACCATGAATTGGAAGCTCTCCTTCAAGAACTCCCGCGGAAGTGGCGTCCGCAGAATTTGGAGCACGGACACGCCCACTGCGAGCTTGATCACGTACAGCGCGAAGCCCCCGGAAAGAACGAGGGCAATGACGTCACCGTAGATCAGCGCGTCCGCGTAGGTGGTGAGCGTCAAGAAGGCCAACTGAAGAAGAGAGGTCGAGAGCGAGGCAAAGATGATGAGCCGTGCTTCGCGCCGGTAGTCGAGGTTCGAGCGCAAGATGTATTGCGCCCACCACCACACCACGATCCACGGCGCGCCGAGGAACGCGAGACCGTAGCTCCAGCGCAGACTGAGCCCCACCGCGATCCCGACGAGCGAGAGGACCAGCGTGATGATCGCGAAGCCGAGATAAGCCAGCTTGGCAAAGCGCAAGCGGTTCTCCTCGGCCTCCGCCCCTATCTTTTGCACGGTGGAGTTGACCCCGGAGATGAGGAGCGCCTGCGTGACGCCATAGATCAGGAGATAAGTGTAGTAGTCGCCGACGGAGTCCTTGGAGCGGGTCTTGAATCCCAGGAGGCTCACCGCAAAGGTGATCAGGCTGACGAAGGAGGTCGTACCAGCCATGTACGCGGCATAGCCCACGAGCCGCTTCAGCACCGCGTAGCTCTCGAACCCATCGTCCGCGAAGTCAAGGCGTTGTTTACCGAAGAGCTTGCGCTGCGCGGGTCCGATCGGCCTATGATGCGCCGGCCATGAGCAGCACCGACGACCGTCTCCGCGCGGAGGCCGAGTTTCAAAACGAGCGCGTACGCATCGGTCACGACACCGAGGCCCGCAACCGCTTCTACTACCTGGCCGAGCGGGCTCGCGAGCGCTACCAGGAGGAGCTCAGAGACGTCGACGGTAAGCGCGTGCTGATCGTGGGTTGCTCCGAAGGTGGCGTCACCCCGATGGCCCGGCGTGGCGCCGCCAAGGTCGTGGGCATCGACATCGCGGACGAAGCCATCCGACGACTGAACGAAGGCATCGCGGACGAGGGTCTGGCCGACCGTGCGAGCGCGCTCGTGATGGACGCCGAGAACCTCAGCTTCGAGAGAGAGAGCTTCGATCTCATCGCGTGCAGCGGAGTGCTGCATCACCTCGACGTGGAGCGCGCGGCCTCGAGCTGGGCAAAAGCCCTGGCGCCGGGCGGCCGGGTCGTCATGCTCGAGCCCATGGCCTGGAACCCAGCGGCCTTGGTGTACCGGCGGTTCACGCCGAGCATGCGCACCGAGTTCGAACACCCGCTCAAGCCGGTCGACATCGAGATCCTGAAGCGACACTTCGAGGTGGTGGAGGTCGAGAGCTTCGTCTTGGCTTCGCTGCTCTCCTTGCCGAGCGCATATGTTTCGCGCCTCGAACCCTTCAAGGATCGAGCGCTCCGAGTGCTCGAGTCCGTGGATGACGTGTTGTTCTCGGTCTTTCCGCCGCTTCGTTATCTCGGTTGGACGGCGGTCATCATCTGCCGATCTCCGCGCGCCGCTTCTTGAACGCCCCAAGCCCTTGACGCGGCACGTCGCGTGCAGAAACACCCGGGCATGAACGACCTCAAAGAGACCTGGAAAAAAGAACTCGAAGAGCTCAAAAAGATGCGCGACGAGCTCAAGGTTCAGGCGAACCTGGGCAAGCGCGAGTTCCAAGACGCCTGGCACAAGCTCGAAGACCGCTGGCCCGAGATGGAGCAGAAGCTGAAGAGCTTCGAGGAGAAGTCCGAGGCCGCCCTCAGCGAGGCCGCCACCTCGGTGATGAGCGAGCTCAAGAAGGCCTATCATCAGCTCAAGGACGAGGTCGAAAAGACCCAGAAGCCGAGCTAGGCCCGAGGTAAACCCGAGGCGGGTCGGACCTCAACCTACCCGTCCCCGGTTTTCACTTTACCGGCCCGATCCCGCTCCGTAGCGTCCCGGCTCGCGTGACTGAAGCCTCGCGCCGCATCCATTTCGTTTCGCTGGGTTGTCCCAAGAACCGGGTCGATTCCGAGATCTTGCTGGGCCACCTGATGGACGCCGACTTCTCGGTCACCCCGGACCCCGAGCAGGCGGAGATCATCGTGATCAACACCTGCGGCTTCATCGAGGACGCCAAGAAGGAGTCCGTCGACACCATCCTCGAGATGGCCGGCTACAAATCGGCCGGAAGCTGTCAGCGCCTCATCGTCGCTGGTTGCTTGGTCCAGCGGTACGCGAAGGAGCTCGAAGCCGAGATCCCGGAGATCGATGTGCTCCTCGGCAACGGCGAGTACGACTCGATCGCCGACGTGGCCCGCCGCGCCACACAGGAGCTTTCGGGCCATCGAGTGAGCGTGAAGGACCCTGTCTTTCTCCATTCCGCCACCACCCCTCGCGTCAACACCTTCATGCCGCACTCGGCCTACGTGAAGATCTCCGAAGGCTGCGATCAGAAATGCACCTTCTGCATCATCCCCAAGCTACGCGGGCTCCAGCGCAGCCGACCCATCGCGGACCTCGTGCGCGAGGCGGAGACCCTCGCCGAGCGCGGCGTCGTCGAGCTGAATCTCGTGGCGCAGGATCTCACCGGCTACGGCTACGATCAGGAGGGCAAGGTTCGTCTGGCTGATCTGCTGCGCGCGCTGGGCGGAGTGAGCGGCGTCGAGTGGATTCGCCTGCACTATCTCTACCCTCGCCCGTTCTCCAAGGCGCTCCTCAGCGCGCTTGCCGAGGAACCAAAGATCGTCCCTTACATCGACATGCCGCTTCAGCACATCGCCGACCCGGTGCTAAAACGCATGGCCCGCGGACGTCCGCGGAGCTTCATCGAGAAGCTGCTTGGGGACATCCGCCGTCACGTGCCCGGCGTGGTCATGCGCAGCTCCTTCATCGTCGGATTTCCCGGTGAGACCGACGAAGACTTTCAGTCTTTGGTCGACTTCGTGAGCGCCGAAGACTTCGAGCGCGTCGGTGTCTTCCGCTACTCCCGCGAGGAGGGCACGCCCTCGCACGACCTGTCCGATCAGATCGCGCCCGAGCTCATCGAGGAGCGGTATCACACCCTGATGGAGCTGCTGCGGGACAAGTCCCAAGAGAAGATGGAGCGCTACGTCGGGCGAAAGCTCGAGGTCCTCGTCGACGGGGTCTCGGAAGAGAGCGAGCTGCTCCTCGAAGGCCGTCACAAAGGACAGGCCCCAGAGGTCGACGGTACGGTGTACCTCGGCAACGCGGTCGACTTCCCGGAGGTGGGCGCCGGCGACATCGTGGAGGTGGAGATCACCGAAGCCTACGACTACGACCTCTCGGGCGAGATGACACAGGTCCTAAAGAAGGCCCCCATGCGTCCTTCACACGCGCGGCTCGAAGCCAGCGCAGCGGCGAGGCTTTCCCGGGGCGAGCCGAGCTCCGGCGCCCAGCCGCGCCCCACCCTGCGGGTCTTGAGCTGAGACCATGCGCGCAAAAATCGTCTCCTGGCTGGGTATTCTTCTCTCGCTCGGGCTGCTTTTGTATCTGCTCTCTCGCTTCGACGTGAAGCAGGTCGCATCCGTGCTCAGCCTCGCGAAGCCGGGCTGGATGGCGCTTGCAGCGCTCTTGTACATCGCGCTCTTTCCGCTGCGCGGTCTTCGCTGGGCCATCCTCTATCGAGACGTAAAACCGATCTCGAGTGTGCTCGCCACCGAGGTCTTCCTGGTCGGCTTCATGGCCAACAACCTGATGCCCGCACGCCTGGGCGATGTCGTGCGCGCGTTTGTGCTCGGTAAGCGCGAGAAGATCTCGGTCACCACCACCTTCTCCAACATCCTGCTCGAACGCGTCTTCGACGGCCTCACCGTCGTGGGCTTCTTGTTCTTCGTCTTGCTGGTCGCCCCGCCCGAGGCCGCATGGGTGAGCGCCGTGGGCGCGCTTATGGGCCTCGTCTTCTTCGGCGCGCTCGCGGGCGCCGCTGGCGTCGCGTTCTTCGAAGAACACACCCTCCGGCTCGTCGCGTGGCTCACGAAGCCGCTGCCGCCTGGCATCGGGCTCAAGCTCACGACCCTGGTGGCCAAGCTCGCGCATGGGTTTCGACCGCTTCGAAGCATCGGAGCGGTGGTCTCGGTGCTCGGGCTCTCGCTCGTGATCTGGGCTGTGGAGGTGCTGGTCTACTGGGTGGCCCAAAACGCCTTTGGGCTCTCGATACCGCTGCTGGGCCTGGCGCTGGTCATGGCCATCTTGACCCTCGGCATCACCGCGCCCTCCGCGCCGGGCTTCGTCGGCGTCTACGAGGCCTTGGTCATCTCGGCGGTGGGCCTCTATGGGATCAGTGAGCCCATCGCCCCCGCCTACGCCATTGCGATGCACCTCATTCACTACGTGCCGGGGACCCTGCTCGGGCTCCTGGCCACCTGGAAGCTCGGCCTCAAGGTCACCGAGCTCCGCCAGAACACCACTTTGCTCAGCGAGCCCCCTCCCCCCTTGGAGGCGGAGGCTTCGCGCTAGGAGAAGACATGGAACTCACCGTCGTTGGAACTGGATACGTCGGCCTGGTGGCCGGCACCTGCTTCGCGGAGACCGGGCATCAAGTCACCTGCGTGGATAAGGATGCCCAGAAGATCGAGATGCTCAGACGCGGCGAGGTCCCCATCTACGAGCCTCGCCTGCCTGAGCTCATCCAACGCAACGTCGAGAAGGGCCGACTCAGCTTCACCACCGACCTCGCGAAGGCCATCCAGAAGACCGAGGTGGCGTTCATCGCCGTCGGCACGCCCGCCGACGAAGACGGCAGCGCCGATCTCAGCCACGTCGTGGCGGTCGCGGAGCAGATCGGCCGAGCCCTCACACAGCCCATCTTGGTCGTGACCAAATCCACGGTCCCCGTCGGCACCGGCGAGAAGATCAAACAGGCCATCGCCAACGTCACCGACATCGAGGTCGACGTGGTCTCCAACCCCGAGTTCTTGAAGGAGGGCGCGGCGGTCGACGACTTCCTGAAGCCCGACCGCATCGTGGTGGGCTGCGACAGCGAAGAGGCCAAGGAGGTCATGACCGATCTCTATGCCCCCTTCAACCGCACCTCGAACCGCATGGTGTTCATGGACCTGCGCAGCGCAGAGATGACCAAGTACGCGGCCAACGCAATGCTCGCTACGCGCATCTCGTTCATGAACGAGATCGCCAACCTCTGTGAGAAGGTGGGCGCGGACGTCGCTCGGGTGCGCTCGGGCATCGGAAGCGACCCCCGAATCGGCAGCTCCTTCTTGTTTCCCGGGGCAGGCTTCGGCGGAAGCTGCTTCCCCAAGGACATCCGCGCGCTCATGAAGACCAGCGAGGAGTTCGGCGCGCCTTTGACCGTTTTGCGTGCGGTGCGCGAGGTGAACGACCGCCAGAAGAAGGTGCTGGTCGAGAAGGTGGTCAAGGCCTTTGGCGAGAACCTCAAAGGCCGGCAGTTCGGGGTCTGGGGGCTCGCCTTCAAGCCCGAGACCGACGACATGCGCGAGGCGCCGGCGATCACGTTGATCGAGGGGCTGCTCGCTCGCGGGGCGACCGTCGTGGCCCACGACCCCGAGGCGCACGAGAACGCCAAGCAAATCTTCGGTGACTCCATCCGCCTGGTCGAGGACCAGTACGCATGCTGCGACGGCTCGAACGCGCTCATCATCGTGACGGAGTGGAACGAGTTCCGGCGCCCAAACCTGAAGATGATCAAAGAGAAGCTGAAGGAGCCCTACATCTTCGATGGCCGAAACATCTTCGAGCCCGCCAAGATGAAGAAGATGGGCCTCCACTACGACTGCATCGGAAGGCCTTAGGGGAGCCCGAGGATGGTCGATATCAGCCCATTTCACGCGGTCCGCTACGACTTGGGCCCGAACCCAGATCTCTCCTTGGTCCTCGCACCGCCCTACGATGTCATCTCCGACGCGCGAAGGGAGGAGCTCTATGCAAAAAGCCCGCATAACGTCGTGCGAGTGGACCACGGACGGCCCGCCAAAGGGGACGGACCGAACTCGGTGTATGAAAGGGCCGCTCAGTTTCTCGCGGAGTGGCGCGCCGAGGGGGTGCTCAGAGATGACGAAGTCCCCGCGTTCTACGTGCTGGCCCAGACCTTCGTGGGACCCGACGACAAGACCAGAACGCGCACTGGCTTTTTCTCCCGGGCACGTCTCACGCGATTCGGCGAGGGCCCCATCATGCCCCACGAGCGCACCCTGAAGGGCCCGAAGGAAGACCGGCTTCGCCTCTACCGCGCCACGCGCATGAACCTCTCTTCGATCTTTGGCGCCTTCCAAGACCCAGACGGAACGGTGCGTGCTGGACTGGAACGCGCGCGCAGCGAAGCGCCGATCGCGACCGGCACGCTCGATGGCGTAAAGAACGAGCTCTTTCGAATCACGGATCCCGCGAGACTCAGGGAGCTCGAGCAAGCCTTTCGGGCGAAGAAGCTCTACATCGCGGATGGACACCACCGCTACGAGACCGGACTCGCCTATCGCGACGAGCGTCGCAAAGCCGCGGGAACGATCGATCCCAACGCCCCCTACGAGCACATCTTGATGTTCGCGGCGGCGGTGGAAGACCCCGGCATGGTCATCTTCCCCACCCATCGCTTGGTGCACGGGATCGCGGGGCTCGACCTCGCCGCGCTGGCAGAGAAGCTCAGCCGAGACTTCGAGCTCCGCCCTCTCGGCGACGATCCGGCCGCGGCCTTTGCTGCGCTGGATGAGGCCGGCCGAACGGGGAACGCTTTCGTGATGGTGAGTAGGGAGGCGCGGCATCTGCTCGTCCGGCGGAAGGACGCGGATCCGGCGGCGGGGGCGGACCTGCCCGCGCATCCAGCGCTTCGAGACCTCGACGTGTCTGTCCTACACGGGCTGGTCCTCGAGCGCGGACTCGGGATCGACCAAGCCGCGCAGGCCGCGCAATCGAACTTGCGCTACTCGAAGGCCTGGAACGATGCCTTCGCCGCGCCCCGAGAGATAGCCGAGGTCCAGCTCGCCTTCCTCATGAATCCCACGAAGATGGACGAAGTGATTCACGTGGCGGAGAGCGGGGAAGTGATGCCTCAGAAGAGCACCTACTTCGTGCCGAAGCTCCCGAGCGGACTTCTGATGTCCCCTCTGGGCTGACCTCACCCTACCTGGGCCTTCTCTCTAGTCTTCCCCGGAACTCCGGTCTTGAACTACCCTACTTTGGAAGCGCAAGGCTTCTGGGCGACAACGCGGGGGTTGGAGCAGTCACGATGAACAAGCCGACTCGAGTCTTGATAGCCGACGACGAACCTCTGGTTCGACGGGCGATCAAACGCGTCCTGGTGCGCGGGGGCTTCGACGTCCACGAAGCGAGAAGCGGGGCCGAGGCTCTCATTCTTTGTGAGGCCGAAGAGGAGCCCTTCGATCTGCTCGTCGCCGACGTCGTCATGCCCGAGATGAGCGGGCGAGAACTCGCCGAGCGCTTTCGAGTCATGTCGCCGAGCACCAAGGTGATCTACATGTCTGCCTACTCCGAGCCCGAGGTCATCGCGAACTTGGCTCTGGGGCCCAACGCGGTCTTTTTACCCAAGGCCTTCACCCCGACGAGCCTGCTCTCTCGCGTTCGCTCCGTTCTCGAAGCACACGAAGCCGGCTGACCCTCGGTCCTGCCTCTGCTAGAGGTGCTCGCGATGCGGGTCCTTCAGGTTCTGGACATCTCGATACCGATGCTCGCCGGCTACACGTCCAGAAGCCGATACATCGTGAACAACCAGCGGGCGCTGGGATTCGATCCGGTCGTTCTCACCTCGGGTCGCCACGATAACCCCACCGGGTGTTCGATGGAGGTGCTCGACGAGGTTCGTTATCACCGCACGAACCGAGCCGAGCAGAACCCGCTGCTCGCGCCCATCGAAACGCGCCCGGGCCTCTCCGAAGGACTCGAAGTCAACCAACTACGGCGTCGGATCATGGAGGTCGCCGAGCGCGAGCGGCCCGACATCATCCACGCGCACAGCTCCATCATGGTGGGCATCCCGGCCTTCCTCGCCGCGAGGCAGCTGGGCATTCCAGTGGTCTACGAGATCCGCGCCTTCTGGGAGGACGCGGCGGTCGATGCGGGCACAAACCGCGAGGGCTCGCCCAAGTATCGCGTGATTCAGGCCGCCGAGACCCAGCTCGCGAAGAACGTCGACGCGCTCATCGGCATCTGCGAGGGCATCAAGAGCGAGCTCATCCTGCGCGGGCTTCACCCGGACGACGTCTTTGTCGTGCCCAACGGGGTCGAGGTCGACCGCTTCGTGCCCATGGCGCGTGACCCGGAGATCGAGCGTAAGTACGGCCTCGCGGGCAAGAAGGTCGTCTCGTACATCGGGACCTTCGCTGAGTTCGAAGGGGTGCCACTTCTGGTGCAGGCGCTCGTGCAACTCATGAAGAGCGGGCGCGACGACCTCGCCGGGCTCATCGTGGGCGCCGGTCGAACCTACGAGACCTGCCGGGAGATCGCCGAGTCCGCCGGCCTGGGCCATCGGATCATGCATCCAGGACAGGTGCCCCACTCCGAAGTGAAGCCGCTGTACTCGGTGGTCGACGTGTTGGCCTACCCGAGGCTTCGAAAACGCATCACCGAGTTGGTCACACCACTGAAACCGCTCGAGGCTATGGCGATGGAGAAGGGGGTCATCGGCTCCGACGTGGGGGGCCTCACGGAGCTCATCAGCGACGGGGAGACCGGGCTCATCCATCGCGCCGAGGACGTGGGCGATCTGGCGCGGCAGATCGAGCGCCTCGTCGACGATGACGCGCTCCGCGCTCAGCTCGGAAGAAACGGCCGCCTCTACGTGATCCGCGAGCGCAACTGGAGGAGCCTCATCGAGCGGCACTCAGCGGTGTACGAGCGCGCCAAGGAGAACTGGGAGAAGCGGCGACACATGCATCAGGCCGTGGCTCGACTCAACGATCTCCTGCCGTTTCGCATCTGAAGTCCGCGTCGGGCGCGTTCACGCGGAAACCGCCTCCTCCAGGACCCGAAGCATTGCCTGGGCGCTCTCCTCCCAGCTCGACACCAAGCCTGCGCTCACGATCGCCTCCGCAGACTTTGGGCCCGCCGCGAGCTCCCTCGCCAAGGCCTCGGCGAGCAGAAGCGGCGCCTTCGCGGGCACGAGTTCACCGAGCAGCGGCGACGAGATGGTCTCGGGGATGCCGCCGACCCGCGTGGCCACCACCGGGCGGCCGGAGGCGTGCGCCTCGCGGATGACGTTGGGCAGACCTTCGTTCCAGCTCGGGAGCGTGAGGAGATCGGAGGCTGCAATCCAAGTTGCAACTTCGTCGTGGCTCACCCGGCCCACGACGAGCAATTGACCACCGTGCGCGCGCTCGGCCGCGCTGCGCAGTTGGCCCGCGAGCTCGCCATCCCCCACAAAGGCCACGGTCGCCTGGGGCCGCTTCTCTCGAAGGAGCGCCGCGGCCTGCAGCAAATCGAGCACGCCTTTGTGCTCCGCCAGGGTGCCGACATACACGACCAGCTCCCCTTCGGTGGGCAAAGAGAGCTTGCGTCTCGCCTCCGTGCGATCCGTGGGACGGAAACGATCGCGATCGACGCCGTTGTAGACCACCCGAAGACGGTCTTTCGCGACACCAAACCCCAGAGCCACTTCGCCGAGCTTCTGACTCACCGCCACGACCCGTTGCGCCTGAGGAAGGAAGCGCTTGATCTGCAGGCGGGCCGGAAGGTCCCCCGGCACTCGGTTGAGATCGCTGCCGTGGGCCTTCACCACCACCGGCAGCCCCAGCCCCTTACCGAGCATCACGCCGGCGCAGCCGTCGGGATAAACGTAGGACGCGAGGATGACGTCGTAACGCCGACGCTCGAGGAGGAGCCGAGGCAGGAGCGCGGCGCTCATGAAGGTCGCGTTCAGCGACGGCAGTCCAGGAAGCGCCGGATACCGAGGGTGGACGACGTGCAGACCATCGATCCGCTCCTCCGCCGCCACCGAGCCGACCGGCCCCGCTCCGTAGTAGCGGCCGAGTCGCCATGGGACGACGCCATAGATCTCGAGGTCCGCGAGGCGACCGAGGTGGGCGAACTGCTGCCGATTGAAGGGCGCGAAGCCGGGATCAGCGTTGCTGGGAAAGAGGTTCGTCACCACCAAGACCGAAAGCTTGGAGCTCACGAAGGCCTTGTAACGACGCCCGCGCCATCCCGCAACTCGACCCCCGTAAACCCGGGGCCGAGGAGGGCCTCGCCAGGCGGTCTCGGTCTGCTAGGATCGGCGCGGTCCCCACCGAGATCCAGCCGTGTTGTTCGAGGAGCCAGCCCGATCGAAGTACGACCTCAGCTTCAACCTGGGGCGCATGCCCGTCCGGGTCCATCCGGCGTTCTGGATCATCACCGTGTTGTTCGCGATCGGAGGTCCCTCCACGCCGACAACCATCCTCGTCTGGGTCGGCGCGATCTTCGTCTCCATCCTCGTTCACGAGCTGGGCCACGCACTGCTCATGCGTCGCTACGGTCTGTCCCCCCACATCGTGCTGCACGGCATGGGCGGGCTCGCGGCCGCCGACTTTGGTCTTCGCTCTCAGTCGCGGCGGGAGCGCATCCTCATCGCGCTCGCCGGACCTGGCGCTGGCTTTCTATTCGCGCTGCTGCTCGTGGGGCTGGTGCTTGGTCTTGGCTACCGAACGCACCTGCTCGGGCTCGCCATCGGCAACGGCGCGGCGTTGCCCTCCCCCACGCTGCAGCTCGTGATCGCCGATCTCCTCTACATCAACGCGGGCTGGGGCCTCGTGAATCTCATCCCTGTGCACCCGCTCGATGGGGCCCACGTCGCTGAAGAGCTGCTCCGCTCGCGTGACCCCGAGCGCGGCACCCGCAACTCCCTGTGGGTCTCGGTCGTCGCGGGCGCCATCATGGTCGTGGTTGGCCTCTTCGTTCTCGACAGCCCGTTCGTGGCGTTCCTCTTTGGCTACCTCGCGTATCTCAGCTTCGTCGCGATTCAGAGACACCGTGGGCTACCCCCGCCCTCGGCCAGCAAGGGTTGGAAGCGACTCCGCGAGCGATTGCGCCGGACGCGGCGCAAGGTCGAGTTGCGTGTGGTCGAGACCGCAGCCAAGCAGTCGATTGAGAGCCAGGCGCGCATGGAAGAGAAGGCCGCCTCGAAGCCCGAGATCAAAGCAGAGGCCGAGGAGATGCTGCGCAGCTTGAGCGAAGAAGCGCGCCGGGTTCGCAAGCCGAGCTCCAAGATTGGCCACGGACGCGAGGAGGACTGAGGCCATGCGTCCCTCGGACCCCCGAAGGCCGCCGTTCTCGCGTCGAACCGAGTGGCCCCGCGAGACCAACCCATGGTCCGTGGCCGTCGAGCAGGCTCGGAGCCTCGGGCGCGAGTTCATCGATCTCTCGGACGCCAACATCTCGCGTCTGATGCCACCGCTGAACCCCGAGCTGATCCAGCGGGCGCTCTCGGATTCGTCCGTGTTGCGCTACGAGCCTTCGGCCTTTGGATGCGACGGGGCCCGCCGCGTCATCGCGAGCTACTACCAACGACGAGGGCTCGAGATCTGCGCCGAGAACATCCTGCTCATGGCGAGCACCAGCGAGGCCTATGGCCATCTGTTTCGGTTGTTGGCGGATCCGGGGGACGAGATCCTCGTACCCACCCCGAGTTATCCGCTCTTCGATCACCTCGCCGACCTCGCTGATCTGAAGCTCGTGCCCTACGCGCTCGGCTACGATGGCACCTGGCATCTGCCCTCCGGGAACATCGAGGCAAGGGTGACCGAGCGAACGCGAGCCATCATCCTCGTCTCTCCCAACAACCCGACCGGCTCCGTCTTCGATCGCGCGGAGCGAGCCCGCGTCATCACCCTCGCACGGGACCGCGGCCTCGCACTCATCAGCGACGAGGTGTTCGCCGACTACACGCTGGGGCCCGAGTCCCACGAGACGGCCAGCCTGATCGGCCAACCGAACGTTCTGTGCTTCAGCCTGAACGGACTCTCGAAGAGCGCGGGTCTGCCGCAGATCAAGGCCGGATGGATCGCCGTCTCGGGGCCGAGTGAGTTCGTGGACGAGGCCACGGCGCGGCTCGAGATCGTGCTCGACGCTCACCTCTCGGTCTCGGCGCCCGCGCAGGCCGTACTCAGCACCGTCCTGCCCGGCATCGATCCCTGGCAGGAGAGCTTGCGGGGTCGGATCGCTGAAAACCGTGCCCAGCTCGACCGGGCGCTGGCGGGATCCCCGGCGAGACGGCGTCATAGCGCCGGCGGATGGTCGGCCATCGTGGAGCTCCCGGCCCTCCGGGGCGACGAAGCGTGGGCGCTGCAGCTTTTGGAGGGACACGAGATCCTGGGGCAACCCGGCTACTTGTTCGATCTCCTCGATCGTCCTTGCCTGGTCCTCAGCCTGATCCTGCCCCCCGAGACCTTCCAGGAGGGCGTTCGCCGGTTGGCCGAGGGGGTCGTCGCCGGTTCCTCGTGACCTCTTTCGTCGGCATCTGCTACACCCTCCCCGCATGCTCTCCCTCGGCGACAAACAGCTCGAAGAGAAGCTCGTGCGCCGCGTCGCGCGCACCTCCATGGACTATCAGCTCCTCGAGGACGGCGATCGCATCATGGTCGCGGTCAGCGGGGGAAAAGACAGCTACAGCCTGCTGCACGTGCTCAGGCGGCTCGTCGCTCGCCTGCCGTTTTCGGTGAAGCTCATCGCGGTGCATCTCGACCAGCGTCAGCCTGGCTATGACGGGACCGCGCTGGCGGGCTGGCTCGCGGCGCAAGGTTACGAGCACGAGATCTTGTCCGAGGACACCTACTCGGTCGTCCTCGAGCATCACGAGGAAGGCAAGACCTACTGCTCGCTTTGCTCGAGGCTTCGGCGCGGCATCCTCTACACCGCGGCCGAGCGGCTCGGGTGCAACAAGATTGCGCTTGGGCATCACCGCGAAGACACCCTCGAGACGATGCTCATCAACCTCTGCTACGCCGGAAAACTTCAGGCCATGCCCGCCAAGTATCGAACCGACGACGGGCGATTTGATGTCATTCGCCCGCTCATTGAGACGCCGGAGGCCGAGATCGCCGCCTACGCGGAGACCGCCGGCTTTCCGATCATCCCCTGTAATCTGTGCGGGTCGCAGGCGGTCACCACCCGAAAGTCCATGCGCAAGCTGCTCGAGGACCTCGAGGCGACCAACCCGAACGTCCGTCAGATCATGCTCAACGCGCTCCGCAACGTCCGCCCCACGCACCTGCTCGACGCCGAAGTCGAGCGGGCCTGGGCGCTCCGACCCTCGGACATCCCTCCGAAGCAAGAGGCCCGCCCGACGGAGCGACACTTCGATGCACGACCGGCCGAACACA
This sequence comes from Deltaproteobacteria bacterium, assembly GCA_011526105.1. GTDB lineage: Bacteria > Myxococcota > Kuafuiibacteriia > Kuafuiibacteriales > Kuafuiibacteriaceae > WYAZ01. The sequence continues at coordinate 29,478 of WYAZ01000075.1, read as the reverse complement.
GCCGCTTGCGCGTCATCTCTTAGGAACCGACATGTACTCGTTTCGCACCCTCGCCCTCGCCGCTTCGCTCTCATGCAGCCTCCTCACCACCGGCTGCGAAGGCGACGCGCCGCTCGGCGCCTGCACGACCAACAGCGAATGCCGAGACGATCAGATCTGCCTCTCGGGGATGTGCCGCGCCCCCCTGGACGCGGGCTTCATCCTCGATCTGGGTTCTGCGCCGGACCTCGGGACACCCGACTTGGGTGCGCCGGACCTCGGGACGCCCGACCTTGGCCCCCCAGACCTGGGTGCGCCCGACCTCGGCCCTCCGGACTCGGGGGTCCGTGACCGGGATGGCGACGGCGTCCCCGACGATTTGGACAACTGCCCGGACGTCCCCAACACCGATCAAGCCGATTCGGACGTCGACGGCGTGGGCGACGCTTGTCAGCCCGCGGTGACGTTCCGGACCGGCGGCCCTGTCAACCCGGCTTGCACGTACCAGCCACCCTTGCGCCAGTTCGAGCCGGGCCTGGAGTGGGTCTGGCTCCCCGGCGCCAACACGCCCGATCCCGAGAAGAACCAGGTGATGAGTACGCCGGTCGTGGTCAACCTCACCGACGACAACAACGATCAAGTCATCGATGACAACGACATCCCGGACGTCGTCTTCATCAGCTTCACCACCACCGGCCCCGCGAACGACCCCTACAACCACCTGTTGCAGGCCGGTGTCGTCCGGGCGATCTCGGGCGCCAACGGCGGGGAGCTCTGGAGCGCGACCGGCGTGGCCAAACAGGTCGCCCCGGCCGGCAACCTCGCGGTCGCGGATCTCGACGGCGACGGCGTGGTCGAGATCATCACCGAGCGCTGGACCGGCGGACTCATCGCGCTGCGCAGCAACGGAGATACGTTCTGGACGTGGACCTGCAGCGGTCCCAACTGCCGCACCTCGCTGTGGGGCGGCGTGTCCATCGCCAACCTCGACGGCGGCGACCCCGAGGTCCTACGTGGTAACTGCGTCATCGAAGGCCGCACCGGGGTGCAGCGCTTCTGCGGCGCGGGCGGGGCCGGCTCCAACGGCGTGGGCGGCATCAGCGTGGCGGCGGACCTCGACGGTGACAACACGCAAGAGGTGATCGCCGGCCGCACCGCGTATCGCGCCAATGGCACCATCGCCTGGGACTTCCCGGCGCGCGCGGACGGATTCATCGCGGTGGGTCAGTTCGACGCCGACGCCGCCCCCGAGTTCGCGTTCGTCGCGAGCGGCGTGTTGTACCGCCTCGACTCGGACGGGACCGAGGTCTGGAGCCGAGCGATTCGCGGCGGCGGCTCCGGCGGCCCGCCGACCATCGCCAACTTCGACAACGACCCCGAGCCCGAGATCGGCGTCGTGGGGCGCACCCGCTACACTGTCTTCAACTTGGACGGCAGCGTGCTGTGGTCCAACACCATTCAAGAGTTCAGCTCGTCCCGCACCGGAGCTTCGGTCTTCGACTTCGATGGCGACGGCAGCGCGGAGGTCGTCTACAACGACGAGAACACCCTCTACGTCTTCAGCTACGTGGGCACCACGAGCGCGGCGGTCGCGTGGTCGACGCCGAACTCCACCCTGACCGCACACGAGTACCCGGTCATCGCGGACGTAGACAACGACGGCAACGCGGAGATCATCGTCGGCGCCAATGACTTTGCGCGGGGCACCGGGCTTGCGAGAGGGCTGCGTGTCTTCGGCGACGTGGCGGACAACTGGGTCACCACACGCCCCATTTGGAACCAGCACGCCTACCACATCACGAACATCTCGAACGCCGGCGCGGTCCCCTACCCGGAGACCCCGTCGTGGACGAACACGAACACCTACCGAACCAACCTCCAGGGCACCGGCACCAATTCGGCGTTGGCCGCGCCCGACTTCGTGGGTGACGCTCCGCGCAGCGTAAAAGCTTGCACCCGATACATCGATCTCGGGGTCTGGGTGGAGAACCGCGGCGCCATCCAGGCGAACGCCGGGGTCTCGGTGGCGTTCTACGACGGGGCCCCTTCGGCCCAGAACCAGGCCTTCGCCACCACCGCCACCACGCGCACACTGCGCCCGGGAGAGGCCGAGTTCGTCTCCGTGCGCTGGCCCAACCCCCCGGCTTCTCCGAGGGTTGTGCACGTCTTGGTGGATGACGATGGCAGCGGCCAAGGGCGCGGCGGACACAACGAGTGCAACGACGGCGCCGCCAACGCGATCACCATCGCGGCCATGGGCTGCCCCTGAGCCTCGAGCGTAGCCAAGGTCCAATGATCGTCGCCGCCTCAGCCCTCGAGGGCCGAGGCGATCGTCTCGATGGCCAGGAACATCGGCAACGACTCGTCGTGCATGAGGCCCTCACGCGCGCCCTCGACGACGACGAAGCCGAGGCCCTGGTAGAAGCTCACGGCCTCGGGCTTGGCGTCGGCAACGACCCCCGCGCAGCCGACGTGGTCGCGTTGGCCGACGGCTAGGGCGAGTACGTGGCGAAGCAGCGCCCTGCCGATGCCCAGCCCCTGAGCCCGCGTGTCGACGCCCAGACGGGCCAGGCGCAGCACTGGCAGCGGATACGCAGGCAGGCGCTTGCGCAGACGGGCGCTCGGCACGCTCGCTCGCTCGATCGACGACGCCGCAACGGTGGCGAAGCCGACGATGCGGGTCTCGACCAACGCAACGTAGGTGACGGCCAGGTGCAGCTTGAATTGGTTCTGGCCGGCGTAGTGCTCAAAGAAGCGGTCGAGCTCGGGCTGGCCACACGAAAAACCGCTTCGGTCGTCGTCCTTGGCGAGCGGACGGAGCTCAATCGTCTTCGCCACGCATCAGCTCCCGCAGGGCTTTCGTGGGCGCGGGCGGGCTCGTCACGAGCTTTGCGATACGGTCGAAGGCCTTTTCCTCGACCACGAGGCGAGCCGGCACGAGGGCCTCATCGGGCAGCTCGCGTCGGGCCTCCATGAAGTAGAGCAGCGCCTGCTCCACCACGAAGTTCTTCTTGAGCCCGTGGCTCTCGGTGAACCGGTCGAGCCGCTCCTTGGTGGCCTCCGAGATGGTGGCCGAGATCTGCGACTGGCTGCTCAAACTCGCCTCCGGTGGCCACCCCAAGAATAAACATGGCCAGCCATGGAAAAACTAGCAGTCCGGAGGGCGAGGAGCAAGACCGAGCTCCATCGCTGCCAGCCGCGGGGCCAGATTCGGGCCCCTGGCGAGGTCCGCGCCCAACGCATGGGCGGCGTTGGGACTCCGTCTGAATTAATGCCGAGACGGGGCTGAACGGCTCGCGGGGAACCTGATTCGGCCCCTTTGGGCGCCGGTTATACGATGGGCGGGCCCCCCACGGATGCGCTAGCCTGAGGGGCCATGGGTCGCAAATTCGGCTTCGGTCTCGTTCTCGCAGGGTTCCTGCTCGGCTGCGGCGACGGCGCCACGTTCCAGCGGACGCCCCCGTTCCTCACCGCCTCCGCGGTCGAGCTGGACTTCGGCGAACGGGAGATCGGGACCACCGAGGAACGGACTATCTTCATCCTCAACAAGGGACAGACGACCCTGAGCCTCGAGACGCCGGAAGGTGACCCCTTGAGCGGGGTCTTCGCGGTGTTGCTCGAGGAGGAAGTGGTGCCGGCCGAGAGTGACTCGGTGATCCGCGTGCGCTTCAGCCCCTTCGATCCCCAGCGCTACGCGACGGTCTTCCGGATCGCGAACAACAGCACGAATGAACCGTCCCTCGCGATCACCTTGAGGGGCGTCGGCGTGCCTCGGAATCCGTGCGCGGACGTCGACTGCGCGGCGCCCCCCGCCCCGATCTGCGTCTCTCAGTCCACGAGCCGCCGCTATCAGCCGCTCGGCCAGTGCGTCGAGGGGCGCTGCGAGCACGAGTACCTCGACGAGACCTGTGATCGAGGCTGCGATGACTCGGCCGGGACTTGTCGCGGCGACCCCTGCGCGAGCGTCACCTGCAACACCCCCCCGAGCGGCTGCTTCTTCGCCGGGGGTACCTGCCGAGAGGGCGTTTGTGACTACGAGGTCAACAACGCGGGCAATTGTGATGACAACCGAGCCTGCACCACCGCAGATCGCTGTCAGGAGGGCATGTGCGTCGGCGACGCGGTCTTCTGCGGGTCCGCGCCGGCCGCCTTCTGCGTGGACTCCACCCTCCGCCGCTTTTGGAACCCCCAAGGGGTGTGCAACGCCAGCACCGGCGCTTGTGACTACGTCCAGCAGGAGCAGCAGTGTCCATTCGGTTGTCAGGACGGTGCGTGCCAAGGCGACCCCTGCGCCGGGATCGTGTGCGACGCCCCGCCGTCGAGTCAGTGCTTCGAGGCGATGGGCACGTGCTCAGGCGGAGTCTGTCAGTACGGTACCGTGCCCGGGAGCTGCGATGACGCGGACGCCTGCACCGTGGGCGACACCTGCAACAACGGCAGCTGCGCGGGAACACCACAGGTGTGCAACACCCCACCCGCAGCGGTGTGCGCCGATGGCACCACGCTCCGGGTCTTCGACGGCGCAGGTGCGTGCAGCGGAGGCGGTTGCCAGTACAACGCCACGAACGTCGTCTGCAACGACAACAACGCCTGCACCGTGGGTGATGCCTGCTCGAACGGCGCTTGCCGCCCTGGCGCCCCGAACGCGTGCAACGACGGGAACGCGTGCACCACCGACAGCTGCGACCCGGTCACCGGATGCCGGCACACCCCGATCAGCGGCTCGGCCTGTATCACGGGCGCCTCAGAGTGCCCCACCGGCGTCTGCGCCGCCGGGACCTGTCTGCCCACGGCCGGTGTCACCTGCGTGGCCAGCTATGACATGTGTTTTGGGCTCTGGGAGGAGGACGTGGCGGGGGTCTGCTCCGCTTCTGGACGGTGTGTGGTGACGCAAGCGCCGCCGCAGTACGTGTGCCCGGGCTGCAACGGGCTGTGCGTCGTCTGCGGTTTCATCACGCTGTGTATCCCCTTCTGAGGCTCAGCCTCCGTACTTCGCCACGATCGCCTGCGCCTTCTCCAAGAAGCCTTCGCGGTGAAACCGCTCGAACTCGGTCCACGTGCACAGCGTGCTCGGGTCTTCGACCCGGTCCACGAACAGCTTTCCATCGAGGTGATCGACCTCGTGCTGATACGTGCCGGCGGTGAATCCGCGCGCCACGAGATCGATGGGCTCGCCGTGCCGGTCTCGAGCCTCGACGCGGAGCTCACCGAAGCGCCGAACAACGCCACGCAAGTTCGGCACCGAGAGACAGCCCTCGTAGTTGTCGAACTTGTCTTCAGATAGCGGACGAAGCTTGGGATTCACGAGCACCGTGAGCGGGATGTTGGGCTTGTATGGATAGCGCGGATTATCCTTCACCTCGAGCACACAGATCCTGAGCGGCTCGTGCACCTGCGGCGCCGCGATGCCGGCCCCATTGGCGTCTCGCATCGTCTCGATCATGTCGTCGATGAGCCTCTGAACGGCCTCGGAGTTGAGCTCGTCGAGCGTGATCTCGCGGGAGACCTGACGGAGCACGGGATGCCCGATGTGAGCGATCTTCCGGATGGTCATGAGGGCATCGTAGCCCTCCGTGCGGCGCGCGGCGAGTGCGGTTTTCTGGGCGGCGCGAGGCCGCCCCACACGCTCATTCGGATGTCGAACACCCCGCTTCGGGCCCGAGGTGCGAGAGCACGCGGCGTATCTGGGCCGGCTCCTGGATCGCGGCGATGACTCGCTTGGGTCCCCCGCAGCGTTCACACTCGAGCACATCGAACTCGAAGATCCGCTTCATCAGCATCGCCCAGGACTGCCGAGCCTTCTGTGACCGCGACGGCTGGCCGGGCGGATGCTCGGTCCCGGTCGGTCAGCCGTCCACGACCGGCGCCGGGAGCGGCTCCGGACATCCTGTCCTCTCGCCGCATTCCCTACGTCCTGTAGGTCGGTGGTGGAGGGCTAGGTCCGAGATGACGGGCTGCAGCACCAGCCGACTTCGCCACCTCGCGGCGGGCGCGAGGACGCCGTGATACGTGAGCATGTGGATGCGAGGCGGAGGGATCAGCCATGCGAGGCGCCGCAGGAAGGCCTGGGCTTCGAAGTCGAGGTGCGTCTCGCCAGACACGCGAGGTCTCCGGACAGGAAGAGCAAGCAGCAGAGCTACTCGCTTGATGCGCGAGGCGAGCGAGCCGGCCCCCGCGGCCCCCGCGGCGCCCTGAAGCCCCCGGGCGGTCTGTTCGAAGAAGGTGACGAAAAGCGTTAGGTCTTGCGAACGGGCTGGCGGGCCCACGCACGATGAGGCGACCAGTCGGTGCCGCTTCACCTTCGATAACGCGAGGAGGACCAACACCGCGCACCGACGCGGATCGGTCGAAATCGCGACCGAGAGGGTTTTGAGATGAGCTCTAGTGTTGGGTCTCACGATTGAGATGGCAAAGAACATCTCAGGCTCGAAACGAGTCGCGACCCTGGTCGACGAGCTCCAGTCGCGCGGGAAGTACACCTTCGTCCGCCAGGACTTCGCCGCCGACCAGCGGTCCGACGTCGCCTTCGAGGCCGCCGTCCGCCGGCTCAAAAAGCTCGAGCCGAATCCACGTGGGCGCGCGTCGCGCTCGCACCGCTCTGCGGTTCGGTTTGGGCTTGGCCCGGTGTCCCCCTGTGTCAGTGGGCTTCGGCCGCGCAGCGTATTTGGCTCCCTGGGCGCTACTGACGGACGACGGGCTCAGAGTGGCCGACTCATTCGGCGAGAAGCTCGGCGAGCGCGCCTGCGATCGGCAAGCCGACCATCTCGGCCAGCCACATCCACTCCCCGGCCGAGTTCACTTCGAGGAACACGTGGGTGCCGTCTGGTCTTCGGATGATGTCGAAGGAGCCGTAACTTAAACCGAAGGCGTCCATGACCCGGTGGATGCAGTCCGCTACCGAGGCCGGAACTTCGGCGGGTCGAAAGCGATAGGCGAGGTTGGGGTCCTGCCGCCAGTCGACGGCCCCGGGCGTCCCCGGTTCCGCCGACACAGAGGCAACGAAGAGCTTCTTGCCCACAACCGCCACTCGAAGCTCCACGTCTTTCTCGACCTTCTCTTGGAAGACCGCTGGACAGTGCCGAAGGCCGTCGAGGGCAAGCAGGTGCTCCTCCGTGACGACCGAGGTGAACACCATCTGTTCGGTGCCGTCGTCTCGAAACGAGATCGCGTTCAGCATCTTGGTGACGATCGCTGGGTGGGCAGCAAAGAAACGCCTGGCCGCCTCCGGATCATTGGTAGTCAGCGTGTCGGGCACGACGAAGCCGGCGCGCTGCGCGATCTCGAGCTGCAGGGTCTTGTGATGCGCGCGATGAACTCGCTCAATGGGGTCTACCCAACGAGCGTGCCCCAGCGCGGCAAAAAGCGCCGAGAGCAGCGTTCGGGTCTCGGCCTGCGCGTAGTCGCGGTACGAAGGGTCCAGCTCGGGGTCGAGCTCGGCGCGATAGAAACGCCGATACCAAACCGAGTCGACCGAGAGCAGGTCGACGAGCTGATCGCCGTCCCGAAACAGGAAACGTGAGCGGCGCCCAGGTCCTTGCTCCAAGACGAGCTGGGATTCGCGCGGGAATCGATCGGTATCGAGCCGAACCGCCTGTGCTCCAGACTGTTCGAGCTCGGCGATCACGCGAGCCGGAGCGGGATCCGCCGAGTGAGTGATGACGAGGACCGTACGGGCGCCCATGAGGTCATCCTGCCCATGAACCGCGCCAAAGTGCTAAGGGGCAGCTCCCAGTCAGGACTTACGGAGGCGCTCGAAGCCGTCGTCGTCGGTGTCGCAGTCGTTACCGCACTTGCCGGCCTTCTTCGTCTCCATGATTGGCTGCTGCTGTTGCTGCGGCGGGCCGCTGTCGCTGTCGCAGTCGTTGCCGCAGGTGCCCGCCTTGAGGGTCGTGATCGGGGCGCTCGAGGCCTCGGTCTGCGTGGGGTTCAGGAACTGGGCAAAGAAGGGGATCAGGCTCTGGGTCTTCATCGGTTGGGTCCTCGGGACGATGGCCGTCCAAACCCAGTATCGGCGAGGCGTCTGGAAAGGTGCGCGAAAAACGCACAAGCGGCGTTCAGGTCCGAACGGTGGTCAGTCCCGAAGACTGGAGTTGCCCCCGTCCACCGAACACCCTGATGAGAGCCGGCGTTGTTCGAGCGGACTATCCGATTCGTCCACGACTTCGGACACAGGCGAATGAGGAACCCACGAAGCGTGTGCGTGTTCCATCCGTCGGTCCCTCGGTCTCCCGGAAGACCAGTGCGCCCGCGTTCCAAGTCACGCCAAGGCGAAGTCACGCGCTCTCCCCGCGGCCGAGAAGGAAGAACCAAACGACAAACGCCATGAGCACAGACAAGAAGCACATCTGGAGCACATCTGGATGGACCAGTAGAACGCATGCCATCCGAGAACAGACACCGGGTAGCGTTCTCGAAATCCCCCAGGTCACGGAGACGCCGGCCCAGAACCGTGGCGCAGCGAGAGCCCGACGGAACAACCGAGAACGCAGCCGCAGATGTCGCGACGTGCGGGATGGCTCCCCTGCGGAGCCACCATGCGTGGCGGCGGGCCTGCGCGACCTCGGCGCATCCGCCGAACAAAGCCGGCGCGAGAACCGCGAGCGCAAGAGCCCAGATCTCGTGCCCGTCGTTGTCGCAGTAGCTCTGCTGGGCGGGACCAAGAAACGCGAGGAGCCGCAAGAAAGCCTGCGCTTCCAACACGCGGCGGGTCTCGCCCGAGGAGCCACCCTACTCGCCGGGGTTCGAGCGACGAGCGGACGTCTCGGGCCAAGAGCACATTCCACCCTCGAACCTCGTCGCCTTCTCCATCTCGAACAGACCGAGCCCCTCCGAGGGTTCGAGCCGCTGATGCAGCCACCGAATCACGAATTCGACGGCCTCGAGCAGTTCCTTCGCGCGGCGAGTGTGATCTTGGCAGCGTGATTCATCTGGCGTAGTTGTGCCCCGCCGTGAAGATCGTCACCTGGAACGTGAACTCGATCCGGACCCGGCTGGATCAGGTCCTCGACTGGATGGAGGCGAACGACCCCGACGTCGTGTGCATGCAGGAAACCAAGATCGCGGACCAGGAGTTCCCGGTCGACGAGTTCGGAGACCTCGGCTACGACGTGCACACCTACGGCAACGGCGGCTACTGCGGGGTCGCCATCGCGTGCAAAGACGAGGCGCGTCAGATCAGCCCCGGGCTTCCGGAAGAAGGCGAAGACCAACAGAGGCGCGTCGTCGCGCTCGAAGTCATGGGCGTTCGCGTGGTGAATGTGTACGCCCCGAACGGTCAAGACCTTCGGTCGGACAAGTACGAGTACAAGCTCGAGTGGTACGCGCGCCTGCATCGCTACCTCCAGTCCACACTGAAGCTCGGCCAGCCCTTGGTGCTCACCGGCGACTTCAACATCTGTCCGCTCGACATCGACGTGGGCGACCCCGGGGTGGACGAGATCTTTCGCAGCCCCAAGGAGCGCGCGGCCTATCAGGCGGTGATCGATCTCGGTCTCACGGATGCCTATCGGCACCTGCACCCAGACACCGCGCAGTACACCTGGTGGGACTACCGGCGGAACATGTTCGCGCGAAAGCAGGGGCTGCGCATCGACCACTTCTTGGTGAGCAAGCCCTTGGTCTCACGCATCGAGTCGGTCACCGTGGAGATGGATGTGCGCTCGGGCGAGCAGCCCTCCGATCACGCGCCAGTCGTACTCACGCTCTCGGACTGAGGGCGCCTGCTCAGACGACCTTGCGTCCCATCACGCCCGCGAACTCGAGCACGTGCACGCGCAAGAGCTCGGTGTCATCACCGAGGGCCGCGACCATATCCTCCTCGGCGTGATCGCGCCGAAGCTCAACGCGCCGGAAGTCAGGACGCTTCAGCTTTGCGAGCGCCTTCTGTGACGGAAAGAGCTTCTGCATCATCGCCACGTCCGAGGGGGCCAAGGCGATCTGATCCGGGTCCCCCCGTTCGAGCATGGCCGCGACCTGCTCTTGGAAGTCTTTGGAGAAACGGCCGAGGTTGTTCTCGGCCGAGAGCGGGACCTTGGGCGCGATGCTCGCGGGATCGAAGGTGCGCTGGAAGCTCTCCCCCGCCTCCATGGCGTCGTCTGTACCCAGCCCATGTTCGACGAGCCCAGGGATGGCCTCCGCCATGAAGCTGTAGTCGAAGGGATTCTGCATGGCCTCCCCTACCCAGTCTTCGAACCAGGCCTCTTCGTCGATCTGGAGGGTTTTTGCGATGAACTTGTTGAGGTGGATCCAGCGCTGGACGTTCACCTTCCGCGCATCATCCAGCTTTTCGTAGGCTTCGAGCCAAGCGCCCATGCGCGGAGTCTAGCCCACGTTAAGGTGCGTTTCGAGAAACTCCGGCGCCCGATCGCCGATAAGCTGAGTGACCACGGGGAGGCCCACCTTGATTATCCGCCAAAGAGACAGCTTCGCCGGCCTCAAGTCCGGCGCCAAATGGGGTGCCGCCATCGGTGGCGGCCTCGGCTTCATGGGCGGCGGCCTGTTCGGCGCCCTGCCGATGGCCCTCCTCGGCGCGGCCGGAGGCGCCGTGGTCGGCGGACTCAAAGACCTCTTCTCCCCAAGCTACCGAGACCTCCAAACCGCCTACGACCCAGGTCTGCTGGGCTACCCGAGCGCGCAGACCGCGAACTACGGCGGCTACCCCATGCCCAATGCGCTGTACGGCCACAGCCAAGCGCAGCTCTATCCTCAGAGCTACGCGCCCTACCAACAACCCTTCGTCATGCAGGAGCAGCCGCGGGGCCCGGGCTTCGGCACCGGCATGTTGCTCGGCGCCGGCTTGGGCGCGTTCTCGTTGCCCATGCTCGGCTGGGGCATGATGGGCATGGGCGGCCTCGGCATGATGGGCATGATGGGCATGGGCGGCCTCGGCATGATGGGCATGATGGGCATGGGCGGCCTCGGCATGATGGGCATGGGCGGCTTCGGCTTCGGCGGCTTCGGCTGGTGAGCCTCCTGAGCCTGCGATAGTCTCCCTTCCATGAACGAGCGGAAGCAGGTCACGCCGCGCGTGGCCGAGCACGTCGAGCGTCTGCGCATGGCAGGCCTGGATACCGCACGCTTCTTCGATGCATTGGTTCAGCTCCGAGACGACAAGGCGCTGCCCGAGAAACACCGTCGAGCGCTCATTCGGCTCGTCGCGATGGAGAGCTTCACTTGGTATCTCGAAGCGCTGCGCAACGAGCGCATCGATCGCATGGCCCTTCGAGATACGGTCATCGAGATGGTGAAGAAGGACCTCGCGGCCCGAGCCGAAGCGCCCCCCGAGCCGACTCAGCCCGCCAGCGCCAAACCAAGGTCCAAGAAGCCGACGGCCCGTAAGAAGTCCAAACCGCGTTGAGTCGTCGAGCCCGAACGCAGCCCGTCAACGACCGGCATCTCGACAGCACCGAAAGCCCACCTCGACGCTCTTCTGCGTGACGGGGATGAAGAGGTTCGCATCCCCGCTCTTGCACTCGTGCAGCACCGTCGAGGCGTAGCTGCCGCCGCGCGGGGCCGCGGTGCCGGCGCTGTTGCCCGTCCACTCCCAGACGTTGCCGCTTTGGTCGAAAGTACCTGGTGTCGACTTGCAGCCCACCCTCTGGCCGGTGCGCTCCACGCCTCCGCCGTCGGCGTTGCAGATCGAGGTATCGCGTTCGTCACCATAGGCATACTTGGTGCCGCCCTCCTCGGCCGCGACCCCATCACAGGCGTCCATCCACTCCTCGCGTTCGCAGAGGCGTTTGCCCTTTGCCACGCAGGCGTTCCTCGCCCCGTCCCAGGTCACCTGGGTCCACGGCAACAAGTTCGGCTTCGCCACCGGCGGGGAGACGTCATCCACGCCGGCGCTGGTCTCGGTCGCGTCCGCTCGGGCCGATTCGTACACCTCGATGCAGAACTGTGATCGGTCGCGGGCGGTCAGACAGATCTCGGGATCGGGGAGGTTCTGAAGCGCATCGTCCCCGCAAGCGAAGGCGAACGGAAGAAGCACACACATCCAACGTCCCACCCGCTCGTTCTCGCGGCGGAAGCCTCGGACTGTCAACACGCGGGACTACGAGGCCTCGATGATCGCGCGCAGGGTCGATTCCTCGACCTCTGGAGAGCCGTAGTGAAGCGCCATCGTGGCCAGCTCTTCCGAGGCGCCCTCGCCTCGAACGAAGAAGTCCGTTCGGCGGCTCGGCCTCGCATCCACCGTGCCGCCCCTCCGCTCGATCGCATCGACCAGCAGCCCGGGCTCGAAGCTTCGAGCGCGTCCGAGGATGAGAATACGCCGGCTCGCGAAGGGCGCGGCGAAAGTTGTGTCCTCGCCCTCGATGGAGATGCCTGCGCTCGCGAGCGTATCCAGGGTCTTCGGCCCGTGAATCCGCATCCAGTGGCAGAGGGCCTCCCACGGCACTGGCTCGAGCGCCTCCGGTCGAAAGGGGAGCTGACTCAGCGCCACCAAACCGTTGGGCGCGCCGGCCATCGACGCCGCCAGGCGAGCGAAGCGCTCACCCACCTCATCGAGCGCAGACAGGTAAATGACGCGCCACAGGGCCAGTGAACGGACAGATGCGATCTGCTCGGCGAAGCGTGCGCCGCGGCCCGCGGCGAGGGCCTCCACTCGAGCGGGGTCGAGGGCGAGAAGCCCCGCGAGGTCGTCTGGGCCTCCGGCCTGGAGGAGACGATCGACCAGGTTCACGTCGAAGCATGACAGGCCGAGGCCACGAGGCCCGACGAGATGCAGCAGGCGAGCGCGCCGACGTCCGGGGCAGGCGCGATCGGGACATGACCCAAAGTAGGGTTCGTTCGTGTGTTGAAGCGGCTGGGCGCATGCCGGGCAGGTCTCGGGATACGGCGCTCGGCGCGCATCACCCGACAGGAGAATGCGCGGCGCGATGGCTCCGGCCACGACGCGCACCGACTGATCCTCGGCCAAGGAACGAGGCTCGGGCTCCACCCTCGCGGGCACCGGCACCGTCTCGGAGCCACCACCGGAGCGCTCGAGTTGAGCGACCGGAAAGACCACCCCGCTGCGCCCGACCGCGAAGTAGACGTGCCTCAGGCGAGCTTCGTGCCCGCGCGTCTGGAACTCGAGGAGCGCGCGCCGCGGCGGGCCGGACTCTTGCCCCTCGGCGCGCCGGTTGACGGTCAAGACGCCCCCCTCGACCGGGTAGTCGAAGCTCGAACGCTCCTCTTTGAGGACGCGGACGAAGTCGAGGACCTCGTTCATGCTCGCGGCGCGGAAGTGCAGCGCGCCGACGCGAAAGCCCCAGCTCTTGAGCGCGCCCAAGAGCTGCCAGTGGGTTTCGACCTCTTCCATCGACCATGAAGCGTCGTCGGCGAAGAACGACATCTCTCGCGAGGCGGTGAGCGCTGGATCGAGGGTGGTGAAGGAAGCGGAGATGGCGGCGGCGGGGTCGAGATAGGGCGGCAGGCCCGCGTCCACGCGCCGACGATCGAGCGCGAGGAGATCGGTGATGCGCATCGTGACTACCCCGCGCACGAAGAGCTGCTCGGGCGCCGGCGGAACCGGCGTCAGCGTGGACGGGCCGAGGGCCTGCTTGGTGAGTCGAGTGATGCGACTCTCGGTGGTGGTGCCGGCCAGACGAAGGCGCAGCGGGATGCTGCCGAGCGTGCGGGCGTTGTCGGTCACGTCGAGGCCATCGGCATCCCCGCTGGGATTCGGGATGAGCGCCTGCTCGAGGAGGCCATCTCGGTAGCTCAGCACGACCTCGACCCCGAGCAGCCAGGCCGAGCCGACGAGGATCCCGAGGCGCGAGTCTTTGGCCACGAGGGCGTTGTAGTGGCCGCGGAGCGCGCGCTCCGTGGCGATCCCGAGAACCGTGGGCCAGACGCCCGGGAGGGGGCGACGATAGAAAGCGAGCCTGGGAGGCGCCGGTGAGCGCCGGGTGAGCGCGTCCGGGTTTTGGTGCGCGCCCGCGGCCTCGAGACGAAGGAGGTCCTCGAAGAGGCTACGGAAGCGGCCACGCGAAATCAGTGGAGATTCGAGCACCTTGGCCCGATGTTCGTGGTACGCCAGCTCGTCCCGAATCCGGTCGGCCTCGGCGTCGAGTGGCGTTTCCGCCTTGACATCCCCCATACCCATCAATAGCTTCCAGGCGGTCAGGAGAAGAGCTGGGCCCGTCCCAGACCCCCCTGATTCCTCACTTATAACCGAACGAGCTTCGGCGGAAGACCCGCCTCGGAGTCCTCCCCGACCACCCCACCCAAGCGGCGCTACAGCGCCCCAAATGAAACGAAGAGACATCGACATGACCGCAGAAGGCACGGCCGGCACCAAGTCCCCCAGGCGCAAGAAGAACCCCCCGAAAGACCGCAACGACGAAGCGGTTTCGGACAACGGCCGTGAGACCTCGGAGGCGATGGATACCCGCGGTAATGTGAGCGAAGGCGGCGACAGCCACAGCGGTCAGCGCCCCCAGACCTACTCCGGAGACGAGCGCCGCGGCGAGAAGATGAACCTCAAGGAGCTCAAGCAGAAGAAGATCTCCGAGCTCACCCGCATGGCCAAAGACCTCGGCGTCGAGAACGCCGCCGGCATGCGGAAGCAGGAGCTCATCTTCGCGCTGCTCCAGGCCCACGTCGCTCGCCAGGGCGTCATCTACTCCGAGGGCGTGCTCGAGTGCTTGCCCGACGGCTTCGGATTCCTCCGTGCCCCCGACTACAACTACCTGCCCGGCCCGGACGACATCTACGTCTCCCCCTCGCAGCTTCGGCGCTTCAACCTGCGCACCGGCGACACCATCAGCGGGCAGATTCGCCCCCCCAAGGAGAGCGAGCGCTACTTCGCGATGCTCAAGGTCGAGGAGGTCAACTTCGAAGCGCCCGAGGTGGCCCGAGACAAGATCCTCTTCGACAACCTGACCCCTTTGTACCCGCAGGAGAAGCTGAACCTCGAGTACCGCACCGACAACCTCTCCACCCGCATCGTCGACCTCCTCGTCCCCATCGGCAAAGGTCAGCGCGCCCTCATCGTCTCCCCGCCCCGCGCAGGCAAGACGGTCTTCCTGCAAGACATCGCGCACGCGATCGAAGCCAATCACCCCGAGGTTTGGCTGATGGTGCTGCTCATCGACGAGCGCCCCGAAGAAGTCACGGAGATGCAGCGCACGGTGAAGGGTGAGGTCGTCTCCTCCACCTTCGATGAGCCCGCGTCTCGGCACGTTCAGGTGGCGGAGATGGTCATCGAGAAGGCCAAGCGCCTGGTCGAACACGGCCGCGACGTCGTCATCCTGCTCGACTCCATCACCCGTCTGGCACGCGCCTACAACACGGTCATCCCGCCCTCGGGCAAGATCCTCTCCGGTGGTGTCGACGCCAACGCGCTCCACAAGCCCAAGCGCTTCTTCGGCGCCGCGCGAAACGTCGAAGAGGGTGGCTCGCTCACCATCATCGCCTCCGCGCTGGTCGACACCGGAAGCCGAATGGACGAGGTCATCTTCGAGGAGTTCAAGGGCACCGGTAACTGCGAGATCCACCTGGACCGCAAGCTCATGGAGAAGCGCATCTTCCCGTGCCTGGACATCAACAAGTCCGCCACGCGCAAGGAAGAGCTCCTGCTCCCGCCGAACGTGCTGAACCGCATGTGGATCTTGCGGCAGCTTCTGCATCCCTTGAACACCATCGACTCGATGGAGTTCATGCTCCAGAAGCTCCGCCCGATGAAGACCAACGGCGAGTTCTTGGATTCGATGAACAGCTAGCGCGACCTCGGCGCCCCTCGCCGGAGTTCACGTCCCTCCGCAATGGCTCGCCGCAGGCGGCGTGCGCAGGAAAGAACGACGCACGCGCATTCGTCGTCAGGGCTCCTCTCTCGCGCTCGAGCTGAGGCGTCCGCCCCCCAAGCCAGTGGCGATACACCTCACCCCGCTCACGACGCCGTCGAAGCCGGTCGCAGGAGACCGCGTGACCTTCGAGACCTCGAATCCGATCGAGGTCACCGTCGCGGGCGGCTCGAGCCCGAACACGAGCAACGGCCTCCCCGGGCTCACCCATCCGAAGGCCCAGATCAGACCGCGCGGGAAGCCGGGTTGAGGACCTGCGGGTCGGGCTGCCAGAGGATCTCGGTTTGGACGGGCAGAGCCGATACAGGACCCGGCTCCGAATGGGCGCTCTGTCGGACCACCACCTTGAACGGCATTCCGCCGCCCCAGACGAGGATCCCGCCGAGGGCCCCGAGGGCGGTCATCCAAGCGGGGATCTGCGAGCTCAGCTCTGGCGCCCTGCGTCGGCGAACGCGCGCTCCCCCGTCCCCCTGAACGCGGGGTTGGGCCATCAAAGAATAGCGACCGTTGGCGTTCGCCTCCGCGACAATCGGTATCGAGAGCACGCCCACCTCGGCCGGCCCGAGCGTGATGCAGGCCGATCGGTCGAACAGCAGACCGGCGCTGTTGAGGGTGATGCGGCGCTCCGGCTTCAGTCGGAAAACGAGGGTCCGCTCCCGGTCCCAGCAGTTCTGCACGACGACCCTGATCTCGAGGACTCCACCCACCGGTAACTCCGCGGCGGATTGCGAGGCCACGAACTGAACGCCGTCGACTTCGTGGACGGGCAGATCGGCGAACTCGGTCCTGAGCACGTTGGGGAGAATCTCGGAGCCATACTGCGTGCGGACCAAGTAGATGACGCAGGCCAGGCTACCGGCGCCCGTCAACACGGCAACCACACCCGCCACCGGATGCGGGTCCACTCCGTACACCACCACGCTGCCCGTGATGATGGCGGCGATGACGCCGAAGACCGTCGCGAAGATGCAGAAGGTGTAGAGGTCACGCCTCGCCTCCACAAGGAGGCCGAAGGCCGCGAGCCCAAGGCTGACCCAGAAGATCCCGAGCATGGTGGCATCTGCGGGCCGGTCGACGGTGAACTCGATGCTGCTGATTCCCAGCATGAACATCGCCATGGTGACCAAGATCCAGACGGCGGCGTAGCCGGCTCTCGAGCGTCTTACAAGCCGCCCAGGGGGCTTCATGCCCAGGAGAAGACGCCAGCCACGGGCCCAGGTCAACGCAACTCCTCCCGGAAATGCCGGGTCGCAGCCGGTGGGTTGTTCGCGTGGGCGAGCAGGGGTGACGTCAACCGCGGGCCCGAGTAGGCTCCCTCCGCCGGAGCCCGCTTGCACGACGATTCCAGTACCGCGGTCACCACTCGACTCCTGCTCGCCGCGCTGTTCATCGCACTGAACGGGTTCTTCGTCGCAGCCGAGTTCGCTCTCGTCAAGCTGCGCCCGGGCCGACTCGAGCCGAAGGCCCGCAAAGGCAGCAGCAGCGCGAAGCTCACTCTGCACATCGTCGAGCACATGGACCTGTATCTGTCCGGATGTCAGCTCGGCATCACACTCGCAAGCCTCGTCTTGGGCTGGATCGCGGAGCCAGCGGTGGCGAGCGTCCTCCGCAGCGGGCTCACCGCCGCGGGCATCGAGGTCGTCGATGGGAGCTGGGTGAGCATCGGCGCGGTGCTCGTCGCATTTGCCATCATCACCCTCCTGCACATGACCGTGGGCGAGCAAGCTCCCAAGATCTTCGCCATTCATCGCCCCGAACCCGTCGCATTGGTCTCGGCCTGGCCCCTGCAGATCTTCGTCAAGACCTTTCAGCCGTTCATCTGGGTGGTGAATGCGATCTCCAACCTGCTCCTCCGATTGGTCGGCCTCGACCCCGCGGGCGAACACGGCGAGGCCCCGGGCGTTCAAGAACTCGGCGGCTTTCTCCTCGCGTCCTCCAAGGCGGGGCACATCAGTCCTCGGCAGCTCGAGCTCGCGCGAAACGTTCTCGATCTCATGGCGCTCGAGGTCAGGCACATCCTCGTGCCGCGCGTGGATGTCGTGAAGCTCTCCACCACGGTATCCAGCGCGGAGAACTGGAAGCGTATCCTAGAGAGCGGGCACTCCCGCCTCCCTCTTGGTGCTCCCGACTTCGACTCGGTCGTGGGGCTGGTGCACACCAAGGACTTGGTCGAGCACACGAGCGACTCCGTCGACTTCACGACGATCGTCCGGAACATCCCGTTCGTCTCCGAGACCCAGCCTTTATCGGCCTTCATCCGAGAACTGCAGAAGCAGCGGGTCCAGTCGGCCATCGTGCTCGATGAACACGGGACGGCGGTGGGCATGGCCTTCCTCGAGGACGCGCTCGAAGAAATCGTCGGGCCGATCTATGACGAGTTCGATCAACCTCGTCCGGACTTCGTGGAGATCGAGGACGGCGTCTTCGAGATGGTGGGTGAACTTCCCTTGCCGGAGGCCGAGAACCTGCTGAACGTCTCGAATCTGGGTTCAGCGGACACGATCGGAGGCGCAATCACGACCGGACTCGAACGACTCCCCAAGAAGGACGACAAGATCGTTCTCAGTGGAGTCGAGTTCTCGGTCTTAGCGCTCCGTCGAAGGCGGATAGACCGGGTCCGAGCCAGGCGGTTACCCGAAGAGTGAGCGTTCGCGCGTCTAGAGCTAGGCCATTGGCGTAGGGCTCCGCCGGGACAACGACGGCCGGTGCGGTTGGCGCCGGGACGACCTGCGCCCTTGGCCTCCTCGAGCACTGCCCGTTCTGGCCCCAACGTCGCCCCCCATGCTAGTCCCCTGGAAACGTGGACGAGGGACGGCGGCTCGTGCTCTTCGGAGAGAAGCTGGACGCCCAGCGGACTGCGCTCGGCGTCATCGAGCGACGTCGAGGCGGCCAGCTGACGCAGGTCGTGACGGGCTTCTTCCCCGTCGAGGGCCCAAACGACACCCGGATCGAGCTCGTGAGTCCCGATGTCCTCGTACACCTCGATGAACGTCCAGACCGAGCGTGGCTCATCTCGGTCGAAGCCACCCTCGTCCACGCGGCACTGCGTTCCTCACCAACCCAGGTCTTCTTTCCCACGACCCAGGACCTCGAGCCGGGGATGGCAGGTTACCGCCGCGACCTCGCAAAGCTCCGCAAGAAGGTGGAGAGTCGCCTGCGACGAATCGCGCGCGCGATGGCAGAGGGCGAGCAGGGGTTCTTTGCACACGATGCGTGGCCCGAGAGCTAGACCGCCGCCGGCACCAAAGACCCGCCGCGGCCCCTCGGTCGGTTGACGGAGTTCCGGCAACTTCGGACCGGGCGTTGCGATACTGAGGACGGATGGCTCCAGTACTCCCGAGTTCGCCCACCCCGCAGAACTTCGAGCGGTACGTCAGGGAGCTGGTCTCGCCGATCGTCGACCGAATCGCGGGCGGGGACGAACGCATGACGTCCACGGAGGTCCAGGCCAGCGTGAAGAGAGGCGTCCTCACGCAGGAGGAAGGGGCGCTCTACCTCGAGACGGTGGGCAAGGCCCACAACCTCACGAAGAAGGCTCGCCCGAACGCCAGCACGGTGACCGGCTCTTCATGGCGTGGCGAACCTCCGAGACACACTGGGCCTCGGAGTCGACCGAGATGTACGTGGTGTCCTCGGTCGATGAGATGCAGGGCTGGAGCTTCGAGACCAAGATCTCCATCGGCGCCGACCTCCGCGAGCCCCGCTTCCTCGTGATCGGTGGCGAGCTCTTTCTCTACTACTTCGAAGCGGGCACGAGCATGGTTAGCTTCACGCCCAAGAACATGTGGCGCACACAACGCCGGCCCGATGGAACCTGGACGGAGCCGGTGACCTTCGGGCGCCCGGAGGCGGTGCCATGGGACATCAAACTCCGCGGTGGCGTCGGATACATGACTTCGGACGCAGGCAACCACTACACCGCATCTCCCGAAAGCACGATCGAGGTGTACTTCGAGAAGACCCTCAACGGGATCGACTGGTCGCCCGTCGACCCGCAGCAGGTGGTCTCCTACCGAGGCGGCGTTTCCGAGGTCGCCTTCGAGTTCGATGAGGATGGCTCGGCGTGGTTCGTCACACGCAACGAGGACGGCGATGCGACCGGCTTCGGTTCACACGTCTGTCGCGCAGAAGCGCCGAAACTCGCGGACTGGGACTGTCCCGACCGCTCGGACCCCGAGCGGTACGACTCGCCCGAACTGTTCCGGCACGGCAACAAGCTGTATCTCGTGGCGCGACGAGACATCGGCGGTCCCTTCGATCAGGGGCGGGACATCCCGCTCTCGCAAGCTCGGTTGCAGTACGCCCTCGACTACTGGACTCGCCCCAAGCGCACCGCCATCTACCGAGTCGACAAGCAGGCCCGGAAGATCGTGCACCTGCTCGACCTACCGAGCGCAGGTGACACCGCCTTCGCCTCAGTCCATCGAACCGGCGCTCATACCTTCTTGGTTGCGAACTACACCTCGCCGCTGGACCGGCCCGACATTAGTTGGTCGGAGGGCCAAGGCAGCAGCCGCGGCACTCAGATCTACTTCGTGACCCTGAGCTTCACTCCCGATCTCTAGAGCTCGAAGTCCCTG
Source organism: Deltaproteobacteria bacterium (assembly GCA_011526105.1). Taxonomy (GTDB): domain Bacteria; phylum Myxococcota; class Kuafuiibacteriia; order Kuafuiibacteriales; family Kuafuiibacteriaceae; genus WYAZ01. Next base: position 9,134 of record WYAZ01000075.1, on the reverse strand, counting down.
CCCGCTCCATTCGCGATCAATCGTCGCTGAAGAACCGGGCGGAGGGACGCGGTTTGCGCCCAAAAGCCAGACGCACGACGCCAGCCGCGAGCGGCCGAGCCACCCACAAGGGCAGGAGGCTCATGCCCAGGATCAGCCCCCAGGCCTCCAGCGTCGGGGCCTGCAGCTGCATGACACGCGCGCTGATCGGAACGTAGACCCCCAGGAGCGTCACGACGATACACGCAGCGGTCGCCGCCCATACGTAACGATTCCCGAGGACGTCATTTCTCCATAGCGGTGCTCGCGGCGCCCTCAGGTTGAGAACGTGCCAGGTCTGCGCGAAGCCGAGAGTGAGAAAGGAGACCGTCGTCGCCTCTTTCGGCGCGAGCCCGAGGACCTCCGATCCCAGGAGCATCGCCCCCAGCGTAGCGCTCGCGATCACGAGCGCGTAAACCACGATGATCGTCCAGTGCCGCGGGGTGAGCAGGTCCTCCTTGGGATCTCGGGGAGGATGCTGCATCACCTGCTCGTCGCCCTCGCCCACCCCCAAAGCGAGGGCCGGAAAGACATCGGTCACGAGGTTGAGAAACAGGATCTGAAGGGGGAGAAGCGGGAGCGGCAGCTGCGCGAATGCCGCGACGCCAACCACCATGATCTCGCTCAGGTTGCAGGAGAGAAGATAGAGCACGAATCTTCGGATGTTCGTAAAGATCACGCGTCCCTGGCGGACCGCCTCGAGGATGGAGACAAAGCGATCGTCCTCGAGCACCATGTCGGCCGCCTCTTTGGCGACCTGAGTACCCCGAAGCCCCATCGCGATGCCGATGTCCGACTTCTTGAGCGCGGGCGCGTCATTGACCCCGTCGCCGGTCATCGCCACGATCTCGCCGCGCTCCTGGTGGAGCTCCACCAGCTGGAGCTTTTGCTCGGGGGAGACCCGCGCAAAGATGGTCGCGTCCGACAGCAGCTCCGACCGGTCCGCGAGATCTCGACCTTCTAGAACGACCGGGGCTTTGGTCCCAAAAAGGCCCAGCGCGCGGGCGACCGCATGGGCGGTCGAAGCATGATCCCCCGTGATCATCGCGACCCGGATGCCCGCTCGATGAAAGCCGGCGATTGCCTCCTTCACATCCGCACGGGGCGGATCGAGCAACCCGACCAGCCCGACCAAGACGAGGTCTTCGTACGGAGCATCGCCGAGGCCGCCGACGCGTTTACTCGCCAGGCCGAGCACCCGGAGTCCGCGTGCGGCCATCGCCTGATTGCTCGCCTCCCACTCCGCGCGCTCCTGAGCTTCGAGGGGTCGCGGCCCGGCTCGCGTCAGCACAAAGCGGGCGTGGGCGAGGACCGCTTCCGGCGCGCCTTTGACGTACACACTCACCATCCCTTGGCCCCGATGATAGGTTGCCATCATCGTCGTCTCCGCTGAGAAGGCTTCCTCCCGGAGTTCTTCGTTGTCCTCCAGCAGGGCGCCGCGAAATAGCCCCGCCCGACCCGCCGCTCGAACGAGGGCCAGCTCCATCGGGTCACCGACCCCCGATGCATTGGGGTCATCATCATCGGCGAGCTCGGCGTTCCCGCACAGGAGGCCGATGCGCAGGGCCTCGCTGAGAGCCGTGTGTTCGCGCGGACCTATCGGATGCTCCTCGCGAATAAACGCCGGCTCGCCTCCCGGACACACCGTGACCTTGCCGTCCGCGAGCTCGAACTCCACCACCGCCATGCGATTCTCGGTCAGCGTCCCGGTCTTGTCCGTGCAGACCAACGTCGTGGCGCCGAGCGTCTCGACCGCGGAGAGCCGCTCGATGAGCACGTTCTGCTTCGCGAGACGCCACATTCCTCGGGCCAGGGCCACGGTGCTGACCATCGGCAAGCCCTCTGGGAAGGAAGCCACCGCGAGGGCAACCGCCATCTCCACCATCAACAAGGGCTCTCGTCCGCCGAGGACGCCAACGGTCCCGATGGTCGCGATCAAGGCCAGGGTCACCCAGACGAGCTGGCGAGACAGGCGCTCCAGGCGTCGCTCGAGCGGGGTCGCCTCCGGCTTCGCGCGGTCGACGAGCGACGATATGCGTCCGAGCTCGGATCGCATGCCCACGGCGGTCACGACCCCGAGACCGCTTCCGCTCGTGATCGCGGTTCCCTTGAAGACCATGTTGAAGCGATCGGCCACCGGTTGTTTCTTGGGGAGTGCTCCCGTGCTCTTGGCGATCGGCACCGACTCTCCCGTCAGCGCCGACTCATCAGCGTGCAGGTCTGCACACTCGATGAGACGCAGATCGGCGGTCACCACATCCCCGCCCTCGAGAACGACGATGTCACCCACCGCGAGGTCGACGGCTGGGATCTCCCGAAGCACCCCGTCTCGTCGCACTTTGGTGGTCCGCGATGCCAGCCTTCGCAGCACCTCCATGGAGCGCACACCGCGGAGCTCGGTCACGAAGCCGATCGCTGCGTTGACGATGATCACGAGGAGGATCGCGGCGGCCTCGACGAGCTCGCCGAACACATAGGAGAGCGCGCAGGCGAAGACGAGCAGCCAGACGATCATCGTCCGAAACTGCTCCACGAGGATTCGCCAAGAACTCACCGGCTCGATCGAACGGAGCGCGTTGACGCCCAGTCGCTTCCGGCGCCGGGCTTCGTCGGAGGCCAGGCCCATGTCTGGCTCGACCCGGAGTGCGGCCAGGACCGAATCGACCGCCTCGGCGTGAGCGACCAGTTCTGGGAGCTCGTTGAGCACCCGGGACACGAGCCCGCCATAGCATGCGTGTTTCCCAAGGTCTCCTGCTGCAGCCAAAGGCCACTCGGAACTGGGCGCGCAAGATCACGTCTCGTGCATGAGTCAGCGGCCCGAGCAGGCGACCGATCACCGACCGCAGGTTCAGAAAAAACCCGCTCGAGTTGCCATGCGCGTCGTCCGTACGCTCTAATTCCCGTCGAGGCGGGCTAGAGAAGAGTGCACATGCAGAGCGCTACACGCATCGAGCCTCGGAGGCTGCGGCTGTACACGGGCAGAGACATCGACCAGATGCCCGGGTTGAGCGCACAAGCTGCGGAGCAGCGGCTGGCCATGCAGGCCGTCGCCGCCGTCTTGCCGTTCAAGGTGAACCAGTATGTGCTCGAGGAGCTGATCGACTGGAGCAAGGTCCCCGACGATCCCATCTATCAGATGACCATCCCACAGCCTGGAATGCTAGAACCGGCCGCCCTCGAGCAGATGATGGGCCTGATTCGTCGTGGCGGCAGCAGGGAAGAGAAGAACCGACTGGCCCGGCAGATCCAGGAGACGATGAATCCTCACCCGGCTGGGCAGGTCGAGCTCAACGTCCCGCGCCTCGGAGATATCGCGCTTCCTGGGATGCAGCACAAGTACAGGGAGACCGTCCTCTTCTTCCCCATCCAAGGTCAGACCTGTCACACGTACTGCACTTACTGCTTTCGGTGGGCGCAGTTCGTCGGGATTGACGAGCTCAAGTTCGCCAGTCGTCAGGGCGACCTGCTCGGGCAGTATCTGCGCGAGCACAGGGAGGTCAGCAGCGTCCTGTTCACCGGCGGCGACCCGATGGTCATGAACACACGGGTGCTTCGGACGTACATCGAGCCGCTCCTGAGGTCGGGCTTCGAACACCTGAGCAGCATCCGAATCGGAACCAAGGCGCCCGCCTATTGGCCGTTTCGTTTCATCACCGACCCCGACGCCGATGACCTGCTCGCGCTCTTTCGAGAGGTGCGAGGTGCCGGAAAGAACTTGGCGCTGATGGCCCACTACAGCCACCCGCGGGAGCTGGAGACCCCGGCCGCTCAGGTGGCGGTGCAGCGAATCCTCGACACCGGCGCGGTCATCCGCTGTCAGGCCCCGCTCGTTCGCCATGTCAACGATAGCCCCGAGACATGGGCAGACCTGTGGCGCATGGAGGTGATGCTGGGGGCCGTCCCGTATTACATGTTCGTCGAGCGCGACACGGGTCCAAAGCGCTACTTCGAGGTCCCTCTGGCCCGCGCACTCGATATCTTCCAGCAGGCGTACACCTCGGTGTCGGGGTTGGCCCGGACAGTGCGCGGCCCTTCGATGTCCGCCACGCCGGGCAAGGTGCTCGTAGACGGGGTGGCGGAGATCGAGGGCCGGCGAGTCTTCGTCCTCAAGATGCTTCAAGGCAGAGACCCTGCGTGGGTGAACAAGGTCTTCTTCGCGGAGTACGATGAGAACGCCACTTGGCTCGACGAGCTCCGCCCAGCCTTCGGTGAAGCGGAGTTCTTCTTCGCGCCGGAGGTGAGAAACATTCGAACCGAAGGTGCCCAGCGGGCCTGGGCACAGCACGCCCTGCCGCGCCGACCGCTCGTACACTTCGGCCATGTGGAGTGGGAATGAGCGGCGGTGGGCCCCCTCCGAACGTCAGTTTGAACCTCAACGTCCGGGGCTTGCAGCCTTCCGTGACGCTGGCGATCAACGAGCGCTGCAATCAGCTCCGCGCCGAGGGACGTCAGGTCTTCAAGCTAGGCCTCGGTCAGTCGCCCTTTCCGGTCCCCGGCCCAGTGGTCGAGGAGCTGCGAGCAAACGCCTTTCAGAAGGACTATCTCCCGGTTCGCGGGCTCGATGCTCTGCGCTGTGCGGTGGCCGACTATCACCGCCGCACCCAGGGCGCGCAATGCACGTCCGAGGACGTGTTGATCGGCCCGGGCTCCAAGGAGCTCTTGTTCCTGCTTCAGCTCGTCTACTACGGTGACATCGAGATCCCCACACCCGCGTGGGTCTCCTACGCGCCGCAAGCGCGCATCGCCGGTCGTCACATCGAGTGGCGCCACACCCAGGCAAGCCACGGCTTCCGCGTCGATCCGGAGATGTTGGCGCAAGCTTGGTCGGCCGATCCGAGTCGCCCGCGGCTGCTCATCCTCAACTATCCGAGCAACCCGACCGGAGCCTCATACGACGCCACAACGCTCGAGCGCCTCGCCTCGGTCTGCGCTCGGCACAAGGCCGTCGTGCTCTCGGACGAGATCTACGGCGAGCTGCACTACGAAGGTCGGCACCTTTCCATCTCTCGCTATTATCCCGAAGGCACCATCATCAGCTCGGGCTTGAGCAAGTGGTGCGGTGCGGGCGGGTGGCGGCTGGGTACCTTCGCGTTCCCAAGGTCCCTGAGTTGGCTGTTGCAGGCGATCGCGGTCGTCGCGAGTGAGACCTTCACCTCGACGAGCGCACCCATTCAATACGCCGCGGTCCGCGCTTTCTCTGGAGGTGAGGAGATCGAGCGTTACCTCCACGAGAGCCGACGCGTCCTTCGGGCCATGGCCGCCTGGATCTGCGACCACCTCGAGTCGACCGGCGCGCACCTTCACCGGCCGGACGGAGCGTTCTACGTATTCCCCGACTTCGGTCCCCTTCGGGAGCGCCTGGCCAAAAAGGGCGTGCACAGCAGCACCCAGCTCGCACGCCAACTCCTAGAGCAGACCGGCGTCGCGGTGCTGCCGGGGCACGACTTTGGCCGACCCGACAGCGAGCTCACGGCGAGACTTGCGTTCGTCGACTTCGACGGCGCGAGGATGCTGACCGCGGCCGAAGGCCAGCGTAAGGACGCGGCGTTAGACCGGCAGTTCTTCGAGACCTACGCGCCGAACGTCGTCCACGGGATCGAGCGTTTGGCCGCCTGGGTCCAAGAGTAGCCACACGCCATCCATCGTTCGAGGCGAGTGCAGCTTCTGCCATCGACGCGTCGCTTGCTTCCTTGTGTCTGATGTTACCGGCGCCCACTCGAATCCCCGCGCGAGTTTCCGAAGCGTAACGTGCTCGAGCCTCGATGACCGGTCCCCGCTTGGCACGTCGCTTGTACAGGAGGCGCCCGCCGAGGAGGCAGCACCCGCGCGCGGGGCGCGGATGGCATCTCCTGGAGAGAGCGGAAGAGCACGATGAACGGAATCGAAGAAACCATTGATGGCGTGGAGCGTCTGTACCGAACGGTGACCGGCAAGGAGCTGCCGAGCAGCGATGAGCCCTACGCGCCGATCCCAGCCGAGCGAAATCCAGGGGAGTATGTCGCGCAGCAAGTGGAGCGACTGACGAGTCTGCTGAGTGGACCCGAGATGGCGATGAAGCGGCCGGTGCAAGTCCCTCCGATGTCGGTCTGGGAGACCGAGTCCGAGCTGCTGCTTTGCCTCGAGATGCCGGGCGTGGTCCGCGACCATCTCCATGTTCAGGCGATGGGCCGGACGGTTCACGTACACGGCGATCGCGGACGACCTTCGGCCACGGGAGCGCGCCTGACGCTCGCCGAGACAGGACTCGGCTCGTTTCAGCGCGTGATCAGTTTGCCCCCGAACGCGCGTTCGGAGGACCTGAGTGCAAAGATCGGAGATGGGATGCTCGAGCTCCGGATTCCCAAGTCGATGATGAACCCGGTCCCGGCCCGTAGCGTGCCGGTCCTCTAGAGGACCGGCTCTCGCGTCATCCACAAACTACCGCGCTCCTCGGGAGCCATCGGTGGAGTACGTCCGCACGGAGCGGACACAAACAACCCCCTTCTTTGGGGGAGGAGAACAAAATGGAAACGGCAAAGGTAGATATTCAGAAGCTGCAGCTGCTCAACGACCGCATCAGTCAGACGATCGACGCGCTCAATCAGGTCCGGCAGTCCGTGCACGGGTTGCAGGGGTCCGTCTCACAGCCGGTCGCTGGCATCCCGCAGGCGAGTTACGGTCTGGGGCTATCGCACAGCGGCGCGTTCGTCCCGCAGGGCCTCGCTCAGATGGGCTACGTGCAGCCCGGCATGGTACCGACCGCGTTCGGTTCACCAGGATTCTCGATTCCGCAGGTGAGCGGACCCTACTTCGCGGGAGGACAGCCCGGGGTGACGTCCAATCCCTGGATGATGCAGGGCTTGAGCCATACCGACGTGATCGGCCGGTCACACATCGGTGGCATCGGCGTCGGAGCTGACCCCGTCTGGCAGGCTCGGCTGATTCAGACGTTCCCGAACCTCCGTTACGAAGCGACCGGGATCGCGGGATTCTGAGTTCGTCGGCGTGAGGGAGGCCTCCTCCCTCGCGCCGGCCCTGGATAGCGGAATACGCATGCAGCAGGACGAGCAGCATGGTCTGGAGGTGGCCCGGGTCCTGCTCGAGATCGGCTTTGTCTTCGACGCCGAGCAAGAGGTCGAGCGGGTCCTCCAACTATCGCCGGACAGCCTCGACGCCCTCGGCCTGTTCGCGAAGATCAAGCACGTTCGAGGCCAGCTCTCGCAGGCCATTACCTGCTGGACGCAGCTGTACGCTCGGTCCCCGACGATCGGGACCGTTCTGCTACAGCTACGAGCGATCCTCAATCTCGCCATGGACCCCGAACGCAGCGCGGTTGAACTCCTGGCCGTCGGTCGACATCCGGACAACGTGCCGGCCACAACGATCATGGAGCTCGAGGAGGCATTCAGCGCGCTGGTCCAACGACGCACGAGGGAGGCGCGCGCTCGATGCGAGGCCATCGCGGCCCGTCAGAAGAACTCGAACTCCACCGCCTACCGGCTCGCGGTGCTCGCCCATGCGTGGATAGCGGAGCTGAGCGGTGACCTCGACGGAGCGACCTCGATCCTCGAGCGCCTCGGGGAGGAGCGTGCCTTCGCACGCGACGTCGAGCGAGTGAGCGCCCTCGAGCGCGTCTACGAACGAATCGGCACTCCTGCGAAGCTCGAGGCCGCCGCCAACATCTGCCGATATCTTCACCGAGAGTTTGACTCTGTCTCCGCGCTCGGACGACTCGTCGTGCTCTGCGAGCGTCTCGGACGGGTGGAAGAGGCGAAGGTCGAGGGTGCACGCTACGCGCGCGCGTTTCGTCGCCGGATGAATCGGCCGAGCCTCGATGAGATGATTCACGTCGGCGCCAAGCGATACCTTCCTCTCGAACGTCTGGTTGCGGTCAACCTACCCCCCGCACAAGCCGAGGTCAGAGGGATTCGGGAGCAGGCGCTCCGTGACGTCATCCGGGGAGACGGAATCGGGGCGAGGGGCGGATTCGCTCGCGGCGGGAGCCTCCTCGATGACAAGTACCTCGCCGACCTGGATCTGCTCGAAGGCAACCTCGAAGGCGCGGTGGAGCGTTACCTCAGCGTGCTGGAGCAGGAGCCAGACGACGTGCTGATCCTCGTCCGTGCCCTGCAGGAGCAAGGCCGCCTCTCCGGAAGTCGAGCTCGCGCTCTTTTCGCGGACGGACCTATCTTCGAAAGGGCTCGGAGCGCTCTCGAGGCCGCGCTCGATCAGTCCCCGATGCGTCCTTCCCTGTGGAAGGCGCTGTCAACCTTGGTGGGTCTTCGGTCCGGGTTGGCGGTCGAGGCGAGGGCGCTGCGGCAAAGGGCGCGAGCGCAGGCGGAGGCCTCGGAACGCAGGCGCTCACCCATCGGCCGCGTCCTTTCGCCGGCGATCTACCAGTTCATGGGCCGTCAAAAGGGCCTGGTGCACGAGCTGTGGGCGGAACGAACCGTGTCGCCCACGGGCCGCGGAGGGGGACTGCCTTGGGAAAACATCCTCGGGAACCTCTCCGAGGAGCTGCGGCGAGGGGTGCAGAGCGTCTTTCTCTCGGTGCGTGAGTATGCCCGGGCGAAGTTCCCACACCTGACGCCCGACCTCGAGGACTACGTGTACCACTTCAAGATGACCAAGGAGGACGAGCATTCCCACGGGCTCTCCGCCGGGCTGCCCATCGCCCTCGCCTTCTTGTCGGTGTTCCTTCGGCGCTCGGTGCCACAGGACATCGCCGCGACGGGAATGCTGGTCACAGACGCGCACGACGTGTTGAGCGTTCGCGCCATCGGCCACGTGGAGCAGAAGATCAAAGGTGCCTACAACCGAAATCTTCGCACGATCCTGATCCCGAGCGAGAACCAAGCCGAAGTCGCGGCCAGTCGATGGATTCCGTCCGCCGTGAGCGAGGACATCGTGAGCTACGTCCGCGAACTCGATGATGCCGTCCGAATCGTGTTCGGGCCCGACATCTTTGTCGAGACGGGCGCTCGGCCGTGGACAACTCGACCGTCGGCCATGAGCTAGTGTCCCGTCCGAGAAGTTCAGATCACGTTCGCGCTTGTCCTTTTCGCCCCTGGCCGACGCGCGGCCTGCGGCCGCCCTTTCGGGCTCCTCGGTCATTGGGGGCGACCCAACTCCCTTCG
>WYAZ01000074.1 GCA_011526105.1 Deltaproteobacteria bacterium | reverse complement strand
CGAAGGGAGTTGGGTCGCCCCCAATGACCGAGGAGCCCGAAAGGGCGGCCGCAGGCCGCGCGTCGGCCAGGGGCGAAAAGGACAAGCGCGAACGTGATCTGAACTTCTCGGACGGGACACTAGCTCAGTGCCGGATGCTGGTGCCGGACGCGCCGCGCGCACCCGGCACCTCTTTGTCCCGCGCGACCAGAGCCTCGTCGAGCTTGCGCAAGCGCGCATCGAGCCACGCATCGCTGGGCGCGCCCGCCCTCGCATCCCCATAACGCTGCTTGGCGTCGTCGAGACGTCCGAGCTTCTCGAGGGCTCGTGCGATCTCGAAGTCGAGCTCGGCGCGACGAGTGGGGTCTGTGGCTGCGCCGCGGAGGCTCTCGAGCCCCAAGAGGGCCTCGGGCAGGCGGTCTTCGAGGAGCAGCACCGACACGGAGAGTTCGCGGGCGCGGCTCGCCAAGTCGGGTTCGGAGGTCTCGATCACCTTGGTGGCGAGCTCGAGAGCGCGGTCGTACTCCTCCGCCGCGAACGAGGCACTCGCCGCCTCGAAGTAGACGGACACCGGGACCGGCAAGACCACCGAAGCCTGAAGCAGCGCGGTCAGTTCGCGGGAGGCGGCCTTGGCATCGTTCAAGCGGTACCGAAACAGGCGCGCGGCGAGGAGCCGAGCGTCGCGTGCGAGCGCTTCGTCCGGGACGCCCGAGGCGCTCCGATAGGCACGAAGCGCCCCATCCAGGTCTTCGAGGTAGTTCTGCCTCAGCGCACCGAGCTTGAGCAGGATCTCGGCGCGGCGCTTCGCGAGCTCGGGGCTGGTGCCCGGAAGCTCGAGCAGAGCGGCCTCGTAGGCCTTCGCCGCCCGCGCGTAGTCTTCCTGGAAGGCGTAGGCATCACCCTCTCGGACCGCAGTCTCGTGAGGACTTTCGCAGGCGATCGAGCTGAGCGTGAGGGCCGCGAGCGCGACAGCGAGCGAGCGAATCATGCCGGGCGACCCTAGCGGCAGCCCGCGCCCGCCGACAAGGGGCACTCGGGCATCGGTCGGATGTTTCCGAATCCGCGTTAGGGTGATTCGTCGAGCGGGGTTACTCCCGTCGCACCATCGATGACCTGAGAGCAGCGGCGCCCGGCGAGGATCTGCCGCGTGAGGATCTCGAACTCGGGGAAGCGGCGATGCATGGTCGGCTTGCCACCGAAACACGGATTGCCAGAGATCACGGCGCTCGGCCCGTCGGTCTCAAAGCGAAGCTCTCGCAGGCTCGACTCCTTGCTCGCGCGCAAAAGCAGTGTGAGATCACCCGCTTTGCTGGAAGTCTTCACTCTCGCTATCGAGGCCCGCTTCGGCGCTTCGTTCTCGCAATACACCTCGACGCGGTCCTGGTGAACGAACAGGCGCACCGGCTCACGCGCGCACCACATCTCGGGGGTGAGCGTCGGGTCCCGCAGTCGCTCGATCTCGGATTCGGGGTACCAGCGGCCGACGAGGTTGTAGAGGCGAGCCTTCTCGTGCTCCATGCTGGAAAGGTAGAAGGGAGAGACGCCCGAGTCTGGGGGTTCAACCGGGCCGCTCTCGCAGGCCCACGTCGAGGCTCCGACCCCAACGAGCAGGCAACTCGTCACCCAACCGAGAGAACGACGTCGCATTTCCAGCTCGGGACCTATCACGAGCGCGCACTCTTGAGTAGGCGGCCCATGAGATCGAGCAGCTGCTTTTCCGGGAGCTGGGGCGCGGCCGGTAGCACCAACAGGGGCAGTTCCCTCGTCTCGAGCGCCGCGCGAGGGCCTCGCCGACCCATGACTTCCCCGAGGGACCGCACCGCCGACCACCGCACGAGCGTATTGAGCTGTGGGTCACGAGCGAAGCCCGCCAAGGCGAGGCGCAGCGGCGGCTCGGCGGGACCAAATCGCGCCGGCGCAAAACAGACCACGATCACACCCCCGTCCTCCGCAAACGCCGTCAGCGGCTCCACGTGATCCAAGGCGCGGGCCAGCTTGGGTGGTCGTTCGCGATCCGGCCGCAGCGGAGGGCCCCACCGTCCTTTCCCGTGCCACAGAGCCGCGAGCGGATCCGACACGTAGAGCGCGGTCCGTCGAACGAGGTCCGCGAAGCGGTAGCCACCGTCGGCGCGCTCGACCCCCGCTCGCTCCGGGCGTGGATGGCACAGCCCCATCGCCAGACGCACCGCACTCGCATGGTCCAAAAGGCCAGCCGCTTCGAGCCGAATGGCGAGGCGCTCGAGCACCGGCACGCGTGCGAAGTCACCGGCTCGCCCGAGCACGAGGGCCCAGGCCGCCAGCAAGCCCGGATCCGTGTCGGGTTCGGTCTCGATGCGCCGCTCGAGGAGGTCGAGATCTGCGTCGCGGAGTGAGGCCTCTTCGAGCAGCGCCAAGAGGCGCTGAGTCTCAGGAACCTCGAGGGCGAGGTGCCTCGGTTCGAGTTCGCTCACGAAACCGTAGGGGGCGTGCCCGGTGCGCCGTCATCCTCTTCGTCGTCGTCTTGGATGTAGGCCAGCGCCTGCACACTTTCGTCTTCACCCACCCGTACGAGCCGAACGCCCTGCGTGTTTCGCCCCAGCACCGGGATGTCGCTGCAGCGCATCCGAATGACGGTGCCCGCATCCGTGATGAGCATGATCTGATTGTCGTCGTAGACCTGCTTGATGCTCACGACCTCGCCATTCCTGTCGTTGGCCTTGATCAGGATGATGCCGCGGCCGCCACGCTGCTGGACTCGGTACTCCTCGGTTCGGGTCCGCTTGCCGAAGCCGTTGCGGGTGACCGAGAGGATGGTAGCGCCGGTCTCGAGCACCGCCATGCCCACGCATTCGTCGCCTTCATCGAGTTTGACGCCGCGGACGCCGACCGAGGGCCGACCCATCGCGCGCACATCGCTCGCGTTGAAGCGAATCGCCATGCCCTTCTTGGTGCAGAGCAGGATGTCGTTCTCGTCGCTGGCCACCCGGGCCGCGATGATCTCATCCCCGGGCGCGATGCCCGCGCCGATGATGCCCGTGGTGCGGGGCCTCGAGTACTGCTCGAGCGAGGTCTTCTTGATGGTGCCTTGCCGCGAGACGGTCACGACAAAGAGGTCCTCGCTGAACTCGCGCACCGGAACCAGGGCCGAGATGCGTTCTCCTGGATCGAGCGCGATGAGATTCACGAGTGGCTTGCCTCGCGCGGCCCGGGCCCCGAGCGGGAGTTCGTGAACCTTGAGCCAGAACACCTTTCCGGTGTCGCTGAACACGAGCAGGTAGGCATGCGTGGAGGCCACGAAGAGCTGCTCCACGAAGTCCTCTTCTTTGGTGGTGGCTCCGGCCACACCCCGTCCCCCTCGACGTTGGGCGCGGAACTCCGAAGGATTCGTGCGCTTGGCGTAGCCCTCGTGGGAGATGGTCACGACCATCTCTTCCTCGGCGATCAAATCCTCATCGGTGTAGGTGCCGAGCTCGCCGGTGATCTGGGTGCGGCGTGCGTCCGCGTAGAGCTCTCGGATGCCCTCGAGCTCCTTCACGATGAGTTCGAGCAGTACCTGCTCGTCGCCGAGGATCTCACGGAGCCGAGCCATCACATCGCGCAGAGCCATGGCTTCGTCGGCGAGCTTGTCTCGCTCGAGCCCGGTGAGCCGATGCAAGCGCAGATCGAGGATGGCTTGAGCCTGAGCCTCGGTGAGCTGCACAAAGCCCTGTGCGAGCGCGGCGGTGATCTGCGGATCCTCGGCCGCCACGAGCTTCTCGAGGTTACCCAGCGTCTTGAAACGCTCGGCGACGAGACCGGCCTTAGCGACCGCGGGGTCGGGGGCCGCTCGAATGATCTGGATGACACGATCGAGGTTGTCGAGCGCCGCGAGGAGCCCGATCTGAACGTGAAACTTCTTCTCCGCCTGAGACAGCTCGAACAGGGTGCGCCTCGTGACGACCTCGCGCCGATGCTCGACGAAGAAGTGGAGGATCTCCTTCAGGCTGCAGATCTTGGGCTGCCCATCGACCACCGCGAGCATGTTGATGCCGAAGTTCTGCTCCATCGCGGTCTGCGCCCAGAGCTGATTCAAGGTCACCTGAGAGTTTGCGTCTCGCTTGAGCTCAATGACCACACGGAGCCCCTGGCGATCGGACTCGTCACGCACATCCGAGATGCCATCGACTTTCTTCTCCCCGACCAGCTCCGCGATACGCTCGATCAGCTTGGCCTTGTTCACCTGGTAAGGAAGCTCCGAGATCGCGAGCTGTTCGCCGCCCTTCTTTCGGGGCTCGACCTCGCAGACCGCTCGAATCTTGATGGAACCGCGCCCGGTGGCGTAGGCGCGGCGGATCCCGTCGCGGCCCGCGATGATCGCCCCCGTGGGGAAGTCTGGCCCCGGCACCAGCTCCATCAGCGCCTCGAGGCCCACCGCCGGCTCCCGGATGATTCGAATGGTCGCGTCGATGATCTCCTTCAAGTTGTGAGGCGGGATGTTGGTCGCCATGCCCACCGCGATACCTTGCGACCCGTTGATGATGAGATTCGGAAACGGCGCCGGCAAGACGAGCGGCTCGGAGAGCGAGTCGTCGAAGTTCGGACCGAAGTCGACGGTGTTCTTGTCGAGATCGCTCAGCAGCTCGCCGGCGAGGCGCGTGAGGCGAGCCTCGGTGTAGCGCATGGCGGCCGGCGGATCACCGTCCACGGAGCCGAAGTTGCCCTGCCCATCGATGAGCGGCATGCGCATCGAGAAGTCCTGGGCGAGGCGGACCAGCGCGTCGTAGACCGCGCTGTCTCCGTGAGGGTGGTACTTGCCGATGACATCGCCGACGGTGCGGGCAGACTTCTTGAACGGCTTGTTGTACTGATTGCCGAGCTCGCTCATCGCAAACAGGATTCGGCGGTGAACGGGCTTCAGGCCGTCGCGAACGTCCGGAAGCGCGCGACCCACGATGACGCTCATGGCGTAGTCGAGGTAGGAGGTCTTCATCTCCTCCTCGATCTGGACGGGGAAGCGTTGATCTCGGCTGAAGCCGTCGTCGCCGCCTTCGGGCGGAGGTGGAGGCGTATCGGAGGGGCCTTTGGGCTCGCTCATGAAGCCGCTGTCCTAGCCTTTAGATGCGCCCGGGTAAAGCGGTTTGAGCCGCGTGATTTCGCGGGTTTGGCTCTGGTTCCTCCGGGGCGGCGGCTACCGCAGCCAGCCGGGTGGCACGCCCTCGCGGCGGGCTTGCTCCGGGAGAGTGACCTCGACGAGCTCGATCTGTGCGTCGATCGCGACTTCGAGCCTCTCGAGCTCCTTGGCGAGCTGGTCCTGACGCTTCGCCTGCCCTGGGAGCAGCGCGAAATTGGCTTTGGTCGCGAGGCCTGAGTGTTCGGCCTGCTTCTGCCGAAACTTCGTGAGCAGCCCCTGAAGCTGATCGCGGGCGCTCTTCATCCGACGCTGCCAGCCCTTCTGGTCCAGGTCGGAGCGCTTCTTCTTCGCCTGATAGCGCGCGATCTGAGCGTCGATGGCGGCCATGCGCTCCCGTCGCTCCGCCTCCTCCAGCTGGGCCGCCGCGACTTCGTTTTTCTCGCGCTCGAGCCGGCGGCGCTCCGCTTCCTCGGCGCCGAGCAGTGATTCCTCCTCCCGCGCCTTGGCTTCCAGCTCGGCCTGCCGCTCGTTGTAGTAGACGCGGCGCTCGCTGGGCAGTTCGGCGAGGTTGTCGGTGTAGACGACCGTGCCGTCTCCCTTGGAGTATTTGTAGATCTGAGCCTCGGCGCCCGAGATGCCCACGAGCTGCGCGACTGCGGGTACAAACAGCCACAACATCAGTCCACCCAGCCTGCCCATCTTGCTCATGACGTCCAATTCTAGCAGACGATTCACTTCGAGCGTAGGCGGCGATAAGCTCTGCCGGTGGCCAACCTGCCCCCTTTTCTCGAGAGGCGCCTGGAGCAGGCCGAAAGACGTGGCGAATCGCCCACCGTCCTCACCGTCTCGGCGCTCCAATCGGCCCTTCGAGGTACCCTCGAGGGTCAGTTCCCTCGAGTGTATGTGGTCGGCGAGATCTCGAATCTCACCGTTCACAGCCTGTCCGGACACGCCTACTTCACGCTCAAGGACGACAAGAGCCAGCTCCGCTGTGTCATGTGGCGCGACGCGGTCCAGAAGCTCGGTTTCAGGCCCAAGGACGGCCTTCGAGTGGTCGCTCGGGGCAAGATCACGGTCTACGAACGCGGAGGGCAGCTCCAGCTCTCGGTGAGCGCGCTTCGCCCCGAAGGCGAAGGCGCGGCGCTCGAGGCTCTCCGGCGCCTGGCCGAACAGCTTCGGCGAGAGGGGCTCACCGACCCCTCGAGGAAGAAGCCGATCCCGCCGCTGCCCGCGGTCCTGGGGGTGGTGACCAGCCGCGAAGGCGCCGCGCTCCGAGACGTGCTGAAGACGGTGTATCGCCGACACCCTCGACAGCACGTGATCGTGGCGCCTGCGAGTGTGCAAGGGCCCTCGGCCGAGCGAGAGATCATCGACGCGCTTCTGCGCCTGGATAAACATGGCGTCGACCTGATCCTCTTGGTCCGAGGCGGCGGCAGCGTCGAAGACCTCGCCGCGTTCAACCTCGAGTCGGTGGCTCGCTGCGTCGCCGCCCTGAAGTCGCCCATCATCACCGGCGTGGGTCACGAGACCGACTCGACCATCGTGGATCTGGTCTCCGACCTCACAGCCTCGACGCCCACGGCGGCGGCCGAACATGCGGTCTTGGTGCGCGAGCAGGTGAACCAGAAGGTGGATGCGCTCGCGGCCCGACTACGGCGGGCGCAGAGCGCGAAGATCCAAACCGAACGGCGGCGCCTCGGCGAGCTGCAGGTTCGCTTGCGCGACCCCCGCACCTCGTTGCGCCAGCGTGCACAACGAACCGACGAGCTCTCTTCGCGTCTACGCCGCGCGTATTCGGCCCGTCTCAGAGCCGAGGAAGAACACCTCGGTTCGCTTCAACAGCGCCTCAGCGCCACCGAGCTTCCGAGGCGCTTGGCTCGGCTCCAGGGCGAACTCGAGCTTCAGGTGCAGCGACTTCGCACAGGGAGCGCCGCGCATCTCGAGCGTCTCGGACACGAGTTCGCGCTGGCGGTCGCTCGACTCGAGGCCAGCTCTCCTTTGCGCATCCTCGCTCGCGGCTACGCGGTGGTGACGGGGCCATCGGGTGAGGTCTTGCGCGACGCCCAAAGCGTCTCGGCGGGGGACCGGATCGGGGTGCGGCTCGCACAAGGCGAACTCGGCGCCACCGTCATCGAGACCTCGACCGAGGCCAAGGCTCGCTAAACGACCCCAGCCTAGTCCGAGCTCAGGACACCCATGAAGCGCCGCTCACGCATGCGTGGTCGTGAGCGAGGTCGTGGCCCTCATCGGGAAACGTGCGCCGTGGCCCTCGTCGTGGTCCCCCGCTGGCTCAGGCTATCACAGCGGTACACCCTGTTAACTCCGCAGGCCGTATCGAGCGTTGACGACGCGCCGTTCGCAAGGCGCGCGCTTCGGAGATCGCTCGGTCGCATCGGCTACGGCCAAAGGCCACGTTTCTCGATGAGGGCCACGACCACGCCCACGACCACGTCGACGGTGGGACGAGCCGGCACCGAGGCTTCGGGCGAGGCCAAGGCTCGTTGGAAGGGTGAGCTTGACCGTCGGCAGCGGGGGCGGCAACGTCCCCCCGCGTGGTGAAAAAAGCCAAAAGCGAGACACCTCGCTTCGAAGAGGTCCTCGAGCGGCTCGAGGATCTCGTGGAGCAGCTCGAGACGAGCGATCTCCCGCTGGAGGAGGCCATCCAAGCCTATGAAGAAGGCGTGGCCCTCGCCCGCCAAGGACACGAGCGTCTCGCGGAGGCCGAGAAGCGTCTCGAGGAACTCACTCAGAGCGGGCAGGTCAAGAAGCTGGAGCTCCCGGAGTCCTTGGACGCGAGCGCGGAAGAGGCGGAGCCCCGATGAAGCTCTGGCTTCTCGTCATCGCACTCTGTTCCGCCTTCGCCCTGGGCGGCTGCGGTCGTTGCCGGTCCACTTCGGACTGCAGCGAAGGTGAACGCTGCGACTTCGACAACGGCGACTGCATCCTGGGCTGTACGAGCAACTCGGACTGCTCCGCCACGACCTTCTGCAACTTGGAACGCGGTCGCTGCGATCCGCGCCAACGCCCATCTCTGTTTCCGAACGAAGACGCGAGCAGCGAAGACGTCACGACCTCGACCGCCGCCGACGCAAGCCTTGGCGAACGAGACTAACGTGGCTCCGGAGGAGCGCGCGGTCCGCGCAGACGAGCTTCTGTTTCGGCTTGGCTTCGCGGAGTCCCTCCCCGAAGCCGCCGCGCTCATCATGAGCGGGAGGGTGATCGCCAACCTCCCGGATGGCCGCGAACGAAGGATCGACAAGGCCGGAGAGCCTCTCCCGGCCGCCTCGAGTTTTCGCATCCGCGGCAAGGACCACCCCTATGTCTCGAGGGGCGGCGTCAAACTCGAGCACGCGCTCCGGGAGTTTGGGATCTCCGCCCGCGATCTCGTCGCCGCGGACATCGGCGTCAGCACCGGAGGCTTCACCGACTGCCTCCTCCAGGAGGGCGCCAAGAGAGTCTACGCGCTCGACGTGGGCCACAATCAGACCGCATGGAAGATCCGAACCGACCCCAGGGTGCGGCTCTTCGAGCGAACCCACGCAGGGACGATGGCCCCCGGGTTCTTCGGCGAGCCGATCGATCTCTTGGTCGCCGATCTGTCGTTCATCGCCCTCGCTCGGGTCTTTCTGGCCCTCTCACTTCAACTGCGCCCTGGAGGGGACCTCGTCGCGCTCGTCAAGCCGCAGTTCGAGTTGCCTCCCGAAAAGGTGGAAGCCGGCGGGGTCATCACAGATCCGACGCTGCGCCAGGAGGCCTTGGACCGAGCTCTTGCCGCGGCCTCGAGCACCTCACTCGAGTGCCTCGGATGTTGCGACAGCCCCATCCCCGGACGCGACGGCAACCTGGAGTGGCTCGTTCACCTGCGATTGGGATCGCCGGAGCGGGGCGCATGAAGATCCGCGCGATACGTCTAGACGGAGGGTCGGCGGGCACAATTCGCATCGAGCCGCGCGAACGCGGGGCGACCGTCATCCCGCTCGAGGCCCCGCTCGGGGCCGAGGCGCTCGCCCGCGCCATTCGCGAGACCCTCGGTGCGGAGAAGAGAGAAGCACTGCGAACCGAGGCGCCGCTCATCGAGATCCATCTTCTTCGCGGCAGCGAGCGAGCGCTCGTGCAGGACGATGCCGGTTCGGGCCAACGAGTCCTGGTGGAGACGCCGGCCTCGGGACCCGAACGAGTCCTCGCGGCGGACACCGGCTCCCTCACCGATGTCCTATCGATCGAGCGCCTCCTCCGGCGAGTTGCATGCACGCTCGAACTCGAAACCTCGGCCGATGTCCTGCCGGCCCTCGCGCACGGAGCGGCTTCGAGCCCCCCGCCGCCATCTCCAAAACAGCTCGCGTACCAGCGGGCCTTCGAAGAGATGCGGGCCATCACCAAGAACCTCGAGTCCATCGATCGCACCCTCTCTACGAGCCCACAACCAAACTGGGTTCGCGTAGCCTGGGTCGTGGGCGGCTCGGGCGTCTGCGCCGCGCTCGTCTCGGTGTTGATTCCGTCCTGGGCGGCCACGATCTTGGGACTCACTGTGCTCGCGCTCCTCATCTATCTCATCCGCCTTGGTCAGGCCGCGCTCGCGGAGATCAAGAGTCGAGAGTCGCTCCCCGAGGAGGCGACGCTGCTGAGGCCCGCGCTCGAGGCGGCGCGAGAACGCGTCGCCGAACTCGCCGAGACCCTGCGCCGCCGAGGTGAAGATCCGGACGAGGTGCTCGAGAGCCTCATCGCGACGAACCGGCGCGGACAGACCCCGAGCGTGCTCGCACGCGGGAGCGTGAGCTGGGCGGAGCTTCTCGCCCTCGAGGAGAAGGATGCTCAGGCCTTGGTGTTCGTCTCTGGAGGCAACGCCGGCGGGGACGACTTCGGCGGGAGAGTGCGCAGGCCCCAGAACGCTGCGCCCCCTTCCGCTGAGCTCGGTGCTCTCACCGGGGAATAGCTGCCCGGCCGTCCCGGTTTGACCCCTAGAGCTTCGCAACGCGGTGGGGACCTCGCGCTCCGACCCCTCCCCGGAAATGGGGCCCCTGCCGCTTGCGAGCCCGTCCTGACCGACCCCCGGGGGCGGCGTGTGCAATTCATGGGGCAGTGATTGCGCAGGCCGTCTCCCGGGGCGTTTCATCGAGACCCTGGAGCCGACTTCCGGTAGCCTTTGAATCGCCTCTCATGCGCCCTTTTCGACCCACAGAGAGCGGGAAGCTCGGCCTCTTTGCTGCTTCCAGCCCCTTTCCGGAGGCGCGTTATCAGGCCGGCCGCCGTCTCTTGGAGCAAGCGGGCTTCGAGATCGAAGAGGCGGTGGGCCTCAACGAGGTTCGAGGTTATCTCGCTGGCCCGGATGAAGCGCGGTCTCAGGGCCTCCTGAAGCTGCTGCTCGATCCGACGGTGAGCGGCCTGTGGGCGGTGCGCGGAGGCTACGGCCTCACTCGAATCCTGCCGGAGCTCGAGAAAGCGCCTTGGGCGGAGCAGGAGAAGCCGGTGCTCGGGTTCTCGGACCTCACCGCGCTGCACAGTCTCCTGGCTCATCTGGGTCTTCAGAGCATCCACGCGCCCGTACTCACCCAGCTCGGCGCGCTCGCACCAGAAGCAGCTACGTCGTGCTTCCGACTCCTCGCCGGCAAGTCGGTCGCGCCCTACGCGGGGCTCGGCCCCGGCCTCGTCCCCGGAAGGGCCAAGGGGCGCTTGCTCGGCGGCAACCTCTCGGTCCTCATCTCGCTGCTTGGCACCCGATACTTCCCTCCACTCGACGGCGCGCTCCTCCTGCTCGAAGACGTGGGTGAGGCGACCTACCGAATCGACCGCATGCTCACGCAGCTCCTCCAGTCCGGGATGCTCTCGGGCATCCGTGGCATCGCCTTGGGCGAGTTCAACGGCTGCCACCCGCGAAACGAAGCGGAGCCGGACGTCCTCTGTGTGCTCGCGGAGCGACTCGGCGCGCTCGGGGTGCCGGTGCTCGCGGGCCTCCCGTTTGGCCACGGCGATCGCAACCTGCCGGTCGTCCTCGGCCGCGAACATGAGCTCGATGCCGATGCGATGACTCTGGCGCCACTCGATCAAACGGCCAGGGGATCAGACCGGACGTGAAGAAGTCGGCGCTCGAGATCTTCGCGGAAGGCGCGAGAGACGGCGCGTATCCTGGAGGACAGCTCGCCGCGAGCGTCGGCATGCGAAGGCTCGTCACCAGCTCGGTGGGCTGCCTGGCCCCGGGCTCGAGCGCAAAGGTCAGCAACGACACCCTCTACGACCTGGCCTCGCTCACCAAGCCTCTCGCCACCGCGCTCTTGGTCGGTCGTGCGCTCGAGGCGGGCCTTCTGCGGCTCGAGGATCCGATCGGACGCTTCGTGCCAGGGGTGCATCCGGGTGTCACAGTCGCTCGTGTGCTCGAGCACTCCGCTGGCTATCCGGCGCATCGTCGATTCGATCTCTCGCTGCCCGACCCGAGCTCCGCCGGCCAGTGGGAGGCCTGGCGATTCATCGTGAACGAAGCGGCAAAGACCCCGCTGGAAGCGCCACCCGGCAGCCGCGCGCTGTACAGCGACATCGGCTTCATCCTCCTCGGGGCTGCGCTCGAAGTCGTGTTTGCGATGCCGCTCTCCACCGCCCATCTCCTCGTGGGCACCGGCCTCGCGTTCCGCGATCAACGAGGACCGCCCGCCCTTCCGTCGGGCCGCCCGCACGTCCCGATCGCCCCCACCGAAGGAGTTGCCGCCGGCCTCGTGCACGACGAGAACACGCGCGCCATGGGCGGGGTCGCGGGCCACGCGGGTCTCTTTGGCACCGCGGAGGCGGTGCTCGAACTGGCGGAGCGACTCGTGCTCGCCTACCACGGCTATGCCGGAGGGCCGGTCGCCCCCGAGACCATTCGAAGGTTGTGGCAGCCGAGCAAGGTGCCCGGCTCGACCCGCACCCTCGGATGGGATCGACCGTCCCAGACGGGGTCGAGCACGGGTGGACGATGGCCCAAGAGCAGCATCGGCCATCTCGGCTTCACCGGCACCAGCCTGTGGATTGAGCCCGAGCAAGGTCTCATCGTCGTGCTGGTGACGAATCGAGTCTGCCCCACGCGCGCGAACAACCTGATCCGAAACGTGCGACGCGAGCTGTACGACGCCGCCTATCGAGAGTGGGGTCGAACCAAGAGCGCTGGCTCAGGCCCCCGTGGTTCGGCGTCGCGCGGCCCGTAGTCGGTTCATCAGGGCCGCGAAGACCTCGGCCTGATAGCGCGCGTCCGCCCCCGCGTGGTGGATCTGCGCCTCTTGCCTGGGCGCGACTTCGGGGAGCCGTCCTGCGAGCTGACGAAGGCTCGTCTGCGGCCACGAGAGCTCGAGCACCCCCATCGCCAGCGCTTTGGTGTCCAGCGCGGAGTGACCAAACGGATTCGGTAGGCCGACGTGATCGAGGTAGTAGACCACGAACATCCAGTCGAAGGGTGCGTTGTGCGCCACGAAGACCGGACGTTCATCGGTCTCCTTCTGGGTCGCCTTCACGAACTCGAGGAGCCCGCTCATCGCGTCGACCGGAGCGCGACCGTGTGCCTCGAGCTGCGCCCGGTCGAGACCGTGCACCTGCATCGCCGGCTCGCTGAACTCCGCAAAGACGGGCCGGAGCTCGACGTAGTGATCATCGAGCACGACGTATTTGCCGCCTTTCCGGCGAACGTGCGTCGCGCCCAAGGACAACATGCTGTGTCGTCCCGGGACCGGCCCGCTCGTCTCGATGTCGATCGAGTAGTAGTCCATCAGCGGCGCCGCTCGTAGCCGAAGACCGGCCGACCACCCGAGGCCGACACCCGCTCGATCGAGACGCCGAAGACCGGCTCGAGGCGGTCCGCGGTCAAGAGCTCATCGATCGGACCGGCCGCGACCACCCGGCCTTCGAGCAGGAGCCAACCGACGTCGGCGAAACGCGCCGCGAGCGCGAGGTCGTGCAGCGCAGCGAGCACGCTGATGCCGAGCTCGCGGATGCGCGCGAGCAGGTCGAGCTGATGCGCAATGTCCAGGTGATTCGTGGGTTCGTCGAGAACGAGCAGCTCCGGCTCTTGCGCCAGGGCTTGCGCCAGCCATACCCGCTGCCGCTCGCCTCCCGAGAGCGAGACGAGCGGTCGTCGCCGAAGGGCCGCCGTCTCCGTCCAATCCATGACTCGATCCAGCACCGCATGATCCGCACTGCTCAGGCCTCGAAGCGCGTGTGCATGAGGCGAGCGGCCCAGGGCGACGAGCTCTTCCACCAAGAAGTCGGGCGGAAAACCGCGCTCCTGGCGCAGCACCGCCGCCCGGCGGGAGATCTGCCGCGGACTCAGCCTGTCCAAAGGGCTTCCAAAGAGACGGACGCGCCCACCATCGACCGGGATGAGCCCGAGCGCGGCCCGCTCGAGCGTCGTCTTGCCGCTCCCGTTGGGACCGAGGAGCGCGCCAAACTGACCGGCCTCCAACGAGAGCGTCACGTCCTCGATCACCCGGCGACCGCCGAGCGAAACGCCGACCTGCTCCAGCTCGAGCGCGGGTGTCATCGGGGCTCGAGCTCGGCTTTGAGCTGGTAGTGCCCACTGGCGTTCGGCGCGAGCATGCCCTTCCACGGCGCGTGCCCTTTGAGCTTGATGGTGACAGGGACGCGCCCACGGCCCTCGAAGCGTGCGACCTTCTGGACGAAGGGCGTCTTGCCGAGCACGGTGCCCTCGACCTCGATCAGCGCGCCGGGCGGTTCGCTCATGACCATGAAGAGGCCGCTGCTCGCCCTTGCGCCTTCGCTCGGTGTCGTGGGCGGAGGCTCGAGTTCGGCTTCGCGGTCAGCCTCCGGCTCCGGCGGCGGTGGATGCGCCTCTGGCTCGTCTCGCGCTCGGCCCTCGGACGCATCCGAGGGGGCCCGAAGTGGAGCAGCCTCGCTCGCTGGGGTCTCGTCGGGCGGCGGAGGAGGCTCGACGAGCTTCACCCCTTCTCGTTTGAGAGCGGCGAGATCGACGTCGTCGGCGTAGCCGTAAAACGGCGCGGTTCGACTCAGCTCCGATTCCGCTTGATCGGGGTCGGGCGGCTCCGGGACCCAGGTCTCGACCTCCGCGGCGATCTCGCCCTGGACCGCCTTCTTCGACTCGAGCGCACGCTTCGCGTCGAGCGCGTCACGCCGCGCCTGCTCGGCCTGCTTGCGCGCGAGGATTGCTTCGGCGCGAGCTCGACGATCCGCCTCCTGCTGCGCTTGTGCCTCGCGTTTGGCCCGCTCCTCAGCGTCCACCACCCCCAAAGAGGGGCCCTTCCAGAGCACCCCGCCGAGCAAGGCGACGAGGAGAACCGCGAGCAGGGAGAGCTCACGTAGATTCAGGCCTTTCGGTTCTTCGAGCGCTTCTTCATCGGCGAGGTGCAGGATGAACTCGGAGGCACGAGCCCTGCCCGTCGCCACGCCTGTCGCCCCGGCGGGCGCCTCCAACTTCGCGAGCGCCTGCCCGAGGCCGGAGACGGCCTCGGGGGCCGGCCCGAGCGGCGAACTCGGGGCCGGAGGGAAGGCGAGCGCTCCTTCTGCGGGGAGCGGGAGTTGGACCCTCTCCGACTCGCGTGGAGGAGAAACCGGCGGCGGTGCCGGGAGCCGAACGCGCGCCACGGCCGGAGGCGGTGTGTCGTCCTCGAAAGGCGCGGATGGGGCGGCCTGCTTCGTCGTGTCTTCGACCGGAAGTGGGAGGCGGAGCCGAGGCGCCGGGGGCGGCGAAGGCGCCGGCAGAGGGGCGACGATGCGCGGTGCGGTGTCCTCAGCGGCCTCGAGCGCGAAGGCGAGCTCCGGGATGGGTTCCACGCTCGTGGCCTCCGCCGCGTCGATCTCGAAGGTCGGGCTCACCGGCGGCGGTCGCATCGGACGAGACGATGGCGCCGGACCCGCGGGGGAAACCGAGGCACCCTCCGGGCTCGGGTTCGGCCTCGGCATCGGACGGGCGCCCGGCATGCGTCTGGGCCCGGGCGCCGACGCAGAGCTCGGTGCGGCCACCGAAGGCGGCCGCGGGGGCGGTCGACGTGACACTCGGGAAACGATAGGCGAGCGGCCCGGCTCGGTAAAGGCCCAGCTCAGGGACCACCCGGACCCCTCCAAGCGTGTACCGGGCGCTCGGAACGGGGTACACCGAGCCCGCGCGGTCGTTGGACCCGGATGTGGGACCTCCCGCGCGGCTGGAGCCTCTTGTACAGCGCGCTCAGGACATCCAAGGCCGGTCGGGTGGGGGCGCTGCTGCTGCTCGCCCTGCTGCTGGCTGCGAGCGCCCTCTTCGCCTTGGGCTCGGGGGCGGCGGACGTGCCGATTCACCGCGCGGTGGCCGCGCTGATCGGCCGAGTGGACGGCGCCGACCTGCGCATCGTCTACGAACTCCGCGCGCCGCGTGTGCTGCTCGGGATCCTGGTCGGCGGGGGCTTGGCCATGGTCGGGGCCACGCTGCAGTGTGTCCTCCAGAACGATCTCGCCGACCCCTACATCCTCGGCGTGTCGGCCGGCGCGGGGGTGGGCGCCACGCTCTCGATGCTCGGGGCCGCGCCCGGTGGCCCTGCCGCCCCGTGGTCCACGGCTCTCTTTGCCTTCATCGCGGCGCTGATCTCGGTGGCGATCGTCTACCGGACGGCCAAGGTCGAGGGCAGCCTGCCCGGACCGCGACTCCTGTTGGCCGGCGTGGCCTTCAGTTCGTTTGCCACCGCGCTCTCGGCGTTTCTGCTCTTCTTCGCGCGCGAAGCGGCTCAGGTCCGCGGTGTGTTCTTCTGGCTGATCGGCGGACTCGCGGACGCGAGCTGGCCGCAAGTTCTCATGGTCTCGCTCGTTCTGCTGCCATCGACGGCCCTCCTCTTTGCCTCGGCCTCGAGACAAACGGTCTTCCTCCTCGGCGATGAAGCGGCGCAGTCCCTCGGGCTCTCCGTCATGCGGACGAAGGCCGCACTCATCGTCATCGCCGCGCTGATCACCGCGACCACCGTCGCCGTAGCGGGCGCGATCGGCTTCGTGGGACTCATCGTGCCGCACGCCCTCAGACCCTTCTTTGGCCCGGACCAGCGCTTCCTGCTCCCGGCCGCGAGCCTGGGCGGCGCCCTCCTCCTCGTCACCATGGACACTGCCGCGAGGAGCCTCTTCGTCCCCGAGGAGGTTCCGGTGGGGGTGCTCACCGGCCTCCTGGGCGCGCCGTTCTTCCTCCTTCTCCTGCGGCGCCGAGCGGTCGGCGGCGGCCCCCTGTGACGCTCCTCTGTTTGTGCTAGGGTCCCGCGCAGGGCGAGGGAGGCGGATATCGAATGAGGGTTGCAGTTCCCAAAGAGAGATTCCCGGACGAGCGCCGCGTCGGCCTGATCCCGGCGTCCGTCGCGGCCCTGACCAAGCTCGGTCTCGAGCTCGTGGTCGAGCGCGGCGCGGGGACGAGCGCCGGCTACCCCGATGCAGAATACGAAGCCAAAGGGGCCAAGCTCGTCGATCGCGCGCAAGTCTTCGCCGCGGAGATCGTCTGCTGCGTCCGGACCTTTGGGACCAACCCCGAGCAGGGCAAGGCCGACCTTGCTCAGCTGCGCGAGGGTCAGTTCCTCATCGGACTCGGCGACCCGCTCTCCTACCCCGACCGCGCCCAGACCATCGCCGAGACCGGTGCCACCTTCTTTGCCCTCGAACTCATCCCACGCATCACCCGCGCCCAAAGCATGGACGTCCTGTCCTCCATGGCCACGATCGCCGGGTACAAGGCGGTGCTCGTCGCCGCGAATCGCCTGCCCAAGATGTTTCCGATGTTCATGACCGCCGCCGGCACCGTTCAGCCCGCCCGAGTCTTCATCATCGGGGCCGGAGTCGCCGGCCTGCAGGCCATCGCGAGCGCCAAGCGCCTGGGTGCGGTCGTACACGCCTACGACGTGCGGCCCGCGGTGAAAGAGCAGATCCAGAGCCTCGGGGCCAAGTTCGTCGAGTTCAATCTCGAGACCCAAGGCGCCGAGGACAAGGGCGGATACGCAAAGGCGCTCGGAGAAGAGTTCTACGAGAAGCAGAGAGCGCTCATGGGCGAGGTCGTGAAAGCGAGCGACGTCATCGTCACCACCGCCGCCATCCCAGGGAAGCCGTCCCCCGTGCTCATCACCAGGAGCATGGTCGACAAGATGGCCCCCGGCTCGGTCATCGTCGACCTCGCCGCCGAGCGCGGCGGCAACTGCGAACTCACGAAGCTGGACGAAGAGATCGACCACCAAGGCGTGACCATCTTGGGCCCGGGCAACATCACGTCGACGGTGCCGTTTCACGCCAGCCAGATGTACGCCAACAACGTGGTCACGTTCCTGAAACACCTGGTGAAGAACGGCAGCATCCAGCTCGACCTCGAGGACGAGATCACCAAGGGCACCCTCGCCGCTCGCGAGAAGCACGTCGTCCACCCCACCCTACGAGCATTGCTCGGCCTCGAGAGCGAGCCCAAGAAGGAGAACGTCTGATGGAAGCCTTGGTCCTGGGCCTCACGATCTTCGTGCTCGCCGTCTTTGTGGGCTTCGAGATCATCACCAAGGTCCCCCCCACGCTCCATACCCCGCTCATGTCGGGCTCAAACGCGATCTCCGGCATCACCTTGGCGGGGGCGCTGATCTCCGCCGGAGCCGCAGACCGCGACCTGGCGACCTGGCTCGGGGTCTCCGCAGTCACCTTCGCCACCATCAACGTCGTCGGGGGCTTCCTCGTCACCCACCGCATGCTCAGCATGTTCAAGAAGCGGTGAGTTCCATGAGAGAGAACCTGATCAACCTCGCCTATCTCCTGTCCGCAATACTGTTCGTCACCGGCCTCAAGGGACTCACCCACCCTCGGACCGCCGTTCGCGGCAACCTCCTCGGTGCGCTCGGCATGCTCGTCGCTGTCGTTGCGACGCTGCTCAACCGTGCCGTGATCAGCTTCGAGCTCATCCTCGCCGGCATGGTGCTCGGGAGCCTCATTGGGGCGGTGCTCGCGGTGAGGATTCAGATGACCGCCATGCCGCAGCTCGTGGCGGTCTTCAATGGCTTCGGCGGCATCGCCTCCACCCTCGTCGCCGGCGCCGCGCTCTACGAACTGCGAGCCACCGGCCCCGAGAACGCGACCATCGAATTCCTCGTGGCCACCACGGCCACCGGCATCATCGGCACCGTCACCTTCACCGGAAGCATCGTCGCCTTCGCCAAGCTTCAGGAGCTCACGAACATCGGCGGGTTCACCGGGGGCCAGATCGCCAGCGCCCTCTTCCTCGCCGCCTCGCTCGGACTGAGCGTCTGGATCGGCATGGAGCCCGGCGTAGCCGACCGTTACTGGTACCTCGTCGCGGTCTCGGCGGTGCTCGGCGTCCTGTTGGTCATCCCCATCGGCGGCGCCGACATGCCGGTCGTCATCGCGCTGCTCAACTCCTACTCAGGTATCGCCGCATCGGCGGCCGGGTTCGTGCTCCAGAACAACGTGCTCATCATCACCGGGGCGCTGGTCGGCGCCTCCGGCATCATCCTCACCAAGATCATGTGCAAGGCCATGAACCGTTCCCTCACGAACGTCCTCTTTGGCTCCATGACCACCGGGAGTTCGGCTTCCGCCGACGAAGTCTACGGCGGCAAGGTCAAGTCGACCACCGCGGAAGAAGTCGCGATGCTCTTCGACGGCGCCAACCGCGTGGTCATCGTGCCCGGCTATGGGCTCGCCGTCTCGCAGGCCCAGCACGCGGTTCGCGACCTCAGCGACCTCTTGGAGGGCCGCGGAGTCACCGTGGAGTTCGCCATTCACCCCGTGGCCGGTCGTATGCCGGGCCACATGAACGTGCTCCTGGCGGAGGCCGAGATCTCGTACGACAAGATGAAGGAGATGGACGACATCAACCCGACCTTCGCTCAAGTCGACGTGGCGGTGATCATCGGTGCGAACGACGTGGTCAACCCCGTCGCACGAACGGACCCAAAGAGCCCGATCGCCGGCATGCCCATCCTCGACGTCGACAAAGCGCGCACCGTGGTGGTCATCAAGCGGAGCCTCTCGCCCGGTTTTGCCGGTATCCCCAACCCCCTCTTCGCCGCCGACAACACCCTGATGTTCTTCGCGGACGGGAAGAAGGCGCTCTTGGACCTCAACGCTGCAATCAAGGAGCTCTGAGCTATGGCAAGAACCAAGGTCATGAACAGCAAGGGGAAGGCCGTCGGAGAGATCGACGACCAGCCGAAGCAGGCGATCGCCTACGATGAGAAGTTCAAGCGGCTCGGTCGCTTCGACAAGAAGACGAACATGACCTTCGACGCCGCGGGCAAAGAGATGGGCAAAGGCAACCTGCTGAAGAAGCTCTTCGACGGCAAGTAGACCCCGCCGCGACTGAGCTCAAGCCTTCGAGGTACCTTCGCGACCGTAGCGATCCTCGAGCCGAACGACGTCGTCGAGCTCCGGAGTGCTCGCCTCGAAGACGTGGGTATCCTCGATGGCTCGCATCCGGTGCACGGTGTACGGCGTGACTCGATAGGACTCGCCAGGGCCGAGGACCAGATCCTCACGTGGTCCGTCTCGCTCCCCGACTTCGAAGACCATCTTCCCCGAGAAGACGAACACCGTCTCATCCTTCTTCTCATGGTACTGCAGTGAGAGCGCCTCACCGGCTTTGATGAAGAGCACCTTGCCCACGTACCGCTCGTTGTGCGCCCAGATGAGCTCGTGTCCCCACGGCTTCTCTACCCGGCGCACGTCTTGTCGATGTCCCACTGTCGAGGCCTCCTATCGCGATTGATGCAAGAGCTATCGGTAAGGCAAAGAGAGAGCGCCCTCCGCCACAGAGAGTGTCTTTCGTCGCAGATCGGCCGCGGCGCGAGAGTCAAAGTGGCCGAGGCGCACTCGGTACCACGTCCCTTTTCCAGGGATCTCCACCGCGATGAGATAGGCGTCGAGCCCTTCTATCTCAGCGGCGAGGCTCTGGAGCGCCGCTTCGGCTTCATCGCGCTGCGGATAGGCGCCGATCTGAATCCCGAAGCCGTCATCGGGCGCCACCTCTCGAAACGTCAGCGCCGGCGGCGGCTCGGGCTTCACGGGCGCCTCTTTTGCGGCCGGCCCAGCGGCGATGGTTGCGGACACCGCAGTGACCACCAGCGCGGGCGGGCTGGGCAGTGACGGCGCCTCCCACCCCATCGACGTTGAAGCCGCCCGCACCTTCAGCGGTCGATCAGGAGGGGGCGCGTTCGTGTCAGACACACTCGCTTGGCGCCCGAGCCCGTACGCGACGACCCAGCTCGCGACGAGCACCCCGATTCCGACCTGAAGGCGCCCGGTGGAGATCGAGAAGCGCACGCGCGAATCGCGGCGTGAGCGGCGGCGAGAGGCCACCGCAGAAGCATCGTCCGAAGGGGTGTTCACCGCGCCCGCTGGCTCCGAATCAGGACCACTCCGCCAGTCTCCTTCGACCCCACCGCGAGGTCAGAGAGCCCGTCGTCGTCGAGGTCCGCGCAGCTCAGAACGCCACCCCGGACCGGGATGCTCACCACCTGCGGAGGGAACAGGATCCCGCCTCGGCCATCACCCGGATAGACGAGGACCTGGCTGGAGTCGGCGGAGGTCAGCGCGACATCGGCGTTGCCATCCGCGTTGAAGTCCCCCGTACACATATCGGAAGGGATGTCCTCGAGCAGGAACCGGCGGCAGCTACGGGCGGCGCTGATCGGCACATCCGAGCGTCGCTTGAGCGGGTCGATGTAGCGGAGGTAGACGCCGAAGCAGCCCTTGGGCGCCTGACCGTTTGCCCCGGTGGCGCCCTGGTTGACCACCGGGCACTGCGTCTGAAGGTTCGGACCCGAGGCGCAGCGCTCCCTCGCGAACCACACCAGATCGTCTGCATCGTCGCCGTCGAGGTCGATGGCCTCCACGCCATGAATCGGCGCATTCACCACGGGGCGATCCGCCCAGAGGTAGCTGTCGTTGGAGCCCTTTGCTACAAAGTCGAGACCACCGGCCGTCGCCACTGCGAACTCGTAGCCGTTGACCGCACGGTCTCTCAAGATCCCGGCGCCGATTCCGTAGGGCGTCAGTGAGCCGCGTCCCGTGAGGGTGATGCGCGTGGGAACCGCACAACCACAGTCGTCGCGGGCAGAGCAGGCTCCCTGAGCGGGGTTGTCGAGACAGGTGCAGGTGGTCGTGGGCCGCCCCGTGCCGGCCTTGATACAGGTGAGGACGGGCTGAGTGCAGGCCTCCTTGACCAGGAAGCGCTGGGCCGTGGCCCCACCCGAGTGCCGCACCACCTCCAGTTCCTTGTCGCGAGCGAGGCAAAGGCCCACGGTCTCGTCGGCTCCACAGCCGCCGACCGGAGGACATTCGCAGAGCTCCCCGGCGGGGCAGCCACACTCGGTCGGTTCTCGGCAGGCGCTCTCGAACGGGAGGCACTGCGGCGTGGTTCCGTCTCGGAAGCAGTACTCATTCTGCGCCGCGCATGAACAGGACGCGCCCACGCAGTCGCAGGCTCTAGGAGTGCTGCAGGCTGTGCCCTCCGTTCCACACGAACGCTTGACCGGACGGCAGAGGTTCTTGCCACCCTCTTCTTGGAAACAGGCCTCGCCGGATCCACACAGACACGCGCCACTCGAACAGTCACAAGGCTTCTCACTCAAACACGATGGATGCGCGCAGAAGGGGTCGAAGGGGAGGCAGACGTTGAGCTTGCAGGGCTGCTGGTTCTCCCTGCGCCCCTGACCCGAGGTTGCGAGGCTATGGAAGCCGTTGTGGACCCCGCCCGTGCCGAGCGCGTCCATGCTGGTGATGCCCACCGCGTTCGACGCCGTCAGCGCGAGCGAACTCTCATCGACGAGCGCATCCCCCTGCCAGGTGAGGAATCGCAGCTCGCTGTTCTCGCAGGGTCCGGCCGCCCGGTTCAGGCAACGCTCGCTGCGCCCGTTGAGCACCGCCACATCGTCCCGGGAAGCGCTGCTGAATCGGCCCACCGCGAGTCCGCTGGGCGCTCGCCCGAGATTCCCGCGGAAGACCTCGCGGCGGCCGCCGGGCGTCAACGCGTCCGAGATGACGGAGACGTGCGCCGCGCCGAACGGCGCGATCCCGGCGGTGCCGACCTCACACCCCGGCCCCGAACCGTCGCATGTGAGGATCACGAGCTCCGTGCGTCCGTCTCCATCCACGTCTCCGGCGCCGAGTTCGATGGGCTTGCCCGGTGCGGCCGGGGTGAGCACGGGCTCGATGCTGAAGTCGACCGGCGCGATCGCGCTCAGCAGAAAGACCGCGACCGAGTCCTCCTCCTTCTCTTCGCGCGTGGCGTAGAGTTCGGCGGCACGCGCCTCGACCTCGAAGGCGCCGAGCTCCCCCGGCATGGACGCAGACACACAACCCTGTCCGTTGGGCCCGGTGACGACCTCGACGGCCTGACCGGAAGATCCCCCCTCGAGCGTGACGGACGGATCAGGCTGAAAACGAACCCTGACCCCTGGCAAGCCGTAGCGCTGATCACGCATGGCCGGCGTGGTGGCGTCGACGAGAACACAGAGCGGCTGAGGCAGCTGCCCCTGGCCAGAGGCCACTTGAAGATCGCCGGCGACCTTCCGGAGCCGCGTGTCGACTGGAATGAGGATCTGCAGGTTGATGTCCACATCCGCGCCGCCGGAGGAGTCGAACTCCTCGGAGCAGCCCACCAGAATGGGCTTCTTGATCTCGCTGCTCTCGTTGTACGCGGTCACGAAGAGCACCGGTGTTCCGCGGGGGAACTTGTCGATGGTCTTGCCCTCGAAGGGCGGGGACAGGGGCACATCGACGGCCTCACCGCCCGCAGGTGCGGCGCCGTCCACCGCCTTGGCCAACAGGGACTCGCAGTTGATCTCGGCCGCGGCGATCGGGATGTTCTCGCGATCGATCGCGAACACATCCAGCAGCTTCGCGGCTTCCTTGGGGTAGTCGGGCGGATAGAAGAGCGAGACGCTGCCCTCGCTGGAGCGGCAGGAGGGGAGCAGCAGCACCCCGAGAATGGGCAGCAGCGCTTCGAGCGGACCTCGCCTCTTTAGAGCATGCATGTTCACCTCGAGCTCGGTCGAATCCAATGGATGGTCGCGGCTTCCATCCGCTCTTCTGGGTTGCACACGACCACGATCTCGGCCCGACCGTCTCCGTCGAGATCCCCGGCCGAGAATCGATCGAGGGGGAAGCAGCGCACCTCACCCCTCTTGAGTCGGATGAAGCGAGAGGGGGCCGCCGCGTCGTCTAGGTCCGAGGTGATCTCGGTGGGCGCGTCCGCGCTTCCGCCGAGCCACACCCGCACCTCTTCGGATGTGCCGTAGAGCACGGCAAAGTCGTCCTGGCCATCACCGTTGAAGTCCGCGACCTGCACGCTCTTGGCGCCTTGCGGACCGGTTCCATCCCTCACCGGAGAGATGTCGAGGATCGAGAGCCGGGCCTGTTCTTGCGGGAGCCGATCGAGATTGGTGAGATCCGTGTCGCTTCCATAGAGGATACGAATCCTTCCGCCGTCCGATGCCATGGGGAGTGCCGATCCGGCCGCCACCGCGACAAGGTCCTGATACGGGCTATTCACGCGGAGCCGGATGGCCCCCACATCACTCACGCCGGTCAGCTGCCAGACGCTCTTGGGCGCTCGGCAGCCGAGGACTGGCCCGCCGCACGCATGGCCGACGCCCGGAAGCTCCAGACACAGTGGGCTCTCCGGATCGGGGCAAGACTCGGCGTTGTTCGGGTCACACGGGCGAAGACAGCGGCCGAAGCGGTCGGAGCCGCAACCGAGCAGGCAGCTCAGGCCCGGCGGACATTGGCTCATGGCGCCTTGACCCTCGACGCTGCAGGGCGGGCCTTGAGCGACGGAC
This sequence comes from Deltaproteobacteria bacterium, assembly GCA_011526105.1. Lineage (GTDB taxonomy): Bacteria > Myxococcota > Kuafuiibacteriia > Kuafuiibacteriales > Kuafuiibacteriaceae > WYAZ01. Next base: position 31,761 of record WYAZ01000074.1, on the reverse strand, counting down.
TCCTCCGCGTATCGCACGAAGGCGCCGGTGGCATCACCCATCACGAAGTCGTGAGAGGCCACACTCGGCGCATCGCTGGGGCCGCCGAGCTGCAACATCGCGAAGCTCTGCACGTACTTTCCGAGCGACTGGCACTGACAGCTCTGCTCGAACGGAGGGAGCGAAAGCGGCCCCGCGTCGACGCGGTGCTCCGCGCGATACGGCGCGGAGTAGAAGGTCGTGATGGCCAGGTCCTCGTTCACCGCCAGAACGAGGTCCGCGAAGCCGTCCGCGTTCAAGTCTGGCGCGTCGAAAAAGCCTCGAGCGGTGGGGTTCAGCTTGACGTAGCAAGGCTCAGCCTTGCACAAGCCCGGCGTTCCGGGCGGAGCCCCGACCGTCTTTTCACAGTAACAAGGGGTCTCGCTGCAATCCATCAAGGCGCTGCAGTCGCCGTCGTTCTGGCAGTACGGATACTGGCGACAGATGCCTTCTTGGCCCACAGGCGTGTTGGGCTGAGCCGGATCGCAGAAGCAACGCCCCGGGGGGCATCTTCCCATGGGTTCGCCCTCGCAGCTCTGGTTCGTGCAGCCCAAGATCGGACTCAGCGCGTTCCCCTTCGGGTCTCGCTCCGCGCAGCTGTCACAGCTCGGCCCCTGCTTGCATCCGCAGATCGGGCACGGCCCGGACATGCGCTGGACCTCTCGCAGAGTGACGGCGCCATCGCTGCCCTCTGGCTCATAGATCCGGACGATCATCAGTTCCCGGGACGCGGGTGTTCCTGGTGCCTTCGAGGAGGTGGCGACCGCGAGGACCGGACGCGCAGCCGCCCCGCCGCGAAGGTCGTAGTGGAACGCGTAGATCCCCCGGGGCGTCTCCCCGGCCAGAAGCAGAGATCCCACGGGGGACAGGCTCGGACCACCCTGGGAACCGAAGAGGTCGACACGCGCACCGACAGTCTTCACGTTGGAGAAGACAGCCAAGGTGGCCTTACGCCCGTCAGCGGCGGGGATGATCGTGCTCGCTCGAGGAAGAACGTTCTCTGGCACGTCGCCGCCTCTTGCGATGCGCACGGGGTTGCTCACCGGCGTCGACTCGAAGCGAACCGGATCCACGCAGCGCACGTCGAAGACGATGTTCTCGCTCGGGCGCCCCACCAAAGAGACGCGGACTTGGAAGTCTTTGGCGCAGCTCGTGAGCTTGACCTCGGGAACGGCGAGACCTTTGTCGTTGGTCAGCACGATCTCGGAGGTCGGATCGACAGAAACCTGCTCGGGTGTCACCTCGCCGAGGACTTCAACCCGGAGGGGCACCTTGCGCTTCTTGTCGAGCCGACGGCAGCTCTCCGACTCGCACCGATAGCAGTTGGTTTGGTTCTGAACTTGGCGACACTCGATCGTCGCCACCTCCACCCCCGGATCGAGCCGCAACACCTGTCCGCTCATGCCCGTCAGAGTCGTCACGCCGCGCGGGCGCAAGAAGAAGACCTCGGGCATGACCGGCTCGAGCTCGACGTCCCGGGGGCCGGTCTCGAAGACCGAGACCCCAGCACAGGCGTTCTTCACCGCTTCGTCCAGCGGGTGCTCCGCGCTGTCCGCGTTCTCGTTGGTGCGCATGCAGAAGCAGCCCTCGAGCAGCGTCTGATCGCCCACGGTGGTATCCAAGCCCTTGTCGAGCGTGTACTCGCGGGCCTGCCCGCGCGCTTCGATGTGGACCATCACCGCGCCCCACGGGTTGTTGTCCTCACCGCCGCGCGGACCGGGGATGGGCAAGGTCCACTCCGCTTCGAGCGGGTACTGATGGTACGTGCGCGGGGTGAGGGGCGGAGGGATGCCGGCGATGTCGTTCTCGGCGCGGTCGTATTCGCTCGTGGGCGGAAACACGCCGAGGTCTCCGCATTTGATGAGCTCCGAGCGCGCAACTCCATCGAAGCCCTCCTTGAGCGCGAAGGGCTCGATGGAGGTGATGGTCAGCGACCGCGTGATGTACTTCGTCGCGCCGTCCGGCCCTGCTTCGCGATTGGCCGTGAAGGCGTCCGGAAACACGAGCCCCACCCTCTGCTCGAGCTCGTTGCAGCCGAGCAGCGCCGTGAGGACGCCGAGCGACAGACACGCCCGCATGAACATCGGACTCGAGTTCACGGCCCGAGCCCCGTGCCTTGTTTCTCGAAGAACGTCACTGGGATCGTGCCGTCGTCGCCCTGCGCGATGAAGAAGACCCCCACCCCGAGACCGATCACACCGGCCCCGAGCAGGACCCAGAACAGCGGCTCGCCCGCGATGCCCGGACCGGCCCCGCCGGCGACCACATTGAACGTGAGCGGTGACTTGGGAGACCCTTCCTCGGCGAGAACGCCGCCCCAGCGGTCGACCGCGCGGACGATGTACTCCATCTGATAGCCGGTCTCCGAGGGCGGCAGCGCGAGGCCCGGGATGACCACGGAGACGCTGTCGTCGGCCCTCGCCGAGACCACGGTGAAGATCTTGACCCCATCTCGCCGGAAGTAGAGTCGCACCTGGTCGACCAGCCGCAAGGGGTCCGTGACCTCGACCCGCAGGGACACGGGCGTCGAGTGCTGGCTGTCTTTGGGGGCATCGTGGCTGATCCCCAGCGTCCTTCGGGAGGGCGCTACGCTCTTGGCGTCTTCGTAGCAGCTTCGGATCTTGGGCGGGACGTCATCGGGCATGACGTAGTCCGGTGACAGGGCGAGAAAGATCTCGAAGTCGCGGTGGCAGCGTTCCCGCTCCTGGTTGACCGCATCCACGAAGGCCTTGAGCCGGTAGATCTCGGCGAGGTCGTAGCGGCAGTTGTTCGCGTACTCGATGGCGCGCTGGAGCGTCGAGGCCGCGTCGTCGAACTGCAGCTCGTCATAGAGCTCACGGGCGCGGGCCAGGTGAGGGTTCGAACGGCACTCGGCGTTGGTGCTTCCGCTCTGCGCCAGCGCGGGGCCAGAAGGGGGCGCGAGCACGGCGACGCCAAGCAGCGCAGCAAAGGTGATCTCGAGAGCTCGTGTTTGCGTCGAATTCATAACCCTCTCAGTGGTTTACAGAGGCCCGACGTTACCCCCGGCCCTGGGCCAGGAGCAAGCGCGGCCCGCACCCACTTTTCGTCCCACCACCTACAGACTCCCTGTCCCCGCCGTTCGACCGCGCGCCCACCTTCCGCTATATTCGATGGATGCACGGTCAGGCGAGCTGGACGCTTTCACTTCTCTCCACGTTCGTGATGTCCGCGGCGCTGACCTTCACCGCCACCTCGGTCGGGCCAGGCTGCCAGGGAACCTGTAAAGATCAGTTCGACTGCGGGGATCAACAGTTCTGCGATCCGAGCACCGGACGCTGCATGACGGAGTGCTACACGGATCAGGACTGCCGAAGCCCACCCGAGTGCCTGGGCAATCCTACCGCATGTCCGCCGCGCGGCGCGCGCTGCAACTCGGTGGGTCGCTGCGTCGGTCGGGTGCCCCCACCGCCCGAGACTGGCCCCATCACCATTCCGGAGGGACCGGATGTCATCGAAGGGATCGATGGCTGGGACGATCAACCCGGCAGCGGCCGTGCGTTCATCGTCGACACCCTCGCGATCGCGGATCAAGGGCGCGGCTTCGACGTGGACGGCGCGTGCCGAGGTCCCGGCGACTGCATCGACAACAGCCTCTGGCAGCTCGGACAGCTCGGAAACGACCAGATCCGCCAGGGCCTGCTCGGCGGCGAAACCTTGCTCCTGGTCGAGTTTGCCGGCATCAACGAGCCCTTCACCGGCAACGACCGCACGATCACCGTGAAGTTCTACGGCGCGCGTGACGCCGACGATCCGTTCTTCCCCGCCAACAACTTCCAGATCCCCCAGGGCGAGACGAAGTGCTGTGAGTTCAAGATCAACCCTCAGTCCATTGCGGGTGTGCCACCCCAGGCCCGAGCGCGCGCACCGGCTCAGATCCAGCGCGGACAAATGTCATCGCTGGCGGCGGTCCCCATTCAGTTCACGCTGACCGTCGGGGTGCCGCCCCACCCCGAAATCCGCATCGACCGCATCCTGCTCTCCGGGCGGGTGCCTTCGGCGCTCAATCGGTTCAGCGACGGCATGCTCGGCGGCGCGGTGCCGATCAGCACCCTCGCCCAGACCGACAACCCGTACTGCAAGACCCTCAACCAGCTCTGCCCTCGGCAGCTACCCGACTCCACGCTCATCGACCTCGTGGCGTCCATCCTGCAGCCAGACATCGACCTCGACATCCCTCGAGACGGCGTCGAGCGGCTGGATGTAGGCTCCAACGGACGGATTTCTCACTGCTACGACGGGGGAGGCCTCCAAGTGCCGCCCATCCCGATCACCGCCCCGAGCTGGATGTGCACGCTCAATCCCAAGGTCGCGGATGGCTACTCGGTGGGCATCCAGTTCACTGGGGTTGCGGCGACCGTGGTGGGCGTCGGCCAGTAGGTCAGCGGAGCGAGGACTCGAGTTCCATCACCCACTGCCCGTCATCCTGCTTGAACCAGTACAGCAAGAGCTCGATGTCTCGCCGGCCCGCCGCGCTCTCTCGGACCGTGCGATCGCCGAGGATGTGGAAGTAGACCTGCGTCCTCACCCGCGCACGTAGACCCGAGCGATCGAGATCCACTTCGAGCACCTCGAAGCGCTCGATGTCGAGGACCTCGTGTTTGACCCCGAACACCCGCCGGATGAGCTCGGGGATGTCTCGCTTCTCCTGGGTGGCCGCGAGGTGATACGTCGCCGACTTGGCGAAGTCCTTGTACTTGAGATCTTCGAGGAAGTCGTAGCTTCGGTCCGCGAGCCACTTGGTCTGTCCGCTGAAGTCGAGCCGGGCGACGTCGACCAGGCGAGCTTGCTGCAGAGCGACCAGCGCGGCGCCCGCGAGAAGGACCACGACGGCGCCGATGATGATGCTCTTTTTTCCCACGTGGGGTGGAGCATAGCCACGTTCGGGCGCAGGTCAAAAGCTCAGGCGCCGGAGCTGCACGAGCGCCAGGCCAAAGGAAGCCGCGATGAGGGCCAAGATGACGATCAGCCCCCAGATGACCTCGCCGTACTCGATCTCGGTGGCCTTCAGCGCGATCAGCGCCTCGTAGGCCCAGTGCACCGGCATCAGCTTCTGTGCGTGACCGGTCCAGTTGTCGAGGTTGCCCGCGCCGACGACCGCATCCGAGAAGAGGATCTGAGGAATGACGACCAACGGCACGATCGCGACCGCCTTGTCGCTGCTGGTCACAAAGCTCGAGATCAAGAGCCCCACCGCGGTACCCGCCAACGCGGTGAGGGCCAGCACCGGCCCGAGCACGTAGAGCTTCACCTCGAGGCGCACCGAGAACGAGACCACCCCCGCCAGCAGCACCGACTGAACCACGACCAGCATCGTCTGCACGCGGTACTTGGAGACCAAGTACGAGGCGGGCGAGAGGTTGAACATCCGCTCGCGCAGATAGAGCGGACGCTCTTTGACGATCTCGCGTGCCGCGTTCACCGCCCCGAGAAAGAACGCCGAGAGCGCGAGCACGAAGTAGAGCGTGTACGTGTCCCGAGACAGATTCACGAACACGCCCGCGATGGCGACACCGATGAGCGGCGCTTGCAGCAGGAGGAGGAGCGTGCCGGCGAGATCACCGAGGACCACGTCCAGGTAGCGGTCCGCGAGGATCCCCGCCTGGCGGGCGTCATAACCTCGAGTCGGTTCAGCCGCGCGCACGGCGGAGCTCCTTCAGGCGCGCGAGCTCTTCTTCCGGCGTGAGGGCCTTCGCCTTTGCCTCACTCGACGCAGACCCGGATGCCTGCGGTTCTTCCCGCGGACTCGACGGTGAACTCGCCACGGCCTTGGGCGGATCCTGATCGAGACCCGCCAGACGATCGGCGACATAGCTTCGGTGCAGCGGAGAGCGCTCGAAGTTCTGCTCCAGACTCCGCGGATCCTCCTTGGAGAGGAGGCGGTAGATCGAAGGCAGATCCGGGACCCCAAAGTAGTCCGCCGCCTGCGTCGGAGGGCCCACGTATACGAGCCGGCCCTTGGCGATGAAGACCGCCAGATCCACGAAGTCCAGAGACGCCATCACGTGCGTGGTGACCACGGTGAGGCGGTCGGGGGTGGTGAGCGTGCGAAACAGGCTCATGGTCTTCTCTTCGAGCGCGGGGTCGAGGCCGCTGGTCGGTTCGTCCATGAAGAGCATCGGCGGGCGCGCGAGCAGCTCCACCGCGAGAGAGACCCGCTTGCGCTGCCCGCCCGAGAGCCGAGCCACCCGAACGTTCTTGCGCTCGCCCAGCTCGACCTCCTCGATCACCTGCCGCACCGTCGCCTCGCGGTAGGGCTCCGGCATGTCCGCAGGCAGGCGAAGCGCCGCGGCATACCGGAGCGTGCGCTCGACCGTGAGCGAGGGGTGGAGGATGTCGTCTTGGGGCACGAAGCCGATGCGGATCTTCAAGGCCTCGAAGTCCCGGTAGAGGTCCTGGCCGAACGCAAAGACCCGGCCCTTCGCTCTGCGAAACCCGATGAGCGAGGTGAGCAGAGTCGACTTGCCCGACCCCGAGGGGCCGAGCAGCGCCACGAGTTCCCCGGAGCGGAAACAGAGGCTGAGAGGGTGCAGGATGCGGACGTCGCCCACATCGAAGCTCAGCGCCCTCGCCTCCAAACGAAACATCCAGCGTCTAGACTATGCCGAAAGGCCAATTCGACCGAGTGCGGCGCCTCAAAAACCGGCGACGTGCGCTGGATCACGCCTCAGGGCCGGTATTGTATGGCACAATCCTCCCCCACTCGCGAAGGAGACGATCGGATGGCCCTCAAGCTCAGCACCTCCGGCAACGGCGTGCACCTCTCGAACCCTCCCCGACCGAGGCAGGCCTTGGCGGACTTCAGGCTCTCCGACCGCCTCGCGATGAGCTTCGAGACCAAAGCCGAAGCCGACGTGCGTCGCGTCTACTTCAATGTGGGCGACGATCGCATGGCGCTCGATGTGGCCAGGGGCAACCGCAGTCAGACCGAGATCGCGGGACACAAGCTCGTCGTGGACGACGGGCAGCTCTACATCGACGACCGACGATTCGACTTCGACCGACGCGACTTCTCGCTGCCGAAGACCTCGAAGCCTGCGGCCCCCCCCTCCCCCGAGCAGCAGCTCGCCAACCTCGAGCAGCGCTTCCCGAAGGCCAAGTTCATCGGAGATGCGTCGAACCTCGCCTCGATGGTCATCGGCGAAGGGGTGAAGATCGAAGGAACGGTGCACCTCGTGCCCGGGACTCAGATCGCGGAAGGCACACGCATCGCCCCCGACGGCGTGGTCAAGGGCGGCATCATCTCCGGCAGCCTCATCTTTGGCCGGGTGGAAGGCGGACAGATCACGAACTCGATGATCGACGGCGGCGCCAAGGTCACTGGCGGGGTGCTGAACAAGGTTGAGATGAGTAGGGATGCCGAGGTCACCGGCGGGGTGCTCACCGAGACCATCCTTTGGCGAGGCAGCCGCGTGAGCGGCGGCAACCTGCGACGGATGACGCTCGAGAAGGGCGCGAAGGTGACCGGCGGGGACCTTCGCGACTTCCAGCTCGGCGAAGGTCAGTCCATCGCGGGCGGACGACACCACGGAAGCAAGCAGGTCGACACCGAGAAGCTTCGCGCTGCGGGCAGCGTGCTGCGCAAGGTCGATCGCTCCACCGCGCAAGCCGCGCTTCAGGCCCTGAGTCTCGGCCTCGACGAAGCCACGCACTTCAGGGCGGAGAATCCGCACGAGTCCCGCGTGAAGCGAGAGGTGAAGAGCACCCTCACCAGAAACGTGGCCCAGGCCAAAGCGCTGCTCGAAGGCCTCGAACGCGCCACGAGCAAGACGCAGGTCAGCGGCGCGATGGAGAAGCTCGATGGCGTAGCCAAAGAAGGCGCGGATGCGATGGCGCGCCTTCGCAAGCTCAGCGCGGGCGGTCGGGTCCGGAGCGAGGCGACACCGCCCCCGCGCGACGCCGGCATCGATCCGGACCTTTTTCGGAAGTACGTCGAGACCACACTCATGCAGCTCGGGCCGCTCCCGGCAGCGGCCCCGATCGCCCAAGGCATGCCTACGTACACGCAAGCCCTGCTCCAGATGCAGTACGCAGACCTCGCTCGCGCGTATCAGCCGCAGGCGACGGGCTACCCACCACAGCTGCTGCAGAACTACGGGCAGCATCAGATGCCGCCCTATCTGTTCGGCGCCCCGCAGCCATCACCGCAGGTGATGACCACCATTCCGCCGCAGTACCCGCAGCAACCCTCGGGGTGGGGCAAGGCGGCCATGCTCGGTGGCGCCGGCCTGCTGCTCGGGCTCGGCCTGGGCAGCTTTGGGATGGGCACCTTCGGTCTGGGCATGGGCATGCTCGGCATGGGTGGAATGGGCATGCTCGGCATGGGTGGAATGGGCATGCTCGGCATGGGTGGCATGGGCATGCTCGGCATGGGTGGCATGGGCATGGGCATGTTCGGCTTCTGAGTCGCCGCACCGACGATCTCTTATCTCCGCGTCATGACAGGGCTTTGTGGGCCCACCTCGCCCTTCCAGAGGCTTGCGCTGCGAAACTCAGTTGACGCATTCGGGAGTGGATCCTAAGCCCGCGATGTTCCCAGCGCGCCGCGACTCCGCGTCGGCGGGTCTCGAGATGCGCTCGAACACCCAACTCAACTTTCGTTCGCGAGGAAGTGTTGAAACATGATTTCCGTTGAACAGCTCTCGAAGTCCTACGGGGCCGTGCAGGCCCTTCGGGGTATCTCTTTTCAGGTCACCCGAGGGGAGATCATCGGCCTCCTCGGCCCCAACGGGGCGGGCAAGACCACCACGATGAAGATCCTGACCGGCTATCTGCAGCCGAACGAAGGCACCGCCAAGGTCGGCGGTTTCGACGTCGTGGAGGACCCCATCGCGGTTCAGCGTCTCATCGGCTATTTGCCCGAGAACGCGCCGCTCTACATGGACATGACGGTACAGGACTACCTGATGATGGCGGCCGACCTCCGGCAGATCCCGGAGCACCAGCGACGCTCCCTCATCTCCGAGGCGGTCCACAACACCGGCATCGGGGCGTTTCTGACCCGGCCGATCGAGGAGCTCTCGAAGGGCTACCGCCAGCGCGTTGGCCTCGCGCAAGCCATCATGCATCGGCCCAAGGTCCTCATCCTGGACGAGCCGACCAACGGGCTCGACCCCACCCAAATCGTCGAGATCCGTTCGCTGATTCGGCGGCTGGCCGAAAACTCCACGGTCATCCTCTCGACCCACAACCTGCCCGAGGTCGAGGCGACCTGCGAGCGCGCGATCATCATCATGAACGGCGAAGTGAAGGCCGACGCGAAGCTCGCCGAGCTCACCCAGACCTCCACCGCGCTGTTTGCGGTCAACGCCGAGGCCTCGGGGGTCGAGGCGACCGTGGCCGCAATTCCCGGGGTCACCAAGGTGAGCCTCGAGGGTCCGAGCAACGGCTACAGCCGATATCGCGTCATCGGTGAAGCCGGGCTGGAGCTCTGCCCCGCCATCTTCGACCTCGCCAAGGAGCGCTCCTGGCGCCTCGCCGAGCTGCGCCCCGAGCACCGCACCCTCGAATCGGTCTTTCGCGATCTCGCTCAGAGCCAAGGAGTCGCCGCATGAACCACGTCCTCGTCATCGCCAAGAAGGAGCTCCGCGCTTACTTCTCGTCACTCATCGCCCTCATCTTCGTCGGCACGTACCTGGCGGTCACCGTCTACGTGTTCTTCACCAAAGACGCGTACTTCGCGCGAAACATCGCCGATGTGCGGCCGCTGTTCGCCTCGCTGCCGGTCATGATGATCTTCCTCGCCGCCGCGATCACCATGCGGCTGTGGAGCGAAGAGCAGAAGCTCGGCACGATCGAGGTGCTCCTGACTTTGCCGGTGAAGCTGCATCACCTGGTGCTCGGCAAGTTCCTCGGCGCCATGGGGCTCGTGGCCTTGGCGCTCGCGCTCACCCTCGGTTTGCCCATCAGCGTCTCGCTCATGGGTGAGCTGGACTGGGGTCCGGTGATCGGCGGCTACGTGGGTGGGCTCCTCTTGGCGGGCGCGTACGTGTCGCTCGGGCTGCTCATCTCGTCACTCACCAGCAACCAGGTGAGCGCGTTGATTCTGAGCGTCGTGGGAGGCTTCATCCTGTGGATCCCGGGCATGCACGCCCTCAGCGAGGTCAGCGGAACGGGGACGCGAGGTCGAGGCCTGGTCGAGCTGATCAAGTCGATGGGGGCGCAGGATGGCTTGCGCAGCCTGTCCACCGGCGCGCACTTCGACAACATCGCGCGCGGGGTCATCGACGTGCGAGACGTCGCCTACTACCTGAGCCTCATCACCGTGTTCTTGGTTCTGAACACCCTGGCGCTTCGGAGCAAGGGCTTCAGCCAAGGGCCCAGAACGCAGAAGCTTCGGTTCAACTACCGGCTCTTCGCCGGGCTCGCGGGTGCAAACGTGTTGCTCCTGAATTTCTGGCTCGCGCCCGTCGCCTCTGCACGCGTCGACCTCACCAAACATCAGATCTACTCCCTCTCGAACGTGACCAAGAGCCTGGTCCGTTCGATCGACAACCCGCTCCTCATCCGCGGCTACATCTCCGAGAAGACGCATCCTCTGCTGGCACCGCTGGTGCCGCAGATTCGGGACGTCATCGAGGAGTATGCCGCGGCTTCCCAGGGGCGAGTGAAGGCTGAATTCCTCGACCCCAAAGACGACCCCGAGCTCGAGAAGGAGGCCAATCAGCAGTACAGCATCAAGAGCTTCCCGTTCCGCATCCAGAGCCGCAACGAGGCGGCGGTGGTGAACTCGTACTTCAGCATCCTCGTGAAGTACGGGGACCAGTACGAGGTGCTGGGCTTCGACCAGCTCATCGAGGTGAACGCGAGTGGCACCGACGTGGACGTCCGCCTCCGAAACTTGGAGTACGACCTCACCCGGGCGATCAAGAAGGCGGTCTACGGATTTCAGACGCTGGACTCGATGTTTGCCGAGCTGAAGGACGAGGTCGAGTTCACCGCCTACATCACGAAGGACACCCTGCCCGACAACTTCAAGGCGCTTCCGGGCGAGATCGAGACCATGCTGGGCGAACTCGCTACCGAGTCTGGGGGCAAGCTGAAATGGTCGATCGTCGACCCCACCACGCCCGGCAACGAGAACATGAAGGAGGAGCTCTTCAAGAAGTTTCGCTTCCGTCCGATGACGGTTTCGCTCTTCTCGGAAGACTCCTTTTACTTGCACCTCTTGCTCCGAGTGGGCTCGACCTACTCACAGGTCATGCCGACCGAAGGCATGAGCAGCAAAGAGCTGAAGAATGAGATCGTGGCCGCGGTGAAGCGCAGCACGCCAGGCTTCTTGAAGACGGTGGGCTTGGTGAAGCCGAAGATCGAGGACAACCCGATGGCTCAGATCCCGGGCATGCCGCAGCAGCCCCCCAAGATGCCGCCGGTGACCCGGATGCTCGAGCAGCACCTCGGCGAGAACTACACGCTGAAGGACGTCGACCTCTCGAGCGGGCGTGTGCCCGGCGAGGTCGACACACTCTTGCTCTTCGCGCCCAAGGACCTCGACGAGAAGGCCGCCTATGCGGTGGATCAGTACTTGATGCGAGGCGGCAGCGTCATCGTGCTCGCTGGCCACTACGAGCTCGACCCGATGGCCAACCCGCAGGGCCTCGCCATCGCGCGCATCAACACCGGGCTCGAGGGTGTGCTCGCGAGCTACGGGGTCACCATCGACGACCGTCTCGTACTCGATCCGCAGAACGAGTCTTTCCCGGTGCCGGTGGAGCGAGACTTGGGCGGCTTCAAGGTGCGGGAGATTCAGCTCGTGCCCTACCCCTTCTTCGTCGATGTCCGAAAGAACGGCATGGCCGAGGACAACCCGATCGTCGCTGGCCTGCCCGCAGTGACCGTGCAGTGGGCGTCGCCCGTCACGGTCAGCCCGGTCGAGGTCGAAGGCGAGAAGTTGGTCCGAGAGGTCGTGAGCTTCCTTCACTCCTCGGAAGGTGCGTGGACCACGACCGACACCACCGTCGAGCCAGACTTCGAGCGGCACGGCAAGCTGGGCTTCCCCACGGGCACCGAGCACAAGAGCTACGACCTCGCGGTGGCGGTGAAGGGGCGATTTGTCTCGGCCTTCCGCGGAAAGGCCAACCCGCTCACAGGCGGACCCCAGGAGGGCGTAAAGGACGATGGACGCACCATCCCCGAGTCCCCCGAGACCGCGCGCCTCGTGGTCGTGGGCAGCTCGAGCTTCGCCAACGACCTGGTGCTGGGAATCTCACGGCAGACCGGTGGAGATCGCTTCGCCAACAACCTGCAGCTCGTGCACAACCTCGTCGATTGGACCTTGGAGGACACGGACCTGCTCAGCATCCGCGCGGCGGGTGCGTTTGCGACGACCCTGAACCCGATGACGAGCACCAAGAAGGATGGCTTCTTGGCTGCGAACTACGCGGTCGTGCTGCTTGCGGTCGCAGGCCTTTATCTCGCTGGCCTCCGCAGGCGCAAAGGCCAGCGACCCATGACGCTCGATCCAGCCCGCAGCGGCACGACGCCGCCTGCGACCCTCGGAAAGGAGGTGCACGGATGAACCGCACCAATCAGCTGTTGCTCGCCGCTCTCGTGGTGCAGGCGGTCGCCGTCGTCGGCGTGAGTATGGGACGCGAGGAGGTTCGTATCTCCGCCCCCACCGTCCTCCTCGAAGGTTTCGATGTGTCCAAGATCAAGGAGATCACCGTGTTCGGCCCGATGGGGATTGGGGATGGAGAGAAGACGCAGGTGGAGCTGAAGCACGACGGGACGCAGTGGCTCGTCGCGAGCGCGGGGGACTATCCCACCGAGAAGGACAAGGTCCAGAAGCTCCTCGACAGCCTGAAGGCGCTCAAGACCCGGGGGCCGGTGGTGTCGAAGTCGAGCTACTACAAGAAGCTGGAGGTCGCGGACGACAAGTACCAGCGCAAGCTCGTGCTGAAGGGTGGCGACAAGCCGGTCGAGCTCATCTTGGGCTCTTCACCCGCCTACAAGAAGCTGCACGTGCGGCTGGCGGGGACGAAGGACGTCGCGGTGGTGGACGGTCTGTCGACCTTCGACGTCGGTGCACGCGGCGCCGACTGGGTCGACAAGAAGTACCTCGACGTCGACGAGAAGGACCTCTGGGCGGTGAAGATTCAGAACAAGCGCGGTCAAACCGCGCTCGAGAAGGATCCGGTGAGCGGCACTTGGACGTCCTTGGGTCTCAAGCCCAGCGAGAAGGTGAACAAGTCCGTGCTGGACGATCTGGTCCGGAAGGCGCGCTCGATGAACCTCGAGGAGCCCGTGGGCGCGACCGCGAACCCTGCGCACGGGTTCGCGCAACCGCTCGCGACGATCACCCTGGTGACCGGCACCTCGACCATCGCCGGCACGCCGCCCCCCAAGACCGAGGATGTGCAGGTTCTCGTGGGGGCCCTCGAGACGGGCGGCAAGAACCGGTACTTCGTGAAGGCGAGCCACAAGAAGCACGTCGTGTTGGTGCCGAAGTGGGCGGTGGAACCGCTGCTGGAGAAGGCTCCGGCCGACCTCGTCGAGAAGTAGCGACCGCCGAGGAGAGTTCGGGGGACGCTCGACTGAACCCGAACTCCACGAGCCTCGCAGGCGCTTCTGGCACAAGGGCCCGCGCACTCAGATCGGGGGACGCTCGACTGGACCCAAACTCGCCTCCGGGTTTTCCGGTGGTCTCGCGGCGGCTCGAGTACGCCCTCCCTCCCCATCGCACCGATCGTCCGGCCGAGGTCCACACAGCCGGGCGAGAGATGCTCGGTCGTGGAACCTCCACATTTGGGTCCAGTCGAGCGTCCCCCGAATACTCGCGTAAAGTCGCGCACTGAGACGCCATTCGGGACGGCCTGGGTTTGGGTCCAGTCGAGCGTCCCCCGAACTCCTCTAGAAGCGGAAGGGAGCCCTCCCCGCGTACTGCGCCGCCGGGCCGAGGATCTCCTCGATGCGGAGGAGCTGGTTGTACTTTGCGATCCGATCCGAGCGCGAGGCGGAGCCGGTCTTGATCTGCCCAGCGTTCGTGGCCACCGCGAGGTCCGCGATGAAGCTGTCTTCCGTCTCCCCCGAGCGATGACTGACGATGCGGCCCAGCTCATAGGACTCGGCGAGGCTCATCGTGTTGAGGGTCTCGCTCAGCGTCCCGATCTGGTTGACCTTGACGAGGATCGCGTTCGCCGCCTTCTCGTCGATGCCGCGCTGAAGCCGCTCCACGTTGGTCACGAAGAGATCGTCACCCACGATCTGACAGCGCGAACCGAGCTTCGAAGTGAGCTGCGTGAAGCCGCTCCAATCGTCCTCGGCGAGGCCGTCTTCGATGGAAACGATGGGATACTTCGCGACGAGGCTCTCGAGGTAGCCGATGAACTCCGCGCTCGTGTAGCTCTTCTTCTCGGAGTCGAGATGGTATCGCTGATCGCGATGGAGCTCGTTGGCCGCCACGTCGAGCGCGAGGGCCACCTGCTCGCCCGGGCGGTAGCCCGCCTTCTCAATCGCGAGGAGCATGAGATCGAGCGCCGCGGCGTTGCTCTCGAGGTTGGGCGCAAAACCGCCCTCATCGCCGACGCCGGTAGAGAGCTTCTTGTCGTGTAGAATCTTCTTGAGGTTGTGAAAGACCTCGACCCCCGCACGCAGCGCCTCAGAGAACGCGTCGAAGCCCACCGGCACCAGCATGAACTCCTGGATGTCGAGCGCGTTGTCGGCGTGCGCTCCGCCGTTGATGACGTTCATCAGCGGGACAGGGAGCCGGCGAGCGTTGATGCCACCGAGGTATCGAAACAAGGGAAGACCGTGCATCGCGGCGGAGGCCTTGGCCACCGCGAGAGAGACACCCAAGATCGCGTTGGCCCCGAGCTTGCTCTTGTTGGGCGTGCCATCCATCTCGATGAGCGTGGAGTCGACGTCTTGCTGGTCACTCGCGTCATAGCCGAGCAGCGCCGGCGCGATGATGTTGTTGACCGAGCCCACCGCGGTCAGGACGCCTTTGCCGAGGAAGCGGTCGTCGACCCCGTCTCGGAGCTCGACCGCCTCATGGGCGCCCGTCGACGCGCCGGAGGGCACCATGGCGCGCCCGAGGGCACCACCGGCGAGGCCCACTTCCACCTCGACGGTGGGATTGCCGCGACTGTCTAGGATCTCTCGAGCGTGAACGGAGACGATGTGAAGGTCGGACATGACGACCGAAGTCCTAAGACGAATCGGGACGGCTGTCCCCCTATTTTAGAGCTGGATCTGGATGACCGTTTCGGTCTCGTCCTCGCCCTCGCCCTCGTCTTCCGAATACGGAACCTGGGTCTGGGTAGGCTCGTCCTCATCCCGGGGCCGTTCTCGGCCTCGGTCGCGCGGGATCTCGATCCGGAGTCGCGGCATCTCGCGTTGCCGCTTCTCTTCTTCCTTCTTCCGGATCTCCTCGATGATGTACGCGTCGAGCACGGTGCATCTCGATGTTGAGTGTCCTGGCGTGCCGTTGCAAGTTTAGGGAGTACCCTTCCTGTCGAATCGGTGGAATGCCTCGATGTAGCGAACGGTCATCGTCTTACTCCTCATGACGACGGAGTGCGTCACGGCCCCACCGCGGAAGAATTGCACGCCTCGCAAATAGTCGCCGGGCGTAACGCCAGTGGCCGCAAACAGCACTTCACCGCCCGCGAGCTCCTCGATGCGAAAGACTCGATGAATGTCGGCGATACCCATGCGTTTGGCGCGCTCGGTCTCCTCGGGGCCACGAGGGCGCAACTGGCCCTGCATGTCACCTCCGACGCAGCGCAGCGCAGCGGCGGCGATCACACCCTCGGGTGCGCCGCCCACCCCCATCAAGACATCGACCCCGGTGTTCTCTTTGCAGGTTGCGATGGCGGCCGAGACGTCTCCGTCTCCAATCAGTCGGATCCTCGCGCCCGTCTCGCGGATCTCGCGGATCAAAGACTCGTGGCGCGGGCGATCCAAGACCACCACCGTGAGGTCGTCGAGGTAGACGCCCTTTGCATCTGCGATCGCGCGCAGGTTCTCCGTGGGGCTCTTCGCCAAATCGATGACCCCTCGAGCGCTCGGTCCCACTGCGATCTTCGCCATGTACATGTCCGGCGCATGCAGAAAACGCCCTCCCTGCGCCATGGCGATGACCGAGAGCGCGTTACCGCGCCCCATGGCGCAGAGGTCGGTGCCTTCGAGCGGATCGAGCGCGAGATCGACCTCTGGGTCATGCTCCGCCCAGCGCCCCACCTGCTCGCCGATGTACAGCATGGGCGCTTCATCGAGCTCACCTTCACCGATGACCACGGTCCCGCGAATGGCGAGCATACGGAACGCCTTCCGCATGGCCTCCACGGCCTCGTGATCGGCCCGATGCGAATCCCCCAGCCCCATCAAGCGAGCGGACGCAAGCGCGGCGGCCTCGGTCACCCGAACTGCCTCCAAGGCGAGATTGCGATCCATTAGCCCTCCCCTTCGAGCACAGCATCCAGTGCCTCGCGCAACGCGAGCGGTAGCCGAGTCACACGATTCCCCGGCCCCAGGCACGCGTGCTCTGTGATTCCGGAGGCGATGAGCACCTGGTCGTCTTCACGCGTGAGCCGATACCGGATCTGCAAGCTCGCACGGCGCACCTCCGCTAACTCGGTCTCGAGCACGAGCGGATCATCGTAGCGTGCAGGCGCGTGATAGCGGACTTCGGCACGGCTCACAGGCAGGAAGTAACCATCCGACTCGATCTCTCGGTACGGGATGCGCAAGGCCCGCAGAAGCTCCGTCCGACCCGCCTCGAAGAAGCGGAGGTAGTTAGCGTAGTACACGACCCCCATCTGATCAGTGTCACCGTAGATCGGCCGAAACCGATGGCTGTTTCTTCTCCTGGCACTCACAACATGGACTCGAGGGGCATCGAACGAGGCTCAGTTATCGTCCTGCCGGGGCAGCGGCATGCCACAGTCCCGGCAGAGGGTTCGATCGCCGCTGTTCTTGCAGCCGCAGTCGAAGCACTTCACGATCTCATCGTCGGCGCGCTTCTTCTTGGCCTTCACCCCTTTCGTCTTCAACTTGGGGAGCTTGAGCCCGCAGCTCTCGCAAAAGGCGCCACCGCCTTCGTTCACGGGCGCTTGGCACGAGGGACAGCTACGCACCACAAAGGCCGGGGCCGCCCCTTCGGCCGGTGGAGCCACCGGAACCACGGCGCCTTGGACCGCGGTTCCGCGAACCACCGCCGGAGGTGCTGCAGCCATCGGTGGCGACGGATCCGTAGGGAGCGGTTGCAGGGCGTCCGGGGCGAGGGGCGTCAGAGCGTCCAGAGACAATACCGGTGGCTCGTCCTCGACCGGAGTGAGCGCGTCCATCGGAAGCATCTGCAGGGCATCCAGGGGAAGCTCCGGCAAGAGTGACGGAGGCGACGCGGGCCGCTGTGGAGCCCTGGGAGGTGGTCCGACCGGCCGACCGGGGAGCACGTCGGGCGGGGGACGTGGCGATGCACTCGGCTGCCCCGGCGCGGCTCGCGGGGGCGCGCCACTCGTCGGCGGCGACGCGCGACTTCCTGCCGATGAATCCCCGCGCGGCCGCTGCAGCGGGGTTCCGCAGCCGAGGCAGATGAGGCCGTGAAATCGGCTCCCTCCGCACTTTCCGCAGCTCAGCACCAAGGCACCGTAGCCCGGATGGGACCGGCGGAAAATAGGTGTCAGCCCCCCGAAGCGACCTTCGCTTGCGCCCGAGCGAGAACCGGGTAAAGGACGGGCATGAGCATCGGATTGGTCCTCGATCTGGACGGTACCCTGGTGGACAGCCACGAGGGACGCGCCCAGGCGTGGGTGGAGGCGCTCGCCGAAAACGGCTACCGAGACGTTGGCTTTGGCGAGGTCCGAGCGCTGCTCGGACTACCCCCGGATGCCCTCTTGCTGCGCACCATCGGGTTTGGCGAAGACTCTGCGATCGGGGCTCGGATCCGAGACCGATACCACCACAACTTCCGCGTTCGATACCTGCCCCGAATGATGCCCTTTCTGCACGGGCCGGAGCTGCTCTACCGCTTCCGTTCGATCGAGGCGCGGATCGTGGTCGTGAGTCCGGACAAGCCCGATGCGCTCGAGAGCCTGCTCGATCTCCTGAACGCGCGTCCGCTCATCAAGTACGCCGTCACCGCGGACCGAGCCCCCGGCATCAAGACGCACCGTGATCTCGTGCGCGCCGCGGTCGAACGCCTCGGCGGAGGAACGACACTCATGCTCGCGGATGCTCCACACGACGTCGAGGCTGCCCGGCAGAATGGCGTGCCCGTGGTTGCGCTCGCGTCCGGTGGCTTCCCCCGAGCTGCGCTCCGAGGCGCAACGAGCATCTACGAGGACGCTTCCGCCCTCTTCTCGGCCTTCGATCACTCACCTTTCATGGGTGGTGGTCTCGCGCGGACCGCCTAAGCGGCGCCGCCGCAGATCAAGCCACCTCGAACAAACGAAGCCCGGCGGACATCCGCCGCTCGAGTTCCCGCTCGAGCACGACTCGAGCTGAAGCATCGAGCGCAGGCTTGCCCTCCAGGACTCCTGCCGCGGCCTCTCGAGCACGCTCGAGCACCTCTTTGTCCCGAACCAAGTCGGCGATCATGAGCATCGGGAGTCCCGCCTGCTTGGTCCCGAGGATCTCGCCCGGCCCTCGGAACCGAAGGTCGGCCTCCGCGATGGCGAAGCCGTCCTCGGTCCCTTCGAGCACCTGAAGACGCTCCATGGCCTCACGACCTGGGCTGTCCGCGATGAGCAGACACTCACCGGGCTTCTCGCCGCGCCCCACCCGACCCCGCAGCTGATGCACTTGCGACAAACCAAAGCGCTCCGCGTTCTCGAGTACGAGCACCGTGGCGTTCGGGACATCCACGCCGACCTCGATGACGGTCGTGGACACGAGCAGGTGGACGCGGCCTTCGCGAAACTCCTCCATCACCTTCGCCTTCTCCTCGGGCTTCATCCGACCGTGGAGGAGTCCGACACGATGGCGAGGGAAACGCCGCTCCAGACCGGAGACCGCACGCGTCGCCGCCTTCAGATCCGCGGCCACTTCACTGCTCTCCACCAACGGAAAGACGACATACACTTGATCGCCACGCTCGAGGGCCGCCTCCACCACCAAGTACGCAGCCAGGCGCTCTTCCTCGGCGTACACCTTCGTCGCGACCGGACGTCGGCCCGGAGGGCGATGACGGATGAGTGAGACGTCGAGATCCCCGTAGACCGTGAGGGCCAGCGTCCGCGGGATCGGAGTCGCGGTCATGACCAGAACATCCGGCGTCACGTTCTTGCTCTTGGCGCGAAGCGCCGCGCGCTGCTCCACCCCGAAACGGTGTTGCTCATCGATCACCGCCAGACCGAGATCAGAGAAGGCGACATCCGGCTCCAAGACCGCGTGCGTGCCGATGAGCAGGTCGACCTGGCCGAGCCGCAGCCGCTCGAGGATAGCTCTGCGCTCTCTGTCTTTGGCCGCCCCCACCAGAAGCTCCACCGAAAGCCCGCAGGATCCGAGCATGGTCCTCGCGGTCGCGGCATGCTGCATCGCCAAGATCTCGGTCGGCGCGAGGATCACGGTCTGCCGTCCCGCCGCCTTCACCCAGGCCGCCGCGAGGAGCGCGACCGCGGTCTTGCCCGAGCCCACATCGCCCTGGAGGAGTCGATTCATCGGACACGGACGCTCCAGATCGGCCACGATCTCGTCACAGGCGTTCGACTGATCCCGGGTGAGCGCGAAGGGAAAGAGGCGGCCCGCGAGCTCGGGCCACGGCATCGCACACCGATGCACCAGCCCCGACTCGCTTCGTCCCTTCTTCCTGCGAGCCAAGAGCGCGAGTTCGAGGAAGAAGAGCTCGTCGAAGACCAAGCGCTCGACGATCGTACGATCGGGCCCGCCGCGTCCGAGGTCGTCGGCCCGCGGAAGATGCGCTCGTTCCACCGCGGTGGCCAGATCCGGCAGCCCCAGCCGAGCACGCAGCACGTCTGGGAGGGGATCAGGGAGCGCGCTGGCATGATCGCGCGCGACTCGCTGCAGGAGATCGCGCAGACTCCGAGGCGGCAGCCCTTCGATCTCCGGATACAAGGGCACGAGCCCAGTGACCGACGGCCTAGCCCCTTCGATCTCGGGATGCACCATCTGCTTCATCGCACCCCAAGCGGAGACCGCGCCGAACAGCCGAACCGAAGCACCGCGGACGAAGCGCTTCTCCATCGCCCGCGGATGAAACCGAAACCAGCGGCACGAGAGGGTGCCCGTTCCGTCCGAGACGACCGCCTCGAAAAGCCGTCTTCGGCCAGCGCGGCCCACCTGCGCCTGCAGCACCTGCCCTTCGATGAGGGCGCTCCGGCCGGGAACCAGCTCAGCAATCGCAACGGAGGCACGCCGGTCTTCGTAGCCGCGCGGCAAGTAGAGGAGCGCGTCGTGCACCGAGTCGAGGCCGCGACGAGAGAGCCGCTCCGCCGTCTTTGGGCCCACCCCGTGAAGAGAGCCGAGGCTGATGTCATCGAGCGGCCCGCGGCGCACGCGCTCCGCCTTGGGCCCGGCGCTCGCCTTCGGTCGGCGAGCGGCCTTTCGAGACGCCGGCACTCGATCCGGAGCCTCGAGCAGTGCCTTGAGCCGAAGCACACGCCTCCGACGCGCGTGCTCCTCGAGCCGATCGAGGCCCTCGAGCTCGGCCACGAAGGTCGTCCGGACCGCATCCGAGAGGGCGCCGCTCGGGAGCGACCCGACCAAGGCCCGGAGCGCGGCCTCGAGGCCCTTCACGCGACCGAGATTCGCGAAGTCGTTTCGGGCCGCGAAGTCGAGCGGCCGCAGGAGCTTCTCGATCGAGCTCAACGGAAGTGGACGGCGCCGATCTCGTAGACCGTCTCGCCCTTGGGGGAGCGAACCGTCGCCTCATCACCCACGGACTTGCCGATGAGCGCGCGGGCCACGGGGGATGTCACGGAGATCTTATTCTCCTTGCTGTCCGCTTCGTCCACCCCCACGATCTGGTAGGTCCGCTCGTCTTCGGTCTCCGCGTCGATGATGGTCACCGTCGCCCCGAACACGACACGGTTCCCCGAGAGCGTCGTTGGGTCGATGATCTCCGCCTGCGCGAGCTTCGACTCGAGCTCCATGATGCGCCCTTCGTTGAAGCTCTGCCGCTCCTTGGCGGCGTGGTACTCCGCGTTCTCCGAGAGGTCACCATGCGCACGCGCCTCTTCGATGGCCGCGGTGATGATGGGCCGCTCGATGCTCTTTCGGTGTTTGAGCTCGTCTTTCATGCGTTGGTAACCAACCACGGTCATGGGAACTTTGCCTGACATCTCGAGTCCTCCCGAAGGGCTAATTCAAACTTCGTCTTGCAGGGCGACCGGAACGAGGTCGCCTTGGCGATGGGCCGCGATGGCGCCGGTGGCGGCGGCGGCAGCGGCAGCGGTGGTGAAATAGGGAACATTCGACATCAGAGCCTGTCGCCGAATCGAGAAGGAATCGAGGATGGATTGGCGTCCCACCGTCGTGTTGAAGACGAGGTGCACTTCGCGGTTCACGAGCGCATCGACGATGTGCGGACGCCCCTCGAGGACCTTGTTCACCTGCCGGACCGTCACCCCCTGCAGAGCGAGATACTCCGCGGTGCCCTTGGTCGCGATGATCTCGAAGCCAAGGCCCACGAGCTTGTGCCCAAGCTCGACCATGAGCGGCTTGTCTTGATCCGTGACCGAAATGAACACGGTGCCCTTGTCTGGGAGCGCGCTCCCGGCTGCGATGCAGGCCTTGGCAAACGCGCGCTCGAAGGCGACGTCGGTGCCCATGACCTCACCCGTCGACTTCATCTCGGGGCCCAGGATGGTGTCGGCGTTGGGGAACTTCACGAACGGGAAGACCGCCTCTTTGACCGAGATCCGAGACGGCCGCGGGGTCTCGAGGAATCCGAGATCCTTCAGCTTCCGACCGGCCATGACCTTCGCCGCGATCTTTGCCAACGCCACGCCAGTCGCCTTGGAGATGAAGGGCACCGTGCGTGACGCGCGAGGATTCACTTCCAGGACGTAGATGTCCGAGCCCTTGAGTGCGAACTGGACGTTCATGAGCCCCACGACACCGAGCTCCATCGCGAGCATCTTGGTCTGTCGTTCGACCTCCTCGATGATTGCCGGCGAGATCGAATGGGGCGGCAGAGCCATGGCGCTGTCGCCGGAGTGCACCCCCGCCTCCTCGATGTGTTCGAGCACACCGCCGATGACCGCATCCACGCCGTCCGAGATGCAGTCGACGTCGAGTTCGATGGCGGCGTCCAGGAACTGGTCGATGAGCACCGGACGGCTGGTGATGTCGGGCGTGACCTCGAGCGCGTGCCGCATGTAATCGCGGACCGCGGCCTCGTCGTGACAGACGAGCATGGCGCGTCCGCCGAGCACGTAGCTCGGGCGCAAGATGACCGGATAGCCGATCTGGCTGGCGGCCCGAGCCCCCTCCTCGACGGTGCGAGCCACACTTGGCGTGGGCTGCCGGAGCCCGAGCTTGGTGACCAGCTTGGAGAAGCGCTCACGATCCTCGGCCCGGTCAATGGCATCCGGCGTGGTCCCGAGGATGGGCACCCCGAGCTCCGCGAGTTGCGTCGCGAGCTTCAATGGGGTCTGGCCGCCGTACTGGACCACCAGCCCCACGGGCTTCTCGATCTCGACGATTCGCAGCACGTCCTCGAGAGTCAGCGGCTCGAAGTAGAGCCGGTCCGCCGTGTCGTAGTCCGTGGAGACGGTCTCGGGGTTGCAGTTGACCATGATGGTCTCAAAGCCCTCTTCCTTGAGCGCCATGACCGCGTGCACGCAGCAGTAGTCGAACTCGATGCCCTGCCCGATTCGATTCGGACCGCCGCCCAGGATGATGATCTTCTTCCGGTCGGTGGGCCGGGCCTCGTCGTGCTCCTCATAGGTGGAGTACATATACGGCGTCTCGGCCCGGAACTCGCCCGCGCAGGTGTCGACCCGCTTCATGACGGACCGAACGTTGAAGCGCATTCGAGCCTCGCGAACCGCAGACTCGGTGACCTCGCGAAGCTCCGCGATGCGCCGGTCAGACAGCCCTACCCGCTTGGCGAGACGGAGGCGGTCCGCGTCCAGCTGGCCCTCCTTGATGTCGGCCTCAGCCTCGACGATCTGGCGGATGTTCGCGAGGAACCATGGGTCGATGGCGGTCTTCTCGAAGATCTCCTGATCCGCGATACCGAGCCGCATCGCCTCTGCCACCACCCAGAGGCGCTCCGGTCCGGGGAAGGCGAGCAGTTCTCTGCACTGCTCGAGCGCACCTTCGTGGGTCACGGTCTCCGCGAAGATCGCGCCCGAGACCTTCGCGATGCCCTTCCGTTCGAGGCCGTAGGTGCCGACCTCGAGGCTGCGGAGGGCCTTGCCCAAAGACTCTTGGAACGTGCGACCGATGGCCATCACCTCGCCCACCGACTTCATCTGGGTGGTGAGCCTTCGGTCCGAGCCCGGGAACTTCTCGAAGGCGAAACGCGGAACCTTGGTGACCACGTAGTCGATCGCCGGTTCGAAGCAGGCCGGCGTGGACTTGGTGATGTCGTTTTGAAGCTCATCGAGGGTGTAACCGACCGCGAGCTTGGCGGCGATCTTGGCGATGGGGAAGCCGGTGGCTTTGGACGCGAGCGCGCTCGAACGAGAGACCCGTGGGTTCATCTCGATGACCACGAGCCGCCCGGTCTTGGGGTCGACGCCAAACTGAACGTTGCAGCCGCCGGTGTCGACGCCGATGGCGCGGATGATCCGCAGCGCGGCGTCGCGCATCTTCTGATACTCCTTGTCGGTCAGGGTCTGAGCGGGGGCGACGGTGATCGAGTCGCCGGTATGGATGCCCATCGGATCCAAGTTCTCGATGGAGCAGATGATGACCACGTTGTCTTTGTGGTCTCGCATGACCTCGAGTTCGAACTCCTTCCAGCCGAGGACGGAGGCTTCCAGGAGGGTCTGATGCGAGGGAGACATCGAAAGCGCCCAGTTGACGTACTCGACGAACTCGTCGCGGTTGTAAGCGATGTTCCCGCCGGTCCCGCCCATGGTGAACGAGGGCCGAATGATGACCGGATAACCGATCCGCTCGAGCACCTCCCAGGCTTCGGTGAGGGATGACACGACCCCCGACTCGGGCACGTCCAGCCCAATTCGCTGCATCTCCTTCTTGAACAACTCCCGGTCCTCGGCCTTCTCTATCGCCGCGAGGTCGGCCCCGATCAGCTCCACCCCATGGCGCTCCAGCGCGCCTGAACGCGCCAGCGCCACCGCGCAGTTGAGGGCGGTCTGGCCCCCGAGGGTAGGGAGCAGGGCATCCGGCTTTTCGCGCTCAATGACCTTCTCGACCATGGCTGGGGTCAGGGGTTCGACGTAAGTCCGGTCCGCCAAATCGGGGTCGGTCATGATGGTCGCGGGGTTGGAGTTCACGAGTACGACGTGATAGCCCTCTTCCCGGAGGGCCTTGACCGCTTGCGTGCCGGAGTAGTCGAACTCACAGGCCTGGCCGATCACAATCGGTCCGGAACCGAGCAGTAGGATCTTCTGGATGTCGTCTCTTTTTGGCACGCCTTCGCGCGGCTGTACCCGCGAGAGCCACGGACCGTCAAGGCGCTGGCTACTCACCCTCCTTCTGTGGACCGGCGCCGCCTCGCAGGCCTGCGGCTTCGAGCCACCCGGGACTGTCCCGATCCCCGTGGAGTTCCTCGACGCGCTCCCCAGGGCCGACGGCGGGCCTCGCGATGGAGGTGCCCCTCCCGACGGCGAGGGGCCAGGGGATCTCTCGCTGGCAGACATGGGCCCGACCGACGCAGACACCCGCGACCTCGGGCGACCAGACTTGCCCCCTCCCGAAGATGCCGGTGTGCCGGCGGACGCGGACCCCGCGGACGCTGGTCCTCCCCCGAGCGATGCCCAGGTCGACGCCGGAGCCCCGGACGCCGATCCTGTAGACACCGGCGTTCCGGTGGATGCCGGCTGCGGCCTGGCGCTCCCGAACAGTCCCGCGGTGGTCACGACGTATTCGGTCCCACACGACATCGATGCCCCCGCCCTGCTCTTCGATGCCGACGGGGATGGCGACGAGGAGATCATCGTCGCCTCGGTGGCGCAGCGCACGCTCAGCGTCATCGAGGTGGACGGCTGCGGTCGCGCGCAGGTCTTCACCGAGAACAACGTCCGGATGAACCGCGACGGACCTGCGGGTGTGTACATCGCGGGGCTGCCCGCCATCCTCACCGCAGGCAACGGCGACGTCCGCGGCTACCGCTACGACCCTGCACGAACACCCGCCATCTCCACCTCGAACAACCTGCGCGTTCAGAACGTGGGCACGCTCGACTTCATCACCGGCGACCCCCCGGGTGAGTCGTTCATGGTCGCCGGCCTCGAATCCGGCGGAGATCCCGCCTACTCCGCGTTCGACTCCGCCCTGACCCGCACCGAGTCCGACCTCGGCGCCCGGCTCAACGGGCGGGCCGCGTTCCTCGGGCCGTATGGCGCCGGGCTCGCGAGCTACCTGGGCGCGAGTGATCGCGGACTCGAGGCTCTCTTGCCCGGTCAGAGCGAGATCCTGCTCGACTCTGGCAGCGGCCTCGTGGGCGAGTCCGATGTCTCCACGTTCCGCGTGGGCACCGTGCCGGTGTCCGGACGCGCGCTGGGTGTTTACGCTTCCCGCACGGGCGCCAACACGAGAGACATCCGCTTCGTATTGGTGAATCCGCAGTCCCCGGCCGGGCCCGACCGCGGCTCCATCGGTCTGATGGCCGCCCTCTTCAGCGGACCAGCACTCGCGACGCGACCTCGAACCGTCCTCCCGGACGACCTCATCATCTACTTCGTGCGTGGACCGAACCATCTGAACGGCTGCACCGTCGAGAACATTCAGTCCTCGGTCCTACCCATGAGCTGCAGCACCTTCCTGGGGGTGGGCTCTGGCGTGAACCTCGGGGTGGGGAACGCACACGCCTCCATCGAGCCGGTCACCGGCTACGTCAACAACGACGACAACCCCGACGTCATCATGGCCCTGCGCGACGGACACATGATGTTCCTGCAGCACAACCTCTCGCAGCTCGCCGCATCGACCGTCGATCTCATCCGCGACATCGCGGGCACCCCGGGGATGTCGGTCGCGTTCTACGATCGCCTTCAGCTCTCCGGCAGCGCGCTCGTGGTCCCGCATCTGGATGGAACCATCTCACTCATCGGCTGGGCCACTCCCAACAACGCCGGGAGCGCAGGCCGGTTGTGGTTTCAGCACCGGCGTGACGCCGCGCGCAGCGGCAGCCTGTAGCGCATCAGCGCAGCCAGGGCGCATAGAGCAGGAGCAGATCCTGGCCCGCGACGAGCAAGCCGTGGTCCGTCGCCACAAGGAGGCTGAATCGACGCTCGACGAGTTCGATGGACCTTGACGATTCCTCGACCGCCCGCGCGCAGCCGCGGCTGGGTTCGTATTCGAGGAGCGCCGAACAAGAACTCGAACCGAGCACCAGAGTCTCTTCCGGGGTCGCCGCGATGTAGCTGTGCGCCCCAAGGACGAAGGGCCGCCGGCCACACCCATTCACCGAGCCGGCGCAGGACGCGAACTCGGCCGGCAGATAGCCGGTGAGCGGCCGACGCTGACCTTCCGCGTCGCGGTGGACGAACTCCGGGGTCCCCGGTTCACGTCCACCGGAAACCGGAGCCCCGCCCCCACCTCTCGTCCGTCCGCGCAGCTCTCGCTCTCGAGCTGGAGCTCGAGTCGTTCGAGGGTGTACGCCGAGTCTTTGAGGCGCGGGCCCAGGAGCGCGTCGAGATCCACGCTGAGGAGATGAAGCTTCTCCACCCCGCTGACCCCAAACCGAAAAGCGCCGTTCTGTTCGTCCCAGCGGTAGGGACCGTTGGCTTCGGGGCTGCGACCCGCGCCTTCTGTGATCATGAAGAACGGCCAGTCGACGTCGGGCGCCACCACGAAGTCCGGCCGCTCCTGACACGCCCCGAGCAAAGCGAACAGCGCGGTCGCGGATGTCGATGGCTTCCGCACCCGCCTCGAGACTAGCAGGAATCCAGGGCGATCGCGGGGCCTACCTCGGCGCCAAGGCGCGCTCGAGGAGTGCGCGCAGCTCCGCCTCGTCGCCCGGCCGGAAGCCCACGTGGCGTTCGACGAGACGACCCTCGCGGTCGAGCAGGAACAAGGTCGGCATGCCCGGAAGGTTCAGCTGCCCTGCGACGCGGCCCTCCGGATCTCGAAAGACCACGAGCTTCGGCGCGTGGCGCGCGACAAACGGCGGGATCTCTTCCGGAACCTCGTCCAGGCTCACCAGGATCACACGAAGGCCCCGCGACTCCAGCGCCTCTTGCCAGCGGCTGTAGACCGGGAGGGAGTCCGCGCAAGGGACACACCAGGTCGCGAAGAAGTCGACGAGCAGGACCTGCCCCTGGAACTCCTCGAGCGTGCGCGGTTCGCCCCCGAGGCCAACAAACTGTGCGGAGAGCAACACCTCGGCGTCGGTGGAGACACGACCCGAGACGGGCACGGAAGGGGCGGAGACGCAGGCCCCCGCCAAAGGCAGAAAAAGCAGTCCGAGCCGCCGAAGAAACAGGCCGAACCTCAGGCGATGAGCGGCGCGATGACGAGGGCTACAACACTCATCAGCTTCACGAGGATGTTGAGCGAAGGGCCCGCGGTGTCCTTGAAAGGATCGCCGACGGTGTCGCCGACCACCGAGGCCTTGTGCTTGTCGCTGCCCTTGCCGGTGTTCTTCTCCTTGTCCTTGGGCTCGTCCTCGACGGACTTCTTCGCGTTGTCCCAGGCGCCACCCGCGTTCGACATGAAGATCGCGAGGCAGACGCCCGAGACGGTGACGCCGGCCAACATGCCGGCGAGCGCGAACTTGTTGATGAAGCCCACCACCACCGGGGTGATGACCGCCATCAGGCCGGGCAGGATCATCATCCGCAGCGCCGCTTTGGTGGAGATGTCGACGCACTTGGCGTAGTCGGCGCGGGCCGTGCCTTCGAGCAGCCCCGGGATTTCGCGGAACTGCCGGCGGACCTCGACGATCATGTCGTTGGCGGCCGAGCCGACCGCGCGCATGGCCATGGACGAGAACAAGAAGGGCAACATCGCACCGAAGAACAAGCCCGCCATCACGATGGGCTGCGAGACGTCGATGGTGTCGATCCTGGCCTGCGCGGTAAACGCCGAAAACAGCGCGAGCGCGGTGAGCGCCGCCGAGCCGATGGCAAAACCTTTACCGATGGCAGCGGTGGTGTTGCCCACCGCGTCGAGGGTGTCCGTGCGCTGACGCACTTCGGGGGGAAGGCCGCTCATCTCTGCGACGCCGCCCGCGTTGTCGGCGATGGGGCCGTACGCGTCGACCGCGAGCTGGATGCCGGTGGTGGAGAGCATGCCGAGCGCCGCGATGGCGATACCATACAGACCCGCGAACTCGTAGGAGACCACGGTCGCGGCCGCGATGAGCACGATGGGCAACGCGGTGGACTGCATGCCCACGGCGAGACCGGAGATGATGTTGGTGGCGGCGCCGGTGCTGGAGTCCTTCACAATCTGCATCACAGGGCCTTTGCCCTTGGCGCAGTAGTGCTCGGTGATGACGCCGACCAGGATGCCCGCGATGAGACCGGCGATGGCGGCGGCAAAGACGTTGTTCGCGTTGATCTTGTCACCGATGGTGGCATCACCGAGCACGAACTTCGCCACGAAGTACGTGGCGACGAGCATGACCGCGCCGGCGCCAAACGTGCCGACGTTGAGGGCGGTCTGAGGATTGCCGCCCTCTTTGGTCTTCACGAAGAAGGTGCCGACAATGGAGACCACGATGCCGACCGCCGCCAGGATCAGCGGCAGGATGACCGCGGACACCGAACCGAAGGTCGCCGCGATGACCATCGCGCCGATGATGGCGCCCACGTAGGACTCGAAGAGATCCGCGCCCATGCCTGCGACGTCGCCGACGTTGTCACCCACGTTGTCCGCGATGGTGGCGGGATTGCGGGGGTCGTCCTCCGGGATACCGGCCTCGACCTTGCCCACGAGGTCCGCGCCCACGTCGGCCGCCTTGGTATAGATGCCGCCGCCCACGCGGGCGAACAGCGCGATCGACGAAGCGCCGAGCGAGAAGCCCGAGAGCACCGAGAGCATCCGGGTGAAGTCCAAATCGACCCCGGACACGCCAAAGATTCCGCTGGCGGTGTAGCCGATGAAGAGCAGCGACAGGCCGAGCAGCGCGAGCCCCACGACCGACATGCCCATGACCGCGCCGCCTCGGAACGCGACCTGGAGGGCGCCGACGAGACCCTGGCGGGCGGCGGCGGCGGTTCGAGTGTTGGCGGCGGTCGCGACGCGCATGCCGAAGAAACCGGCCAGGCCGGAGCAGAGCGCACCCACCACGAAGGAGACCGCCACGAGCGAGTGCGACTGCGTGCTGCCCGCGTTGGCCACACCGAGCATCGCAGCCACCGCGACGACAAAGACGCCGAGCACCTTGTACTCCCGCATCAAAAAGGCCATGGCGCCTTCTCGGATGTAGGAGCCGATCTCCTTCATCTTGTCGGTGCCGGGGTCCTGTCTGTTGATCCACTGGGTCGTGATGAACGCGTAGATCAGGGCCATCACGGCGGCGACGGGAACGAGGTATACGAGGGTTTGGGGGCTCATCGCGGGCGTGTATGGTAGGTGCCTCCTTTAGGGTCAAGCAGAACATGGCAGAAAGCACACCGGCGCACCGGCGCCCCAGTCGTCGACCCCCGTGGCACGCGGGGCTCATCGTCCTCACGCTCCTCGGCGGTTGTCCGCGCGATCCGCTCAGAGAGGCCCGAGGCCTGGAGCAGGCCGGCGAGATGGTGGCGGCGGCGGAAGCGTATCGGATGGCCGCCAAGCGCGACCCGGCGAACCTCGCGGCCTGGGACGGCGCGGTGCGCCTCTTCTGCGAGGAGCTCGCAAGAGTAGGCGAATGCCTGAGCACGCTCGACCTCGAGCTGGATCTGATCGGAAACGTCGTGCGGCACACCGCAGCCTACGCCTCCGCGCTGGAGCAGAGAGCCCGAGCGCGCCTGGAGACGGGCATGGCCGCCGAAGCCCAGTCGGATGTCGAACGCGCCATGAAGGTCACCCCCAATCGGGCATCGCTTTACGTCGTGCGCGCGCGCGCGCATCTGGCGCGCGGCGACAAAGAGAAGGCGGAGAAGGATCTCACTCGCGCGCGGCAGCTCGACCCGACCCAAGCCGAGGCCAACGAGCTCATCGAAGTGCTGAACGCGGCGCCGGAACCCGAGGACCGGTTCGGCGGGAACACCGAACCCTGACGCGGAAGCTCAGACCCGCCCGAGCCGCTGGCCCACGCGGACGGGAGCGCCCGACTCGAGCGAGGGCTCGAAGCGAAATCGATTCGTTGTGATCAGGATGACCGTAGAGCCCATCTCGAAGACCCCGAGCTCTGCGCCTCGCGCCAGCGGCCGCGGGGGGGTGTACTCTTTGCGCCCGATGCGAGGTCCCGGCACGTTCGTGACCACGTCTTCGTCGAAGTAGAGGCGCATGTGACCGACGTTGGTGGCCCCCACCATCACGTAGGCCATGCGGCCGAACCTCTCGCTCTCGAGGAGCATCACCAGTCGTTCGTTCTTCGCGAACAGCCCGTCCACCTCTCGCACCGCGCGCTGATTCACCGGCCACAGCGCCCCGGGGACGTGGGTGACCGAAGACACGGCCACGTCGGCCGGCGAATGCACCCGATGGTAGTCTTTGGGCGACAGATACAGGGTCGAGAAGGTGCCCCCCTCGAACTGAGCCGCCAATGCTTCATCCGCGAGGAGCGCGGCGAGCGTGTAGCTCCGACCCTTCGCCTGCAGCAGCAAGCCATCTTGCACTGAGCCGAAAGCGTCGAGCACGCCGTCCAC
This sequence comes from Deltaproteobacteria bacterium, assembly GCA_011526105.1. Lineage (GTDB taxonomy): Bacteria > Myxococcota > Kuafuiibacteriia > Kuafuiibacteriales > Kuafuiibacteriaceae > WYAZ01. The sequence goes on along the minus strand of WYAZ01000074.1, from coordinate 889 downwards.
CGGACAGAGCAGCGCCGCCGGGTCCGGATCCAATGGGCGCAGCCCGGGCTTCAACCGGCGCGTAAAGAGCTCGAGGATGCTGCCGTAGTGATCGATGGGATGTTCGGCCTCGGCCAGATCGATCCCAAACTGGCCGGCGAACCAGCGCACCGCCGCCGGCGATCGAACCTCGACCAGCCTCCGAGTCAGACGCGAGAGCCCGTGCTGCGGCACCACAGCGAGCGCGCCGATGACGAGCTTGTCGGAGAGACTCATCCCAGCGCGGCCAGGTCGCGGAGGATCTCGGCCGCGTGCTCCTGAGGCGAGACTTTGGGATACACCTTGGCGATCCTGCCGTTCTTACCGATGAGGAAGGTGCTCCTGAGGATACCCATCTTGCGGTTGCCCATGAAGACCTTCTCGCCCCACGCGCCATAGGCCTCAATCACTTGGCCGTCCTTGTCCGACAGCAGGGTGAAGGGCAGCGCGAACTTCGTCTTGAATCGCTGATGGGACTCCACGGTGTCTCGGCTCACCCCGAGCACCACCGCACCCGCCGCAAGCAGGTCCTTGTGGCGATCTCGAAAGCCACAAGCCTCCACCGTACAGCCGGGGGTGTCGTCGCGAGGGTAGAAGTAGAGCACGACGTACTTGCCCTTCAGGCTCGCGAGCGAGACGCGCTCGCCGCGGTCACCCGGGAGGTCGAAGCTGGGCGCGGACGTTCCCACCTCGGGCCGCGGCCGGGCTCGAAGCTCGAGCGAGGCCTGCTTGGCGGGGGCCTTCTTCTTGGCCGCGGGGGCCTTCTTCTTGGCCGCGGGGGCCTTCTTCTTGGCCGCGGGGGCCTTCTTCTTGGCCGCGGGGGCCTTCTTCTTGGCCGCGGGGGCCTTCTTCTTGGCCGCGGGGGCCTTCT
>WYAZ01000073.1 GCA_011526105.1 Deltaproteobacteria bacterium | reverse complement strand
GCGCTCAACCTCTTGAAGCAGGACACGAGCAAGAAGGTCGGGCTCAAGAACAAGCGGCTCGCCGCGGGATGGGACGAGGGCTACTTGCTCCACCTGCTCGGCATCCAGGTTTGATGCGATTGCCCTGGGTGTGGTGGCTCAATCCTCTTCTCGTGGGCTTGGTTCTCGGAGTCTCGGGCTTCGCGGCCGCTGAAGAGGCTATGCCCCCGTCTCTCAACGACGAGCCGGGCGCGGACCTCGAGCGCGTCGTGGTCGAGGCGCCGGAGACCGCCGAAGATCGGGTGACTCGACTCGAAAACAAGGTCCAGGCGCTCGAGCAGCGCATCACCGAGTCCGCGCCGGACGAGGCGAGTGTCCCGCTCACGGTGTTTGGGTACATCGACTTCGGGTTCTTTGCTCCACAGGGTAATGGCAGCGGCTGGGTGCAGGACGTCGGCAATCTGATTTTGCCCGAGTACGATGGACGCTACGCGTGGGTGTTCCTGGGCGACATCTTGGCGCCGACGGTGAACAGCCGAGGTGACGCGGCCGATCTCGGCGACTCACCGGGGTCCGATCGCTTTGACTCGGTGGGGTCGGGCGGTGCGCCAGGATTCATCGTCAACGAGGTCAACCTCGGCATTCGCGCGGGCCTGGGTGAACGTCTGCTCGCGACCGCGAGCATCAACTTCGTCCCGCGAACGGGCTCCGAGTTTGATCTGGGTGACTACTTCAACCTCGATCTGGCGCAGCTCGAGTGGGTCATCGACGACGAGGCCAAGTACTCCTTGTTCGTGGGCAAGTTCGATTCGGTGTTCGGCATCGAATACAAGGAGCGCCGAGCCGACGATCGCTTTGGCGTGACCCCTTCCTTGATCGCGCGCTACACCATCGGGACGCAGCTCGGGCTCAAGGGGCGCGTGAAGCTGTTGGGAGACTGGCTGATCCTCGCGGGCTCGATTACGAACGGCTCCTCTACCACCGAGCAGTTTCACTTCTACAACGAGATCGACACCAACTCGGGCAAGACGCTGAGCGGCCGCGCGTCCGTCCGCATCCCGGTGGGCGACTTCATCGACGCGGCCGAAGGGCACACCTTCGAGATCGGCCTATCCGGAGAATGGGGCTCGCAGGATCGCGCCGCGAACAACTCGGGGCAGATCTGGTTTGCCGGCGTGGACCTCGAGTACCGAACCGTCGACTTCGCCCTCAAGGCCCAGTGGATCCGAGGTGGCGCGCCGGGCGACGCCACACAAGATGTCTGGGAACTCCAGCTCAACGACTCGGGCTATGTCCAGGTGGACTACATGCTCTTTCCTTGGCTCGGGGCTCTGGCGCGCGTGGAGCTCAGAGACGCCTTCGTGGGCCTGGGGGCGGAGCGCGCGTACCTGACCAAGTCTTGGCGGTTCACGGGCGGTGTGCGCGCCCCCATCAACCACCACGTCGTGCTCAAGGCCGAGTACTTGAAGAACGGCGAGTTCGGGGAAGTGCCCGAGATCGACAACGACGTCCTCACCGTTTCGGGCATCCTCCGCTACTAGAGAGCATTCGCATGAGACTGACCTGGATACCGTGCGCATCGTTGATCCTGCTCCTCGCGGGCTGTGAGTCCGTGGGTGACTCGTTCTGCGAGCAGCCGGGCTGTTTGTTCACGGACGCTGAGTGGGAGCGCATCAGCACGCTCGCGCATCTGCCGCCGCCGCCCAGGGACCCCGCGAACAAGTACGTGGGCAACGCCCTCGCCGAGCAGCTCGGTCGAAAGCTCTACCACGACCCGCGGTTCTCGGGCGTGGCGACGCAGAAAGACAGCACCGGCCGCGTGATGTCGCAGCCGGCGCGAGCGCCCATTGGCGAGCGCATCGAAGTGTCCTGCGCCACCTGCCACGATCTGCGGCGCGGCGGCACCGACCCCACGTCCGTTCCCGGGCATGTCTCGGTCGGCGCCGGCTGGTACGACGTCAACGCGCAGAGCACGATCAACTCCGCCTACTACCCGCTGAAGTACTGGAACGGCCGCTATGACTCGCTGGTCTGGCAGGCGATGGCGGTGGGCGAGAGCAGCTTTTCGATGAACGGCAATCGCGTGCGCTTCGCCTGGCTGCTTCACGACCTCTACAAGGACGAGTACGAGGCCGTCTTCGGCGACGAGTGGCCTCTTCCGGAGTTCGGCCGCTCCTTCGAGGAGCAGGCGGCGCTCCTCGAGACCGATGGGCAGTGCAAGTTGGTCGGCGCTCGGTGTCCCACTCAGCTCGGCTGCGCCGAAGAGTCCGACGAGGACGGCAACACGACTTGCTGGCCCCGATTCCCGCTCGAGGGCAAGGCCGGAGACAGCGCGTGTAAAAGGGGACAGGCACCTTTTCAAGACGCCTACGACTGCATGGCGGCCGAGGACCAAGAGACGGTCTTTCGCACCTTCGTCAACTGGGCGAAGGCGATCGCCGCCTTCGAGCATCTGCTCTACAGCCGGGAGGCCCCCTTCGACCGTTGGTACGACGATGGCCCGGACTCGGATCTCTTGCCTCCGGAGGCCATCCGCGGCGCGCGACTCTTTGTGGGCAAGGCCGCCTGCATCGAGTGTCACTCGGGGCCGCTCATGTCGGACAAGCGGTTTTACAACATCGGGGTTCCGCAGGAGGGAGTGGGGGTCCCGCGTGAAGAAGACTGCGTGGATGATGGTTACTGCGCGCCTCTGGGTTGGTATGCGGGGCTCACAGCGCTCAAGGCCGGCACCACGCGCCGAATCGACAACGAGGACTACAGCGACACGCCCACCGACCGTTCGCGCAAGGCGTTCTACGAACTCGAGGTCGAAGACTCCATGCGAGGCGCCTGGCGCACCCCCGGACTGCGTGATGTGGCGCTGACCGCGCCGTACATGCACGACGGCATCTATCGCTCGCTCGAGGAGGTCGTTCGCCACTACGATCGAGGTGGCACGAGCGAGGGTGTCGCGCCTCAGAACAAATCGGTGAGGATTGCGCCGCTGGGCCTCCGCGACCGCGAGGTCTTGGACCTGCTCGCATTCCTCGAAGCCCTGACCGGAGATCCGCTGCCCACCGAGCTGACCGACCCACCGGAGCTCCCGTGAACGGAGATAGAACATGAACACGAAACTCCACCTCACCGTCCTCGCGTGCGTGCTGCTCGGCGCGTCCACCGTGGCCCTGGCAGAGGAGCCCGACAAGACGACCCTCTACGAGATCGGCAAGGACGTCGCCCGGCTCGAGCAGGAGGTCCGGGAGCTCAAGACCGCGCTCGCGCAGATGCTCGAGCTCGACAAGCAGCGCGTCGCGCTCTTGACTCAGCTCGTCGCCGGTCGGGGCGTGACGCCCTCGGCTTCTCTCGCCGCGTCCGAACCCGAGGCGGCCGACGATCGACGCGAGACGCGCGGGAGCATCTCGGGGAGCGTTCGATTTCCCGAGGGGGTTCGCGTCGCCTACGTTTACGTCGAGAACGTTCGGGGTCGGGCGGTGCGTGGTCGCACCATCGAGATCACCCAGGAGAACAAGCAGTTTTCACCCCGCTGGGCGGCGGTGCAGATCGGTACCACGGTTCGGTTCCCCAACAAGGACACGATCTATCACAACGTCTTCTCACGCAGCCCGGAGGCAAAGTTCGATCTCGGCACCTATCGCAGAGGCGACGAGGCCAAGGAGCACACGTTTACGCAATCCGGGCTCATCGAGGTGTACTGCAACATGCACTCGTCGATGAGCACGGAGATCCTCGTCGTGCCCAATCACCTCTACACCAAGGTCGGCAGTGACGGACGCTTCACGCTGACGAACGTGCCCGCAGGCAAGCGCAAGGTCGTGGTTTGGGTCCCCGGTTACGTGCCCGCCGAGCGATGGGTCTCCGTGCAAGCCGACGTCCCGGTGGAGCTCGCGATGGCGCCGGGTGAGCCGAGCAAGAAGAGCCACCTCAACAAGAGCGGGCAGCCCTATGGGTCGTACAAGTAGATGAGAGCGGCGATGGCAGCAGCCCTGGTGCTGGCCTGCGTGTCCTGTACGACCGGTTCGAGCGCACCCAAGAAGGTCGAGGTCGAGGTGGTGGTCTCCGTGCATGACCACGACACGTGGTACGACTATCGCGGTGCCAGCTTGGGGCTGAGCCGAGCCGACACCCTCGAGCGTGACCGCGCTTTTGATCGCGACAACCCTCCGCCCTCGGAGTTCTGGGATGCTCAGGTGGCGATCGAATCCGCCTCCATCTGGCGAGTCATGTGTAACGAGTGTCACCGGGGGCAGCGTCGCATCGCCACCGCGGCGAACATCCCCGCGCCGGCCGAAGGCTGGGGGCAGGGCAGTGGCCGCTTTTTCGGTCGCGAGCGACCGTACCGCGACATCCACCTGCAGATCTCCATCGGCGGCGCCGCAAAGCCCGAGATCGATAGCCGGATGCCAGGCTTTGCAGAAGAGCTCTCGAACGAGCAGATCTGGGGCCTCGTCCACTTCGTCGAGCGCGCCAGCGAGGATCTGCCGAACCGGTAGGTCGGTTGCGCGCGGCCTGGGTTCGGTGCGCGGCCGAGGGTTCAATGTCCGCGCCGCGCTGTGATAGGCTCTCGCTCGGCTCACGCGTCGCACGGTGCAGCCTCCCATCCCCTCATGGCCGTACTCACGCTGCAGGTGAAGGTGAAGCCCAACGCACGGTCTTCATCGCTTTTGCAGGCGCCCGATGGCACTTGGCAGGCGAAGCTGAAGGCGCCTCCCGTGGACGGCAAAGCCAACGAGGAGCTCATCGCACTCGTCGCGAAGCAATTCGGCTGTCGCAAGTCGGCGGTGTCGATCAAGGTCGGGGCCTCGGGGCGCAACAAGTGGGTTCGCGTCGAGACCGAGTGAGCGGAGCTCGGAAACCTTCAGCCCGGCAGCACGCCGATGACCCCGCGCTCGGCGAGTGAACTCACCTCGCTCGCGGAGAACCCGAGTGCACCCTCGAGCACCTCTCGCGTGTGGGCCCCTAGCCGAGGTGGCGCGGAGATGTCGCGGTTCAAGACGCCGTCGAAACGCACCGGCGAGCCCATGGTGCGTACGACGCCTGCGGTGGGGTGCTGATGCTCGAGCACCGTACCGCGCGCGCGAAAGTGCGGATGCTCGAGGGCCTCGGCCACGCTCAGGATGGGACCGGCGGGGATACCGACTTCTTTGAGTCGATGGTCCCAGCTCGCTACCGAGTCGGTCCGAAAGATGCCTTCGAGCATCTCGATGAGGGGCGCTCGATGGGCCACCCGGGCAGGATTGGTCTGAAAGCGCGGGTCGTTTGCGGCTTCAGGTCGACCGAGCAGCGTCATCAGGTTCCGAAACTGCTTGTCGGTCCCGACCGCGACCATGAGCCGACCGTCTCGGCACTCGAAGCTCTGATAGGGACAGATGGAAGGGTGGGCATCACCGAGCCTCGGAGGGCTCTCGCCGGTCGCGAAGTAGGCGCCGGCCTGGTAGGTCAAGATCGCACCCACGGCGTCCTGCATCGCGACCTCGATGTGGGTGCCCAAGCCGGTCCGTTCTCTCGCGAAGAGGGCGGCCAAGATGCCCTGTGCCCCATACAGCCCGAGCAGAAGGTCCGCGATGGCGACCCCCACGCGCGATGGAGGCCCGTCCGGCGCGCCCGTGATGCTCATCAGCCCCGAAGCAGCTTGCAGCACCGCGTCGTAGCCGCCTCGGTCCGAGTACTCGGGGTCCCCGTTCGAGCCGTAGCCGCGGAGGGCGAGGGTGACGAGGCTGGGTTTACGCGCGTGAAGCGCGGCGGGGCCGAGACCGAGGCGTTCGGCGGAGCCAGGGCGGAAGTTCTCGAGCACGACGTCGGCGCGATCGATCATGGAGAGCGCGAGCTCGAGCCCCGCTTTGGCCTTCAGATCGATCGCCACGCTCTTTTTGCCGCGGTTCACCGACAGGAAGTAGGCCGACTCCTCGCCCTGAAACGGCGGACCGAAGCTGCGTGTGTCGTCGCCCGATCTCGGATGCTCAATCTTCCAGACCTCGGCGCCCAGATCGATGAGCTGCTGGGAGGCAAAAGGTCCCGAAAGAACCTTCGAGAGATCGACGACGACGATTCCTGCGAGCGGAGTGACCACCGGGATGTGGTAGCGAGTCGGATCCGATCTGTCATCGCTGGATCCTGCGTGTTCCACCGGGCCTTGACACGATCGGATCTTCTGTTAGGGTTTCGGCAGTTCGTGCAAAAACCTCATTCATCTCTCGCATTTGCCCGTTTCCACGAACGCCGTGCTCTTCGACGAGGTGGCTCATGAATGAACGTTCCACAGACTGCGCGACCTGCGGCAAGAGCTTCGTTCCGCGCTTCACTTTCCAGATCGTCAAGGCCGGTGACGGTCGTGTGCTCAGCTACTTCTGCTCGCAGACCTGTCGCTATCCCGAGCTCAGCGGCCGCCGCGAGGCGCAGACCACCCTCGTCACCGAGCGAAGAGCTGCGCGCACCCCGAGTCCGGCTCAGCACGAGTGCCATGTTTGTCAGCAGCGCTTTGTCCTGCAGTTCGCGTTTCAAGTCGTGTCGCTCGAAGAGAGCCGTCACGTGGTCTGCTCGGAGGGCTGCAAAGAGAAGCTCCTCGCCCCGCTGCTCGCCAAGCAGGCGGCGAAGCACCGCAGCCCCCGCGCCATCGCGGTGATGAATCAAAAGGGTGGCACCGCCAAGACCACCACCAGCGTCTCCATCGCGGCGGGGCTCGCGGAGCGCGGCTTCTCCACGCTGCTCATCGATCTCGACGCCCAGGGGAGTGTGGGCGTCTCTTTGGGCGTGCACGGCGACAAGACGCTGTACCACGTGCTCGTGGACGGTGTTCCGCCCGAAGAGGCCGCCATCCCCGTCCGCGGAAACCTCGACGTCATCACCTCGGACCAGTCGGTGGCGGCGGCCGAGATCGAGCTCGTAAACATGCGCGACCGAGCCCGCGTCTTGACTCGCCGCATGGCGCACCTCTTGTCCTCCGCGAGTCCCTACGACTACATCATCCTCGACTGCGCGCCCTCGCTGTCGTTGCTCAATCAGAACGCACTTACCTTCGCTCGCGAGGTGGTCGTACCCGTCTCCTGCGACTACCTCTCGCTCGTTGGGGTGAAGCAGATTCTTCGCACGTTGCGTCACGTCAACGATGTGTTGCTCCACCCGGTCGAGGTGCTCGGTGTGCTCCCCACCTTCTACGACGTTCGAAACCGCATCTCGAAGGAGGCGGTCAAAGCGCTCGAGGACTACTTCAAAGACCGTGTCCTCCCGCCCATCCGAATCAACGCGCGCCTCAAGGAGGCGCCGAGTCACAAGAAGACGATCTTCGAATACGCGCCCGACAGCCATGGTGCGGCCGATTACTACGCGGTCGTCGATGTCTTGGTTCGACGACGCCCGGCCGAATCCGTACCCGTAACCCCCCCAGCAAGGGTCGCTGCGGCGACCGCGAGGACCAGAGCTCATGGCTGACGACGACCAAAACTCCCGAGCCCTAGGAGACGACCCGCTCTCCTCGGACAAGCTGCTCGAGAAGGCCTTTTACTCCGAGTATCGGCCTCCGAGCAGAAAGAGTCGTGGTTCGAGCAAGGCCAAGCCGAGTCACTACAAGGTGATCTCGATCAGCCTCTACAATGAGGACCTCGAGCGCCTCGACACCATGGTGGCGGAGCTCAAACGTCGGGGGCACACCAAGGCCAGCAAGTCTCAGCTCATTCGTTTCGCGCTCGACAGCGTCGACCTCGACGACATGCCGCGCAGCTACTGAACGAGTTCGCCCTCCGTCATGACCAAAATCTCGCTGGTCATCCCCGCTCGTGACGAAGAGCAGTGCATCGAGGCCGTCGTTCGTGGTTTCGTGAACGCCCAAGACCCACGTGGCACGCCCTGGCTCGACGAAGTCGTGGTGGGTGACAACGGAAGCCTCGATGCGACCGCCGCCCGCGCGCGCGCCGCCGGCGCCACCGTCGTTCACGAGCCCCGACCGGGCTATGGCAGCGCCTGCCTCGCGGCGCTCGCGTATCTTCGCACTCGTCCCCAAGGCCCACCCGCGGTGGTGGTGTTCGCGGACGGGGACGGCAGCAACGACCCGCAAGATCTCGGGGTGCTGCTCGAGCCGCTGCTCAAAGGCTACGCCGACTTCGTGATCGGCGCGCGATCGCGCCCAGAAGATCGAAGCGCGATGAGCTTTCCTCAGCGGTTCGGAAATCGGCTCGCCTGCACCCTGATGCGTCCCGTGGCCCACGTGGCCTACCAAGACCTCGGTCCCTATCGGGCCATCCGATGGTCCGCGCTCGAGCGGCTCGGGATGTGCGATCCAAACTACGGCTGGACGGTCGAGATGCAGCTCAAGGCAGTGAAGGCGGGTCTCCGGGTCCGCGAGGTCCTGGTCCGTAACCACGCGCGCATCGGCGGCCAGTCGAAAGTCAGCGGCACGGTCAAGGGCGTGGTGGGGGCGGGCTACAAGATCATCTTCACGATCCTCCGCTATCGGTAGCGGCCGCGGCGCGCTCTTGCTATGACCGGCGTCGGCGCCCCTCGATGAGTTTTCTCCGGTTCCTCACCAAAAGCGGTCTACGCGTCTCGCTGCTCGTGGCGGGCCTGGTGTTTCTCTATCACCTGAGCTCGGAGTTGCGGATGCTCGCGGGTGGGGCCGAGAGCCTGTTTCAGCGGCTGGAGCTCACCGCGCAAAATCTCAAGATCAGAGCCCGTGGCTCCGAGCCGCCGCCCGAGTGGAGAGTCGCGGTCGCGGTGGCGGACGAGAAGGCGGTGCAGGCGCTCGGGCGCTTCCCGTGGTCTCGAGAGGTCTTCGCCCGTCTCAATCACGTGCTCACCGAGGCGGGTGCGCGCTCCATCGCCTACGACATGACCTTTTCGGACGCGACCTCCTCCGAGGCCGCGGACGTGGCGGCGCTGCTGTTGTCGGCGCCACCGACGAAGCGGCTCCTCGAGAGGGCGAAGGCCGATGCCTCACTCGCGCCCAGCGCAGAAGAGATGGTCCGCTTCCTCGAGACCCGCGCCAGCGGTCCATCGCCCGACGAGGTCTTCGCGCAGTCGGTCAAAGACTCGGGCCGGGTCGTGCTCGGCTTGCTCGCCAACTCCGAGGTCGAGGCGGACGTCATCGGAGCGGCCGCGGTGCAGGAGAACTTGCGGGGTGTGGTCTCGAGTACGCTGGCCGAGGTGCTGGTCCCGGACGAGACCGGGGCGTTCCGGGTAGAGCGTCGGCCGATCGAGATCTTCGATGAGGGTCTCTATGCGCGGTTCTTCGGCATCAGCGCGCCCGTCCCGGTCATTGGTGCTTCGGCTCAACACCTCGGGACCATCAACGCCTTTCCCGATCGCGACGGCGTCTACCGTCGTGTTCCGCTCATCTCGGTGGTGAAGGGGGAGGGCATCGCGATCCCCACGCTCGCGCTCAAAGCGGTCGCCGTCGCGGAGGGTGTGCCGATCGAGCTCGTCGGTGATCGCGATGGGCCCATCGGGGTGCGCCTAGGGGAGCGCTTCATCGAGACCGAGCTCGGCGGCACGGTGGCGCTTCACTGGTATGGGGAGTTCTCGCCGCGCGAGATGCCCATCGTCTCGATCGCCGATCTGCTGTCCGAGAACCCGCGCCTCGATATGGTGAAAGACCGCGTGGTGCTGGTGGCGGCGACCGCCGTCGGCACCTACGATCAACGGGTGACGCCGTTTGGTGACTCGGTGCCCGGCGTGCATGTGCACACCACGCTCGCGCAGAACCTCCTCGACGGCCGGCATCTGCACCGTCCGCAGTATGTCCTCGCGCTCGAGCTCGCGCTCTTTCTGCTCATCGGGCTCGCGTTCGGGCTCTTGTTCTCGAAGCTCGGCGTCTTTGGCCAGGTGGCGGGGGCGGTGGCGCTCGCGGTGGCATGGCTCGCGATCGATCGCGAGGTCTTCTTTGCGCGCGGTTTGGTCGTCTACACCGTGCTGCCCACGGTTCAGATCTTCCTCACCCTGCTCGCCACCATCTCTTGGCGATTTCTCGTCGAGGAGGCCGAACGCCGAAAGACCAAGCGGGCGTTCTCGCAGTATCTGTCGCCGGCGGTGATGGAGCAGGTGCTCGCCGACCCCGAGGAGTATCTGCGGCTCGGCGGAAGGCGCTACGAAGCCACGGTGCTCTTCTCGGACATTCGCGGCTTCACCACGTTCTCCGAGGCGCTCACGCCGGAGGCGCTCGGCACTTTGCTCAATCGCTACATGACGCCGATGACCGACATCGTCTTTGGGCACGGCGGCACCCTCGACAAGTACATCGGTGATGCGGTCATGGCGTTTTGGGGCGCGCCCTTGCTTCAGCCCGATCACGCGCTCAGGGCCTGCCGCGCCGCCCTCGAGATGCAAGCCAAGGTCAGGGAGCTGAACGTGGGCTTCGAGAAGGACGGGCTGCCGCGCGTTCAGATCGGCATTGGGCTCTCGAGTGGTCCCATGACCATCGGCAACATGGGTTCGGACGAACACTTCGCGTACACCGCGCTCGGTGATCGCGTGAATCTGGGTTCGCGTCTCGAAGGTCAGACCAAGGACTTTGGGGTGGAGATCATGGTGTCCGAGGCCACTTGGGCCCTCGTTCGAGATCAGGCCGCGCTGCGCGAGCTCGGTGGGCTCAAGGTCAAAGGCAAGAACGAACCGGTGCGCGTGTTTGAGCTCATCGCGGTGGGGCCGATGCCCGAGACCCATCGAGCCTTCGTCGAGGCCTTCGAAGAAGGCCTGCGCGCGTTCTCGACGCGGCGCTTCGAGGAAGCGGTGGTCGCGTTTCGTCGTGCCCAGGCGGTCGCGCCGAGCGGGGCCGACCGCTGCACGGACGAATACCTCGCACTCTCGGAAGCCTACGTCTCATCCCCGCCACCCGCGGACTGGGACGGGGTGCGGGTCGCCACCTCCAAGTGAGCCGAAAGCGCTTGGCCGACGCGCGCCAGCGGCGTATGCCCTCATGTCGTGACGTGGTTCAAGCGCATGGCGGCGCCCAAACCCAGCGGCGACGCCAAACGTGCCTCGGTGCCTTCTGGCCTTTGGACCAAGTGCCCGAGCTGCGGAGAGGTCTCGCTCGCCGAAGAGGTGAGCCGGAACCTCGAGACCTGCGGCGATTGCGGGCATCACTTCCGGCTCGACGCCCGTCATCGGCTCGAGGGCTTCCTCGACGAGGGCTCGCTCACCGAGGTCGCGGCCGGGCTCCTGCCCGAAGACCCGCTCGAGTTCAAAGACGACAAGGACTACCTCAGTCGGGCGAAGGGGGCGGCCGAGAAGGCCGGTGAGTCGGAGGCCTTCCTCCTCGCCAAGGGTCGCCTCTTCGGGCGCCCCGTCGTCGCCGGGTCGTTCGTCTTTCGATACATGGGCGGATCGATGGGCAGCGTGGTGGGTGAGAAGATCGTCCGCGCCTTCGAACTCGGCGCCGAGGCGCGGTGTCCGGTGGTCATCTTCTCGGCCTCCGGCGGCGCTCGCATGCAGGAGGGCATCTTCTCCTTGATGCAGATGGCCAAGACCACGGTGGCTTTGAATCGGTATCGCAGCGTTTGTCAGCCCTACATCTCCGTGCTCACGGACCCTACCACCGGCGGAGTGGCGGCGAGTTTTGCCCTGCTCGGAGACGTGATCATCGCCGAGCCCGGCGCGCTCGTCGGCTTCGCGGGTCCGCGCGTCATCGAACAGACGATTCGGCAGAAGCTCCCGGAAGGCTTTCAGCGCTCCGAGTTCCTGCTCGAGCACGGCGTCATCGACATGATCGTGCCCCGTCCGGAGCTGCGTGATGCGGTGGCGCTGCTCTGCCAGCATCTCGGTGCGCGTTGAACCCGTGAGCGCGCCGGTCTTTGATGGACCGGGCCTTCCGCCCGAAGACCTCGATCCACGTTTTGCCGCGGAGTGGGAGGCGCTGATCGAGCGCCTGTACGTTCGGGCTCGAGGCGGGATGGTCCTCGGACTCGAGCGCATGCACGATGTGCTCAGAGAGCTCGACCGCCCGGAGCGGAGCCTGCCCGCCGTGCATGTGGCCGGCTCGAACGGCAAGGGCTCCACCGCCGCGTTCCTCGGCTTCATCCTGAGCCAGCCCGAGGGCGAGCGCGTGGGCCTCTACACCTCGCCTCATCTGTCGTGTCTCTCGGAGCGCTTTCAGCTCATCTCGAACCGCGGCAACCGCTCGCTGGAGCGCGGCTTCTTGCTCGAGGTCTTTGGGCGCATCGAGGCGCTGGCCCCGGACTACTCGGGGCTCACTTTCTTCGAGATCGTCACCGCGGCGGGGCTGCTGGCCTTTGCAGAGAGCGAGGTCTCCGCCCTCGTCGCCGAGGCCGGTCTGGGCGCTCGGCTCGACGCCACGCGCGTGACGGATGCGCGCGTCTCGGTGCTCACGCAGATCGATCTCGAGCACTGCGCGATCTTGGGCGACACGCTCGAGTTGATCGCGGCCGAGAAGGCCTTCGTGGCCAGGCCGGAGCGACCGCTCTTTATGGAGGCAGCGCGCCCTTCGGTCCTCGAGGTCGTAAAGCGTCATGCGAGAGGCATCGATGCGCCGGTCTTCGTGGCGGGTCACGACTTTAGATCCGAGCCTCAGGGCTCCTCTTCCAAGCACATCTTCTGTCTCCTCGAGCGCACCATCGACGGCATCGAACTCGGGCTGCGAGGACCTCATCAGGTGAGAAACGCCTTGCTCGCCGCCCAAGCCGCGCTCGCGTTCAGGCCTTCGCTGACCGACGACGAGATTCGTCGCGGGCTGTACTCGGTCACTTGGCCCGGTCGCTTCGAGATCCTCGAGCGGCCGGGCGAGCCGACGATCGTGCTCGACGGCGCGCACAATCCGGACGGCGTCCGTACGTTGCGGGTCGCCCTTCGAGGCGAAGCGGCGCTGGTCGGACGCTCCATGCACTGGCTGAGCGGGGTCCTGGAAGACAAAGAGCCCTCCGAGATGTTCGGGGCACTGTGCGACCTCGCGACCTCGATGACCCTCTGCACCCCACCCACCCCGAGAGCGCTGCCGAGCGAGGTGCTCATGCGCAGCCTCCCGTCCGGCTTCGCGGGCCCGGTCGAGGCCCTCGGCCCCCCATGGGAGGCCATGGATGCAGCATTGTCGCGCGCGAGGGCCGATCGAGGCTTCGTGCTCGTCGCGGGATCTCTGTATCTCGTGGGGGCGCTCCGGCCGCGGCTCCTCCGTCTGGGCTGGCGCGTCCGGGCCTGAGGCCAGTGGCCTGGAGGGCTCGATTCCTTGCCCAGGCGTTCCGGGCAGTGCTAGGTTTCCCCATGGCCGTGGCTCGCCGCATCTTCGCGCTCCCCCTGCTTGGCCTCCTGGTCATGCCCGCGCACGCGGAGAACGAGCTCTCGCGTCTTCACAAGGTCTCCGTGACGACCGGAGAAGAGGACGTCGTCGTCAAGATTCTCGGTAGCCGCGCCCCCGACTTCACCTCGTTTACGATGCAGAACCCTTTTCGAGTGGTCGTCGATTGGGCGGGAAGCGCGCTCGATGGTGTCTCGGGTCGTCAAGACTTCTCCCGCGGCGTGGTCCGGCGCATCGAGACCCAGCAGTTCGAATCCGAGGCGGAGCGCATCAGCCGGGTCACCCTCACGCTCGCGCAGCCGGTGCAGTTTCGCTTCGAGACCGCCGGTAAAGAGGTGGTCATTCACTTCGAACGCATAGGTGATCTGCCGAGTGTTCCCGACGCCGAGCCCGCCGAGATCGCCCCGGTCGCCGAACCCGAAGACGAGGCCCCGCCTCCGGATGACCCCGTCCTCGCCGAGCTGAAGAAGCTGCCGCTGCCCGAGGGCCCGCTGTTCGAGCCGGCCGAGCCTCCTCCCGTGCCCGTCGCCCCGGTCGTGGTCGCGGCGGCTCCGGTGGCGCCCCCGCCCGTCGTGACACCGGCACCGCCTGCGAAGCCACCGGCCCCCCCCACGAAGGCGTCCGCACCTGCGCCGGTCGCGCTCGCAGTCCCGCCGCCTTCTCTGCCGCCCGTGCCGGTCGCCGCAAAGGAGAAGGCGCAGCCGCCGCTTCAGCCGACGCTCGTGCGAGAGGTGGAAGAGACGCCGGTGGCCGCGAAGCTCGCCGCCTCCGCCAAAGTCGCTCCGCCACCTCCGATCAAGCCGGAGCCGGTCACGGCGAAGGAGGATGCCCCGCTCGCGCGCTTCCAGCCGCCTCCGGTCAGCCCCGCGCCTCCGGTGAGCTCTGCGCCTCCGGTGAGCCCCGCGCCTCCGGTGAGCCCCGCGCCCCCAGTGAGCCCCGCGCCCCCGGTGGAGACCGCCAAGTCCGAGTCGACGCCCCCGCGCACGGAGGAGAAGACACTGGCCCGTTTCACGCCGCCCCCGGCGCCGAGCGCGACTCCGCCGGTTGAACCTGCTCCTTCACCCAAGCCTACGCCCGCACCCGCGGCGCCCGTGCCGGCGCCCGCCTTGGTCGCTCGGGCGCCCGCGCCGCCCCCACCCGAACGCGCCCGTTCCGCGCCCGAGGTCCCTCTCTTGCCGGTCACCCGCGTCGAGCCGCGGCGTACGGAGAGAACCGCACCTGTCGCCCGGGCTCCGGCGCCGCCGGCACGACCCGCGCCGCCCCTCAAGCGCTTCGGGGACGGCTTCGAGGTCATCCAGACCGGACGAGGTCTCCGCGATACCGAGACTGATCGCAAGATCGAGCTCTACGAGATCTCTCGCGCGCCGAGTGCAAAGCGAGCTGCGCCGGCCCCGGAGAAGAACAGCTACTCCGCGAGCCGCCCTTCCTTCTACGCGCAGTCGGCGGCCTCCACCGCTCCCAAAGAGGCCATCGACGGGGGAGACGAGTTCGAGCCCGGCGCGCGTGAGATGCGCATGATCGGCTTTCAACAGAAGCCGGATAAGTCTGCGGTCTATGTGCGATGTGATGCCAAGGCGAAGTTCCGAGTCGAGCGTGTGAGCGACACCAAGGTCGTCATGAAGCTCTTCGACACTCGAGTGCCGCTCGAGAACAACAAGCGTCCGCTCGACACCAGCTTCTTCGAGTCCTCGGTGACCGGGGTGAAAGCCACGGAGGTCGGTGCGGACACCCACGTCGAAGTGGATCTTCGAGGTCCTGTGGCCTTCGAGGTGAAACGCATCGGCTCCTACGTGTATCTCTACTTCAGCAAGTCTTGAGCTTCTCCGGCCTCGTCTTTACCTTTGGGCTGGCGCTGCTCTCTCTGCAGACCACCACCAGCAGCACTGCGCAGCTCGGCGACGTGCCTTTCGAGGTGCAGGCCGACCACCTGTTCGCGGACACGGGCGCAGAGATCTACCTGGCCGAAGGCAGCGTCTACCTGAGGCGTGGCGAGATCGGCCTGCGCGCGGACAGGCTCTGGTACTCCGCCAAGACCGAGCGCGCCGTCGCCGAGGGCCACGTCGTGCTGGTGCGCGGAAACGAAGTCCTGCGGTGTCAGCGCGTCGAGATCGACCTTCCGTCGCGCAGCTTTCAGATTGAGGACTTCGAGCTGCGTTTGATGCGCGGGGCGTCCCCTCGGTCGCTCCGGGCAGCGCTTGCCGAGGGGCGAGCGCCGGACGCTGGTCGAACACTTCTCACGCTCGAGGGCGAGAGCGCACAGCGGCCGTCCGAGCACGAGTTCACGGTCCGCGGGGCTCGCGTTACGCCTTGCGGTTGCGGTGAGGGCGAGACGCCGAGTTTCAGCATCCATGCGAGCTCGGCCTCGATTGATCTCGACGAAGGCGCCTGGCTCACCCTTCCGGTGCTCTACGTGAAGTCGGTGCCGGTGTTTGTGCTGCCGGTGATGTACGTGCCGTTTGGCGAGCGCCGGACCGGCTTCCTCACCCCGCGTATGGGCTACGACCCTGTGACGGGCTTCCGTGTCACCGAGCCGTTCTTCCTCACGCTCGGTCGATCCTACGACCTCACGCTCTTTGGCACCTACTACACGAGCCGCGGCTTCTCTGCTGCAACCGAGGGCCGATGGGCACCCTCGAAAGACAGCGCGGGTGAGGCCAAAGTCACGGTCCTCTTCGATGACGGCGCCTTTGACCCGACGGACGGAGCTTTTCATCGTGATCGCGACGAAGTCCTGGGCCGCTTTGCCATCACCGGCAAACACGACACCAAGTTCGGCGAAGGAAGGCTCGCGATGGACCTCGATCTCGTCGGGGACCCTCAGTGGAAGACGGAGCTCTTGCCCACGTTCCTCGAGCGCCAGGTGGAGGAGTCGGTCTCGCGGCTGACCTACGCGGAGAGCTACGACGGTCCCCTTCGAGTTGCGGTGGGGGCGGCGCTCCGCCAGGACCTGCGACAGTCGCGCTACGCGGCGCTGACCGAAGAGCGCCGCGAGGTCTCTCTGTTCTCGGCGGAGCTCCCGGGCCCCGGCGCGGTGCGCTATCGCTTGCTGGAGCTTCGTCTCGACGCCGCGCCGGCCCACCTCGCTCGTGCTCTGCCGGGGCTCCTCGGGGAGGCGCGGCTCGCCGTCTCGGGTTTCGCGGCGCCGAACCCCCAGGTCCCACGTTTCGCGCGGGCCGACTTTCGGCCGGAGCTCACCTGGCCCATCGACCTGTTTGGCCTGTTTGTGCTCGCACCTTCCGTCGCGCTTCGCACGACCGCATGGAGCGGCCAGGCGAACGACGAGAGCCTCGCGCTCGGACAGATCGCGCTCGTCGCCAAGACCGAACTCTTCACCGAGCTCAGCCGGCGCTTCGGAGAGATCAGCCATCGGGTGCGGCCGTCCTTTCGACACCTCGTGCTTCCGGTGCTGGCGCGGACCGAGTCGCAGGCCTTCTTTGTCGCGGACGAGATCGATTTGCTCGCGGACGTGCACCAGGTGGCGGCCTCCATCGACAACGATGTCTTCTACGGGGGCCGGCGGGTGTTCGGCCTGTCGGCCCTCTTTGGTTCGGATCTGGGCTTTCGCGATCAGCCGGGCCAGGGCGCGAGCCCGCTGTATCTCAACCTCGAGCTCGAGCTGCACGATGTCTTGCCCGACAGCTCACTTCGCTTGGGCGCTCGTGCCGGCCTCGACCTCGAGCTCGGTCGCCTCGAGCAGCTCGTGGCCAGCATGTCTCTCGTCACCTCGAGCTGGCTCTCGGTGTCCATGCATTTTGGCGAGATGGGCAGCCGAGTGCCGCGGAGCAGCTTCGTCGCGCCCGAGGAGCTCGTGCCCTCCAACACGATCTCGCGCGCCGGGTATCTGTCCCCGACCGAACTCGCGGTCAGCCTCGCGGACCCCGCGAGCGTGCTGCTCTTCACCCCCTACCGAGGGCTCACCGGCGGGATCACGGTCAGGCCTTGGGCGGCGCTCGCGATCGGGACCACCGCCTCGTTCGACTTCGTCTTCGAAGAAGAGAACGCCGCTCTCAGCGCTGACCAGCAGAGGCAGAACAGCGCGCTCCGTAACGTGAGCGGCTATCTGCGCTACGACTCGCCCTGCGATTGCTGGGGCGCGCTCTTTCAGATGGGCTGGGCGCGCGACCGCTCGGGGCCAGACGTGCGTGTGGCGGTCGACCTCGCTCAGCTTGGTGGTTAGAGCTCATCTCAAAACCCCCTCGGTCGCGATTTCGGCCGATCCGCGTCGGTGCGCGGTGTTGGTCCGCCTCGCGTTATCGAGGGATAGCGCGTTCGTCGGACCGCCTTGCGCCCCTCGCGTCTCGGTCGTCTCGCTCGGTCGGAGGTCTCGAGATGAGCTCTAGCCCGTCGAGGTTGACCGAGCCTTCAGCTACGGCTAGCGTCGACTGACTCGTCAGTCAATCATGGGATCTCCAGAGGCAGAGCGCAGAAAGCAGATACTGAAGGCCGCGGTCGAGGTGTTCGCGGAGCGCGGCTTTCACCGAACGCGCGTCTCCGACATCGCCAAGCGCGCTGGCGTCGCTTACGGCCTCATCTACCACTACTTCGAGAGCAAAGACGCGGTCCTGAGTTCGGTCTTCGACGAGAACTGGGCGGTCTTTCTCAAGGTGCTCAAAGAGATCCGAGATGCGTCCGACAAGCGCACGGGTGAGAAGCTCGCGGCCATCGCGGAGCTGCTCATCGACGCTTTGCGTGTCACCCCGGCGCTCATTCAGGTGATCATCCAAGAGATCTCACGCTCGGATCGCTTCATCGAAGCCCCCAAGATCGAGGCGTTTCAGGAGGCCTTTCGGGTGGTCAAGGAGATCATCGCGGAGGGGCAGCGCCAGGGCGAGGTCGAGGCAGACAGCGACCCTTGGGTGATGGCCTATCTGTTCTTTGGCGCGGTCGAGGCGGTTTGCACGGGCTTTCTCCTCGAAGCGATTCCTTGCCGGACCGAAGAAGATGCCGCTCGCCTCAAGCGGACCGTCACTCGCACTGTGCTGTCTGGCATGCTGACCGCGGCCGGCCAGGAGAAGCTGAAGCCCGGTCACGTGGGCTAGGAGAGAACATGGCATCAGCCGAGAAGCAGTCTTTCACCACCATCCTCTACGAGAAGACCGGCCGGGTGATTCGAATCAGCCTCAACCGACCCGACAAACGCAACGCGCTGTCGGACGTGATGCTCGAGGAGTTGAGCCTTGCCTTCGAGCAAGCAGACCTCGACACCGAGGCGGGCTGTGTGGTGCTCACGGGCGTGGGCGACAAAGCCTTTTGCGCCGGCGCGGATCTCGCGGGCTTCGGTAACGCTCCCGACGGCATCCTCGGACAGTATGAATCCCGTGGCCTCTTTCCGAAGCTCTTTATGCAGATGGAAGGCCTCTCCAAACCCATCCTCGCTGCGGTCAACGGCACCTGTGTCGCGGGCGGCTTTGGACTCATGATGGCCTGCGATCTCGCGGTGGCGAAGGCCGGGGCCAAGCTGGGTACACCCGAGATCGCTCGCGGCCTCTTTCCTTTCATGATCTCCGCGCTCATCACGCGGGCGGTGCCCCGGCGACGGGCGATGGAACTCATGTTCATGGGGGAGCTCTTCAGCGCGGAACAGGCGGAGTCCTGGAACATCGTCAATCGGGTCGTCCCGCCAGAGAGCTTCAACGAGGAGGTCGACCGGTACGCCCAGCGCATCGCGGGCTACTCACCGGCCGTTCTCAAGCTCGGCAAACACGCGCTCTCCAAGAAGGAAGGGATGGACCTCGAAGGCCAGCTCGCCTTCCTTCAAGGCCTACTGTCGATGAACGTGATGATGGATGACGCGGCCGAAGGCATCAGCGCGTTCTTCGAGAAGCGAGATCCAGTTTGGAAGGGACGATGAACCCACGAAAGTTCCGGCGCATCTGCGTCTTCTGTGGCTCGAACGTGGGCGGCCATCCCGCCTACGCGCAGGCGGCCGCGTCGCTCGGCGCGCTCCTGGTGCGAGACAACATCGGCCTCGTGTACGGCGGGGGCAAGATCGGCCTCATGGGCGTCATCGCCAACGAGGTCATGCAGCGTGGGGGGCAGGTGTACGGCGTCATCCCTGAGCGCCTAAAGGCGCTCGAAGTGGGCCATGACAACCTCACGGAGCTCTTCGTCGTGGACAGCATGCACGCGAGGAAGGCGATGATGGCCAACCTCTCGGACGCATTTATCGCGATGCCCGGCGGCTGGGGCACGCTCGAGGAGCTCTTCGAGGTCACCACCTGGACCCAGCTCAACTATCACAAGAAGCCCATCGGGGTGCTCAACGTGAACGGCTACTACGACAAGCTCATCGATTGGGCGGACCACGCGGTCGACGCCGGCTTCATCCGTGCCATCCACCGGCCGATCATCGCCTCGGACTCGGATCCGGAGGCCCTGCTCGAGAAGCTGCGCCTGGCGGAGATCCCAGAGCTCGGTCGCTGGATCGAAAAGCCGTGAGCGCGCATCGCCTGAGCTTCTACTCCGTTCGGGGTCTACGGCTCAGCCTGAACGAGTGGGGCCAAGAAGGATCTCCGGCTCTGCTGTGTTTGCACGGCTTCCTCGATCACGGAGCCTCCTTCGCACCGATCGCAGAGGCGCTCGCCGACCGCTACCACGTGCTCGCACCCGACTTCCGGGGTCACGGCGCATCGGACTGGGTCGGGGCGGGCGGCTACTACCACTTCCACGACTACTACGGCGACCTGGTCGAGCTCATCGAGTCGAAGAAGCTCGCTCGCTTCTCGGTGCTCGCGCACTCCATGGGCGGCACCATCGCCATCGTTCTGGCGAACCTCTTCTCCGAGCGCGTGAGCTCGATGATCCTGCTCGAGGGCATGGGACCCGAGGGCGAAGACCTGAGGAAGGCCCCGGACCGATTGCAGCGACACATCAGTGCGCTGCGGAGACCCGCGTTGACCGGTGACGTCGCATTCCGGCGGAGCCACCGGCGGGTGTTCGAGTCCGTCGAAGAAGCTGCGGTGCGCATGATGGAGCTGAACCATCACCTCTCGAAGTCGAGGGCGCTCGAACTCGCGCGAGGGGGCACCGAACAAGCTGCCTTGCCCGATGGCAAGCCGGGCGTTGCTTGGTCTTTCGATCCGCTCCATCGAACCCCGTCGGCGCGTCCTTTCAACTTCGAGGAGTTTCAGGCCTTCCTGCGAGGGGTATCGGCGCCGGTGCTCGCGCTCTACGGAGGAGAGTCGACGTTTCCGCTCGGTGCGCTCGATTCACGGCATCGGATGGTGCGAGAGCTGCGTGCGGCGGTCGTCGCGAACACCGGACACAACATCCACCACGACAAGCCCGAAGTGGTGCTCGAGGCGGTCCG
The DNA here is from genome assembly GCA_011526105.1 of Deltaproteobacteria bacterium. Classification (GTDB taxonomy): domain Bacteria; phylum Myxococcota; class Kuafuiibacteriia; order Kuafuiibacteriales; family Kuafuiibacteriaceae; genus WYAZ01. Next base: position 82,246 of record WYAZ01000073.1, on the reverse strand, counting down.
TTTTTGGCTCGAGGGCTCTCGTCAAGGCGCCTTGCCGGCTTCGTTGCTCGAGATGAACGTCTCCACCTGAGCCCTCAGGACCTCGAGCGACACCGCCCCTTGGGTGAGCACTGCGTCGTGAAAGAGGGGCAAGGAGAAGCGCTCGCCGAGGGCCTGCTCCGCCTGCCTTCGCAGCTTCCAGATTTCCAACTGCCCGAGCTTGTAGCCGAGCGCTTGCCCGGGCCAAACGATGTAGCGATCGACCTCGTTGTCGATGTTGTTGGCGGCCAAAGCGGTGTGCGCGAGCATGAAGGCCTTGGCCTGCGCCCGGCTCCAGCCGAACGCGTGTAGCCCGGTGTCGACCACCAGACGTGCGGCCCGCCAGGCGTCGTAGCTGAGCATCCCCATTCGGTCGAGGTCCGAGGCGTAAAGGCCCATCTCGTCCGCCAATCGTTCGGTGTACAGGGCCCAGCCCTCGACGAAGACATTGAGCCCCAGATGTTTTCTGAACGCGGGCAGCGCCGGGAGCTCCTGCGCGATGGCGATCTGGAGGTGATGGCCCGGGATGGCCTCGTGATAGGCGAGGGCCGCCGCTTCGTAGCGTGGCCGCGTGGTGGGGGCGTGCACGTTGATGAAGTACTCGCCGAGCTTCTCACCGGGTATCGGCGGCCGGTAGTACGCGATGGTGGTGTACGGCGCTTCGTAATCGGGGATGCGGGTCACCACGCAGTCGGTTTTGGGCACGGTGTGAAAGAAGCGCGGCATCGCCGCCTTGGCCTCGGCCAGCGCCGCCTTGGCCTTCTCCTCCACGCCCGCCTCGTCTTCAAAGTAGAGGCTGGGGTCGCTTCGCAGGCGGCTCAGGGTCTCTTCGAGTGTCTTGGTCTGAAAGAGGCGCTCGCCCAGGCTTCGGATCTCTTCGTCGATGCGCGCGATCTCGCTTAGACCGAGCTCGTGGATCTCGGACGCGGGAAGCTGGAGGCTGGTGTGGCGACGGACCTGCGAAGCGTAACAAGCCGCGCCGTGGGGAAGCGCCGACACGCCGCTTTGAGCCTCGCTCCGAGCGCCCGGCAGCACCGTATCGCGAAGCACGCCGAGGTATCGCGTGAGGGCTGGCCTCACGCCGTCGCGCACCAGCGGCAGGATCTGGCTTTGAGCCTCTCTGAGCAGCGCCGCGTCCTCGGGCACCGTCTTCACGTTGGTGATGAGCGGCCAGTCTTCGTCTTTGTCTCTGAGCTGCTTCTCGACGATCTCGATGACCCGCCGCGTGGACTCGCGATTGGCGAACAGTCCGTCTTTGGCGCCGGACTCGAGGTTTGCGGCTTCGTTGTCGATGCTGGCGCCGATGGCCGACACCCGACGGACCAGCGGTTCGAGGTCCGCGCGCCCAGAGAGGGGATGAAGCTCCGGCAGGTAGCTCCACTCGGTGACTGGGTTTCCGCGAGGGCTCAAGCTCCATCGCTCGAACTCGCAAACCGCGCTGCCGTGCTCAGCCTCGAGATCCTCGAGCAGGAGCAACAGGGTCGTTCGGTCCCGGGCCGGAAGGCCCTCGGCGTCGATCGCTCGCGCCTCTTCGATGAACATCGCGAGTCCTCGTCGATACGCGGCGATGCCGATGGACGAGTTGTCGTCGATCCGGGCGTCGTAGGCGCGGACCCCGATGGTGGTCGCGAAGATGGGCCGCTGTTCGAGTTGCCAGGCCCAGTAGCGCGACACGAGACCAAAGAGACCCACGTCTGTCACGCCGACCGAAGCGTCCTCGGGGATGAAGGTCGACTCCAGAGGCGCAGTGGGCACACTCCGGCACGAGAGCGAGACGAAGAGCGAGGCGAAGAACAGCGATCGAGTTCTCATCAGTAGACGTTGTACTTCTTTCGGTTCGCTTCGTGACCGGCGGCGTCTTTGGCAAAGCGAATGTTCTGATCCTTGTCGTGCAGGTAGTACCAGTAGGGGGAGTCGACCGGCCGAAGCGCGGCCAAGAGCGATGGCAAACTCGGGGCGCCGATGGGCCCGGGCGGTAGACCGAACCTGAGCCGCGTGTTGTAGGGGTCCTTTTCGTCGCGGAGCTGCTTCAGAAACTTCCGCCGGTCCGACCAGTCATCGAGCGTGTAGCGGCTGGTGGCATCGACGCCCAGCGCCCAACCCGCATCGATGCGCTTCCACAGGATCCCCGCGACTTCGGGACGAACGGCGGGCTTGGGCTCTTCGCGCTCGAGCATGGAGGCCATGATGACGAGCTCGCGTAGGCTGCGCTTCTGTCTCGTGATCTCGTCTGCGTGGGGCTCATGGAAGCGCTCGTAGAAGGCGTCGAGCTGTCGCTGGATGAAGCGATCGACATCGAGCGGCCCGGGTGGCACCCGATAGGTCTCGGGGAAGACGTAGCCTTCGAGCGTCGATGCCCCTTCGAGCGAGAAGCGAATCGTAAAGCGAGATGGGTCCGAGGCGGCCTTCAAATACGTGCCAGCTTCGATGCGACCAAGCCGACTGAGCTCGGCGTCGACGTCCCTAAGCCGCAGACCCTCGACGATGGTGAGGGGTTCGTCTTCGGGCAGCGGGTTCTCGGTGATCGCCTGGCGAATGGCGCGCAGGCTCATGGAGCGGGCGAGGGCGTGACGGCCGGCCTTGGCGCCGGGCCCGGGATTCAAGCGATTGTGGAGCTGCCAATACAGCGCGTTCTCGATGAGCCCCTCGGCCTGCAGACGCTCACCGATGCCGCGCAGGGTGGCGCCTTTGGTGACGGTGAAGATAAACGGCTCGGAGTTACCGGGCTCGATCGCGAGATCAAACTGCTTCTGTATGTGGAGGTATGCGCCGGCGGCGCCCAGGACCGCGAGCAGACCGAAGATCAATGCCAGCCGGAGGAGGATCCGCACGAAGATCCTCTAGGAGAGAGGCCGCCGGTGGTCAACGCCCTCTGGCTCATGCCTTTGGCCCGAGGAGGCGAGGTCAGGGAGGAGAGAAGAGACCTGACCCCGCCTCCTCGGGCGAGCTCGCGGAGACACCCGCGTTCATCTCGAACTCAGTCTTGAGCCACCCGATAGGATTCCCAGTTGCTCGGGAGGTTGAGGCGCTTGGCTTCGGCCTCATCGAGCCCGGAGACGCCGTTGACGAGGAGAGCGATGCGCATCTTGGGGTCGACGAACTCGTTGAAGCTCGAGGCCGCCGTCCAATCCAGAGGGCCCATCGCGCTCCAGCCGAAGTCGGGCTGCCCGCTCGTGAAGCCTTCGTTCAAGATCTGACCGTTCTTGCCCACTTGATACCAGCCTTCGAAGAGGCTGGAGGTGGGTTGGGAATCCGGGTTGTAGGCGTAGGCCGCACGCGCATAGACGATCTTGTCGCCTTCCTCGCGCTTCAGCTCGCCCTGGATGCCGGTCAAGGTCCCTTGTGGCGCCCAAGTGGGTCGGTCGTCACCGGTCTCTTCGCGGAGGTCGACCTTGTTCATCCACCGAGGACCGTTCGAGACCACGATGCCGGGCGAGGCATCGAAGGCGAACATGCCTTCGTTCTGCGTCGTCCAGACCACGAGCTGGCTGATGCGCAGGTCCTTCTGAGTCTCTCCAATGATGGCTGAGACCTCCGAGGCCTGCACTCGGCGCTCGCCCTGCGCGGTCTGCACCGTAAATCCGCCGCGAATCGGGGAGTCTTCGGTCTGCTTCAGCACCTGCTTGCCGTCCACGGTCTCAGCCAGGTTCCAGGGCAGCGCCCCAACGATCTCGCCGGTGTGCTGCGAGGGCCATCCGCTCTTCATGTAGACGGTGGTCTTGCCTTCGGCGTCCTTTTCGATGCGGTCGATGTTCCGAACGTCCGGGTAGTCGGACTTCGAATCGGTTTTGATCTCGAGCGTTCCGAGCATCGGACGGCCGGGGCCATCGTGAATCGAGATGTAGTCGCCTTCGAGGCGGTCGGTGGCGGGGCCGGCCTCGAGCGCGAGGCCCTGCACCTTGCCGCGCAGCTTCTCGCCGTTCTTCAGCACCACGTGCTGCGGCTCATCGTTGAAGCGGAACCCGGTGAAGGTCTCTCCCTTGGCGATGTCTGGCACATCCGCGTCGAGCAACTTCTGGGCGTGCGCCTTGGGCACCGAGATGATCTCATTGCCGGCTTTGATCTTGACCGTCTCTCGGTCGATATCGGGGATGCGGAACTTCGACTTGTAGACCTTCTGCGCGGTGTTGCGATCGCAGAAGCCCCACCACCACATGTCTGCGGACTTGGTGGTCTTGCCATCACCCTTGACCTGACCGCTCGCGTTGACGATCAGCCCGGTGACCTCCGAAGCGGGCACTTCCTCGCCGCTCGGCTTCTTGAAGGTCGCCGACCAAGACTCCGGCTTGCCCTCGGCGTCCTTGTGAATGACCTTCTCCATCTTGACCGGCTGGCCGTCCTTGTCGACGACCTTCAGACGATCGCCGGACTCCGCCCGCGCAGTGACGAAGTTGCCCATCGCGTCCAGGCAGTCGATGGCCATCTCGAAGCCGGCCTTCGGCGGGAGCTTCTTCACCTCGGCATCGTTCGGGAACATGAGCACGCCCCAGTTGAGGCCCGAAGTGGAGAACGCCTTCGACTCGGTGAGGTTTCCGCGCTTGGTGTGGCCGGACTCCATGCCCAGCATCCAGCCGAGCGGTGAAGCCTCCTCCAGCTTCACGGCTCCGGTCTTGCCGCCGGTCGCGGCGCTGTAAGCGTCCACGTGCTTCATCGACTCGGCCATGCCGCCGTTCATCGAGAGGCTCGTGGTCGAGGCGGTGAGCTGCGCCTCGGGGAAGTAGTAGCGGAAGCGGTTGATGTCCGCGCCCATGACGAGGCTCTGGGCGGCGCCGAAGCCGATGCCGGAGAAGTCGGTGCTGCCGAGCTTGACCGCGTCCTTGTGGAACTTCGCAAAGGCTGCGAGGAGCTCTTGGCCCAGCTTCTCCGTCTTGGGCGTCTCTCCGCGCGACCAAAGCGCGGCCGCGTAGTCGCGAAGGAGCCCGAGGCCCCGGGCGCCGCGTGCTTCGGGGCTGAGGCTCGAGCCGGCGAGCTCTGTCTTGCGGGTCTGGTACTCCTGCGCCATCAGCTTCGGCAGCTGTGCAGGATCGACGCTGGCGAGCTGCTTCGCGCCGTACTGGCTGACCTTCTCCGGCAGGGTGACCGTGCCCGCTTTCTGGGGACGATGGGTGGCTTCAGTGGGATGCACCTCGCCCGGATCGAGCGCGAAACCTTCGTAGAGCTTGGGTCGGGCGTCCGGCCCGATGAACGCGCCATACTGATCGTGCTCGATCAGGTGCTTCATGAGCGCCTGCTCGGCTTCGTCGATCTTCGCCTCCCCGGCCGCGGAGGGGGTCCCGTCGAGCTCGTTCTGCTTGGCGAACTCGATGAGGCGCTCGGCGCCGCCGGCGCTCACCTGGCCCAGGCCACGGTGGGACAAACCATCATCTTCTTCGCCCGCGACAGGTTCCGGTGTCTCCCAGAACTTCTTGAAAAGAGGGTAGTTTTTGAAGTTACTGGGATTGAAGCTGCTCATGGGTCCGCCCTCGAAGGATGTAGGATAACGTAAGAGTTATCGCAGGCGAGACCCGAAGGTTTCGTAAAAAGTCAGGCGCGTCGCACAAGTGCGAGGGTGCGGACGACCGTAGCGCCCAGCACCAGCGCCGCGCCCACGGCCGCGGTGGCGCCGATGGTCTCTCCCACGGCGACGAAGGCGAAGATGGGGGCCAAGAGAGGCTCGACGAGAATCAGCAGGGAGGCCTCGAGGGCGCTGGTTTGGATGACCCCGCGCACGAAGAGGAAGGCGGCGAGGGCCTGCTGCACCACCCCGAGATAGATGAGCGCGCTCCAATCACTCGCGGTGGGCGGCTCGGACAAGAGCCCGAGCAGGACGGGCAGGGTCAGCACGACGACGATCAGGTTGCCGGCGAGGGTGGCCGCCAGCCCTTCGCCCGGGCTGAGGCTCCGGTACCGCACGATCAGGGTTGCGTAGGCGAGGCTCGCCAGCAGAGCGGCGGCATCTCCCAAAAGACGGCCGGCGGAGAGGCCCTCGGCCAAGAAGAGCCCGGATCCGAGCAAGGCGAACGGGATACTCCACAGCTCGGGACGCGTCGGGCGCTCGCCGAGCCAGCGGACCCCAAAGAGGAGCACCCAGATCGGGGCGATGTTCTGGAGAAAGATCGCGTTGGCGGTGGTGGTGTAGCGATTCGCCACCACAAAGAGAGTGGTCACCGCGGCGTACGCGAGGGCCGTCCACCCGATCCTGCGGGTGAATCGTCGGCGAGCAGAAGGAAACAGGATGAACACCGCGAGCCCCGCAAAGAACGCCCGCCCGCCTGCTATCTGAAGCGCGCCGAGGTCCGCGACCTTGATCGCCGCCCCGCCCGTGGACCACAGGAGCGCGGCCCCGATGATGGACCAGCGTGCGGCCAACGGGGAGAGCGCAGCAGAGCTCAAACGCGGCTATTTCTTCATCGACAGGATCGCCCACAGAGCGGCGACGGCGAAGACGGCGATCATCATGAGCTTGGTCGTCAAGGACCCGCTCTTGGTCTGGGGTGTGCGTTTCTCGTCGCGTCCGAAGGCTTGGAAGTTCAGGATGGTGCCGACCTGCGTGAGATACCGCGTGACCTCTTCATCGTCCGGCCGCTCGGCCTGCAGCTTTCGGTATTGCTCGAGCGCATAATCGAGACGCGCCGAGGAGAGGCACTTCTGGATGAAGGCCTGGTGCACGGCCTCGTCATCGAGGTGCCTTAGGACACGATTCCACGATTGGCTGAGTGCCGCCATGTCGACGACCCGCTCATTGTCCGCCTCCGGGTTGTGCTGTTGAACGATCGTGAGCTCTCGGCGGGACTCATCGCAGTTCGGGTCTACGATCTCGTCGACGAAGGCTAGCAAGAAAGCCCGCGTCTGAACGTCGGTCTTGAGCCGAACCGCCATGCCCGACTCTGGCTGGAACACCACACGCCCGGCGACGGTGAGCGCACGTCCTCCCTGCAGCTTCACCTCGACGAAGACGTCGCTTTTAAAAGGAAAGGGCGTGTTCGTCTCCACGAACAAGCCGCCGGAGGCCATGTCTCGAACTCGAGCGCGTGTCACTTGTCCCGCCGCATCACGCAGCACCGCTCGCACGACGAAGTTGTCGAACTCGTAGCGCTCGTTTCGGCGGCGCTCGACCATGGGCCTCAGGTCTGCAGTCCGGGCCCAGGCTCCGCCCCCGTCCGCGAGGCTGGGGGTGTCGGGGAAGTCGAAGAGCTCTTGGTCGGAGGACGTCCGGGCGTCGAGCACGAGGTCGTCGACGGGGGGTAGGCTCCTCGCCGCTTCCAGCTCGCTGTCGCTGCTCAACCAGCTCGGCGGTGGATCCGCGACTTCGATGTCGGCGGTGACGACGTCGGCGATGTACCGCTCGAGATCGGTCTCGACCTGGCTCTTCCGGGGCTCGCTCCCAGGCCCGGTCTGTGTCAGATTCTGCTTCCGCCCCGTGCTCAAGCGCCAACCTGCCCCAAAATCGTCGGATTCGGGCCCGGTCGCAAGACGGGCGTCTTCGTCACCAAAGAACCGACAGCTGCGTATATATCGCAGATTGAGCCGTATGAATCAATCATGCAACATGGAGAGGCTTCATGACGCGGAGCAATCATTCGTCTGACCGCGGGCCACCCAGCCCCGCCCGGTCCCTCTCGCCCCCGCGGCCACGGGTGACCCGTGCCCATCGCCGCAGGGGATCGTCCGGTTTTACGCTGATCGAGGTCATGGTCTCCGCGGTCATCCTCGGCATCGGACTCGTGGGCCTCGTCAACCTCCACACCTCGTCGCTCAGAGGTCTCATGAAGGATGAGATGCTCTCGGTCGCGAGCGATGTCGCCACGCAGCGGCTCGAAGAGATGGCCACCATGCGCCCCGGCGACATCCCTCCCTGCGCGGGGGCAGTGGGCTGCCGAACCGCCGACAGGACCGACTACTTGCCCGACCTCTCCGCCGCGGGCGGCTTCGAGTGCACGCAGCGCATCGAGGGCGCTGGTGTCCCGCGCGTGAGCGGGGCTGCGGAAGCGCCACGGTACCGCGTGGACATGGTCGTCGAGCCTCATCCAGATCCAATCCGCCAACCCGACGGACGCCTCTTGACGGTCAGCGTGTGCTGGCAGGACTACGGGGGCATTCAAGAGCTTCAGATGCGTCGCTTCATCGTGGGGGGGGAGTGAGCATGCGAGGCGGAACGCGCGGCTTCACGCTGATTGAGCTCATGGTCGCGGTGGCCATCAGCAGCTTCCTCGTGGCGGCCGCCTTCATGCTGGTCCGTCACGAGATCCGGCTGATGGGGGTTTCGGATCAGACCCTTCAGCTCACGCAATCGACGCGCTTGGCCCTGAGCCTCATCTCGGAGGACTTGCGCTTGGCCGGGGCCGGGGTGGGTTACTCGGAGGCGGGCGAGTTCGCCGGCCTCGAGGTGGGTGCCTTCGTGCGCGGCGGGGCCAACTTCGAGTCGAACAACCGCGCGATCGACCTTCCTTCCGGCGCCAGCGTCACGGACGACGTCGGCATCTTCTACGCGAACGGCAACTCCGCAACCATCGAAGGCTACAGCTCCGCCGGCGTGCTCCGGCTCTGCAAGTCACCCGAGGGCAACCAGCTCTTCGAGTCGGAAGAGCTGGTCCTCATTCGCTCCGAAGATGGCCTGGCCGCGCGTACGGTCGAGATCACGAGCGCCGGGGTGGATTCAGGCTGCACCGACTCCACCTGCATGTCGGGCTGCGTCGTCTACAACTTTGGGCCCGACACCTCCTTCGAGTCCGGGGCCGGGGTTGCGAACGTCAACTTCTCGGGCGGCACCGCGACCGGTGGCTTCCGCCGCATCACCTACTTCGTGGAGACCTCGGACCCCGGCGATGGCACCCGGGGGCATCTGCGTCGAGTCGAGGGTGATTGCCCCGCGCTCGACGCGACCTGCGGGCAACGCCTCGCGGAGAACTTCGAGAGCATCCAAATGCGCGTCTTTCAGAACGTAGACGGCGCTTGGGTCGACATCACCGAGAACGGAGCACGACCGGAGAGCTTCGACCGGATTCGCATCGACCTCGAGCTCGTCGCCCGTTCCCGAAGCACGAGCGACGCGATCGTCGACCCCGTGCTCGCCGCGCTCGAGCCCGGGCTCTGCTTCCCGGCGTGCGGCACGGATGACCAGTTCAAGCGCCGCGTGATGCGGGTCTCGGCCGAGGTCAAGAACTCTGGCCGCGTGCGCTTCCTGACCGCGGGGGACACACAATGAGCAGGCGGCGACCAAGGCAGGGACGAGAAGGCTTCGCGCTCTTCATCGTGATGATGTTGGTGGCCATGCTGGCGGTGGGCGCCTTGAGCCTGCTCGACATGGTCAACCTCGACATCATCATGGTGGGCGAGGAGCGCCGATTCACGCGCGCGAAAGAAGCGGCCGTAGGTGGCCTTTTCGAGATGATGAACGACGTGGAGACGCCCGATAATTTGCCGAATCTGAATCACTCGACGCTGAGAGAGGACTACGTCGCACCTGCGGCCAGCGCCTTCAATGTGCAGCCCGAACGCTACGAAGGGCGCTTCGAGCTGCTCCGCATCGTCCCGCTCAGCGAGAGCTCCCACACGCTCACGCGGGCGGTCGTGCACGGCCTGCACACCACGGGTCGATCGGGCACACGCGCGAGCTCGGACATCGACGTCGAGATCTACCGGGTCATGGCCTATCGGCCGGGCACAATCCTACCGAGAAAGCACGCCCGATGAACCCACAACACTCAAATTCTATGCTTCGTTATCCGCTTTATCTGTCTGAATTTGAATCAGCCCATTGGAGGCAGTCATGTTGACTCAGCTCGTCCTCTCTTCCGCCTTTCTGGTTGGCCCAAGCGCGTTGCCGGACGCCCTGGATCACCTGAAGAGCTCCGAGATCAAACCGAACATCGGCCTTCTCCTCGATTCTTCCTGCTCCATGGGCTACACGAACGAGAAGGTTCTCACGGAGTGCGCCTGGTACGCCGGTCTCTACAACGGCGGCAGCATGAGCATGACGAAGCAACACGTCATGAAGGCGGTCCTCGCGGGCTGTCGAACTCCTTCCGACGGCTTACTCGACCGCTACGCCAGCCGCGCCAACTTCTCGATGTATCACTTCGGCAATGGCAAGGCGAAGCAGGTTGCGCCGTTCGATTCGAGCCTGGGCGAGCTGAAGACGGCCGCCCTCAGCATCCCGGCGAGCGGCGACACGCCGATGAGCGAGGCCATCAAGCAGCACGCGATGTACTTTGGCAGCCACTTCAAGAACAGCAACACGATGGAGTGTCGCCCAAACTTCTTGCTGTTGCTCTCGGACGGCAACCCAAACTCAAAGAACGCAACTTATAAGTTCAACTGTCCGGTGCCCGGTGACCCGCTGGAGAGCCGTTCGGTCACGGCTAGCCAGCCTTGGCGTGGCTCCAACTACATTCGGACCCACAAGGACCTGCTCTGTAACCTCGATGGCGAGCAGAACATCAGCACGTACACCATCGGCTTCGGGCCAGCGGGCTCCTTCAGCCCCACGAACCTTCAGAACATCGCAAGGGAAGGCGGCGGGCTCTACTTCTACGCCAGCGACTTCGCGCAGCTCGACAACGCGTTCGAGAACATTCTGCGGGCCATGTCCACCCGCACCGGTCTGTTCTATGCCGCTCCGGCCGTCCAGACCCAGGCGGGTATGTTCTCCGACAACGTTCTCTATGCCGCGGCCTTTCGGCCCGCCAATACCGGACGCTGGAACGGCACGGTCAAGAAGCACTGCATCGAGCCGGCCCGTCTCTCGAACGGAAAATACAACCCGGCCGACAAGGCCTGCATGTTTCACGCTCCGGATGGAAAGACGCTGTACACCAACCCGAAGGTCAAGGACCTTTGGACGGGCACCACGACCACGGCGGCGACCACAGGCGGGACCGCAGCGCTCGTGCTCGACCGTTTGACGTCGAATGGGTACACGCCCAAGACACCGCTCTACCCACGAAACATCCTCACCTGGCGCCCGGCCGACAAGAAGTACGTGACGGTTCATCGTAGCGCGCTGACGGTCGACGACACGATGTTGGCGCCCGCCGCGCACCACTCCCTCATCAATCTCATCCACGGCTACGCCGACAGCGCTCAGGCCAACGGAGACCCGCAAGCGGTGGCGCCCTGGCCGCTCGGGGACCCGGTCCACTCCCCTCTAGGCATCCTCCGCTACGGTGAATGCGATGCCGGGGCGGGCAAGTGCTTCGTCGTCGTAGGCATGAACGACGGTCAGCTCCACTTCTTCGACACCTATACGGGGGAGGAGACCAGCTCGCTGTTGCCCTTCGAGTTTTTGACCATGAACGGTATCGCCACCAGCCAGATTCGAGACGTGGGGGATCAGCCGGGCGAAGACTTCACGCACCGCTACTACGTTGACGGTGGGCTGGTCGTCTTCCACGACGACTTGAACGGTGATGGCATCATTCAAGTGAACGAGGACGCGTCACTCATCTTCGGCCTGGGACGCGGTGGCTCAGCTTTCTACAAGATCGACATGCGCCAGTTTAGTGGGAAGCTCGACACTGGAAAGAACCCGATCTACCCGCTCGTCTACACCGAAGGGAACGCCTTCCAGGAGCTCGAGTGGTCTTTTGCGACTCCATGGATCGGACGCATGAGGGTCTCCGGAAGCCAAAAGCGCGTCGCGGCGTTTGCGTCCGGACACGTGGGTGAGTTCGACCGCAGCGACTGGCCCCAGCCCAGCCAATCCTTGGTGAAGCTGAAGATGAACATCGAGGCTCAGCTCAATGGATGCCCGGCGATGGCACAGAAGAACAACTTCCCGGCCTCGGCCTGCAGCAACTGGGAGGGCAAGGGCTACGCAGACCCAGCGCCGATGGACTTGAAGTTCGGTCCCATCAAGCGAACCCTCGGCAAGGCGTATCGCTTCAAGTTCTCAAACTTTGACATCGACCCGAAGGATCAGATCTTTCTCGAGGACTCCCAAGGCAACCAGATCATGGATCTGAAGACCGCCGTGGGCAAAGAGTGGACCGACTGGGTCTATGACAAAGAGTTCTACATTCGTCTCATTACGGACGGCAAGCAGACCAAGCACCGTGGCTTCAGCGTGGGACAGATCGACGTTTGGCTGTCCGACGCCCGCGAGTTCCGTGACCACTATCCCAGCGTCTTCGTGGTCGACATCAACGAGTGGTCGGGCACCGGGCCGTTCCAGCAGACCACGACCGAAACGGGTCTGCTCATCCAATTCGCCCGGAAGTGCACGTCGAAGCTCGGCATCTGCGTGGATGCCTCCAAGGCCTCCGATCTGAAGGAGATGACTTGTCCCATCTCGAGCGACGTGGCCGTGTACACCATCGCGGGCATCGCGGATTCCATCTACTGGGGCGACGAGTGTGGCCAGATCTGGAAGGGTTACCGCACCGACCCCGAAGGCAAGAGCTGGAGCGCACGTCGTTTGATCGCGCTGAACAACAGTGTGGGCAAACTTGGAAGCCAGGTCACCATCAAGGAGCGCCAGGGGAAAGGCAACCTGGGCACCAAGTCCTTCAAGACCGGCGATCAGGACTTCGAGCTCCCGAGCGGCGTAGGTCAGTCGAAGGACTTTCGGAAGGTCTTCCGACGTCTCGAGATCGTGGCCTCCACCTGCCCGGGGAAGCGAGTCGTGGGCGTGTACTTCGGCACCGGCAACCTCCAGCGTCCCGCCGCACTCGATGAGCTCGAAGACGCGAGCCTGACCAACGGCCGTGACGTGGTTGGGGTGGTATGGGATTCGGCGGCGCTGCCGACCAAGGCGGATCTCACCCACCTCGCCGACGCGACGAACACGCCGGCGGTCGATCCCAAGAGCATATCGAAGCAGAACAAGCATGGCTGGTACTTCCAGCTTCGCGACAACGAGCGCATGTTGCGTGATCCGTTGGTCCTCGAGGGACTGGCGTACTACAAGACCTATGAGCCGACCACAAGTGCAACGGAGTGCTCGGTAGCTCGCGGTAAAGACCGCGTGTACGTGGTCGACAATTGCTCGGCGGAGGCCTTCCTCGACCGAAACGGTAACGGTGTGAAGGAGCCTGGGGAGCGGAGCGCGTGGGAAGGAAACGACGAGATTGGCGGCAATCTACTCCTTATCACTCCGGCCGATGGGCCTCCGATTGTGTCCCATGGAAGTCTCGGGGCGTCGCAGAGCGCGAAGCTCGCTGACTACCGCAGGAGCCGCGTACCTTCCATCTTTAGCTGGCGCGAGCCGAAGGGCCTCTAGGAGGATTTCATGAAGAACCTAAAGTTTCTCGTTTCGACGACCGCAGCCATGGCCCTCATCGGGCTCAGCGATGCCCGAGGTCAAGAGCCAGGAAAGCCGCTCAAGCAGGACCGCTTTCAGGTGGACCCTGAGGTGACGAAGAAGTTCGAAGAACAGGCGAACCGACCGTACGTGGCGGAGCCACTCCCGGTGGTCGAGTGGGAGAAGGCTTTGAACGCCACCACTCAGAAGGTGTCGGCCCGGCTGCTGTCCACCGGCGACCAGAGCATCCTCGTCGCGGTTTCACTCACGCCGCTTCAGAAAGAGAGCTTGAGCAAGGTGTGGCCCACGGTGCTCACCTTGGCAGAGGCCGACCATCAGACCATCCTCGGTGATGAACTGTGTCTGCGCTACCCGGTCGCGCTCGACTACGAGCTGAATCGCCTGGACAAGAAGGAAGGTCAGGTCCTCGAACTCGAAGTGGGCAGCGCCCTCGACGGAAGGCCACTCGTGCTGTTCGTTCGCGGATCCTAGCCCGAGCTCTCCGGGTCGATCCAAGGCATCAGCGCCCGCAGCCTGCGGCCCACATCCTCCATGGGATGTCCGGCCGCGGCGCGCGTGAGGCGCTCGAGTTTCTTCCCGCCCGCTCGGCTCTCGCCCATCCACTCCTTTGCGAAGTCGCCGCTCTGAATCTCTCGCAGAATCGCTTCCATCGCGGCCCTCGTGTGTTCATCGATGACCCGAGGGCCTCGCGTGAGGTCTCCGTATCTCGCGGTGCCCGAGATGGCCTGGCGCATGCCCGCAACGCCCTTTCTCTGGATGAGGCCGGCCAACAGCTCCACCTGATGCACACACTCGAAGTACGCGAGCTCCTCTGGGTAACCTGCGGCCACCAAGGTCTCGAACGCGGCAGTGACGAGGTGCGAGAGTCCGCCGCAGACCACGACCTGCTCCCCGAAGAGGTCCGTCTCCGTTTCGGCGGCAAACGTGGTCTCGAGGATACGCGCTCGGCTCGCGCCGAGGGCGTGGGCATAAGACAAGGCGGTGCCGAGCGCTCCCCCCGACGCGTCCTGCGCCACCGCGACGAGGCAAGGCAGGCCTTGTCCTTGGAGGTAGAGCGATCGCAGCTTGGTGCCTGGGCCTGTGGGCGCCACGAGCACCACGTCCACCCCGGCCGGAGGCGTGACCTCTTTGAAGTGAACCGAGAAGCCGTGGGCGAAGGCCAACGTCTTTTTGGGCTGAAGCGCCGGCAGCAAGCTCGACTCGAACAAGTGCCGATGGGTCTCGTCCGGGGTGACGAGCATGATCACGGACGAAGCGCGGGTGGCCTCGCCTACCGCGAGTACCTCGAAGCCGTCCGCCTTTGCGCGAGCGCTGGAGGTGCCGCCCTCGCGCGCCCCCACGAGCACGGACGCGCCCGAGTCCCGAAGGTTCAGCGCATGCGCTCGCCCCTGATTGCCATACCCCACGATGGCGACCGGCCCCTTTCGGATGAGTTCCGCGTCGATGTCCTCTGCTGGCCAGGCCTTCAGCATGCTGCCGCCTCAGCGCCCCGCGCGAACCGGCGACACGATGGGCCTCAGAATGTTGCCTTTGAGCGCCATTCGATAGAAGCCGTCGCCCGACTTGTACGCGCTGAAGTTGTTGAGCAGAGGGCCGATGAGTTGATTGGCGGCCAAGAACTTCTGCGTCGGCATGAGCCCGACGGTGGCGTTGAGGTTCGTGGTCTCGAGCGGCACCTCGACGTTGATCGTGCCCTCGAGCTTGGCCTCGAGATCGGTACCCTTGATGTCGGTGTTGGGGAGCGCTACCTTTCCGTCTTGCAGCGGAAGGTCCAGCTTCAGGTCTCCCACCTCCACGTTCATCGGTAGCGGGAACATGCCGAGCTTTGCCCCCTTCTCGATCGTGAGCCCCTTGGTCTCGATTGCGACGTGGCCGGTACTCTTGCCGCCCTTGATGCGTGCGAGAGAAAGATCGGCTTCGAGGCTCAGCTGGCCCGCCATCGGCACCCCGAGCACCGCGCCCAAGATGGGGGCGAAGTCGAGCTGCAGCTTCTCGGCCTCGGCTTCGATGCGAAGCTCGTCGGTGCTCTGCTTGACGACGGCGCTGAGCTCACCCTTCGCGAGCTTGGCCTCCACCGACACCCCGAAGCCCTTGCGAATGAGCGGCAGGATGTGCGCGCGAACCCAGAGCTCATCGACCACAAACGGGATGTCGGGGTGCGACTTATGGGTGATGCTCACGTTCCGAAAGCGGAAGCTGGTCGGCCCAGACGGGCTCATGGACTCCGAGGTCACGACGTAGCTGCCGCGCGAGGCGAGATGGAGCAGTCGCTCCTCCGCCACGCTCCACGGGAAGGTGAGGTAGAGCCCCACCACAAACGAGAAGAAGAAGAACGCGACGTAACCGAGGATTCTGAGCTTCTTCATCTCAGCCGTCCGTGGTCTTCAGGGTGCCCACGGTGACCGTGGCGTCGAGGAGCTTCGGGTCATCGAAGCGGGTCTTGATCTTGAGTCTTCGGATCTTCACCAGCTGGTTGCCCTTCTCCATCTCGTCGAGGAACTTGTGAAGGCGGTCCATGCTCACCTTGCGGATCGTGACCTCCGCCGCTTCCTCCTTGAGCAACTCCGAGCCTGTGGGCTCCCCCGAGCGCTCCGAGGCATTGCCGAGCTCGATGCTGGCGCGGGCGCTCACGTCTTCAATGTACGAGAGCAGGCGCACCCCGTTGTTCTTTCGGATCTGGTCGGCGATGCGCTTCTGGTCCGCAAGCCGTCGCTGGTAGTTGCTGCGGAGCGTGAGCAGCTCCCCAAGCTTTCTGCGCTTGTCGGTCAGGCGCTCCTCGCGGCTCGTGAGGTCCTTCTTCACGAAGTAGGTGGTCCAGCCGACCGCCATGCCGAGCATGGCACACACGAGGAACAAGCTCATGAGCTGCTCGCGCCCGGAGAGCCGCTCGAAGGTGACCGTGAGCGCGGAGAGGCGCGACGCGACAATCGGGGGGAGTTCTAACCTCATGATGAACACTCCAGTCGAAGCGAGAGCTGAAACTCGATGCCTTTTCCGTCCGCTTTTCGGCGGAGTTGACCCTTCTTGATGTTCGAGTAGCAGGGGTCTTTGCCGTACTCGGCCACGATCTTGTCCACCGCGTCGAAGGAGTCGGTCTCACCGCTGATACGGGCTCGGTCCGGGGTGATGTCGATCTCGTCGATTCGGAACTCCGCCTTGCTGCTGACGTCTTCCGGGATGAGGGCCGAGAGTTCGGCCGCGATGTTGAGCGCGCTGCGGTCCACGGTGCGCACGTTGCCGAGTTCGCTCACCGGCTGGGCCATCACGCTCAGGGCTTGTTTGGGTTCACAGATCTCACGGCCGATGGCCTCTTTGGTGATCTGGCAGAACTGCGCGTCGAGCTGTGCTTCTCGGCTCGACGCGGAGTAGTAGCTCACCCAGATGTTGGCGACCGCCAAGGTGCCCAGCACGAGCCCCGCGGCGACCATGCTGGGGATGCGGCTCCGCAGGCTTTGAAGCTGACCGGCGAACTGGAAGTCCTCGTGCCGAAGATCGATGGAGCTCACCGCTCGATCACCCGCCGCGCGGAGCGCGAGCGCGAGCGCCAGCGCAAAGGCGCTGCGGCGAGCCGGATCGATCTGGCGCTCGACGATCTGCTCCGCCGCGAGCCCCGGCGCGCAGGGGACATTGAGCTCCTCCGCGAGGTGGTTGGCGAGGTTGCGAATGCGCGAGCCCCCGCCGAGGATGTCGATACGGCTCACGTGCACCCGTTTGTCGGTGCGAACGGACAACAGCGTCCGGCGCAGATCTTGAACGAGGCTGTGGAGCCCAGCTCGGACTGCGTCGCTCATCCGCTCCTCTGCCTCCGAAGGGGGCGGCTGTCGGCTCGATGCCACAAAGCCGTGCGCGTGCTTGAGATCCTCGGCCTCCTCCTCGCTGACGCCAAACGCAGTCTCGATCGCGCGCGTGACGTCATGGCCGCCGTGTCGAAGCACACGCACGAGGGCGGGGCCGCTGTCGCTGCACGCTACGACCATGGTGCGCTCGTGTCCGATGTCGACGATGACCCGCGCAGGAGGAGGGCCGCCGGGCGCGGCGAGGATAAAGGTCGAAGCGTCGGCGGCCGCGGTGGCCGGCTCCTCGGCCCTGGACTGGTCCTCCTTCAGAAAGTGCGTGTAGAGATTGTGGAGCTGGACCACGTCCACAGAGAGAAAGCGAGGATCCACGCCGGCCTGGCTCAGCAGTTCGAGCTGCGCCGCGATGTCGGTCTTGGGCACGGCGATGGCAAACGAGACCGAGCCGCCATCGTCGGTGCGCTGAAAGAGCGTGTGGTCGACGATGGCGTCTTCCACGTCGATGGGAATGAGATCGGCGAGCTCACCCACGATGGTCGCCTCCACCTTGCGCAGATCGGCGTAGGGGAGGGCGATGAAGCGCGAGGTGGATTGCTCGCCTCTCAGCGCCGCGACCACCACCTCGGTCTTGCCGAAAGGTTCGGTCCCGAGCAGCTCGCGCACGGCCCGAAGCCGGAGCTCGGCCTGCTCCTCGGCCGGCCCGCGCGGGATGGGCACCTCTTGGGCGTCGATGACCCGAAAGCCTCTAAAGAAGCTCTCGAGCACGACCCCTTTGACCGACCACGTCCCTATGTCCAATCCGAGAATTCTCTGTGGCATGACTAGTCCTCGCGCCAGTAGCGGATCTCGCCAAAGGCTCGGTCGTCGCGCCAGACGACGGTCAGCTTGGAGCTGGCCTCGCCGACGCGACCCATTGCGGTGATGCGGTAGACGTTGCTGTTGTCGTCGAATCGGATGACGCCGGCCGACTCGAGCTGGGTGAAACGGGCCTCGTCGACCGCGAACCCCACGGCGACCAGGAGCTGCAAAAAGACGGGCTTACTCACGCGGTTGAGCGGCGGGGGCATCGCCCGCGTGAGCTGGAGCTCCTGCAGAAACTTCTGCACCATCTCCTGCTGCCCGGGCTGGACGCCTCCCACCACGACGGCCCGGAGCAACGCAGTGATCATGAGCGGGCTCGCCGTATTGAGGTTCACCGCGGTGTCGTCGGTCCACACCGTGAGGTGCTCGGCGAAGAACTGCATGAAGAGGTCGTTGACACCCGGCACCATGCGGAGCTCCGCCAATGAAGTCATCTGGCCGTTCTTGGGCTTGTATTCTGCGCCGTAGGGCAGGTCGCGATAGCGATTGTCCTCGGACCCGCCGGAGATCGAGCTGTCTCCGGTCAAGGTGCACACCGTGTCCACGTCCTCGTTGCCATCGACCCAGTCCGCGATGTTCGCGATGATCTCGATGCGATTGCGCACCGGATCTCGCGTCTGGCCCAGCACTTCAAACAGCGGGTCGTAGCGCGGTTCGTCGAACAGGCCCGCCAGAAGGATGTGGACCATGTTCTGGCAGGCGGTGAGGGCGGGGCGGTTGATGTTGATCTTCCGGTTCTCGTCCACGACCTCCTCGATCCAAAACGAGCCCTCGAACTTTCCGAACTCCTTGTCGATGGTGAGGCCATCTTCGTCGAGCTCCTCCGGCGGGTAGCCATCCTCCGGGAAGCCGCCGCCCTTTCGGACGATGCCCTTCATGGTGTCCGAGCTGACGAAGAAGGAGGAGAGCTCGAAGAGCGGGATGGGTATGAAGTTTCCGAGCGTCCCTTTGAGCTGGCCCTGAAACCGAAGAAAGAACAGCTCGAGCTCGATGGCGCTCCGCGCGTGGAAATGAGCCTGCAGTTGATCACGCGCGTTCGCGGCGAGCTGGAGGTTCACCGAGGTCGTGTTCTGCATGTCCGCCGCGAGCGCCGCGAGGACGGTCGTGAGGATCAAGACCATCACGAGCGCCGCCCCGCGTTCGGAGACCGACGTCCGGAGACGCTTGGACCTTCTTCTGCCCGAACGGGGGGCTCTGCGCGCGCTCAACATCTCAGAACCTCTGCAGCATCCCTGGCATGTACACGCGGGTCTTGGTGACGAACTTCATCTCCTCGCGGCTGTCGTCGAGAATGACGAGCGTGATCTCGATGATGGTGGGGAGCCGTCCGACGAACTCCGGGTCCTCGGTGTCCCACTCGTCGACCCAGTCCTGGTCCCGCGAGTCCCAGAACCTAAAAGAGAGGCCCTTGACGTTCTCCGCCAGGATGTACGCGCGGCCGCCCTCCTCAGGCTCGGAGTCGATGCGCGGGTCTTCGCGACGCATGAGGTTCATGACCTCGCGCTGGTCGGGGTCCGGGGCGCCAAAGTAGCTGATCTCGCACTGGTCGGATTCCTTGGCGTCTTGCCGGAGGACCTGGTGGGAGAGCGACGCAAAGTGTATCTCGTAGAACGACGAGGAGCGCTTTGCCTTGAAGATGGTCTTCCACATCTCCTCGCGGCCGAACGACCGGGTAGGAGAGGTGACGAAAGCCATCGAGAGCTCGCGCGCCATTCGGTTCATGGCGACGCGCACGTTGTGATAACGCGCGTCGATCTCACTCACCGTTTCGAAGGCATCGAAGCTGCGGGCGATCGAGCCCCAGGTGATGGTGGCCATCATGGCCAGGATCGCGGTCGCGAGGGCGATCTCGATGATGGTGAGACCGCGCTGGTTCTTCCTCGGCGCGCGTTTCATGGCTTTGAGCCTCCGCCGCCGGGCCTCGGGCCGCCCTTGGGCGCGATGCCGCCCCCGGGCGAGCCGAAGTTGATGGTGCCGCCCGGGAGGCCGGGTAGAACCTGTCCCCCGATGGTGCCTTGCAGGGTGTTCGGGTTGCGCTGCCCGGGCAGGCTCGGATCTGCGAGTCGCGGCGGCGTGTTCTCGGGGAGGGCGAGGCGGCCCGAGGTCGTCACGTACTGCACGAAGCGAACGGACTCTTCGTACTTGTCCCCCGCCTTCCACTTGATCTCGAGCGTGATCTCTCGAATCGACTTCTGAAGCGTCTCGCCCACGCCCTTCAGGATGGGCTCGAGCCCCCCGCCGGCCAGGAGCTGGTTCAGGTCCGTTCCGCCCGCGCCCGCGGCGGCGCCACCCGCCGCGGCGGTGATGTCCTCGCCCAGGGGCGCGTTCGAGCCTCCGCCGAAGACGTTCTGCACCGCGTCCGGGAGGTCTTCGTCCTCAAAATCTCCGCCGAGCAGTGAAGAAACCAGCTCACCGAGCTCGACCTCGATGGGCCGGCAGACCGCGGTCCACTTGATGCCGGGGTGACCTTCTTCGCTGAAGTCGCCGTCGAAGGTCTTCTCGTCGTCTCCGAACCCGTCTTTCCGCAACTCCTCCTCGATGTCGATCATCTTGGAGCGCGCGAGCATCGTGCTGACCGTGAGAAACTTGGCGTAGTTCGACGCATCGAAGCTGTTCGCCGAGATGCCGGAGAGAACAGTGAGAGACATGGCGAGGATGGCCAAAGCCACCATGACCTCGAGGAAGGTGAATCCGCGTCTCAAAGATCACCATCCTTTCGGCCGTCATCGTCCTCCGCGCTCGGGTCTTCGAGCCGCCGGTCGTAGACCTTCACCCGTCCGGTGAGCGGCTGTACTTCGAGCGTGAAGACATCACCGTCGTCGTCGACGAGTTCGATCAAGGCCGGCTCCGTCCACCCCTGGGGGAAGAAGTGCAGGTGCGCCATGCCGGAGGTAAATGGCTTCTCTTGGTGACCGGTCCAGATCCGGGCGAAGCTCACCCCGCCCGGAAGTACCTGCGGCTTGCCTGCGTCGAGGTCCTCGTCCGGCACGAAGAAACGGGACATTCCGCCCTCGATCATCCTTTGGACTTCTTCTTTGCCGTCATCGCCGAAGGACGAGCTACGGCCACGATCCCGTTGCTCGGCCTCGAGCCGCTCCCTCATCTCTTCCGACGACTCCCCTTCCTCGCCGGTGAGACGCTCCCTTGCGACCGCGAAGGGGCTCTCGGTAAACTCAATCCACCAGATCTGTTTGTCGATGTCGAAGACGATGCGCTGGGAGCGCTGCAGCATCGCGGCGCGGTCGTAGCACTGCTTGATGGCGCCCGAGAGGGCGGTGCCCGAAGACCGGAGGTGGGCGTCGGTGACCGAGTTCACGGTCATGACGGTGGCGCCCGCGAGCAGAGCCACGATCGCCAGCGCGATCGTCAGCTCAATCAGCGTGAAGCCTCGCGCCCCCGCGGCGCGCGCACCTCTTGTTCTCCGAACTCGGTTCATCGGCTCGTCGGTTTCACCAGTTGGGGATGTCGTCGGCGGTGTCGGCCTGGCCGTCCGGTCCCTTCGACTGCAGATCGAACTTCGAGGTGTTGTGCTGCCCTGGAGACACGTAGATGTAGTCGCCGCCCCACGGATCCTTCGGCACCGTCTCCATGATGGGCGGCTTGCCCTCCGGAGGGGTCGCGAGGGCCGGCAGGCCCTCGGCGGTGTTTGGATAGCGGTGGAACTTGATCTTGTACATGTCCAGGGCCTTCGAGATCTCGCTGATCTGGAGCTTGGCGGTATCGATGCGGCTCGCCTCCATCTGGTTCACGACCGCCACCCCAACGATGCTCGCGAGCAGTCCGAGGATGGTGACGACCACCAAGATCTCGATGAGGGTCAAACCACGGCGGCTCTTCCGTCCCCGGCGCCGTCTCAGTTTCTGGTGCAGCAACATCTGGTCATCCTTTTCGTGTTCATCTCACGTGTTGTGAGAGCTGGAGAATGGGCAATAGAATGGCAAAGACCACGTATCCGACGCCGACGCCCATGAAGACGATCATCACCGGTTCGAGCAACGACGTGAGCCCATCGACCTTCTGGTTCACCTGGAAGTCGTAGTTGTCCGCCACGTGCTCGAGCATCTCCTCGAGCTGGCCGCTCCGCTCGCCAATGGCGATCATGTGGGTGACGATGGGGGGAAACTGCCCCGAGCGTTCGATGGGCTTGGCGATGGACTCACCCTCGCGGATGGCGTCCCGAGCGTTCTCGATGACCTCGGCCAACTTCTCGTTGCTCAAGACGTCGCGCACGATGTCGAGCGCGTTCAAGACCGGCACTCCGGAGCGCAGCAGGGTGGCGAGTGTCCTCGAGAAGCGCGCCACCGCCACCATCCGCACCACGGTGCCGAGCACGGGCGCGCTGAGCACGAAGCGGTCCCAGATGGCGCGTCCCTTCTCGGAGCGCTTCCAGCGCAAGAAGAGGTACACGCTCGTGCCGAACAGGATGATGAGCAGCCACCAATAGCCCTTGACGATGTCGGCGGTGAAGATGAGCAGCCGCGTCTGGATGGGGAGCTGAGCCTTCACTTGATCGAAGATCTTCGTGATGCGGGGGATGACCACCACGAACAGGAGCAGCATGATCATGCCGCCGATCGCGAGCATGATCGCCGGGTACATCATGGCGCTCATGATGCGGGAGTTGAGCCGGGCCTGCTGCTCCATGAAGTTCGCCAGGCGGATGAGCACTTCGTCGAGCGCACCCGAGGCCTCGCCGGCGCGGATCATGCTCACGTACAGCTGTGAGAACACCGAGGGGTGTTCGCCCATGGCGTCCGCGAGCGACGAGCCTTCGTTGACGTCGGACTTGATCTGTCCAAAGACGCGTTTGAGCTTCTCGTTGTCGACCTGGTCGACGATGGCGGTGAGTGACTCGATGAGTGTGATGCCGCTCTTGAGGAGCGTCGCCATCTGACGCGTCGTGAGGGCAATCTCGTTGATGCTCACCCGCTCGGTGAAGCGGCGCAGGTCGATCTCGGTCGCCCTGGGCGCCAAAGAGGTGCGCTTTCGGCCGTTCTTGTTGTCGGCGGACTCCTCCTTGTGCTCGACGATGCGGATGCCCTTGTTCTTTAGGAGGGCACGAAGGGTCTTGGGGGTGTCCGCGTCGAGCAGGCCGCGCACCTCCTTCCCTTGGCCGTCGAGGCCTTTGTAGGCGAAGATCGGCATGCCTTACATCTCCAGGACCATCTCTTCGTCGGTCGCGACGCGCAGGACCTCTTCGGCCGAAGAGCGCCCGAGCAGGACGTTTCGGGCGCCGTCATCGAGCAGGAGCTTGGTGCCGGTGGCGATCGCGGCCTTCTTGATGGTGCTCGCATCGACGTTCTTCACGACGAGTGCCCGAATCTCGTCGGTCACGATCAAGAGCTCGTAGATGCCTTTACGGCCCTTGTAGCCGGTCTTCAGGCACTGGTCGCAGCCGACCTCTTTGTAGAACATCGTGCCGGGCTCCAGGGTCTGAAAGCCCAAGCCTCGCGCCTCTTCTCGGCTGGGGGCGTACGGCTGCTTGCAGTTCTTGCAGAGCGTTCGGATGAGCCGCTGCGCGAGGACGCCGAGCAGCGAGGACGCGACCAAGAACGGCTCTACGCCCATGTCGACGAGGCGGGTGAGGGCGCCGGCGGAGTCGTTGGTGTGCACGGTCGAGAGCACCATGTGACCAGTGAGCGAGGCCTGAATGGCGATCTCCGCGGTCTCTTTGTCGCGAATCTCGCCCACCATGATGACGTCGGGGTCCTGACGAAGAAACGCCCGAAGTCCGGAGGCGAAGGTGAGGTCGATCTTCGAGTTGACCTGCATCTGTCCGACCCCCGGGAGCTGATACTCGACCGGATCCTCGACGGTGAGGATGTTGATCTCGGGGCTGTTGATGCGCGAGAGCGCGGCGTACAGCGTGGTGGTCTTGCCGGAGCCCGTGGGCCCGGAGACGAGCAAGATGCCGTGCGGCCGTTCGATGAGATGGGTGAATTGATTGTGGGTCCTGGACTCCATGCCCAGGTCCTCGAGCGTGAGCAGCGTATTCGAACGATCGAGGATACGCATGACCACCCGCTCGCCGTGGGCGGTGGGGATGGTGCTGACGCGCACGTCTATGTCCTTGCCTGCGATCTTGCGTCGGATGCGCCCGTCTTGTGGAAGGCGCTTCTCCGCGATGTTGAGGCCGGACATGATCTTCACGCGCGCGATGATGGGCGACTGCGCGGTCTTGGGCGCCTCGACCTTCTGATAGAGGATGCCGTCGATGCGGTTCCGGACGACGACGCTTTTTTCGTAGCACTCGATGTGAATGTCCGAGGCCTGGACCTTCACCGCATCACGAAGCAAGGCGTTGACGAACCGAATGATCGGCGCGTCGTCGCCGCTTTGGTCGTCGATGAGGTCGATGGCGTCGAGATCGGCTTCGTCGGCGTCGTCCCCGGCCTGGAGTCCCTTGGCCGCTTCGTGGGCAAGGCCGGTGGCGCGGTCGTACGCCCGGTTGATGGCCTCGGTGATGACCCCCGGCATGGCCACCACGGGGTCCACGCGAACGCCGAGCAGGAGCCCGAGGTCGTCGACCGCCTCTGCGTTGAGCGGGTCTCCGAGCGCGGCCACCACGCTGTCGCCGAGGGCGGAGACCGGAAGGATGATGTTCCCTCGGGCGAAGGTGATCGGCACCGACTGGATGTACGTATCCGGGATGGCTTCGATGTCGATCTTCGCGAGGTAGGGCATCTCGAGCTGAATGCCGAGCGCCCGCGCGACCTGTTCAGCATTGACGCGCCCGAGCCCGATGAGGATCTCGCCCAGCCGTTCGTCTTTCTGCTCTCCCTCTTGGCGCTCGATCGCGAGATCGATGTCTTCGCGGGCGCAGTTTCCGGCGGCGACGAGGATTTCGCCGATCGGGCGCCCAGACAGGCGCTCGAAACCCAGGTTGCGGGCGGAGGGGGCAGGGGCGGCGCCCCCGAGCTCGTAGTTCGGGTCGGTCATCGACCTCACTCCACCGGGGCCGGGTTTAGGGGTGGGAGATCGGGCACGAGCTCCGCCGGAGCGGGTGGTGGCGGGAGGTCGGGCTCCAAGCCCTCAGCCCCGCTGCGCGCGGGGACGTCGAGTTCGAGCGTCTCTTCGACGCCGTCTTCCGGCCGAATGATGAGATCGTCCCCGCTGCCGGGCCCGTCGTTCTCCGCCTTCTGCATCTCCTCCGCCACGCCTTGACGGAACTTCGCGAGCACCCCGAGCTTTCGGTCCCAGTCGATGGCGGCTCGATACTCAGTGCTTTCGCCGTAGAAGGCATCGATGAAGTCTCGGCGCTCCTGCATCTTGCGTTCGTAGATGCGGCGGAAGTCCTCGGGGCCGCGAATGATGTAGGGCGTCAAGACGAGGATGAGGTTCACCTTCTCGGCGATGGTCTGCTGGCGTTTGAACAGCCAGCCGAGCAGCGGAATGTCGCCGAGGATCGGGATCTTCGACTCGTCGGTGGATTCGCGGTCGCGAACCAAACCGCCGATGACCACGCTCTCCTGGTCTCCGACCACCACGACGGTCTTGGCCGCGCGATTCGAGGTGATGACCTGTCCGGTGACCTGATCGATGCCCGCGACATCCGACAACTCCTGATCGAGCTCGAGCCGCACCGAGGACTGATCGTTGATCTGTGGCTTGAGCTTGAGCGTGAGACCCACGTCTTCTCTGTTCAGTGTCGTGCCGAGCCCGAGTCCGCCGAGCACGCCGCCGAGGCCGCCGAGTGCGCCCGCCTGTCCTGTGGCGCCGGCCTGGTTGGCGAGGCCCTGCAGGCCGCCGAGTCCGCCGATGCCCAGCCCGGTCGGGAAGGGGCGCTTCTCGTTCACTTTGATCTCCGCCTCTTCGTTGTCCATGGTGAGGAGGTGCGGCGTGGAGATGACGTTGACGTCGTTGGTGCTCTTCAGCGCCTGGAGCAACACGCCCACCGACGGGATGCCGCCGCGGATGAAGTCCTCGGTGCCTTCGAGCGTGGGACCACGAAGCGCCCCCGAAAGGCCGAGAAGGCTCGCCAGTCCGAGAGGATTGGCGGCGATGGTTTGAAACGCCGAGAGCTGCTGTGTGGGGTTAGAGCCGAACACGATGGGTGAGCTCTGCCCATCGATCGTGAGCGGGATGCCGCCGAACCAAGAGCTGCCAAAGGTGCGGTCGCGCTTGATCGAGACCTCGAGGATCACGGCCTCGACGAAGACTTGGTAGCGAAGGACGTCGAGTTGCGAGATGACGCGCTTCATGGACGTGAGGTCGGCCTTGGAGGCGGTGATGACCAAGCTATTGGTGGCCTTGTCGGCGGTGACCTTCACGTCACCTTCGAAGAGGCTCGCCGATCCGGCCGCGGGCACGGCGGGGTTGCCCGCTGCGGCGGGCCGAGCGCCGCGAGCGGGTCTTGCGGCGGTCGTGGGCTTGCCGGTGGCGAGCGAGGAGAGCGTGGACGCGAGCTCCTCGGCGTTGGCGTAGCGAAGCCGAAGCACGTGCACCAGGCCCTCGCCTTCGTTGCTGGGTACGTCGAGCTTGCGCTTGAGCTCGAGGATCTGTTTGAGCGATCGCTGAGAGGCGATGATGATGAGCTTGTTTGTGCGGTCGTCCGCGATGATCTTGGAGACGGAGACCGCGCCTTCTTCCTCGGTGGTTCCCGAACCCGCGGAGCCGTCCTGTGGGCGCAGCACGGGCGTGGGATTCATCGCCGCTTTTGAAGGGGCGCCCGGCTTACCGGTGGGACCCGCCCGAGCGGGCTCGAAGATCTGCGTCAGCTTGTCCGCGATCTCGGACGCGGTGGCGTATTGAACCGGGACCACGTGGACCTGCTCGAGCACGCCGGGCTGATCGATCTCGGCCAAGACGGATTCGAGTCGGCGAATGGAGCTGGCGTAGTCGGTCACGATGATCGTGCCGGTGGTCGCAAAGGGGTGAATCTGCCCCTTCGCGCTCTTAAAGACGTTGAGGTAGTTGACGATGGTGGCGGGGTCACCGCCGTGTTTGACGTGCCAGATGCGCGTGATGACTCGATCGCTGTTGGGGGTGACCGGTCCGTCTTCGCCATAGATCGGCACAGGCGCCCGCGTGCCTTCCGTGGCCTGAATAATCTTGTAGTAGGCGCCCACCTGAAACATCGCGAAGTCATTGGCTTCGAGGGCCGACAAGAACGCCTGCCAGGCTTCGTCTACGGTGACCGGCGTGGGGGAGATGATGTCGAACTTCTGACTGCGGATCTTGCTCGTGACGATGAAGTTCTTGCAGAGGTGTTTGCTGATGGCCGCCACCACGTCTTGGATGTCGGCGTTCTTGAACTCGAACTGAACCTTGTCGCGGCCACGCAGCGGGACGCAGCCCTTGTCCGCCGTCTTCTTCAGATCGCCCGTGCCGGGTGTGTTGTCGGAAGGGCGCGGTGGCGCTCCGGGCTTGGGCGGCGCGAGCGCACCCGGTGGGGGCTCCTTCAGCGAGGGCTTGGGGTTCGAGACCTTCACCTCCGGTGTGTTCCCAGGGCGCACGCGGTTGGGGATGCGGAGTGGACGCTTGTCGAAGAGGGGCGAGGCCTTGTCGGGGCCGTCACCGCCTTCCGGCTTCTCCGGCTCCTGCGCGAACGCCGGCGGCGATGCAAGCGCGAGGAGGCCCAGAACGAGCGCGTAGAGGATGGGGAGCGGAGCGCGGGTCTTGTTCTTTGTACGCAGCATCGGGGTCATCATCGGATGTTGTAGGTCATGGTCTGGGTTCGTCCTCGCCGCACGATGTCGACCGTGATGGCGGACGAGTCCTTGAGCTTGGAGTAGATGTCGAAGGCTTTTGCGGGGTCGTTCATCTCGTAACCATTGATCTTCTGAATCACGTCCCCGTTCTGGATGCCGATCTTCGAATAGAGACTTCCAGGGCGGATGGAGAAGAGCTTGAAGCCATTGGGCTTGCCGTTCTGGAAGCTGGGTACGATGCGCGCCTGGGTGGCCACGACCGAGAGGTTGGAGAGCACGCCGTCGATGTCGCTGCGCGGGATCTCGTACTCGCTGTCGCCGAGCTTCTTGACCGCGAGATCAATCTCGCCCTTGTCAGACTTGCCGTCGTCGGCGGGGACCGCGGTGAGAGGCGCGGCGGAGGCGAGGGCGGCGTTGGGGTCCTCCGTCTCCATGCTGAAGTACTCACAGCGACCGGCGTTGTCGACGAGCACCTTCCGCCACAAGACCTTGCGAATGATCACCTCATCGAGCTTGTCGCCGACGTAGAAGGCCTCCGTGGCGCCGTCTTTTCCCGCGCCGGCAAACACCGCCACGGAGCGGACCTCGTCGCTGGTGACGACGGTGGCGACCAGGTTCTTGCTGAGCGTGGCCTTGCTGCAGTTGGCGAGGTCTACGTCCCCGAGCTCGGGCTCCCCGTCCTTGGCCGCCTCCTCTTCGGCGAGGCGACGAAGGCGCTCCGCTTCTTCGAGGTCTTCCCGCTGAGCTTTGAAGACGTTCTTGTCGAGGAAGGCCGAGATCGGCACCGTGCTCTTCCTCTCCGGACCGCTTTCGCTGCCCGAGGCGAGTGCCACCGCGGGGCGCTCGGCCGCGGGGAGCCGAATGCGCTCGGCGGCCACGGTGGTGAACATGTTCGCGGTCAGAACGCCGGCGAGGCCGAGCACGCCGAGGACAAAGGACCAGAAGTACTGCTTGAAGTAGCGGTCGAGCACTCGGGCTGGCTCCGTGCAGCTCTCGTGCCAAATCGCGTCGGTCAAAGCGATGCGTCAGAACCCCGAGAAACGACCGTTTTATCCCCCTCTGGGCTCATCCCCCGAATCCGGCTGCCAGAATGACAGTCCGCCCTCGTGGCCTTGTCATTTTGGCAAATGAGGCGGTGGTTACTCGACCGTCACGCTCTTGGCGAGGTTCCGAGGCTGATCCACGTCCGTCCCGTTGATATCCGCGATGTGATACGCGAGCAGCTGCAGCGGGATGGTGGTGATGATCGGGTCGAGCAGTGGATCAGTTCTGGGCACTACGATCACGTCGTCCGCGATGGCGGCGATCTTCGAGTCACCCTCGGTCGCGAGGATGATGAGCTTTCCGTTGCGTGCTCGGACCTCTTCCAGGTTCGCCACGGTCTTGTCATAGACCGGGCCTTCGGTGGCGATGCCCACGACCGGCATCTTGTCGTCGATGAGCGCGATGGGGCCGTGTTTCATCTCGCCGGCCGAGTAGCCTTCGGCGTGGATGTACGAGATCTCCTTGAGCTTGAGCGCGCCCTCGAGCGCGATGGGGAAGTTCGGGCCTCGTCCCAGGAACAGGAAGTCACGCGCCTGCGCGTATCTTCGCGCGATCGCGATGATGGAGGCTTCCGTCGCCAGGACGCGCTCGATCTTGCTCGGGATCTCTCGGAGGTCTTCGAGGCACTTCTGCGCCGCGCCCTTGTCGAGCACCCCGCGTGCGCGTCCGAGGTAGATCGCGAGCAAGTAGAGCGCCACGAGCTGCGTGGTGAACGCCTTCGTAGACGCCACGCCGATCTCGGGACCCGCGTGTGTGTACATGACGCCACCGGAGGTCGCGCACTCGCGGGCGATGCTGGACTCGAGCACGTTGCAGACCGCAAACACCGTGGCGCCTTGGCTCTTGGCGAGCTTGATGGCCGCCAAGGTGTCCGCGGTCTCGCCCGACTGCGAGATCGCGAGGACGCCGGTCTCTTCGTCCAGCACCGGATCTCGATAGCGGAACTCGCTGGCGAGATCGCAGTCGACGCCCAAGCGGGCGAGCTTCTCGATCATGAACTTGCCGACCATGCCAGCGTGAAAGCTGGTGCCGCAGGCGGTGATGATGAGGCGCCGCAGCTTCTTCACGTCGCCGAGGTTCACGCCATCCAGATGGACGGAGGCGTCTTCCATGAGCACCCGGCCGCGGATGGTGTCCGCGATGGCGGTGGGCTGCTCGTGGATCTCCTTGTGCATGAAGTGCTTGTGGCCGGCCTTCTCGGCCATGACCGGAGACCAGTCGACGTGCTTCGTCTTGACCGGGAGAGCGTTGCCATCGAAGTCGGAGAGCTCCACCCCATCGGCGGTGAGAACCGCCATCTGCCCATCCTCGAGGATGATGAAGTCGCGCGTGTGACCGAGCAGCGCCGGGATATCGGAGGCCACGAACATCTCGCCTTTTCCTACGCCGACCACCATGGGGGAGGCGGTCTTGGCCGTGACGATCTTGTTGGGCTCCTTCTCGTGTTGGATGAGGAACGCGAACGCGCCGCGGATCTCCTTGAGCGAGGCGCGAACCGCCTCGATGAGGTTTCTGCCCTCGGCGATATGGCTCGCGACCAGATGGGACATGATCTCGGTGTCGGTCTCGCTCTTGAACTTGCGGCCCTGCGCTTGGAGGCGATGCTTGAGCTCCATGTAGTTCTCGAGGATGCCGTTGTGGACGATGCTCACCCCGTCGACCTCGTGCGGGTGGGCGTTCTGCTCCGACGGGCGCCCGTGGGTGGCCCAGCGTGTGTGGCCGATACCGGTGTTCCCGAAGATGGGTTTGTCGCGCAGCGCCTTGTCGAGGTTGGCGAGCTTGCCCACCGCACGCCGGATGTCGGTCTTGCCGTCCTTGATGATCGAGACGCCTGCGGAGTCATAGCCGCGATACTCGAGCTTCCGGAGCCCCTCCACGATGATTCCGACCGCCTCTTCGCGTCCGATGTACCCGACGATGCCACACATGAGCGCTCTCCTTGCCTCGCGGCCTACTTGCTCTTCTTCTTGGAAGCTTCGGCCTGCTTCTTGGCTTCCTGGCGCAGCGCGGACGCGCGGCCTTTCTTGACCACCTGCTTCGCCCGTCCGAACGCGAGCCCGTCGGCGGAGACGTCATCCGTGATGGTGCTTCCGGCCGCAACGTAGGCGTCCTTCTTGATGCGAACCGGCGCCACGAGGGTGGCGTTGCTTCCCACGAAGACGCCCTCACCGATGTCGGTGAGGTACTTGCCGTAGCCGTCGTAGTTGCAGGTGATGGTGCCGGCCCCGATGTTGCTGCCGGCGCCCACCTTGGCGTCGCCGATGTACGCGAGGTGGTTTGCCTTGGCGCCTCGTCCGAGCTTGGTCTTCTTCAGCTCCACGAAGTTGCCCACGTGGGCGTCTTCGAAGACCTCGCTCTCCGGCCGGAGGCGCGAGAACGGGCCGATGCGGGCGCCGGTGCGGACCTTGGCGTTGTCGATCAGCGAGTACGGCAGCACGGTCACGCCGGCCGAGAGCTGGGCGTCTTGGAGGATGGAGCCGACCTGGATGTGACAGCCGGCTCCGATGCGCGACGCCCCTCGAATGTGCACGCCGGGCTCGAGGATGGTGTCACGCTCGATGCGGCTGTCCGCCGAGACATACGTGGTGGCGGGATCGATCATCGTGACCCCGGACAGCATGAGCTCGTGGAGGATGCGCGCGCGTTGGTGGCGTTCGAGCTCCGAGAGCTGGGCCCGGTGGTTCACCCCTTCGACCTCGATGGGGTCTTTGGCCACCACCGCGCCGACGGTGCGCCCTTTGGCGCGCGCGATCGAGATGAGATCGGTGAGGTAGTACTCGCCTTGCGCGTTGTCGTTCTTCAGGGCCTGGAGCGCGGCGCGAAGGAAGTCCGCCTCGAAGACGTAGATGCCGGCGTTGACTTCGCCGATCTGCCGCTCTTCTTCGGTGGCGTCCTTGTGCTCGACGATGCTCAGGACCTCGTCCTTGGGGCCGCGTCGTACGCGACCGTAGCCGGTCGGATCCTGGGGCTTCATCGTGACCAGGACCGCCGCATGTCCCTTCTTCTTGGTGAGCGCGAGGGTGTTCTTCGTCGTCTCGAGGGTGAGAAAGGGCACGTCTCCAGAGAGAATGAGGACGCGTCCGTGGAACCCAGACAGAGCCCGCATGGCTTGCATGACGGCGTGTCCGGTTCCTTTCTGCTCCTTCTGCTCCGCGAAACCGATCCGATCACCGGATCGGCGGCGCACGGCCTTCTCCACTTCCTCGGCCCGGTGGCCCACCACCACCACGATCGGGTTCGCGCGCAGCCTCTGGGCGAGCTCGACCGGGTAGCTGACCAGAGGGCGTCCCCCCAGCTCATGCAGGACCTTGGCGCGGTCCGACTTCATGCGGGTGCCTTGGCCGGCGGCCAGGATGACGACGGCAAGCTCGTTGTCCGACATGGGCGGACGGACGGTTCCAGAAGCCCCGCGAAGCGTCAAGGGGCTCCAGAGACCGCAAAGTTGCGCTTAGTTCGCTAAGGGCTATCATCGGCGCCGGGTGGGACAGGACCCGACGCCACATCTGCCGTCGCGAGCTCGCTCGCCGGCCCCCGTCGCACTCGTGTGCGCCGTGATCGTTGGCTCGTGGCTCGGGTCGGGGCGGGCGCACGCTCAGGATCCAGGCCTCACCACCAACACCGAGAACAACCTCAACATCTCTCACTACCGCCCGCCCGCGAGCCCAGATGGCTACCTCACCGTTCCGCGATCCAAGGGACAGATGTGGCGCGAGTGGTCGGTGGGCTTGCATCTGAACTACGCGCGGAACCCGCTCGTTCTCTTCCAAGATCGATTGCAGGTCGCCGAAGTCGTGGCGCACCGCATCGACGCCGACCTGGTCGCCTCGGTGGGTCTGCTCAACTGGCTCGACGTGTACTTGATCCTGCCGCTGACGTTTTACCAAGGCGGCGACGAAGGTGGGCCTACGGGCACGCTCGCGTCCATCGGGCTCCGCGATCTACGGGTCGGTGCGCGCTTCACGCTGCTCAAGCAAGAGCGGTTCAAGCTCTTCGGGCTCGCGCTCGTCCCGGAGATCAGCATCCCCACGGGGCCGAGCAATGACTTCCTCGGTGAAGGCTTCCCGAACTTCAATCCTTACCTCGTGATCGATCGCTGGTTCGATGTCTTGTTCGGACTTCGCGCCGCGTTCATGTTCGGCATCCGCTTGCGACCTCGGACCGAGCTCGGAAACATCGAGGTGGCGAACGAGCTCTTCTATCGTGTCTCGGCCGGGGTGGGCTTGCCGCCAGTGGGGCCGCTCGAGCCGGAAGCGATCGCAGAGCTCGTGGGCACCACTGGTCTCTCGGCTCCATTTCAAGAGACCGAGCAGAACCCGCTCATCACGAACCTTGGTCTGCGCGTGCCCATCGAGGTCGATCATGGGCACCAGCTCGTGACGACCGGCGGCATCGCGTTTGGGCTATCGCGCGGCTACGGCGCACCCGACTTCCAGGTTTTCGCCGGCATCTCGTATCGGCGCTACCTGAAGGATCGCGACAAGGACGGCATCCCGGACGTCGACGACTTCTGCCCCGACGACCCCGAGGACTTCGACGGCTTCGAGGATCAAGACGGCTGCCCCGAGCCCGACAACGACAAGGACGGCATCCCGGATGTCTCGGATCAATGCCCGGTGGACGCCGAGGACAAGGACGGCTTCGAGGATATGGACGGCTGTCCGGACCCGGACAACGACAAGGACGGTATCCCGGACGTGAAGGACCAGTGTCCGAACGAGCCGGAAGACTTCGATGGCTTCGAGGATGACGACGGCTGTCCCGAGCTCGACAACGACAAGGACGGCATCCCCGATCACCTCGACCAGTGTCCGGGCGAGAAAGAGAGCATCAACGGGGTCGACGACGAGGACGGATGTCCCGACGAAGGGGATGCACATGTCGAGGTGACCACCGAGAAGATCACCATCGACACCAAGATCCAGTTCGCCTTCGACTCCGACCGCATCGAGGCCGAGAGCTTCAGCATCCTGAACCAGGTTGGTCTCACGATGCTCGCCAACCCACAGCTCGCGAGGATCCGCGTCGAGGGCCACACCGACGAGCGCGGCTCGGACATCTACAACCTCGAGCTCTCACAGCGTCGCGCGGAGTCCGTGGTTCGATACCTGGTGGGGCGTGGCGTCGACACCAAGCGGCTCGAGGCGGTGGGTTATGGTGAGACCAAGCCCATCATCAACAAGTCGAACGAAGAGGCCTGGGCCACGAACCGGCGCGTCGAGTTCACCATCCTCGATCAGGGCGCGGCCCCCGAAGCTGCCCCCAGCACGCTTCAGCTCCCCGCCGAAGGCAGCACGCCGCCCCCGAGTCGTTGAGCGCGGCCTCTCGAGCCCGAGCGATTGACAGGCTGGGCGCTCTGACGCACTGTGTCGTGCAGGCGCGAGGTCGATCGAGTGGAGCGAGGAAAAATCGAGCGCATCGAGCTCTTTCACGTCGATGTCCCGCTCCCCACGCCCTACTTCCCGGCGTGGATTCCCGGGTTTCACCAGAACCACCAGCACTACACGCTCCTGCGCGTCACCACACGCGATGGTCTCGTGGGTCACGCGACCGGCGTGGCCTTCGAGCGCGAGCGTGAGAGCATCGGCGAGTTCATCGGCCGCTTTCTCCTCGGCATCGACCCCTATGATCTCGATCAGGTCGGCGACCGGCTCCGGCAGTCGTCCACGGTCGGGTGGCGCAACGCCTGGATGGAGGTCGCGTTCTGGGACCTCACCGCGCAGCGCCTCGGGGTGCCGCTCTATCGGCTCTTGATCGATCGCTCGGGCGTCGTCGCCAAGGGCGAGCCTTCGCGTTCGGTCTCGGTCTACGCGTCCTGCGGAGAGCTTCGCGCGCCGAAGGTGAGAGCGGAGACCCTCGAGCGCGCGGTACGGCTCGGATTTGGCGCGGTGAAGCTCGCGGTCACGAACCCAGAAGAGGCCGACGACTTCGCGCTCCTTTCGGAAGCGCGCGCGGTGCTCGGTCCCGATGTCGGGCTCATCGCGCACGCGCATCAGACCTCGTGTATCGAGCTGGTCGAGAGCCTGCCCCGATGGGACCTGCCTCGCGCGCTCCGCACCGCGGCGGTGGCGGCCGAGAGTAACTGTCTCTGGCTCCAAGATCCGCTGAGGCTCGAGAGCTTCGATGATCTCCGCACGCTCCGCGAGCAGAGCAGGGTGCCCATCGCCGCCGGCGACACCGCCACCAGCGGCGCGGATCTCAGGGTGCTCGCGCTCGACCAAGCGGTGTCGGTGCTGACCCCCGATGCCGGCTTCATCGGGCTCCGTCCTCTCGTGCGGCTCTTTCGGAAGTGCCGTGATTCCGGGATCGCGTTCTCGCCGAGCACCTATGGCGATGGTCTGGCCTTGACCGCCAACCTGCATGCCCTGGTGGCGTGGTCCGCGCTCGAGGGCACTTCCGGTCCGCTCCTGCTCGAGATGCCCTGGGAGCCCCCCGCCATCGTGCCCGAGCTGCGCGATCTGTTGCTCACGGCACCCCTCAGTGTGGACGCGCGAGGGCAGGTCACCGCGCCTTCTGCGCCGGGCTTGGGGGTCGAGCTCGATCCCCGCGGGCTCAAGCGCTACGCTCGCTGTTTCTACACCCTCACGCCGGTTCGATTCCTCGTGAGCACCGCTCGTCGCGCGGGTCTGCGGCAGACGGCTGCGCTCGCCAAGACCGGACCGGAGCGCGAAGAGCGACGCCGCGAGCGCGCCCAGAGCCAGCCGCCCACGTCCGCCTCGCAACGCCCCGCGTGATCTCGCCGCTTCGCATTGGCCCCTTCGAGGCGAAGTGCCCCTTGGTGCTCGCACCGATGGCCGCGGTCTCGGAGGCGCCGTTTCGTCAGATCGCCCTCGAGATGGGCGCCGGCTTTGCGCCCACCGAGCTCGTGAGCGCCAAGGGGCTGGACGTGAAGAGCCGCCGCACCGCTTCGTATCTGCGACACGACCCGTCGCGTGAGCCGGCGTTCTGGGTGCAGCTCTACGGCGGCGATCCCGAGATCATGGCGCGGGGCGCGGCGCGAGTGGCCGGGGAGGGCGCGCGGCTCATCGACATCAACATGGGTTGTCCGGTCCCGAAGATCACAAAGAACGGAGCCGGCTCGGCGCTGCTCAAGGCGCCGGAGCGCGCGGCGGAGGTGGTCGCGGCCATGGTGCGGGCGACGGGCGGGCGAGTGCCCATCACCGTCAAGCTGCGCTCGGGCTGGGACTCGGTGACCGCTCCCGAATTGGCACGGCGTTTCGAGGATGCCGGTGCGTCGGCCATTGCCGTGCACGCTCGAACGCGCACGCAAGGCTATGCCGGGCGCGCAGACTGGTCGGTGCTGCGCCGCGTGCGGGAGGCGGTGCAGATCCCCGTGCTGGCCAACGGGGACATCTGCTCTGCGCAAGACGCCTTGCGCGTCATGCATGAGACCGGATGCGCGGGGGTCATGGTGGGCCGGGCCGCGCTCGGCGATCCGTGGGTGCTGCGCGCGATGGCGGCGGTGCTCTCGGGGGAGGTCGAACCGCCGTTTGTCTCGGGGGCGGCGCGACTGCCCATCATCTTGCGCCACTTGCGCGAGAACATCGTGCATCACGAGAGCGAAGAGCGCGCGGTGTATCGCTTCCGGCAGCACCTCGGCTGGTACTGTCGTGTCTTCATGGGGGCGGAGGCGTTTCGAGCGCGCGTGAATCGGCTGGTGGAAGTCGCCGCGGTCGAAGAGGTGGTGTCGGAGTTCTTCTTGGGCGCGGTCTCGGGCGGCTTGCAGACGCCGGAATACGACGAGCGTTCCGCGCTGGGCTGACGCCCGCGCCAGGCGTCGGATGACGCACCCGGGCCCCTCGTCTATACTGCGTTGCGGACGCCCCCATGGCCAACGAGCGCAAACGGCAGCCCGAAGACGGCGAACTGACTGGAGCCGACGAGGCCGAAGTGTCTTCACGTTCCTCGCTCTCCCGTTGGGCGCGGTCGGAGCGGAGGCGAGAGGAAGCGGCCATGACCCCGCTCGAACGCGTGAAGCTCGCGCTGCGTCTCGGCTTGATGGCGCTCGAGTTCGAGAGGCGTGCCAAGCGATGATTCACGACTCGGTAGCGCACGCCCTGGAAGCGGCCCAGCGGGTTGGAGAGGTCCTCTCGCGCCGCGGAATCGAGTCGCGCGTCATTGGGGCCTCCGCCATGGCTATCCATGGCTATCCGCGGGCAACCCGAGACATCGATCTCGCCACCTTCGGCATGACCCTGGAGACACTTCGGCGGGTGGCGAGTGATCTCGAGGCCGCGGGTCTCGAGGTCTCGGTGGGAGAGCCGGACCAATCTGATCCGCTTGGCGGAGTGATCCGCGTGAAACTCGAGGGCGACCTCGAGGTCGATGTTGTGAACTTCGGTAACCCGTTCACCGGTGCTGGACGTCAAGTGGGTGCGCTCGTCTTCGACGGCCCGGGCGTGGCGCTGGAAGGACTCCAGCTCGCAGCGGTCGGGCTGGTGCCGCTGATCATCCTGAAGCTGTTTGCCGGCAGTCGTCTCGACCTTCGGGACGCGGCCGAGTTGGTGGCGATTCATCCGGAGCTCGATCGAGATGCCCTCGCGACACTCGCTGATGGGTTTGGTTTGGCTGAAGCGCTGAGTCGCGTCTTCGAGGACGCGAGTGATGGCTGACGGGGCTGGGGGCTCAGGGCCGGTTTCGAACCGGACCGAAGCTGAGCGCGTTCACTTCGCTGCGGTCGCAGCTACACGCTGCAAGATGGCTTGCGCCACCTTGAGCCCATCCACCGCCGCACTCACGATGCCGCCCGCATAACCCGGACCTTCGCCCGCCACAGAGAGCCCCGCGAAGCCCGGGACCTCCATCGTGACCTCGTTCCGCGGAATACGAATCGGTGAAGACGTGCGCGATTCCACTGCGATTAAGTTCGCGCTGCTGCCGGCATAACCTTTGATCTGCCCGCCGAACTTGCGGAGTCCGCGCTCGAGCCCCGAACACACAAACGCGGGCAAGACCTCCCGCAGATCGGCGGCGGTGAGGCCGGGCCTAAAGTGGGTGTCCGCGAGCTCGGGCGAGGTCTTCCGCTTCAAGAAGAGGTCGGCGCGCACCGCGGGCGCGAAGTAGTTTCCGCCGCCATGCCGAAACGCGGCGGTCTCGATCTGATGCTGAAACTCGACCCCGGACAGCGGCGTTCGGCCAAATCCTTGGCGCTCGAGTTCATCGAGCGACACGCTCACGACCAGCCCGCTGTTGGCAAAGCGCGAGGAGCGCCGCGCGGTCGACATGCCGTTGACCACCACCGTACCCGGCGTGGTCGCGGTGGGCACGATCATGCCGCCTGGGCACATGCAGAATGAGTACACGCCCACGCCGCCTTCGGTGTCGGAGACCTTGTAGTCCGCGGCCGGCAAGGTGCTCGGACGCTCGGTGCCACAGCGATACTGAGCATCGTCGATGAGCGACTGCGGATGTTCGATCCGCACGCCCACCGCGAAGGGCTTGGGCTCCATCGGCAAACCTTGCTCGAGCAGCGCGCGAAAGGTGTCGTGCGCGGAGTGCCCAAAGGCGAGCACCACGTGGTCGGCGCTCACGGTCTCCTGCGTGTGAAGCTCCACCCCGGTCACGCGGCCGCCGTCCACCACGAGCTTCTCGACCCGCCGCTCGAACATGAGCGTGACGCCATGCGAGATCAGCTCGGCGCGGATCCGCTGCAGCATTCGAAACAGCTTGTTCGTCCCGATGTGCGGCTTTGCATCCACCAAGATCGAGGGCGGGGCCCCGGTGGCGACAAAACGCTCGTAGACCTCGCGCACGAGCACATCGTTCTTTCGCGTGTAGAGCTTGCCATCGCTGTACGTGCCGGCGCCGCCTTCGCCGAAACAGAGGTTCGACTCGGGGTCCAGGATGCCGCGCCCTCGGAATCGACCGAAGTCGCGCGCGCGCGTCTCGACCGGCTTGCCGCGCTCGATGAGCGTGACCTGTGCGCCCATCTCCGCGAGGTGCCACGCCGCAAACAGCCCGGCCGGTCCTGCGCCCACGACGACGACCCGCGCGTCGGCGCCGGGTACGCGGGGTGATACGAGGCGCGGGGCTTCGGCCGGCGTGGGCTCGAAGGCGGTGCGGGCTCGGCTCCGATCGACCGGACCGCGCACGTCGGCGTCGACGGTGAGGCGCCAGGTGGGGACTTTGAGTCGGCGCCGCGCATCGAGCGCGCGCTTGTGCAGCCGCACCTCCTCGACTGCTGCATCGACAACGCCGAGCTGACGCGCGACTTCATCACGCAGCGCGTCAGGATTCATCTCGGCGTCATGCGCGAGGAGGAGGTCGAGCCGAAGCCGAGGCATCGGGCGAAATAACACGCGAGACCGCGTATTTGTCCATCGAGCCGAGCACACCTTGGACCAGATGGGTGCGAAGTCCTCTGCGCACTCGATGCACAAGTTCTCACGTGACCATTCAGTCGGAATGGGAAAATCGAGCGGTTTCCGCTCGACGATCGGGGCACACCCTTTGGATGGTGCGGGGGCCATGATGAACAACACCAACACGGTGTCCCAGGCCCCCGGCCCTCGGTTCGCCCCTCAGACCGACCGCCGCTCCGCCCAAATCCTCGCCCGCACCATGTGGAAAGACATGGTCGATGCCGGCCTCGGCCGTGAACAAATCCTCGCCGTCGCCTCCGAGCTCATCTCCCACGTCACCAAAGACCTTCAGGAGAAGAAGGACCAGTAGTCACCTCCTTGGGGTGCGCTCAGCCGTTCGCACCCCCGCTGTTCTTCACACCGCCTAGACTTTTCCCCAGCCGAGAAGACGTCCGAACCCTCGAGCGACGTCTTTTGCGGTGGCGCGGTGCCCTCTGCGCGTATAGGCCTATCGGCGTCATCATGAAGAACTCCCTCTCACTCCCGATCATCACTTTCGCGCTTCAGTTCTCGCTCGCGGGTTGCCAGACGAAGCCGGCCGAAGCTCCGGCGGTGGGGGGCGGCCAGGCCGTCGCGGCCGCCGTCCCGAGCTCCCAGCCCTCCTCGCAGCCCAAGGATGCGTCGGTGTCCGCGTCGAACGACACCCAGGCCGACTGGACCCAAGGCCCGGTCCACCGAGGGGCGTCGTTCTCTGTGAACGAAGACACCGCGCTGGCGGCGGTCCTCGAGAAGCCCGAAGAGTTCTCCGGAAAACTCGTCAAGGTCTCCGGTCAGGTCACTCGCGCCTGCAGCAAGAAGGGCTGCTGGATGGAGCTTCGGGCCGACCCGGCGAAGGCGGGCGTGCGCATCACCTTCAAAGACTACGGCTTCTTCGTCCCCTTGGACTCCGCCGGTGCCAGCGCCACCGTCGAGGGCACCGTCAAGGTCGAGCATCTGTCGGCGGATCACGTCGAGCACTTGAAAGCCGAAGGTGCGAACGTCGTGGCCGACGATAAGGGTGAAGCCAAAGAGATCGGTCTCGTGGCCACCGCGGTCAGGCTCGAAAAGGCGTCCCCTACGGCTGGCAAGTGACGAGTTTTGGGCTCTTCGCCCTCGTCTCTCTGTTTTACGTCTTCGTCGGGCTGCAGACGCTGCTGCTCGTCATCAAGCGCTGGAGCTTCCTGACCGCGCCGGTCTTGTCCCCCTCGGACTCGAGGCTGGCCTCGAAGGCCGCCTTCTTCCTGCTCATTCCACCTTCCGTTCTCCTGCACGAGCTCGGTCACGCGGTGCTGGTTTGGGCGCACGGGCTCGAGGTCGTGGACTTCGGCTTCTACGGCTACATGGGCTACGTGCTCCCGAGCGGACGGGCGGGGCCTCTCGGCGACTTCCTCATCAGTCTCGCCGGAAACCTCGTCACGCTGTTCATCGGGCTGGGTTCGCTCGCCGTCGGCCTCTTCCTGCCGGGCCCGGTCTTCAGGAACATCCTGTTCCTCGAGCTCGGACGGCAGTCCTTGTTCATCGTGCTCATCTTCTATCCGGTCATCTGCCTCGCCTTTCCTGGCGACTTCGTCGTGATCTACGACTTTGAGAAGACGCCGCTGGCCTCGAGCCTCGTTGCGGCCGGACATGCGCTCCTTCTCGGTCCAGGTTTTCTGTGGCTCTGGAAGAAGCGGTTGCGACCGCGCGCACTGCTCCTCTCCTCTCAACATGCCCACCTCTTCGTGACGCTCGAGAGACAGCTCCGCGAACAGCCGGGCGACGTGGCCGCACGCCGTCAGCTCGGGATCCTCTACGTGGACGCGGGCGCCCCCAGAGAGGTTCGGCGACTCCTCACGCCGCTGGCAGAGTCGGGCCAGATCGATGGCCACGCGCTTCTGGGCCTCGGTCTCGCGGAGCTCGAGCTCGGCGAGATCGAGGTCGCGCTGGCTCATCTCGAACGCGCGGAGCCGAGGCTTCTGCGCCCAGAAGCGCGCACGCTCGCGCAGGTGGCTCTGAGTCGCGCCTTGTCAGGACTCGGGCGCCACGAGGAGGCCATCACGCGCTTCTCGGCTCTGGATCTCGAGCAACTGGGGGAAGAGGCTCTGAGCGCCTACACCGCTTCCGTGCTGGCCACCGGACGGGCGGACGAGCTTCGCCGGAGGCTCGAGCAGCGGCTCGCTTCCGGCGAAGCCGCGAACGGGGTGTTGCTGCGAAGCGCGCTCGATCGTCTGGCGAAGACGAAGTCGGCCTGAAGCCCAGGGCGCGGCCGGCACGTGCGACATGCAGGTCTTCGCTCCGCGCAGCGCGAGCCTCGCTGAAATCAAGGCCAAACAGCCTGATTTCTTCGGCTTCACCGAGGC
Source organism: Deltaproteobacteria bacterium (assembly GCA_011526105.1). Lineage (GTDB taxonomy): Bacteria > Myxococcota > Kuafuiibacteriia > Kuafuiibacteriales > Kuafuiibacteriaceae > WYAZ01. The sequence continues at coordinate 40,963 of WYAZ01000073.1, read as the reverse complement.
CGGCGAGATCGTAGGCTGCCGCCGCACCTTGCATTCCACTTCCGATGATCGCCTAGCAAAAACCCACGCCGGGAGGACCCACGCGGTGGGTATGCAAGCCAACTCGTTTGCTCATCCGAGCCTCGGGTGGGAACCTGTACCAAGCACGTCATGGCCTCCGTTTCTCCAGAGTCCGAGCGTGGCCACGGCGCCACGAGTCTGGGGAACATGGTTCCTCTCGGAGGGCCGCGTCCGCTCGAGGACGCGGAGCGAATCGCCGCGCTGCTCGCGGAGCGACACATCCCCGCCCTGGTTCAGTCTTCGGCCGCCGCGTTTCATAGCCTGCTCCTACCGAGCGCGCCCGAGGGTCAGGCCTTCGTGATCGTGCCCGACGCGATGCTCGACGAGGCCGAGGCTCTCACCGCGTGGTTCGATCGAGCTTCGGACAACTGGACCACCTCTCCGCAACGCCGCTCGACGAGGTCGGGCGAACTCGAGCTCACCGAGGAAGTGCAGATCCTCGAGCCGGCCATGCCCGACTCGGGGCCGCTGGGGCTCAGGTTGGGCGTGGCCGCGGGCGCCATCGCGGCCGCGGCGCTGCTCCAGCAGCTGGGCACGCATCTGCTCGGGGGTCATCGAGCGCTCGTTCATCAGTTCGCGGCCTCGACCCTGCACGTCGAACAGTGGTGGAGACTGGTCTCCGCGAGCTTCCTGCACTCCTCCATCTCACATCACTTCTGGAACGCGGTCTTTGGGTTGGTGCTTGGCGTGGTGCTCTTTGGCACCCACGGGTTCGGCGCGACGATGCTCGTCTGGCTCCTCTCGTCGATGGCCGGCATCGGAGGGGAGCTGTGGGCCTCCAGCTCGGTGACCTTCGTGCTCGGGGCCTCCGCCGGGAACTACGGCCTCATCGGTCTCTGGGCCAAGGGGCAGCTCGACCGGTCGATGGTTTCGGCCCTGCCCAAGCGGGAACGCATCAAGACGCTGGGGGTCCTGCTCTTGTTGGTCCCCGGTGCGTTGACCCCGGTGAGCGCCTTCGGCGCGCGGACCGCGGTCTTCGCGCACGTCGCCGGTTTTCTCGCCGGCTTCCTGCTCGGACATGTCTTCGCTCGGCGCGTGCGTTTCGAGGACCTAGAGGAGATCGGCGCCCGCAGCCGCGTGGCGCTCGCCGTGTTCTGCTCCGTGCTCGTGCTCGCGGCCGCTTCTCTGCTACTCTTTCACGCCTCGTGAGTCCTCGTCTTGCGCCTCTCTTCGCTCTCGGTCTCGCGGCCTGCGGTTACACCGTCGGTGCGATTCGGCCGGCCGCGGGCCCGCGCGCTCTACGAGTGGCGCCCATCGACGAGCGAGGCATCGACGTCGATGCTGCGGCCTTCGTCGCGCGAGCGGTTCGGCGGCGGGTGGCCATGGGACCGAGCACCTCGCTCGAGGACGAGCACCCGGACGCGGTGCTCTCGGTCCGGCTGATCGAGGCGCAACATGCGCTTTCCCCGATGGCCGATCCGCGTCTGCGCGCGCCCGAGTACGTGGCCCAGATCCGGCTCCAGGCCACGCTCAGCTCGACCGTGGGCGCCACCCAGTGGCGGTCTCCGGTGGTCGTGGGCGAATCTGCCTTCATGTCCATGCCGGGCAGCATCGAGTCCCTCGATGGGGCTCGTCGGCGGGCCTTGGCGCAGGCGGCGGAGCAGGCGGCGGACCGTCTGCACGCGCTCATCGTGCACGCGCCCTGACACCTACCCCACCTTACACCCCTTGGCCTTGACCTCGGGCCGCGAGTGGCTACAGGTAGGCCCGCAACGGCGCGAGAACCCGCGCGATGGGAGACACGAGAGATGGGCATTCTTTCCTGGGACAAGATCACCTCGCAGTTCATCGAGATCATCGAGTGGCTCGACAACGACCACAGCACGCTGGTCTGGCGCTTTCCGGTTCGCGCCCAGGAGATCAAGAACGGCGCGAAGCTGATCGTGCGCGAGGGTCAGAACGCGGTCTTCATCAACGAGGGCAAACTCGCGGACGTCTTCGGTCCGGGCACATACACGCTCACCACCCAGAACCTCCCCATCCTCGCGACCCTCAAGGGCTGGAAGTACGGATTCAACTCGCCGTTCAAGGCTGAGGTCTACTTCGTCTCCACCACGCAGTACACCGACCTGAAGTGGGGCACACAGAACCCCATCATGCTCAGAGATCCCGAGCTCGGCCCGGTTCGACTTCGGGCCTTCGGCATCTTCGCCATCAAGGTTAAGGACGCGCCCATGTTCATGCGCACGCTCGTCGGGGCGGATGGTCAGTTCGAGGTCGACGAGATCGTCGGTCAGCTCAAGCGGAGCCTGGTCTCTCGTTTCACCAACGCGCTCGGGCAGGCCAAGATCCCCGCCTTTGATCTCGCGGGCAACTACGACGAGATCGCGCGCCGGCTGTCGCCGCTGCTCGTTCAAGAGTTCGAGGAGTACGGACTCACGCTCACGAAGTTCCTCATCGAGAACATTTCGCTGCCGCCAGAGGTCGAGAAGATCCTCGACAAGCGCAGTGAGATGAACATCATCGGAAACATGCAGCAGTACGCCGCCTACCAAGCGGCCTCGGCGATTCCGGACGCGGCCAAGACCCCCAACAGCCTTGCCGGCGCCGGCATGGGACTGGCCGCCGGATGGGCCATGGGTGGACAGATGGCTAACGCGTTTCAGCCGGGCGCGCCCGGCGGCTACCCGCAGGGGGCCGGAGCGCCGCCGCCCGCCGCAGTACCGGTCGCCGCCGCACCAGCGGGCGCCGGAGACCTGGTGGAGCGCATCAAGAAGCTCGATGCGCTGAAGGCGGCGGGGGTGCTCTCGGAAGACGAGTACGCCAAGAAGAAGGCCGAGATCATCGCCTCGATCTGAGCGCTTCAGCCGAACCGCAGCACGCCGTGGGTCTCCTCGGCGTTCGAGACCCAATCGACCAAGTTCTGTACGCGCCCGTCGGCGGGCGCGAGCTGCTTCGCGCGATCGACGATCGTGCGAAGCACGGGCAGCTTGCCCGAAGCCGTGTACGAAGGGTTGTAGTAGAGCGCGCGTCCCAGCCCGATGAGATAGACGTGTTCGTCTGCGCAGAGATTGATCGCGTCTCGGAAGGACTCCTCCGCCTCATCGAAGGCCCCCTGACCGAGGAGCCCCACGCCCTTCTGGAAGTGCTCGCGCGACTTACCGCGTTCCGGAGTGTCGAGGAGGCTCCCGTCCCCGTTTCGCGGGGCCGGCGGTGCGAACTGAACCGGCCTCGGGATCCGACCCGGCGCGTTGCTGGGCGGTTCCGGCATGGGCGGAATCGAAGCCTTCATCTCCACCGTGCCGTGGGGTCGCCCCGAAACGGGCGGAGGCGCTGGCGGGGGGGCCGGCGCAGCAACGGCCGGCGGAGCGATCGGGGGCGCCACGGGCGCGGGTGGTGCTGGCGGCGGGGGAACCAGGGGCGGCTTGCTGAAGATCGCGGGGGCTGGCGGCGCGCTCACCGGCGGCGGCGGCACAAACGGCGAGGGCAATGGCGCCGACGGGGTGAGCTGCGGGAGCACTCCACCGAGGAAGCTCGGCGGCTCGGCCTGGGTCGGGCTCGCGCCGAGGATGTCCAGCGGTGGCGGCTCGGAGGATTGCTGGAACAGATCGGGTCCGCGCATCAGCGGGGGCGGGGGTGCGCTCCTTCGTGCCTCCTCCGCCAGCGCGGCAAAAGGTGAAGCCACCGGCCCGGTGTGTTGCCCGGGAACGCCGGCCAACACCGAGGGGCCCGGGATGTTCGAAACGCGCTTTTCGATCTCTTCTTGTCGGCGTTGCTCGTCCTGGATACGAGCCTCGAACTCGGCGACGCCGGGCGTGAAGGGATCGACCTCCTCACAGGTGAGCAGGATCGCGAGCAGAACTCGCGCGCCCCGGTTCTCGAGCCCAGCGAGGCGCGCGGCGTCGGACACGTTGTAGGCGCGGCCCGAGTACGCCAGAAACTCGCGATCTCGGTCCGACAGAGGGAAGCGACGAGACAGCTCTTCGACCGAGGAGCGAAGCCGGAAGTACGACTTCTCGATGTCTCCGACGATGTCGACGAGGCCTTCGTCCGGCCCGAACTTCCGCAGCCCTTCCGCCAGAACTCGACCGATCGGGATGCGATAGGGGCGGTCTTCATGGGGGACCGGGCGATCGACCTGCAGCTCGAAGTGTCCGGACCTCGCAGCGAAGCGCTTCACGAGGCGATCGAAGGCGTCTTCGCCGAGCTCGCGGCCCAGCGCCTCCTTGGTGAGGAAACCGAGCTCGACGATGCTCTGCCCAATGGAACTGCCACGCTCGATCGCCACCTTGGCGGCCTCCGCGTATCTCGCTTCGTCGATCACCTGTCGGTCGACGAGGTTTCGGCCGAGCTTGTCGCCTCGGATGTTGGACTCGACGTGGACCGGGCTCCCGCCTTCGAAGTAGACCGCGAGTGTCTCGTGAGGCTCGCTCAGGATGAGGGCGCCTCGCGCCTCCATCGTCCAGCACTGGTACAGCGCCTTCGCCAGAGCTTTCGGACCCAAGTTTCCGGAGAGCCCAATCGCGTGCTTCTTGCGCTTGCTGGGGGATGGGGTGGCCGCGTGATAGCTGGCTACGTCGAACACGGTGATGTCTTCCTCGTCTTCCTCGTCGTCCGAGATCGTGGCGACCGGATCCGCTCCAGCCATGTGCTTGTCGAACTGACTCACGAGGTCCTTCTCCGAGGGGAAGTCGAGTCCGTCTAGATCGTCCATGTTCAGTTCGTCCTCTCCCGACAGGGTCTCGAGGTGTTCCTTCGAGGTGCGCTGGGTGCGTCGGCTGAACACGTTGCCTTCGCCGCTGTCCGCGCGCAGCCCCGCCGATTCGAGCATCGAGCCCTCGCGCTCGAGCGCCTCGGAGGCGAGGCGATAGATCGCCTGAGTGTCCGATGGATCCTCTACGACCCTCGCGTACGACGGTGTCGCAGTGGGTTGCGGGCCGACGAGGATGGTCGGAGGGACCGGCTGCGCGGCTTCGAGTCGCGCGAGCACATGCGCCGTGTGTTCGCCGCCGGTGGTTCCGCTCGCGATGAGCAGGGAGACCCCCCCCGCCTCCAAGCGATGCTCGAGCTTCTTTGGTGCGGCCAGGATCTCCACCTCGCAGTCATCTCGTGCGAGAAGGAAACGGATCTTCTTCGCGAGGACGGGGTCCTCGGTGGAGACCAGGATGTGCTGGCGAGCCGTCATCGAGTGTCGGGGGGTCCGGCTTGGGTAGACTAGCGAGATCCCGAAGGAGCGTTCAAGTTTTGGAGACCTGGGACCTGATCGTCATGGGCGGTGGCCCTGCTGGTGCCAGCGCCGCCCTGGTCGCGGGCGGCAACGGACTCCGAACCTGCTTGCTCGAGGCCTCGGCGGTGCTCGGAGGTCAGCTCCACTGGGCGGATGCGCCGATTGTGGACCTTCTAGGGCACCCATCGGCTTCTGGGGCCGCGCTCGCTTCCGGTTTTCAGGACCAGCTCCGCGCGGCCGGAGTCGAGATCCAGACGGGGACCCGAGTGGTTGCCCTGGAGGAGAACCCGCGCCTTCTCGAGGCGCAGCTCTCCACCGGGGTCCGGGTCGGCGCCCGGAGGGTGCTTCTCGCCACCGGGCTTCGCCGCCGAACGCTCGGGGTGCCCGGGGAGGCGTTCGCCGAGCAGAGGCTGAGCCCGAGAAGAGACGCTGGGTTGTTTAGAGGCCGCCGAGTCATCGTCATCGGCGGCGGGGATGAGGCGGCCGATACGGCGCGGGGGTTGGCGCAAGCTGGGGCCGAGGTCTTGCTCCTGGCGCGAAGCAGCCTGCGGGCGCGGCCGCTGTTTGCGGCGCCCGTCTTGGCTCAGCCCGGGGTCTCGATCCTGGAGGGGGGCGACATCGCGCGCATCCACTCGACCGAGTTGGGCGGCGTACGGGTCGAACTCGCGGATGGTCGAGCCTTCGAGGCGGACGTCTGCTTCATCCGTATCGGGGCGGAGCCGGAGCTGCCGAGGCTGGGTTTCTCACTCGAGCGGCACGAGGATGGTCGTCTGCGCGTGGATCGAGGGGGGCGGACGACGCACCCGTGGGTGTTTGCGGCGGGCGATCTGGTGCATCCTCGCGGAGAGCGATACGTGAGCGCCGCGATGGGCAGTGGTGCGGTCGCGGCGAGGGCAATCGAGGCCTCGCTTCGACCGGCCAGAGGTCTCAGTGCCGGCGAAAAGGACCGAAGCTGACGAGCCGAGTCCAAAGCGGCATGAAGGGCCGAGGGCTCCAGATCTGGGCCGACAAGGCCTTCGACCAGTGGGGGCGCGCTCGCATGCTCGAAGATAATGCAATGAGGATGCCGAGCTGGATGGCCGTGCTTGGGACGCTCTCGTCGAGGATGTGGGCGCCCAGATCGCGGCAGAAATGTCAGCCCGTGGTGGAGCGTCCACAGCTCGCGCGTTGACGCGGACAGCCGCTCGGCGTACCGCCACGGTTCGTGAAACCGACGCTGCCAAGAGTCGCCGTGGTCACCGGCGCCAGCCAGGGGATTGGACGCGCCATCGCCTTGAATCTGGCGCAAGTCGGGTATGACGTCGCGCTTCAGGCGCGTCAGGCCTCCCGGCTCGAGGCGCTCCGAGACGAGATCATGGGCCTTGGACGCCGCGCGGTGGTCGTACCTGGCGACGTCACCCGCCCGGAGGCGGCCGAAGCGCTCGTTTCTGCGGCCGAGACCGAGCTCGGTCCGGTCGGGGTGGCGGTGGCCGCCGCGGGTCAGGCCAGCTCGGCGCTCGTCCTCGATACCGACCCCGAGGTCTTTCGCGGTCTGCTCGAGGTCAATCTGCTCGGGCCGTTCCACCTCCTGAAGGCCGCGGCCGCCCGGATGGTCGAGGCCCAACGCGGCGGGCGCATCGTGCTCGTCGGCTCCACTGCCAGTGTGAAGGGTGCGAAGTACACCGGCGCCTACGCAGCGTCGAAGCATGGTCTCCTCGGGCTGGTTCGTTCGGCCGCCTCGGAGCTGATCAAGCGCGGCATCACCGTCAACGCGGTGTGCCCGGGCTGGGTCGACACGCCGATGTTCGACGCCGCACTGGCCAACATCCAGGCCAAGACGGGCTCGAGCCTCGAGCAGGCGAGGGCGCGCATCGAAGGCATGGTGCCCGCGGGTCGAGTGGTGACCGCGGAAGAGGTCGCGGGCCTCGTTCGCTATCTGGTCTCGGAGGAGGCTTCGATGATGACCGGTCAGGCCCTGGTCCTAGACGGCGGAGAGACAATCTAGATGGCACACGAACTCATCAACCCCAGGTCCTGGAAGCGTCCCCGCGGCTACGCCAATGGCGTGCTCGCCGAGCCGGGGCGGCTCTTGTTCGTGGCCGGCCAAATTGGCTGGGATGAGACCGAGGAACTCGTCTCCGAAGACCTGCCCGGGCAGTTTCATCAGGCGCTGAAGAACGTGGTGACGGTGGTTCGAGAGGCCGGCGGCCACGCCGAGCACATCTGCCGACTCACCATCTACGTCACGAACAAGAAGAGCTACGGCAAGCACATCAAAGAGATCGGACGCGCCTACCGCGCCGAACTCGGCCGCCACTTCCCCGCCATGGCGCTGGTCGAGGTCGCGGGCCTCGTCGAGTCGGGGGCCAAGGTCGAGATCGCGGCCGACGCGGTCATCCCCGCGCGGAGTCGGGCATGACCGCGGTGCCGGGTCTCGATGTGGCCGTTGACCTCGGTGTCGCCACCGTCACGCTCGATCGGCCGGATCGACTGAACAGCCTCACCTTCGACATCTACGCGCGCCTTCGCGACCTCTTTGTCGAGTTCGAGACCGATGATCGAGTGAAGGTCGTGATCGTGACCGGGAACGGAAAGGGCTTCTGCTCCGGAGGCGACGTACACGAGATCATCGGTGAGCTCGTGACCTACGGAGCGGCGGACATGACCGCGTTTGCGCGAATGACGGGCGACCTCATCAAGAACATGCGGCGTCTCCGAAAGCCGATCATCGCGGCGATCAACGGCACTGCGGCGGGCGCGGGCGCGGTCATCGCGCTGGCGGCGGATCTCCGCATCGCGGCCAAGGGTGCGAGCATTGCGTTTTTGTTCACGAAGGTCGGCCTCACCGGCGCGGACATGGGCGCAGCGTATCTGTTGCCGCGCGTCGTGGGCCTGTCCAAAGCCACCGAGATGCTGCTCTTTGGCGACAAAGTGAGCTCCGACGACGCGGAGCGACTCGGGCTCTACAACCGGGTGGTCGAAAAGGACGCCCTCCTGTCGGAGGCGAAGGCCTGGGCCCAGAGGCTCGTGGAGGGGCCGAGCTTCTCGCTGGGTATGACCAAGGAGCTTCTGAACAACCACCTGGCGGCCGATCTCTACACCGCCATCGACATGGAGGCTCGCGCTCAGACGATCTGCATGTTGGCGGACGACTTCAAGGAGTTCCATCGCTCGTTCGTAAAGAAGCGGCCGCCCAAGTTCGAGGGCAAGTAGGATGCACCAGGAGACCACCAGCGCCCTCGTCGACCTTCGTCTCGAGCCACGGCATGTGGCGCTCGAGGCTCGGGTGCGGGCCTTCGTCAGAGACAAGGTCTTGCCGCGAGAGCACGAGCACTCGGATGAGTTCGCCAAAGAGATCACGCGGGCGCTCGGGGCCGAAGGCTTGCTCGATGCGGGCGTGGCGCTCGACGTGCGCGCGCTTTGTGTCCTGCGCGAGGCGGTGGCCTACGGGAGCGGCGTCGCGGATTCGATGCTCGCGCTGCAAGGGCTGGGCTACGGCCCCATCGCGCTGGCCGGCGCGGAGGCCCAAAAGACGGAGTGGTGCGAGCGTGTGCGGACCGGGCGCGCCATCGCGGCCATCGCCATCACCGAGCCCGAAGCGGGCAGCGACGTGGGCGCCATCTCGACCCGGGCCGAGCGCCAAGGTGACGAGTGGGTGCTGAGCGGCGAGAAGTGCTTCATCACCAACGCTGGCATCGCCGACTTCTACACCGTCTTCGCGCGCACCAGCCCTGAGGGCAGCCGCGGGCTCTCCTGCTTCCTCGTCCCGGCCGCGCAAGTGAAGTTGCTCGAGCGTTACGAGATCATGGCTCCGCATCCCTCGGGGGCCATCGCCCTTGAGGGCGCGCGGGTGCCTCAGGCCGCGCTCATCGGGGAGCTCGGACAGGGATTCAAGATCGCGATGCAGACGCTCGACCGCTTTCGCTGCACGGTCGGTGCGGCGGCGGTGGGTATGGCCCAGCGCGCGCTCGATGAGGCGGTCATGCGTGCCAAGGCCCGAGCGCAGTTTGGAAAAAGCATCTCCACGTTCCAGCAGATTCAGGCCTACCTCGCGGACAGCTGGGCCGAACTCGAAGCGGCGCGTCTGCTCGTCTATCGCGCGGCCTATGCGCGCGATGTGGGGGATGAGGCAAACGCCGGTCGCTACGCCAGCGCGGCCAAGATGCTGGCGACCGAGACCGCGCAGCGCGTGGTCGATCGCGCGGTGCAGATCCACGGAGGTCTGGGCGTGAAGCGCGGAACCCCGGTCGAGCGGCTCTATCGCGAGGTCCGCGCTCTGCGTATCTACGAGGGCACCACCGAGATTCAGCGACTCGTGTTGTCGCGGAGCATCCTCGGAAGTTGAGGTTTAGTCATGTTCGAGAGCCTTCAAGACAAGTTCTCCGAGACGCTGAAGAAGCTGCGGGGCCAGGGCACGCTCTCCGAGAAGAACATCGAGGACGCTCTGCGCGACGTGCGGCTCTCGCTGCTCGAAGCGGACGTTCACTTCAAAGTGGTGAAAGAGTTCATCGCGGACGTGAAGGCTCGGGCGCTCGGGCGCGAGGTCATGGCCGCGCTCACCCCGGCCCAGGAGTTCATTCGGGTGGTGAGCGAAGAGCTCACGAAGACCATGGGAGGGGCGCACGTCGCGCTCGATCTCAAGAAGAAGCCGCCGATCATCATTCTTTTGATGGGGCTTCAGGGCTCCGGCAAGACCACCACCTCTGGCAAGCTCGCGCTGCGGCTCAAGGCCGAAAAAAGGGTCCCGCTGCTCGTTCCGGCCGACATCGCGCGGCCGGCCGCGATCAAGCAGCTTCAGACCTTGGCCGCCCAAGTAGGCGTGGACTGCTTCGACACCCAATCGAAGCAGAGCGTGCTCGAGAACGCCAAAGCGGCGCTCGAGCGCGCGAGCGTCGAGGGTCAGGACGTTCTCATCTTCGACAGCGCGGGCCGACTCGCCATCGACCTCGAGCTCATGGAGGAGCTCAGGGAGCTCAAGGAAGCGGTGGAGCCGCACTACTCGGTGCTCGTCGTCGATGCGATGACCGGCCAAGACGCGGTGAACGTCGCGGAGCAGTTTCAGAGCCAGATCGGCATCGACGGCGTCATCATGAGCAAGATGGACGGCGACGCGCGCGGCGGCGCGGCGCTCTCCGTTCGCAAGGTCACCGGCGCGCCCATCCTGTTCGTGGGCAGCGGCGAGAAGATGGACAAGCTCGAGCCGTTCCACCCCGACCGGGTGGCGCAGCGCATCCTCGGCATGGGCGATGTCATGTCGCTCATCGAGAAGAGCCAGGAGAACTTCGACCAGGTTCAGGCCGAAAAGATGGCCAAGAAGATCAAGAAGGCCGAGTTCACGCTCGAGGACTTCCGCGATCAGATGAAGATGATGCGCCAGATGGGCGACATGAAGGACCTGCTCAAGATGATCCCCGGCGTAGAGCAGGCCATGCGCAAGATGGGCGCCTCCGGCCCCGACCCCGACAAGGAGATGCGGCGCGTGGAGGCGATCATCAACTCCATGACCCCGCTCGAACGGCAGAAGCCCAGCGTCTTGAACGGCAACCGCCGGAAGCGAATCGCGAGCGGCAGCGGGACCACCGTGGCCGAGGTCAACGGGTTTCTGAAGCGCTTCACCGACGCCCAGAAGATGATGAAGAAGCTCTCCAAGATGGGGCCCGGCGGGCTCAAGGGCCTGATGCGAGGCATGGGCGGGGGAGGCGGAATGCCTCCGTTTGGGCGCTGAGCCCAGAGGGTCGAATTCACCTCGCGCGTCCCGGTCGGGCGCCCTGCAAGCCGACAAATCGGTAGTCTCTTCCGGCGGATCTCGAGTTGCAGTACAACTTGCGCATCATGGCAGCGCCGCGCATCGCCGTCCTCATGGGCGGTCGGTCCTCCGAACACGACATCTCCCTTTCCAGTGGTCGTCAGGTGCTCTCGTCCCTCGAAGGTGACGAGCCCCTCGCGGTCGTCATCCAGCGAGATGGGCGCTGGAAGCTCGGCGACGTGCTCCACGAACACGTGGGCGCGGCGCTCGATGCACTCAAGGCCCAGGCTGACGTGGTGTTCATCGCGCTGCATGGGCCGGGTGGCGAGGACGGCGCCATGCAGGGGTGCCTCGACACCGCTGGCATCCCGTACACCGGCTCCGGCGTCCTCGGCAGCGCGCTCGCGATGGACAAGCCGCGCACCAAGCTCATCTACACCACCGCCGGCATCCCCACGCCGCCGTTTAGGGTCATCCAGCGGTCTCGGTGGCCGAACGACGCCGAAGCCATCCTCGAGGACATCGAACAGCATCTCGGCTTCCCGTGTGTGCTCAAGCGGGCGCGCGAAGGCTCGAGCTACGGCATCGCGTTTCCCGACTGCGCGACGGCCGCGCGAGAGGTGCTCGATCAGTACTTCGAGAAAGAGAGCGAAGTCCTCGCCGAGAAGAAGATCCGCGGGCGCGAGTTTACCTGTGCCGTGCTCGATGTGGCCCGCGAATCAAGGACCATCGCGCTGCCGGTCACCGAGATCATTCCCGGGGACAAGTACGCGTATTTCGACCTCGAGGCGAAGTATACGCCCGGCGCGACCAAAGAGATCACGCCGGCGGAGATCCCGGAAGCGCTTCGTGATCTCATCCAGAAGCACGCCTTGACCGCCCACCGCGCGCTCGATCTCAGAGACATGAGCCGCAGCGACGTACTCGTCGACCAAGCGGGGCACGCTTATCTCCTCGAGACCAACACCATCCCCGGGCTCACACCCACGTCGCTTCTGCCTCAGGCGGCGGCGGCGGCGGGCTATGACTTTCGAGCGCTGGTGAATGTGCTGGTCGAGAACGCCCTCGCTCGTCGCCGCCCTTAGACGCGCCTACAGATCGACGATCGGCAGTCCCTGGCGCCGCTTCTCGGGCTGAAGCCGAGGTGCGTTCTCGAGCTTCAGCACCCCGCGCGGGCACATGTGCGCGCACATCCCGCAGCCGACGCAGGCGGCCCGAGTGAAGCTCTGGTTCGACTGCGCGTAGCTCCGCACGTCGATGCCCATCTCGCAGTAGGTGGTGCAGTTGCCGCACGAGATGCACATGTTTGGCTTCACCGCGATCCGAAAGCGACCGAGCTTCTGAAAGAGCCCGAGCATGGCCGCCATGGGGCAGAAGTTTCGGCACCAGACCCGCGGTCCGAAGATGGGATAGAGGCCGGTGCCGACGACCCCCGCGAGGATAGAGCCCACCACCGCGCCGTAGAGGCGCTTCATCGACCACCACTGATCGCCAGCGACGTAGGTGTGAAACGCCGAGCTCGGCTCGTTCACGAAGTGCACGAGGAAGAGGAGGAAGGTGGAGATCACCGCGACAAACATCACCGCGTGCACGAAGAACTTCTCGAAGCGCCAAGAGCGCGTCGAGTTGGAGGTGAGGTGCCGCCACGGATCACCAAAGGTGTTGGCCAGCCCTCCGCAGCCGCAGACCCAGGAACAGTACCAACGTTTGCCGAAGAAGTACGCGAGCAGAGGGGCCGCGAGCAGCGCAGTGCCGAGGCTGTAGACCGCGAGGTACACCGGCACCGCCTGCAGCGTCTGTGGGTGCAGCTTGTACCAGTCGAGCGGCCACACGTAGGAGAAGTAGAACTCGGGCTGACCGAACATGGGCATCACGAGGGGCAAGGTGAAGGCCAACGCGACCTGAACGCCGACGTTGGTCGCGATCCGAACGCGATTGTAGCGGCTGTTTCCGTGTTTGGAGAGGTAGTAGGCCGCGCCCGCGATCATCAAGAGGCAGTAGACAAAGCCGTAAAACAGCCACTTGCTCCTGAACCCGAGCGACGCCGCGATCGGGTCGATGCGATCGGTGAAGTAGAGGAGCAGGTAGAAGCTGATGAGCCCGCCGGACGTCACGAGGCCGATCGGACCGCGGTTGCGCCAGCTCTCTCGGAACGTTCGCAGAAGCCCGTTCTGTCCTTGTTGATCCATGGGAATGAGCGCGCCTCACGCCAGCGGCGCGCGCGTGGTCTCCTTCATGACGCTGGGCGCCGGGCCGAACAGCGGCGCGTCTTTTTCGGCCTGGCTGATTTGAAGCGGCGGGGTCAGCTCGGTGTCGAAGCAGGCTTGCCCGAGATGCTCGAGCACCCAAGGCAGCGCGCGGCGCTCTTCGATCCATCGCGTCAAGACCGTGTGTTCCCAGCGTCGGCCGAGAAAGTTGAAGCCGATGACCCGACCCTCGGCCACGGTGATGCGGGTCGTGCTGCTGACGCGGCCTCGCTCCTCGAAGTACCAGTTCTGTTCTCCCTCGATGTTCATGTTGACCAGGCCGACGGTGGTGTACTCGAGATCCATCAGCTTGGCGGAGTTGTAGAGCACCCCGCGTTGGTAGCTCACCTGGTCTCCGAGCATGCGGCGGGCGGCGAGGCGCCCCTGATCGCGCGCCGTGTACCAGAGTTGTTCGGGGCGATGGGCGCCGTTCCACCACCGCACCGAGGCGCAATCACCCGCCGCAAAGACGTTTTGGGCGCTGCACTCGAGACCCTGGTCCACTACCAGACCGCCGGCGGCGTCTCGTTTGATGGCGCTGCTTTCGAGCCAGTCGGTGTTGGGCATGACGCCGATCGCCACCACCACGAGGTCGGCTGGGTACTGGCCGCGGTCGGTGTGGATGTGCTCCACCGAGGTGGTGCCGTCGAGGCGTTCGATGTTCTCGCTCAGGTGGACCTTGACTCCGTGGTCTTGCATGCGGCGCGTGACGAAGCCCGATTCGCGATCATCGAGCGCGATGGGCCAGAACCAGGGTTCTCGGATGAAGAAGTGCGTCTCGATGCCCGCCGCCGCGAGGACCTCGACCGCCTCGATGCCAATGAGCCCGCCGCCGACGACCGCGGGGTGCGCCGGTGGACGCCCGTTACGCTGAGCGCGAAGCACTTTGCGCGGCAGATAGGGGGAGTTTTGGCTGCTCGCTTCGAGGTGGGCGTCGGGATTTTGGGGCCGGCCCTTCTTTCCCGGTCCGCCGTGAAGCTCGGCCTCGAACCACTCGAGATCTTGCAGCGTGACGAAGTGTCCCACGCCGTCGAGCTCTGTCCCCGGCCAAGGACCCGGACGCGGCCTCGAGCCGCAGGCGATGAGCAGCCGGTCGTAGGGCAGAGCGGGGCGTCCCCCCGCGAGCTCTACCGTCTGCGCCTCGATGTCCACGCCAAGCGCTCGGGCGCGCACGCGCTCAAAACCCATACGTGGGTAGACGTCTCTTTCGAGAGGCTCGATGCACTGGTGGCTGAGCTGCCCCGAGGCGACCCACATGAGCGCAGTCCGAGAGAAGAAGTGATCCGATTCCTCCGAAACGATGCTGATCTTGGCTTTGGCGTCTCGTTCGCGGATGGTCAGCGCGGCTTCCATACCCGCGACCCCGTTTCCGATGATGACGATTCGCATGCCCTCGGCCTCCTGAGCCATGGATATGCCGGGGCTCCCTCTCGGGTTACCGGCCTCTAGTGTCCGTGTCCAAGTCGGGCCCCGATGGTCTCGAGGGCGGCCTCAGCCGCTTCCCGAACCTCGGGGCTGTCGTCTTGTAGACAGCTGCGAAGACGCTTTTGGTCTTCGGCATCACCGAGGAACCCCAAAGCCCGGCAGGTGGCGGCGAGGATGGCGGGGGTCGGGGGCTTGCGAGACGAAGCGAGGCGCTTGAAGCGACGCAAGGCTCCACCGTGTTTGTCCTCGACCGTCTCGCGGAGTCGCTCGAGCACGGAGGGACGTGCATCGGCCTGGGCCTCCTTCTCCGCGAGCTGCGCCAAAGAGAGCACCGCCTGAGCCCGCGTGGCTTCCTGCTCCGACTCATCTTGAGAGAGTGCGAGCAGCAGATCCATGGTGCGCGGTTTCGCGAGCTCGATCTGGCCGACGGCCGGAAGAGCGATCTTTCGAACTTCGGGGGTTGGATCCTCGAGTCCCCGTTCGATGGCTGGCGCGGCTCGTTCGACCGACAGCTCGATGAGGGTGGACAAGGCCTCGGCTCTCAACTGGGCCTTCGAGTTCGAGAGGTGACGTTCGATCGCATCGAAGGCGGAGACGTCTCGTGTCTTTCTTGCGACGGAGAAGAGGCTCCGGAGCAAGCCCGGTTGCACGCCGGGGGTGGCGATCGATTCACTCAAGAAGCCGCTCACCTTGGGCGAAACCTCACTGAGCTGATCGATCGCCCACTGCCTGAGAGACACCTCGGGGGTGTCGCGCAAGACCTGTCTGAGAATGGCGGACCGCTCCGCGGGTTCAAACAAGGCGAGGAACTCCTGCGCGCGGCCGCCCGACTCTCGCGGCGAGATGAGCGCGCGGTGGAGCGCTTGCGCGAGGTTGCTGGCGCCGAGTCTGGAGAGGGCGGCTCGCGCGAGCGCGGCTGAGTCGGGAGGGCCTTGCTCCACGCCGTCGGCGTACTCGCGCAGGATGCGAGCGAAGGCCGCCGCCTGCCGGAAGTCTCGCTGCTGTCCGATGCCGAGGGTCAAGAGCTCGAGGTCTTCGATGAGCCTCGCGAAGGGCCGAGCATCGTGGTCGTGGGAGAGCAGCGCTCGGAATCGGGTCATCGAGGTGCTCGCGGCCTTGGCGAGCGCCGCCGCCCGCATGAGCTTCCGCTGTGGTTCGTCCATGGCGGTCTCTCGGATCAGCCCGCGTTCTTGAAGCGGCACCAGGGCGGCGAGGGCCTCCGGCGTGCCCGCGTGCAGCAGGAGTGCGGCGCACTTCTGGATCAAGTGGTGCGTTCGGGTGAGCTCCAGCGTGTTCGCGTTCGGGCTCGGCGCGGTCAGGCGCTGGGTGAAGCCCGTCAGAAGACTCCCTTGCAGCGAGGCGAGGAGTGCTCGGTCGACCTCTTTCTGCATAGGCTCATCCGGAAGTACTTCGGGAAGATGAACCGCGGCGGCGAAGAGGGTCTCCACCACGTGACGCTTCCCAAATACGCCAGCGAAGGTCTTGCGGGCCAAATCGACCGGGTCTTCCCCCCACAGTTTGGCGACCTGAGGGATGGCGTCGGCCTCGCGTGCGATTCGTGCGAGCAGAAGCTCGGCTCGCCATGAGACCCGCCCGCTGAGCTCGGCCGGGCGGTCGGCGTCGGGGACCAGCAGGAGGTTGTGGACCCCGTGCTGGGCGAGATCGTGGGCGGTCTCGAGGATGACGTCGTTGGGGCCACGCCGCTCGCGGTCGCCTCGCCGCTCGAGAAAGGCCTCGAGGTCCTTCTTGGCCATTCCCTTCTTCATCACGAGCACGAGGAGACGCTGGGAGACGAAATACTCGACCAGCTTGGCCGCGAAGGTCTCCGCGATGCCCTGGCTCAGGATCTGGCGAGCAAACTGCTGATTCAGGCCGTCGTCGATGAGGATGTCATGGGGACCTAGGCTGCTGGGCGGCTCCGAAAGCTCGAAGGTGAGCTCCGAACCGCGGTTTTGCATCAGGTCCGAGAAAGCCTTGTGGACGGCCTCGACGGACCTCACCGCCTCCGGCTGATCTTTGGAGTAGCCGCCCGGTCGCAAGATGGTCTTCGTCAACGCGAGGACGAAGTCCGAGAGCGTGAGGTCGGACCGGTGAGACAGGTCTGTGGGTTCGCGTGCGCTCAATCCTGCATCGTGCCCCACGGCAGCCTACACCCGAAGTTTCCGGTCCGATAGTTCAGGGCCGGAGGAATCTGCCCGGGACATCTCGTCTCCAGGCCCTCCATTGACACGAATCCTGGCCAACCAGAAGATGAGCCCCTTGTTTGCCCCAGGAAAGGGAGCCTCCGCGTGACCGATGCCCGGGCGGCTGGCCGCAGCCAATCTTCGTCGCGGCCCCGAGATCCGATGATCGGTCGGATCATCGCCGAGCGCTATCGCCTCGAGGCTCGAGCGGGCGAGGGCGGCATCGGTGCGGTGTATAAGGCCCGCCACTTGCTGATCGATCGCATCGTCGCGATCAAGATCCTCCAGCCGGTGCGCCGAGGAGAGACGCATCATCGAGATTGGTTCCTCCGCGAGGCGCGCGCCGCGAATCGAGTCAACCACGCCAATATCGTGGACATCTACGACTTTGGAGACACCGAAGACGGTCTCTACTACCTCGTGATGGAATACCTGGTCGGGGAGCCGCTGTCGCACCTGATTGCGCGCGGCCCCATGCCTGTCCCTCGACTGCTGGATATTCTCGAGCAGTCTGTCGCCGCGCTCGCTCGAGCCCACGACCTCGGGGTCGTGCACCGGGACATCAAGAGCGATAACGTCTTTCTCGTGGAGCGCGGTGGTCGCGCCGACTCGGTAAAGGTCTTCGACTTTGGCCTCGCGGCTCTGGCCAAAGATGCCCGCCTCGCCCCCGAAGGTGCGGTCTTCGGTACGCCCGAGTACATGTCGCCCGAGCAGACCCGAGGTGAAGATGCGACGCCCGCTTCGGATCTCTACGCGCTCGGCGTGCTCGCCTTCGAGATGCTGACGGGTCGGCTGCCCTTTGTGAGCGCGGACCGAAAACACATCCTGAAGATGCACCAGGAAGCGCCCCCGCCTTCGCCAAAGCAGTTTCGGGCCGATACTTCGGACGAGATGGAGCGAATGATCCTGCGCCTCTTGCAGAAGAAGGTCTCTGACCGATACCGGGACGCGCACCATCTCCACGAAGACATCAAGACGCAGATGCGCGCCACCCCTCGCGAGCTCGACTTCAACCCTGTGCCCGCGCCGCCTCGGGTGCCGACGGGGGGGGGCGAGGCCGCGCCCCTCAGCGCGGGCGGCGTCGCGCATTGGGCGCTCCGCTCCATCATGTATGGGCGCATGGCGGCCGTGGCCCCCAGCGAGGTCTCCGCCGCGCCGGATGTTCAGAGTTCCCTCCAGGAACTGTATCGGGCGAGCATCGAGGTCGCGCGCATCGAGAATCAGATGGGCGAGGACCGCAAACGGGTGGAAGGCGCCGAGCGTCGCGCCAAGGACGCCCGAGGTCAGTTCGGGCGCCAGATCGAAGATCTCGCCGGCGAGGAATCTCGACTCAAGCGAAAGATCGCCGCAGCACAAGAGACCGCGGGCAAGCTTC
The DNA here is from genome assembly GCA_011526105.1 of Deltaproteobacteria bacterium. GTDB lineage: Bacteria > Myxococcota > Kuafuiibacteriia > Kuafuiibacteriales > Kuafuiibacteriaceae > WYAZ01. The sequence continues at coordinate 22,782 of WYAZ01000073.1, read as the reverse complement.
GGGAACAGCGCGATGAGGCCTCGAAGATCCTCGACGCCTCGTGGGCCGAGATCGCTCGGCTCGAGAGCCAAGGCGACGAAGCGGCGCTGCGGAACTCCTACGAACGGGCCGGTGCCTCGCGCGCGCGCTTCTCGGCTCGCGCGCACGAACTCGCCAAGATCGAGGCGGAGATCGCCAAGATGTCCGCGTCCTGCGCCTCCATCGCCAGCCGCATCCTCGAGCTCCGAGAAACGTTGCACCGGCAGGCCGACCAGCTCGACGGCGCCCTCAAGGAGATGCGGGCGCGTCTCGCGTCCAGCAACCGGGCGAGGGCCAAGGTGCTCAGCAACCTCGAGCAGTCGGCGCGTGTGCTCTCGGAGCGACTCGAGATCCAGCCGGCTTGTCGTCCGCTCGCCGAGGAGCTGCACAAGCTCTTCGCACCTCCGCCCGGGGCCACCCCGCCCGAGCGTCGAACCGAGACCTGAGTCGGCCCGTTTTCAGCCGGAGGGTCCTCGAAAGAGGATTCCGCGTTTTCGAGGGGGACCGAGATCCTCATCGCGACACTCCGCCTTCGAGTCCTTCGTGATGAGTGGGCGCAGTCGCTCGGTCTGCTCGAGCCAGGCCTTCTTCACCGGACCCGGAAGCTGGTGGGTCTCCATCGCCTCACGCAACAGCTGAGTGCGTCGATCAAACTGCCCGCCCATGATCGGGTGCTTCGCATGGGCTTCGCGCAGGGGCCTCCCCTTGTACTCGATGTGCTCGGCGCCGAGCATCCTCGCGGCATGTTCGACCTCGCGGTCGATGAGCATGTCTTTGTCGAGGCTCTGAAAGAAGAACCCGATCATGACGTCCACGAAGATGGCGTCGTAAAACGTCGTGACGACCCGTCGAAGCCCCTCGAGGCCTCCAGCCTGCTCAAACAACGGCGCGTTCATCCTCACTGAGCTTCACCTCGGACGACGCCAGGAAGCAAGCGACCATCAGTGGCCGCTCAGGGTCGCAAGGCGTCCATCTTCGCCCGCAGCGCGCGCACCTTCTCTTCGTCGATGCGCAGGGGGTCATCGGTGCGCTTGAGCGAGGTCCCCACGATGGCAAAGTCGATGAAGCCGATGACGCTCTCGATGTTGTCGACGGAGACGCCGCTTGCGAGGCCGAGCACGTGCTCGCCGGCGATCTCGCGCGCGGTGCGGATGCGCTCCACGTCCGCGAGCACGCCGGTTTGTGGGCCGGTGACGATGATCCCATCCACGCCGCCGCGCGCGCGCGCCATCGCATCGGGAAAGGCGAACCCATCCGTGGGGCGCGTGTACTTCATGTGGACGCCGGCCACGTGCATGGCCTCTGGGCGATCTCGTTGCTGAACTTCGAACGCGAGTGCGCGTGGCGTGGTAACGGCGGGCTTGTAACTTCCGTCGTCATCCTCGTATTCGAAGCCTTCGTCGGGCACGACCTCACACCAGACCACGTCCGCGGCGAACATGCGGGCCAGACGAAAGCCCTCCGTGAGGTTCTCTGGGCCATAGGCGAGCGCGCTGATGCCCAGCGGGAAACGCGGATGCCGCTCCCGCACCGCGTGGAGGACTCGTTCGTAGAGGGGGAGTTCCGCGCGCGCGTTGATCAGAATGATTGCGTCCGCGCCGCCGCTGATGGCTCGAGTGGCATCCTCCACCGCGCCCGCCATGAGTGCAGCTTCGTCGATGCTCCCGTCGGGCCGCAGGTTCTTCTGAGCGCGCACGTGGACGACGACCCAGAGCTGCACCGTCTTCGCCGAGATCCGGGCGAGCTTGGCTCGAGCCACGGCGGGTTCGAGCGCGGGGGCGCTGGACTCGAGGGCGCGTGAGCTCGCGCAGCTCGAAAGCAGGAACAAGAGGATGCCGACGAGGCGCGTGCTCTTCACGAGAAGGGGTGCTGCCACGAGCCGCTCGTTCAGTCGAGCTTCGTTTGTTCTCGAAGCAGCACACGCGCGTTTCTCGACAGAGCCTCGCCGCCGGTACGCTTGAGCGCGGTCTTGTCCACGAGCGCCTCGTGGTAGTCCGCGTCCGCGGGATCCGCGAGCCGGGTCAGATCGAGCGCGTCGAGCGCGGCGGTGGGGCCGAACCGCGCTTCGGGGGAGGCCTGCTTGAACTTGTTCCAGGGGCAGACCTCCTGGCAGACGTCGCAGCCGGCGAGCCAACCGTGGAGCGCCGGGGTCTCGGGCGTGAAGTCGCCGCTTCGCTCCACGTTCCAGTAGGTGATGCACTTGGTGGCATCGAGCTCATACGGCGCGGGGAAAGCTTGGGTGGGGCACGCGTCCAGACATCGAGTGCAGCTGCCGCAGCGATCGATCGAAGGTGGATCGGGCACGAGCTCGCTCGTAGTCACGAGCGTCGCGAGGAACGTGTACGTACCCAGCTCGGGCGCGATCGCCATGGTCGACTTCCCGATCCAGGCGATGCCCGCACGTTCCGCCCAGGCCCGCTCCATCACGGGGGAGGTGTCGATCGTCGGATGCACCTCCGCCGACGGATCGAGCCTCAGCAGGGACTTCCGGAGGGCGCGAACCTTGCGCCGAACGAGGACGTGGTAGTCGCGGCCCACCGCGTACCTTGCGACCTTGCCCACCTCCGCGCCGGCCAGTCGCTCGGACTCGGGACGCCAGTACGAGAGCATGAGGGCCACGACGGAGCGCGCCCCCGGCAATAGGACCGTGGCGTCCTCACGTTCGGCCAGCGTCCGCGAGAGGTAGGTCATCTCGCCTCCATGCCCGCGCTCCAGCCACGCGCGCATTCGGCCCTCCGGATCGGCCGAACCCGCCCGCGCGACGCCGACCTTCTCGAAGCCCAGTCGTCGCGCTTCCGCTTTGAGCGCTCGTGTTCGCTCTTCGATCCCTGGCAAGGCCGCGCAGCATAACGTGAATGATGCAGCGCAAAAAAGGAGGCGGCTCCGGTACCCCGTGTTTGACATGGTGGTGGAAGACCGCTAAGGCCGCCGTTCATGGGGCAGATCAAGCAACTCACCGTTCTCCTTTCCATCCTCGCGCTTTCCAGCGCATGCGCCAGCGCCGGCCGCAAAGCGGCCTGGGAGACCGAGGGCGGGGCAGGGGCGGGGACGGGCACCTCCACCGCGGGGGCTTCCGCGCTCCTCGAAGCCGCGAACGCCGCGTGGGCGAAGCGGGACGACAAGGCCCAGCTGAATGTGGCCATCGAGAAGTGGGAGGCGGCGGCCAAGGCCGACCCCAAGAACGCCGAGCCCATGGTGTGGCTCGCTCGCGCCTACTACTTCTTGGTCGACGGGCACTTGAACAACGAGGAGCCCGAGAACCTCGAGACGCTGCGCCTCGAACTCCACCAAAAGGCCGTCGACTGGGGTGAGCGCGCTTTGCTGCTCCTCGACCCCAAGTTCGAGGAGACCATGCGCGCGGGCGGTGAATTCGAGAAAGCCATCAGCCTCATCGAGAAGCCTGCGGTGCCCGCCGCCTATTGGTACTGCACCAACCTCTCTCGCTTTGCGAACGCCAAGGGGTTGTCGGCGCGCTTGTTCTACAAGGACCGAGTGGCCGCCGCCATGCGCCGCATCAAGGAGATCGACCCGTCCTACTTCTACGCCGGACCGGATCGCTACTTCGGTGCCTTCTACTCCGCGCTCCCCTCCATCGCCGGTAAAGATCTGAAGAAGTCGGAAGAGCATTTCAAGGCCGCCCAGGAGCTGGCATCCGAATATCTGCCCACCAAGGTCGTCCAAGCCGAGTTCCTGGCGAAGGAGCTGGATGATCGGGAGATGTATGAGCGACTCTTGGGCGAGGTCATTAACGGAGCCGACACAGACAGTCCGGACATCGCACCCGAGAACCGCGCCGCGAAGCGGGCGGCTCCGCGCATGCTCAAGCTCGCCGACGACATCTTCTGAGCCTCTCACCTCCCTCTGCGGGAAAGGACCCTCACGATGAACCTTCTCCATCCTAAGGCACTGCTCTCTCTTGTGACCGCGCTGGGCGTCTCCGCCGTTTCGGCCCTGGCCTCGGCCGAAGGCCCGGAGGTCATCAAGGTCGCCACCGTGGCACCAGAGAACACGCCGTGGTCTGCGCTCATGGACCGCGTCAAGAAGCGCATCCAGACAGAGTCCAAGGGTGCCTACAAGGTGAAGGTGTACCTCGGAGGTCGCCTCGGCGGTGAGAAAGAGACCGTGCGTGAGGCCCGCGAAGGCCGCATACAGATCTGGGGTGGCTCCACCGCCGCCATCGCCACCGTGGTCCCAGAGCTCTACGGCCTCGAGGCCCCGTTCCTGTTCGAGTCATCGGAGGAGGCTGACTTCGTGCTCGACAAGTACGTTCGCCCCCACGCGGCGGCGCTGCTCGCGGACCGCGGCTTCGTGCTCTTCCAAATGGCCGAAAACGGTTGGCACGGGATCGCGCTCAAGACCGGCTGTGCGCGGACTCCGGCGGACCTGAAGGGCCTCAAGATTCGCAGCCAAGAGGCCACGATTCACCTCGACACCTTCAAGGCTCTCGGCGCCAACCCGGTCGAGATCGCGGTGCCCGAGGTCCTTCCTGCACTTCAGCAAGGTACGGTCGACGGCTTCTCGAACACCCCGCTCTTCACCTTCGCGGTGAGCTGGTACCAGGGCATCAAGTACTTCACCATCACGGACCACGTCTATCAGCCAGCGATGATCGTCTACTCGAAGAAGTGGTTCGACAAGCAGTCCAAGGAGAACCAGGCTCTGCTGCTCTCCCAAGCGGAGGAAGATACCAAGTTTGGCCGAGACGGCGTTCGGAAGATCCGCGACGGCCTGCTCGAGAACTTCCGCGCTTCGAAGATCGAGGTGTGTGAGCTCACCAAGGAGCAGCGCGAGACCTACCGCAAAGCGACCGAGGCCATCTTTGGGAAGTACATGAAGAAGGCCAGCAAGAAGGGCAAAGCCATGTTCCAGGCCGTGCTCGAGGGCAAAAAGGCCTGGGCCGCCCAGAAGAAGGGTTGAACGCATTGCTGCGAGGAGTCTTCGGCGCGGTTCTCGTCTTGTCCGTCGGACTCCTGGCCTTTCCGTGGGTCGGGGTGCCTTACATCCTGATCGTGCTCGCAGCCGGTGCTCTCTTCTCTCGCGCCAAAGGCGAGGGTGCGCCGTCGTTTCTCTCCAAGGTTGACGATCTCCTGTACGAGGGCGAGAAGCTCATCGTCAGCGTCGCGCTCATCGTCATGACGGTGACCGTCTTCGTCGACGTGGTCTGGCGCACGGCGCGCTCGGCGGACCTCGAGACCGCGACGACCTTCATCGTCATCTTCTTCGTGCTCTCCTTGCTCGGTGGATTCACCCGCCGCGTGGAGGGCCGAAGTACTGGTCGCAAGGTGGTCGTGGGCCTGGGCGCCTTCGCGGGCATCATGCTGAGCATCGGCATTATCTACCTCGCGCCCAACGGCTTTGGCTGGTCTCAGCGGCTCTCCTTGGTCCTCATCATGTGGGTCGGGCTCCTGGGCTCCTCGATGGCGGCCAAGACCGGACGGCACATCACGGTGGACGCCGTCCGCCGACTCGTTCCCGAAGGGCTGAAACGTCCGCATGAGATCGCCGCGGGCATCGTCACCGTGTCGCTCTGCGCGCTGCTCTCCATCTGGTCGATAGGCTACGTGCGCGCCAACTGGCAGGACTGGGTCGAGTCCGAGCGAACCGCAGGCATCTTCGAGTCGCTGCCCATCCCGTACTGGGCCGCCACCATGCCTATCCTGATCGGCTTTGCGCTCACCGGCGCCCGCTTCTTCGGGGTGATCTTCACCGGAGCGAAGGAGGTCGATCTTCTGGCCTCCCACGGAGGCGCGCAGGGAGAGGGCGCGAGCGAAGCCCACTCATGAGCCTCGACGTCTTCAAGCTCCTGCTGCTCGCGCTGCTCGTCGTGGTCGGCGGCTTCTGCTTCTCTAGGAAAAAAGCGGGCAGCCTCATCTGGGTCGCGGTCGCGGTTTCGCTGTTCCTCTTTGTCTCCGCGAAGGCGTTCGTCGTCATCGGCACCATCCTGCTCTTGATGCTGTTGTCGACCCCGCTGTTCGTGACCATCGGGCTCTTGTCGATCGCGTGCTTCTACTTCGTGGCCAATGAGTACCAGGAGTTCTGGAGCTACGAGCTCATCATCGAGAAGATCTTCTCGCTCACCGACAAAAACGTCCTCCTCGCCATCCCGTACTTCGTCATCGCGGGTTCGATGATGACCGCGGGCGGTATCGCTCGGCGAGTCGTCTCCTTCGCGGATGCACTCGTCGGCTGGCTCCCAGGCGGGCTCGCGGCGGCGGCGGTGCTCTCGTGTATGTTCTTCGCGGCGATCTCGGGCAGCTCCCCGGTCACGGTCATCGCGATCGGCTCGATCATGCTTCCGGCGCTCGTGAAGGCCGGGTACGACGAGAAGTTCTCGGTCGGGCTCGTCACTTCCGCCGGGTCGCTGGGCATTCTCATTCCTCCCTCCATCCCCATGATCATCTACGCGATCGTGGTGAGCGGGACGATGGCCACCAACGTCGCCGACCTCTTTATCGCCGGCCTGCTCCCCGGCTTCCTCATTGGCGGCATTCTCGTCGGCTACTCGGTCTACCAGGGCATCATCCGTCCGGACTTCTCGTTCTCCTCCCTGAAGCCGCCATCCCTGAAGCTCATCTCCAAACGCTTCCTGGACGGGTTCTGGGCGCTGCTCCTGCCGGTCATCGTGCTCGGCGGCATCTACCCCATCTTTGGGCCCACCGGCTTCTTCACGCCGACCGAAGCGGCCGCGGTCTCCGCCGTCTATGCTTTTGTGGTCGAGAAGTTCATCCACCGCGAGCTCGAGCTGAAGAAGCTGCCCCCGCTGCTCGTCGACTCCACCATCGTGATGGGCTCTTTGCTCATCATCATGAATCTCTCCTTTGCCTTGAATCACTTCCTCGTGGATCAGCAGATCCCTGACGCGGCGGTGAAGTGGCTGACAAAGCTCGAGCTGACGGAGGTGACCTTCCTGCTCGTGCTGAACGTGTTCCTGCTCTTGGTGGGCGCGTTCATGGACATCATCAGCGCCATCTTGGTCATCGCTCCGCTGGTGGCGCCCATCGCCGCGAGCTTCGGCATCGACCCCATCCACCTCGGCATCATCTTCGTCGTGAACCTGGAGATCGGCTACCTCACCCCGCCTATCGGGCTGAACCTCTTCGTCTCCGCGTCGCTCTTTCAGAAGTCCATCGGCTTTGTCATTCGCTCGGTCGGGATCTTCATCCTGCTGATGCTCGGCGGGCTCATGATCATCACCTGGTACGAGCCCACCTCGGTCGGCTTGGTCCGCATGGTCCGCGGGGAGTCCTTCTTCGAGCGCCCATCCAAGGCGGTGGTGGACCCCGAATCGGAGGAGGATGAGCCTCAGGCGGCGCCGGAAGGCGTGAAGTCCATCGAGGAGCTCATGAAGGAAGCGGACGGCGAGAGCGAGCCGCCGAAGGTCAAATCGATCGAAGAGCTCATGCGCGAGGCCAACGAAGCGGATGAGGACGAAGACGAAGACGACGAAGACGACGAAGACGACGACGCACCCACGAAGGCCGCGCCCAGGGTGAAGTCGATCGAGGAACTCATGCGCGAGGCCAACACCTCGTCGTCCGCCCAAGAGAGCGAGGACTGAAGTGTCGACCCTGAAGGCCGCAGACGGCCTGGAACTCCACCTCCATCGGTTTGGTCCCAGCGAAGCCCAGGTCTACGTGGCCCTCATCCACGGCTACGGCGAGCACGCGGGGCGATACGCCCACGTCGGCCGCGCGTGGGGAGAGCAGGGCATCCGAACCCTCGCGGTCGATCTTCGGGGGCACGGTCGATCGACCGGTGTGCGAGGTTTCGTCGCGCGCTTCGACGACTACCACCTGGATGCGAGCGCGCTCGTGGACGAGGTCCGTCAGGAGGCGAACGGCCGGCCGATCTTTCTCTTCGGGCACTCCATGGGGGGGCTCATCGCGATGCACTGGCTGCTCGCGGGCGGGGGAAAGGATCTCGCCGGTCTCGCGCTCTCGTCGCCGCTCTGCGGGGTAGCGGTGGCGGTGCCGGCCTGGAAGAGCAAGCTCGGGACGATGGCCTCCTCCCTCTATCCGAAGCTCGCGCTCCCGTCGGGGCTCGAGGGTCGAGACGTCTCCCGCGATCCGGAGCAGGCGCGCATCTACGACGCGGACCCCCTGAACAACAAGAGCGCCACGGCGCGTTGGTACACGGAAGCGGTGACGGCCATGGCGCGGGTTTACGAACGTGCGTCCGAGTTGAAGCTGCCGACCATTCTGCTCTACGGGGGCGACGACAAAGTGGCCTCGGCCGAAGCCGCGGACAAGGTTGCTGCGCGACTCGCGATGCCCGACCGCAGCATCGAGCGACTCGCGGGCTACTACCACGAGCTGGTGAATGAACCGGAGGCGGAGCGCAACGCCGTGATCGAGCGCTATGCCGCCTGGTTCATCGCCCACAAGGGCTGAGCCGGCGGTCATGACTTCGCAGGCACCGTCACTGGAAGCGAATCAGCGGCTCACGCCGATGATGCAGCAGTACTTCGCGGTCAAGAACGAGCATCCGGGCGCCATCGTCCTCTTTCGGATGGGGGACTTCTTCGAGACCTTCCACGACGACGCCGAGACCTGTGCTCGGCTCCTCGACATCACCCTCACCGCGCGCTCAAAGGAGAAGGACCCGGTGCCGATGGCTGGCGTGCCCCACCATGCGGTCGAGGGCTACGTGGCGCGGCTCATCAACGATCACCAGCGCACCGTCGTTCTCGTTGACCAGGTCGAGGACCCGAAGCTCGCCAAGGGTCTCGTGAAACGCGAGGTGACCCGCGTGCTGACCCCGGGCACCTTCATCGATCCAAGCCAGAGCTCCAGACGGGCGAGCTTCCTCGCGGCGGTGACCATGGGTCGTCCGAAGCGTGGGAAGAGCCAGGCTCCGGTCATTGGACTGGCGGCGCTCGACCTGGGCACCGGCGAGTTCCGGGCCACGACGCTCCACAGCGTGGAGCTGATGCTCGAAGAGCTGCACCGGCTCGAGGCGAAGGAGGTCCTCTGCGAGGAAGACCCGGAGAGCCCGACCCCGCTTGTCGAGCCGCTCCGCATCACCGGGCGGCTCGTCGCTACCCTGGTGGCTCCCATCTCGGCCCCGGAGGCATCCACCGCACTCGCGAGCCTGCTCGGCTCGGACGAAGCGGATGGGCTCGCGGCGGTCTTGCCGGAGGAGGCGCGTCGGGCCGCCGGGCTCGTGCTGCGCTACGCGGAACACACTCAGCTCCGTGAGGCCTCCTTCGAGAAGAAGCGCGGCGGCACGCTGGGGCACATCAGTGCGCTCAAACCCTATCTGCCGGGTGAGGCCCTCGTTCTCGACGGCGAGTGTCGTGCGCACCTCGAGCTCTTTCGTTCTGCCTCGGGTGACCGCGAGGGCGCGCTGCTCACGGAGCTCGACTCGGCGAAGACGGCGATGGGGGGGCGCCTGTTGGCCTCCTGGCTCCAAAGACCGAGCGTGGATCTCGAGGAGATCGAGACCAGGCTCGACGCGGTGGAGGCCCTGGTTCGCAGCCCGTCCGCCCTCGATCGAGTGCGGCGCGCGCTGGAGCAGGTCTACGACCTCGACCGGCTCATCAGCCGGGTGATGATGGCACGCGCCGGGCCGAAGGATCTCGCGGCACTCCGCGTCTCGCTCGCACAGGCGCCGCTCGTGTTCGAGGCCGCCCTGCGCGCGACCGGCGACGAACACGAACCATCGTTGCCGGTGAGCCCGGAGGAGCGCGCGCCTGCGCGGGGGCGCTTGGCGGAGCTGTGTCGTGTCGATTGTCTCGCACCGCTTCACGAGCGACTCGCTGAAGTGGTGGTGGAGGATCCGCCTGCGGAGCTGGGCAAGGGGACGGTGTTCTTGCCCGGCTTCGACGCCGAGCTCGACGAGTGGGTTCGGCTCTCCTCGGACGGCAAGGGGGTGCTCGTCGACCTCGAACGGCGCGAGCGTGAACGCACGGGCATCGGCTCGCTCAAGGTGCGGTACAACCGCGTCTTTGGATACTTCATCGAGGTGACCAAGGCGAACCTGGCCTCGGTGCCCAAGGACTACATCCGGAAGCAGACCACGGTGAACGGTGAGCGCTACTTCACCGAGGAGCTGAAGGGCCTGGAGGAGCGCATCCTCTCGGCGGACGAGAAGCGCCTGGCGCGCGAGAGCCTCCTGTTTCAAGCGCTCGTGCAGGAGGTGACCCAGCACGTGCTCGCGCTTCGAGAGCTGTCAGCGGCCTTGGCGCAGCTCGACGTCCTGGCGGCCTTTGCGTTCCTCGCGGAGCGGAGGGAGTTCACGCGACCCGAGCTGCACGAGGGGGACGAGATCGAGATCCTGGATGGTCGGCATCCGGTGCTCGAGGCTCGCGCGGAGCTGCTCGACGAAGGATTCGTCCCCAATGACCTATCCATCGGCGGAGAGCACCGCCTGATGATCATCACCGGACCCAACATGGCCGGAAAATCCACGATCATGAGGCAGACAGCGCTCATCGCCCTCATGGCTCAGATGGGCTGCTTCGTGCCGGCCAAGCGTGCGCGACTCGGGCTCGTGGATCGGATCTTCACGCGGGTGGGCGCGAGCGACGATCTCTCGCGGGGCCGTTCGACCTTCATGGTCGAGATGCTCGAGACCGCCCGCATCTTGAGGTCGGCCACCCCTCGCTCCCTCGTGATCCTCGATGAGATCGGGCGCGGGACCAGCACCTTCGATGGTCTCTCCATCGCTTGGGCGGTGGCGGAACACCTGCACGACACGATTCGTGCACGCACGCTGTTCGCCACGCACTATCACGAGTTGACCGACATCTCGCGCGAACGCCCTGGCATCGTGAACTTCCACGTCGCGGTCAAAGAGTGGAACGAGCAGATCGTCTTCTTGCGGAAGCTTCTGCCTGGTCCCACAAACAAGAGCTATGGGGTGCAGGTGGCCCGTTTGGCCGGGCTGCCCGCGGTCGTGCTCGCTCGCGCCCGGGAGCTCCTCTCGGTGCTCGAGACCCATGAGCTGACCGCGGTGGAGCAGGGGGCCTTCGACAGCCAGCGTCCGGGGCGGCCGGTCCCCCAGCTCGATCTCTTCGTGCCTCGCACCGCTCGTGATCGCGCGCTCGAGCTGCTCCGAGAGGACCTCTTAGCCTTGGGGCTCGATGACCTCAGCCCGCGCCAGGCCTGGGACCTGCTTTCTGCCTGGCAGAGCCGCATGCGCGAGGAAGAGCCTTGAGCGAAGAGCCGACCGCGCCAAAGCTCGCGCCTGGGGCCACCGGGCGCGGCGTGCGTGTGGCTCTGCTCGACACCGGGGTCAACTTCGAACACCCTCACATCCGGCGGAGTGGACTTCAGGTTGGGGTGGTTCGCGGTCCGAGTGGGCTCTTCGTCGAGCAGCCGGACCTTCACGGGGACCGAGTCGGGCACGGGACCGCCTGCGCGGCGCTTCTCTTTCATCTCGCGCCCGAGGTGGAGCTGATCTCGGTCCGCGTGACCGACGCCCGCCCGAGCACCGACGCCGAGCGCCTCGCCTTCGCCATCCTGAGCGCGGCAGAGCTCGGGGCAGAGATCATTGCGGTGCCGCTGGGGACCCCCAACCCCAATCACGATCTGGAGGCCGCGGTCCGTTCGGTCGTCGCGCAGGGCTGTGTAGTGGTCGCGGCGAGGCCCGGCCCCGTCGTCTACCCGGCGATCCTCCCCGGCGTTCTCGGGGTCGCGCATCGCGACGGGGTCGATCTCCTCCATGAGGCGGGCGAGTGGTGGGCGGAGGGCCGCGCGCGACCGGTCCCCGGGAGCCCCTCCCGGAACTTCCACGGCCCCAGTCTCGCGGTGGCTCGGCTGAGCGCCGGGCTGGCTCGCTACCGCCAAGAATGCGGCGCTTTCGCGCCAAACCTGGTCGTGGGCTTTCAAAAGGCGCTCGCAGTGCTATAGAGCGCGGGCATGGCGCTGAAGAAGAAGGCCGCGAAGAAGCCGCCCGCGAAGGCGAAGAAGGCCCCCGCGAAGGCGAAGAAGGCCCCCGCGAAGGCGAAGAAGGCCCCCGCGAAGGCGAAGAAGGCCCCCGCGAAGGCGAAGAAGGCCCCCGCGAAGGCGAAGAAGCCGCCCGCCAAGAAGAGTCCACCGCCTGCGCTCGCGCCGACCTATCGCTCATCGGCCCCGCCGCCGTTCGCCCGACTTCCCGCCGATGTGCACATCCTCGTGGTGGACGATGAGCCGGAGGTCTTGAATCTCCTCGTTCCCTATCTGCGCAAGCGCGGCTTCAACGTCACCGAGGCCGAGGACGGCGATCAGGCTCTGGAGCGAATTCTCACCGAGCACCCGGACATCGTGCTTCTCGACGTGATGATGCCGGGCCTGAATGGATGGGAGATCTCGCAGTACGTCCGCGATCGCCCAGAGCTCGATCACGTCCGCATCATCATGGCGACGGGCATCGGCTCGGAGACCAATGCGGCCACCGCACCGATCTATGGCGCGGACGCGTACATCGACAAGCCGTTCCGACTCGAAGAGGTCGATCAAGCGGTGCGCGGCCTCATTGCGCGCTTGCCGGCGCCGCGCGCCTGACGCGGAGCGTCTGGTCACGGCCCTGCGCCCGAGGCAAAAAATTTGATGTATGGCGGGGTGCGCCTGATAGTGGGCGAGTGACGCTTCGAGCTCGACGCATCCCGACCCTCGTGCTGCTCGCTTTCGTCTATGTGCCCTCGGCCCAGGCCGAGTCGGTCTCGCCGCTCGCTCGGGCCAAAGCCGCCGAAAGCGAGCTGCAGCAGGACGAGTCCAAGCTCCGCTTGCGGCACAACATCGAGAAGCTCGAGCAGCTCTTTGTGGACGCGGCGGAAAAAGGGCCGGCCCACGAGCGGTCCGAGGCCCTCCTCGGCCGAGTCCGAGCGGCCCGCCTACTCGCCCGCTGGTCGGGTCGCGCCGATGACGACAAGCGCGCGCGGGTGCTCGCCGAGGCGCTCGAGACAGCGCCGGCGGAGGTCGCCGCCCGGCCCCCCGTCGAGGCTCCGAGGCCCGACGCGCGGATGCCGCGCCTCGAAGGACTGGAGATTGAGATCGAGGAAGAACGTCTGCTCGTAGCTTTGCCAGGTCTCGAGAAGGCCGGTGTGCAGCTCGTCCGACAAGAAGTGCTCGGGCGAGGCGGCGACCGGCCTCGCATTTACTTCGACGTCCGGCCGTTGACGGCCGCCCCGGCCGTACTCACCGAGCGCCCGATCGACGACGCCCGCGTCAAGCGCCTGCGGGTCGGTCAGGTCGACGAGAAGACCGTGCGGTTCGTGTTCGATCTCGAGCCGGGGGCGGAGTTGGCGTCGATTCGTTTCGAGCGCGCGCCTAAGTTGGCGTTTGTGGTGCCTCGTCCGGAACGCGAGAAGGTGCTCGTGGACCAGAGCCCAGCCGTTTCGCCCAAAGTGGATGAGCGGGAAGCGGTGCTCGCTCAGAAGGAGGCGCTCGAGCGCCTGCTCGAGGAGATCGTCAAGGAGCCCAAGGCGCCCAGCCCGCGCTCCATCGTCTCCGAACCCCCGCCTTCCGCGCCCGAGGAGAAGCGGGCAGAACCTCGACCGAGCGGTCCGCCGCCGGCGCTTGCACGCTCGACCCGCGAGGCGCTGAAGCCTCGGATCGAGTCCCCGCTTCGCATCCGCCGCGTGGTGGTGGATGCCGGTCACGGCGGCAAGGACGTGGGTGCGGTCGGTCGACGCGGGACGCGGGAGAAGGACGTGAACCTCGCGCTCGCCCGGGCGCTCGGCCGCAAGCTCGAGAAGGAGCTCGGCATCGAGGTCGTCTACACGCGCACCAAAGATAAGTTTGTGTCGCTCGAACGACGCGCGCAGATCGCCAACGCCGCGAACGCCGACCTCTTCATTTCGGTCCACTCGAACGCAAATCGAAACCGTAAGATCCGCGGGATCGAGACCTACTATCTCAACACGACCTCGAGCCGCTACTCGAACCGCCTCGCGAACCGCGAGAATCGCGACATGCACGACCCCGCGCTCATCACGGACGACTCGCCGGAAGAGGCGGAGAACGACGAAGAGTCGGCGCCGCTTCCCTCGGGACCGGTGGGGCGGGACCTGCGGCTCCTGCTCGCCGATCTCGCCATGCGCTCCGCGGCCGAGGAGTCTCGTCGGCTCGCCGGGTACATCCAGCACACCACCGTGGATCACCTGAGCCAGCCGGACCGGGTGCTGAAAGACCTCGGCGTGAAGAAGGCGCTCTTCTTTGTGCTGCTCGGCGTTCGTATGCCGGCCGTGCTCGTCGAGTCGGGCTTTCTCAGCCACGAGGAAGAGGAGCAAGCGCTGGCCGACGCGAAATACAGGGATCGCCTGGCCTCCGCCATCGCCCACGGCGTGCGGCGCTACGTCGAAGAGCGCCACGAACTCGCGGCTCGCTACTGAGCCTCTGGGCGCCCGAACCCTCCGGACCGAGCCTCCGAGCGCCAGCGCCGGCGCGGGATATCTGTAACTAACTGTACTTAGGCCGTAATATGCCCCTATCCATTGGCCCGGTTTGGGATTGCGGCCGGATTGGGTCTCGTTATAAGTCTGACGCGACGTGCCGGGTTCGCTGCTCACGCCCGAGATTCGTTCCGTTCTGGAGCTGCAGGGGCTGGGTACGGAGACGCGGGTGGGCGCGCTCGCCTGCGAGCCCAAGATTCTCCAGACTCTGACGCGCCTGGTTGGGGAAGACTCGCTCATGGTCTTCTCGAAGGTCGAGGATGCCGCCCGCGCCGCCAAGAGCAGTGAACATTGGGTCCTGCTGGCGCCCAGTCCCAGAGTCGCGGAGCTCCTCCAGACGATTGGCTCCGAGGTCAGCTCTACGATCGCGGTCATCGCGCTCGGGCAGCCCGGTCCCGATGGGCCATCCGCTGCCATGCTGAGGGCCTTGGGGGCGATGGCCGTGGCCGACGACGTGAGCGAGAAGAGCCTGGAGCAGCATCTGCGCAGAGGGCTCGAGTTTCGCGCGCTCCGGGCGCTGGAGTTGCTGCACCGCTGCGAGGCGCGCAGGCTCAAGCGTCGAGAGATGGATCTCTTGGGCCACCCGCCCGAGACCATGACCGACGATCTCAGCACCTTCCAGCCGCCACCGCTGCCCGTGGGCCCGATCTCCACCTACCGCCTCGAGGATTCGAGTGAGGCCTTCGAACGCGCCTACATCGACCGTGTGCAGCTCCTCTGCGAGAGCGCACGAGAAGCTGCGAAGTACCTCGAGGTCTCCGCGGCCACGTTGGCTCGGCGGCTGCGCCGAGAGGGTTCGTCCAGTGGCTAGGCTCGAGCGAAACGCGCCCGAGATCCTGGTCGTGGACCGACAGGACCTCTCGGACCAAGTGGAGTCGGTGGCCAAGGAACTCGGCACGCCGGTGGTGGTCAGGCGCTTCGGCTCGGTGCTGGAGGTGCTGGGCGACGGCGGACCTCGCGGCGGGGCTGGACTGCTCTGCAGTGTCTCGGCGACCGGGCCGTTTCTGGGTGATTTGCTCCGCTGGACGGATCGAGACCCAAACTCCCGCATTCCCGCCGCGGTTGTCGGCGGCAGCAACGACGGCGACTCGGTCGAAGTCGTGCTCGGCCGCGACCACGCGCGCTGGATTGATGCGCAGCGCCTCTCGGCTGGGCTCGCCGAGTTTCTGCCCGTCGCAGTCGAGGTACAGGACCTCCGCAGCTTCCGAGAGGAGCACGACCGGCTCGCTCAGGCACTTCGCGAGGAGCGCAGTCGGCTCTTCGGCGGGGACATCGAGCGCGTGGTTCCGGAGGAAGGCCCGCCCTGCGGTCCGCCGCTGCCCACGAGCATCGAAGAGATCAAATCGCTGAAGGACGCCCGAGCGCAGTTTGAGCGCGGCCTCATCCGCGCGGCGGTTCGTGAGACCGGAAGCCTCAAGGATGCTTCGGCGGCGCTCGGTATCTCATACACCAGCCTCTGGCGTCGGATGCGATAGGGCGGTCTTGCCCCGATGCGGCTGACCCGAATGGTCGCGGCCGCTCGGGGGTTCTGGTAGCGTCGAGACTTCGAGATCCGATCCTCGGTCTCCTCGAGATGAGTGCATGTCCTTTCTGAAACCCTCGGTCCTTGGAGTCCTGCTGTTGGCAGCATCGTGCCGAAACGGCGATCGGCACCCTGAACCCATGAACGCCAGGCCCGAGCCGGGCCGAGTCGCGGCGCTCTACTTCAGCACCGAGGTCAGCGGGTACATCGAGCCCTGCGGATGCACCTCCGAGCCCCTCGGCGGTCTCCCGCGGCTCGCGGCGGTGATCCGCGCGAGCAAGGTCCCGCACGCCCTGGTCGACGCGGGCAACCTCCTGTTTCCCGCCGAAGGACTCGACGCCGCGACCGAGGAGCAGCACCTGTTCAAGGCCCGGCTGCTCTCTCGTGTGTACAGAGACCTGGGGGCGGTGGCGCTCAACCTTGGGCGGTCCGACCTCTTGGGTGGAATGAAGCTCCTCAAGGAGATCCAGCACGAGGGTGCTTTTCCGCTGGTTTCGGCCAACGTTCGCCCGGTGGGAGACGGGGTCCCTTCGGTGGCGCGCTCCTTCATTCGCGAGGTCGGAGGCATCAAGTTCGGCCTCACCGGCGTGGCGCGGCCGGAGTCTTTCGCGGGCTCCGAGCTGGTCACGGCCATCGAGTACGCGCCGGTCCTTCGGGCCGAACTCTCGCGCCTAAAGGAGCAGGGGGCCGAGGTGGTGGTGCTGCTCGCCCACGTGGAGGAGGCCGACGCACGCGAGCTCGCTCGGTTGTTGCCGGAGCTGGACCTCATCGTTCGAGCGCCGGGCTCGCCCATTACACGCCCTCCCAGTCCGCCGTTTAGAGTGGGCGGGGTCATCGTCTCCGAGGCGGGCAGCCAGGGCCAACACGCGGGGCGACTCACCGTGCGCCTCTTGGGACCACGCGCGCCGGGCCCGCTCGCCTTCGATGACGCCGGCTACGCGCAGGCGCGCGAACTCGAGCTGACGGAGCGGAAGCTCACCGCGCTCAGACGAGCGCTCGAGGCCTCGAGCAAGAGCGAGGGCGGCGCGAGTCAAGACGAACGACGTGCGCAGATCGCAAAGCTCGAGGCACGCAGGCAAGCACTGCTGGTCCCCGAGCCACCCCGGTCGGGTTCGTCGCTGCGCATCGAGCTCGTTGCGCTGAGCAAGGACACCCCCAGCGACCCGATGGTGGAGAAGCTCCTCAGCAGCTACTACGCCCAGCTCAAGGACATGAACCTCGAGAAGGGTGATGTGCGGCCGTGCGCCCCCTTGCCCGAGGTCGCGGTCTACGTCGGCTCGGCGCCTTGCCAGGAGTGCCATGAGGACGCCTATGCCTTCTGGCAGAAGACCAAACACGCGAAGGCCTGGGCTACGCTCGAAGATGCGAACAAGCACTTCGACCTGACCTGCATCGGCTGCCATACCATCGGGTACCAAAAGCCCGGCGGTTTCTGTCGGCTCGCCGACGTTTCGGGCCGCAAGGACGTGGGCTGCGAGATGTGTCACGGCCCAGGGAGCTTGCACGTCGAAGACAGCGACCCCAGCTCCATCGTTCTCGAAAGCAGCGAGGGGACGTGCATGAAGATGTGCCATGTTCCCGAACACAGCGATCGCTTCAACTACCAGACCTATCTTCGCGAAGTGACCGGTGAGGGTCACGCGCTGAGCGCGGCCGGGCCCTAAGGCCCGCAGTGGACTTCGCGGCGGACGATCTTCGATGAGCGGGCTCTCCATCTCCCTTTGTCTCTCCTTGGTGCTCTTGACCGCCCGTCCGGCGGAGAGCGAGACGCAGAGCTCCACCGTGAGTGCTTTCGACGAGCGGTGGACCATTCCTCCGGACGCCGAGCTGGAGACGCTCGAGGAACCCGAAGACGAGGGGCCGGTCGCGCTCGATCCTGCGCCACCGAGCCCGAGCGCCGAGCAGCGCTTCCGCGCGATGCTGCGGTTTCACCCGCTCGATCCCGATCCGAGCTGGTTCCCCGAGAACGAGACCTTCGACCTCGAGCACTTCGCAACCCATCGATCGACCACCCTCCGATGGCAAAGCACCTTCACGGAGACCGGCACCGCGGCCTTCGACATCCCCATCGCCGATGATCCCCGCGTGCAGATGTGGCTCCGCATTCTTCGCGGTCGAGGCAGAGCGTTGTTCGGCAAGTGGATGGGTCGGCTCACGCGGTGGGCGCCCGTCTACGTGCCGATCCTCGAACGTCACGGGCTACCCAAGGACCTCATCTTCCTCGCCATGGTGGAGAGCGGCTTGTCGCCGAAGGCCTACTCCTTTGCCAATGCCGCCGGGCCTTGGCAGTTCATCCCCGCCACCGGACGGCGCTACGGACTGCGCATCGGCCTCTTCGTGGATGAGCGTAGAGACTTCGAGCGCTCGGCCGACGCCGCCGCTCGCTATCTCAAGGCCCTGTACGCCGAGTTCGGGGACTGGTGGCTGGCCTGGGCGGCCTACAACGCGGGTGAAGGTCGAGTCCGGCGAGCGATCGCTCGCCAGGGCACGACCGACTTCTGGCGGCTCTCCCGCTCGCGGTACTTCATGCGGGAGACGCAACAGTACGTGCCCAAGATCATCGCCGCCGCGATCGTCTCGAAGAGCCCGGCCTACTTTGGCTTCACCGACGTCGAATACGAAGCACCGCTCGAATGGGAGGTCATGACGGTTACGGTCGCGACGGACCTTGCCACTGTGGCTCGGGCCTGTGGTGCCCAGTTTAGCGAAGAAGATCTGAAGACCCTCAACCCGGCGCTGTACCGCGGCATCACCCCGCCGGGAGAGCACTACCCTCTGCGCGTCCCTCACGGACGTGGGCACGATTGCCAAGAAGGCCTGCGCACCATGGCCTCGGAGACCCGGCAGTCCTATCGCTTTCATCGGCTCGCTCGTGGGGATACGGTGCAGAAGATCGCTGAACGCTATCTGACGACCCCCGAGCTCATCCTCGCGCACAACCGGATCTCGCAAGACAAGTTGCATCACTACGAAGGGATCGTCGTTCCGATCCCTTTTCGTTCCGATCCCCTCGTGCCCGCAGAGGCGACGCTCGAGGTCTTTAGCGGCCACCCGCCTGCGACGCCCGGCGACGCCTTGGTCATCGTGCATCGCGTACGAAGGGGCGACTCCTTGTGGCGCATCGCTCAGAAATATCGCGTCAGTCTGCGCAGCCTGCGTACGCTCAACCGCCTGCGCTCGAGCACGCTGCGCGTGGGCCAAATCATTCGCGTGCGCCCCCGCCGCTGACCGCGACGCATCAATAAGAGCTTGAGATCACTCGTGATCAACGCGTGCTCCGCGCGCCCTGTGGAGTGCCGGGCACGTACCCATTGAGCTTTCTCGTGGCCACAAGCTGTGTGGTATGGTCATCGAAGAGCACGCCACAGGTTGGGGCAGTGCTTGACAGAGCCTCATTCACCCTCTAATTGATCGCGCGTCTCCAAGGACGGAGATGCCCGCTCTCAGGAAGTGCAAAAGGGTCGAGCGTAAGAGGCCTAGACCAAGCAACGAAGCCGAAAGGCGCAGACGTCGAAGCCGCGCTCCCGAGGAGGAATAGGATCAATGACTAAAGCTGAGCTCTTGAATGTGATTGCGAAGAGTAACCCCGAGATGACCAAGAAGATGGTCACGGAAGTCGTGGACGCGGTCTTCGGACAGATGACCAACGCCATCAAGAAGGACGGAACGTTCTCGTACCCCGGGTTCGGAACCTTCAAGATCCGCAAGAGGAAGGCTCGCCAGGGACGCAACCCGCAGACCGGCGAGACCATCAAGATCAAGGCCTCGAAGACGGTTGGTTTCAAGCCGGCGAAGGCCCTGAAAGACCGCCTCTAAGCATCAGGCAGTCTGGTCTAGCCCAGGGTCGGCCGCGTTTTGGTCGGGGCAGTCGATCCTGATGCGCGACGGTGTCGCGCTGAGAAGCCACCGCTCGAACTGAGGTTCGAGCGGGTACCACCGTCGGTACAAGCTTCGAGTTCGGATGGCAAAAAAAACCGGGTGCCCCAGTCAGCCTCGTGCTGGCTGGGGCATTCGACTTTTTTGGGGGGGGCTCGAGATGAGCTCGAGCGAGGCGCTCAGGCGCGCGGCGCACCCAGCACGAATCGCTTGAGGACCTGCAGACCATCGGGGGTGCCGATCGACTCCGGATGAAACTGAATGCCTTCCAGACCGGCCTCCCGGTGCCGCACCCCCATCACCACGCCGTCGTCCGTCCAAGCGCTCCGCTCGAAGCAGGCGGGCAGGCGGTCGGGGTCTACGACCAGCGAGTGGTACCGCATCCCGATCATCGGATTGGGCAGGCCCAGGAACAGCCCGGCTCCGTCGTGGTGAATGGGGCTCGTCTTTCCGTGCATGGGAGAGGGGGCCCGAACGATCGAGCCACCCAGAAGCTGGACAATCGCCTGATGGCCCAGACAAACGCCGAGCACCGGCGCCTTCCGCTCTGGATCGAGGATGACCGCTTCGCCCACGCCGAGCCGCGTGAGGTCGCCGGGGTGACCGGGTCCGGGCGAGAGGATGATGCGGTCGGGCGCGAAACGTCGCACCCCTTCGAGGTCGATCGCATCGTTTCGGACCACCGTGGGCAAGGCGCCGAGCTCTCCGACCAGCTGGTAGAGGTTGAACGTGAAGGAGTCGTGGTTGTCGATGATGAGCGTGCGCATCTCAACGTCTCGCGCCGACCGCTTGGGTCATCCGAACCCCCGCTCGATCGAACGCGCGCATGAGGCCGAGGGCCTTGTCTTCGCTCTCCTGCCACTCCGCGCTGGGCTCCGAATCGCTGACGATCGCTCCCCCCACCCCGAGTTCGAAGCGCCCGTTCGATTTGACCGCGCTGCGGATGACCATCGCGAGGTCGGCGCCGCCGCGGTGGTCGATGTAGCCGAGGGCGCCGCTGTAGATGCCGCGCCGCGAGTGCTCGAGCTGATGGATGAGTTTCATCGCTTCGATCTTCGGGGCTCCGGTCATCGAACCGCCGGGAAAGGCCGCCCCGATCAGATCCGTCACGTCGAGTCCGGGGCGAAGCTGCGCTTGGATGGTGGAGACGAGTTGATACACCGTTCGATAGGTCTCGACTTTCAGGAGGTCCTCGACGCGTACGGAGCCGAACTCAGCGACCCGGCCGAGGTCGTGCCGCACCAGATCGACGATCATGAGGTTCTCCGCGCGGTCCTTCTCGGAGGTCTGGAGATCGTTTCTCAGCTCGAGGTCACGCTCGGGCGAACTGCCGCGGGGCCTCGTTCCCTTGATGGGACGGCTCTCCACGCGTCCCCCGGGCTCGAGCCGCAGGAAGCGCTCGGGCGAGGCGGAGATGATCTCGGCCTCCGGAAAACGAAGGTAGGCGGCGAACGGGGCCGGGCTCTCTTCACGAAGCACAAGGTAGAGGGCCTCCGCCGAGAGGTCGCTTTGTACGCTCGAGATCCGACGCGTGAGGCAGAGTTCGAACACATCGCCGGCGAGGATGTGCTCCTGCGCGGTCTCCACCTTCTCGATATAGCGCTCGCGCTTCAGCTCGGACTCGAAGGCGGGTGCCTCGCGGCTGGGGCTTGCGCAGGGACGATGGCGAAGGCTGGCCTCCAGCCGCCGCACCCGAGCCATGAGCTCGAAGACGCGCAGCTCGGCGCGCCACTCGGCCTGCGCCTCATTGTCGGCTCTCGCTGTCACCGACAGGAACGCACGACCTTGCTCGTGGTCGACCGAGAGCACCTCGTCCACGAACGCCCAGATCATGTCGGGTGGGGCCGATGCGGGTGCCACTTTCGCGGGGATCTGCTCGCGCGTGTGGAGGAGTTCGTAGCCGAGGTAGCCGATCGCGCCGGCCAGGAACGGCACGTCCTCGGGAGGGGTCGAGGGCAGGGGGCGGAGGGCGGCGAGACCATCACGCAGAGAGGACAGGGCCTCGCCGCTCCAGCTCTTTGACCCCGAAGCCCAGGACATCTCGAGCTTGTGGGGCGCGCCGGACTCCGAGGACGCCCTGGCGCGGAGTGTGGCGAGCGGCCGACCGGCGAGAAACGAGAACCGGCCCTGACGCGAATCGCGCAGAGTGCTCTCGAGCAGGAAGGCGGGCTCGTCCGGTCCGAACAGCCCGAGATAGTGGCAGAGGGGGCGACCGAGATGCAGCGGGACCACGACCTGAACCGCGACCTTGGGGACCGGGATCTCCACGCGGGCTGGTTTTCGGGGATCCGGCCTGAAGGGGCAAGTGCGGCAGGGTTCTGGGCCCTCCTTTCGAGGGTCTGGGCGAGCCCGAAGCGGGGATTCGAGCTCGCCCAGGTCAAACGCCCGCTCAGGCTGCTCGAAGCAGAGTCCCGAAGGTCCGCCCCGCCGCCTCTCGGGTCTCGGCGAGCACGTGGCCCAAGAACTCGAGGGCCTCCGCCAGGTCTGCCCGCCCGCGAAGGAGCAGGGTGGCCGAGCCCCCGGCGCTTGCGCACCGGAGCCGGGACGGCACGCTCGCCCGCCAGAGGCCGGAGATGTCGATG
Organism: Deltaproteobacteria bacterium; assembly: GCA_011526105.1. Lineage (GTDB taxonomy): Bacteria > Myxococcota > Kuafuiibacteriia > Kuafuiibacteriales > Kuafuiibacteriaceae > WYAZ01. Next base: position 410 of record WYAZ01000073.1, on the reverse strand, counting down.
CGCACCGCCTGCTTCCTCGGGCGCACGCGGACGTACGCGAGCGCGCGGCCGTCCGCGTCGAGCCTGCGGTAGGGCGCGGGCCCTACGGTCATCACCGTGCCCTCGCGCACGCCCTCGAGTCGACTGACCACGGTCTGAATGAGCTCCGCGGCGAGGCTCTCCAGAGCCTCCACTTGATACTGATCTTCCATTTCGTTTTCCTCCTGGAATCTGGGGCCCCTTCTTGGGGCCTCGTTTGTGCGCCGTCTTCGCAGGATGTGTGCCGAAGGATGATCATCGGGGATCGAGCTCGAGGTCCGTGTTCGTCCGGAATCCGGCGGCGGCGTTCGGTTTTCGGACGGACGAATTCGCGGGTTAATTCGGGGGACGCTCGACTGGACCCGAACCGAGTTCGGGTCCAGTCGAGCGTC
>WYAZ01000072.1 GCA_011526105.1 Deltaproteobacteria bacterium | reverse complement strand
TACGAAGGGAGTTGGGTCGCCCCCAATGACCGAGGAGCCCGAAAGGGCGGCCGCAGGCCGCGCGTCGGCCAGGGACGAAAAGGACAAGCGCGAACGTGATCTGAACTTCTCGGACGGGACACTAGAGACCAGCCACTCGGCACGCCGCTTGCTTTTCATGCGCTGCATGACCGGCTCCAAAGCGACGACCCCATCCCCCAGACCGCCGGATCCACCATCTCGCTCGGTCCAGCCAGACCGAGCTGCCATCTCTCCGCTGCACCTCTGCCGCCCAAACGCTGCGGCTCACTGCACCCGCGGGAGGTGCACATGAAGGACCTTCGCCGCTATCTGCTGATAGGGCTCTTCATCGCCCTCGGCCTCGAGTTCCTCTTCTGCTTCGTCGCGAGGTTCCGGCCCGCAGCCTTCTTGACGGTCCTCATCTTCTACCCCGTGTACTTCTCCTTCACCTTCTTGATCAGTCGAGCGCTCGATCGACGTTTGCGCTCGTCGACGCTTTCGATGCTCGTCCACTACATCTTGTTTGGAGGCATCGGCCTGTGGATAGAGTGGACGTTTCTCGGCAACGCACCTTCCAGCAACCCAAACGCGAGTCAGGTAGCCATGCTCTCGTTCTGGGTGGCCTACGCGCTCGTGCCTCGAATGCTCCTGGATCCGCGCGCTCAGTCACTCGAGAGGCCGTTTCTTCGGCTCTACGCCACGTACCTGTTTCTCGGAGCATTGACGGTCTTGGCGCCGCCGCCGGCGCGAATGGTGCTGGTGGTGGTCATGTCTGGCGTGGTCTTTCTCGCGATGCACGCCTTCTACGTGCTGCATTGGCGGCTCAGCCGAGCGCGTGAAGACGTCGCGAGAGGGCAGCCTGCAAGGCACGCTTCACGTACACCTTGACCATCTCGCGCCGGTAGCTCGGCTCGGTGGCGATGTTCTTGAGGGGCTTGCAGCGAACACGTGCGGCCTCGGCGATGGCCTCGATGACGGCATCGTCGAGCACCCGGCCCTGATAGTGAGGTTCGAGCTTGCCGACGCGGATGGGTCTCGACGCCAGCGCGGTCACACAGACGTCCAGATGGCTCGCGCGTCCGCCGCCATCGAGCACCGCGAGCACCGCGACGCCCAGTTCCGGGAAGTCGATGGCAGCTCGGGTACGGAGCTTCTTGTAGGCCGAGATCGTCCCCGGCTTCGACTTGGGCACGATGATCTCGGTCAAGATCTCATCTCGCCTTCGGCTTTGATTGAAGATCCCATCCTGATGGTAGAACTCCTCGACGCTGAGCTCGCGGGTGCCGCTGCTGCTCTCGAGCCGAAGGCGGGCGCCGAGGGTCATGAGCACCGGAGCGGAGTCGTTGCTCGCCGCGGCCACGCAGTTGCGACCGCCCGCGACGACGTGACAGACGGTGCCGTCCTTCTTCAGGCAGAACCCGAGCGCCTGGCGCCAGAAGTGCGATTGGTTGATGTACACGCAGCGCGTGTCCAAGCAGACGTTGCCCCCGATGGTGCCCATGCGCCTCAGCTGAGGACCCGCCACCTGTGAGACGGCCTCCACCAGCGACGGAAACTCCCTCCGGATGAGCGGATGCCCTTGCAAGTCGTGCAACGACCACAGCGCGCCGATGTGAACGTCGGGACCACGCTCTTCGAGCGTTCGCATCGCATCGATGCGCCAGAGGCCCACCACGACCTCCGGGGTCTCGATCTCGTGCTTCATGTTCGGCATGAGGTCCGTCCCGCCGGCCATGGGCCGCGCGCGATCCCCATGCTGGGCGAGCAAGGCGACCGCCTCATCCACGGTGGAGGGCTCCGCGACTTCGAACTTGGGCAGCCGAAGCATGGGCCTTAGCTCGCTGCTTTGCCGAGGGTCGTCAAGGGGTTCCTTCGCGGCCGGAGGCGCGGTACGGAGAGGCGGAAGTGCTGCTCCCGCGGCTCAGGTTCTTTGTCACGCAGGCCGCCTTCGGCCTGTGGCGGTCAGCGGGGGTCACAGCGATCTCCGTCCTGACCATCGGGGTGGCGCTGGCCATTCTCGCGGTCTTCTTTGTTGCGCTTCAGAATCTATCGCGCGTCGCGGACCAGCTCGGGCGAGAGGTCGAGATCTCTGCTTATCTCGAGCGGAGCCTCCCGGCGGAGGATGCGGAGAAGCGAGGGGCCGAGCTCCGCGCGTGGTCGGAGGTGAGCGCGGTGGAGGTGCTCTCTTCCTCGGTCGCCATGACTCGCTTTCGCGAGTCTCTGGGGCGAGACGCGATCATCCTCGAAGGGCTCCCGTCGGAAGTGCTGCCGCCCTCACTCGAGATTCGGCTCACGGCTCGCGCCTGGAGCGTGGACGAGGTGCGTGCGCTCGCCGAGCGTCTGCTCCGCCTGCCGGGCATCGAGGATGTTCGATACGGTCAAGAAGACATCGAACGGCTGAACGCGCTGCTCTCTTTTACTCGGGCCTCGGCGCTCGTTGTGGCGGTGGTGTTGTGCCTCGCGGTGGTCCTCTTGGTCTCGAACACGATCCGCCTCGCGGTCTATGCGCGTCGCGACGAGATCGAGATCATGAGCCTCATCGGCGCGACGGACGCCTTCGTTCGTACGCCCTTCGTGATCGAGGGCGCCATTCAAGGCTTCCTCGGCGGCCTCTTTGCCTGCCTGGTCCTGGTCTCTTTGCGGCACGCCTTGATCCAAGGGCTCGCGGTAGGGCTCTCCTACGCCTACGGCCCGCTCGAGATCGAGCTCGTTCCCGCTGCGTTCTTCGCGTACGCACTCGCGCTCGGCACTGGGCTCGGTTTCCTCGGCAGCCTCTTCGCGGCCGGTCGGTTCGTGAGGGTCTAGTGTATCTCTTGTTGGTGCTCGCACTCTGCGCGCCGGCCCAGGAGGGATTTGGCGGAGACGAAGAGGATGGCAGCCTCGCACGCGCGAAGGCGGTCGAGGCGGCGCTCCGCAAGCGGCTCGCGGAGGACAAGGTTCGACTGCGCTTCCTGCAAAACGAGGAGAGCTCTCTCTTGCGAGGGCTCGGTGAGATTGACCGGCAACTCCTGAAGCAGCACCGCGAGGCGAAGAGCCTCTCGGACGATCGCCGCCGACTCGAGGTGCGCATCAGCCAGGCCGACCGCGAGCTCGAAGAAGCGGGGGCCTCGCTGGCCGTGCTGCGCGATCGTATCGGGCGCCGCGCGGCGGCGATGATGCGCCTCAAGAAAACGCCGATCCTCGGGCTTCTCGCGCGGGCTTCGACGCCGATCGAGCATCGGCGTCTCAAGGAGCGGCTGAGACTCGTGCTCTCCTTCGACGCGGGCTTGGTGGCTGAGCTTCGGACCCAAACCGAGGCGGCAGCGCGTCTTCGAGACTCGCTTCGAGCCGAGGGTGAGCAGCTCGAGGCTACGAGTCTTCGGCTCGAAGAAGAGATCTCGCTCAGCCTCGATCTCCGTGCGGAGCGAGACGCCCTCCTGCACGCCATCCAGCGCGAGAAGAAGCTCGTGGACCGTTTGGCCCGCGAGATCCGTGACGCCGCCAAGACCGTGAGCAGCGAGATGGGGGCCATCCGCGGTACCCGTCCGCCGCCGCCGAGCATGCCCGGAGGCCTCGAGGCTCAGCAGGGCCGCCTGCCGTGGCCGGCGGTGGGGCGGGTGGAGGTTCCCTTCGGCAAGCAGGTGGATCCGGAGACCGGGATGGTGCTGGTGCATCGCGGGATCGATCTGAGAGCGGCCCATGGGCGACCGGTACAGGCCATCTATCCTGGGGTGGTGCGTCATGCGCGCGAAGTCCCTGGTTTTGGTCGGGTGGTCCTGCTCGAGCACGAGGGTCGCTGGTACTCGACCTATGGGCATCTGGCTGAGATCTCTGTCGCGCTCGGGGCTCGGGTTCGAGCGGGCGAAGCCCTGGGGACGGTCGGAGATACCGGGTCGGACAAGGGACCCTATCTCTACTTCGAGCTGCGTCGCGGGCGACGGCCCTTGGATCCGCTGCAGTGGCTCGCGGAGTGAGGCTCCGCGCGCCACACCGATCCGGCGTATCATGCTGCCATGCGGCGACGTCTCATCCGCGATCTGCTCATGATCGGCGCGGCCTTCTCAGGCGGCCTGGTCGCGACCCCGTTGGCCTTCGCGCTCCGAGGTGACGACGGCGCCTACGCCAAACTCAGCGTGTTCGCGCGAGCTCTGCACTACATCGAAGCCACCTACGTGGAGGCGCGATCTCCGGAGCCGCTCATCTATGGTGCCATCCGGGGCATGGTGTCGACCTTGGACATTCGAAGCGCGTTTCTGGATCCGACGGAGCTCGCAGAGCTCCGAAAGCGCGCCGAGAAGCGGCACGGCGGGGTGGGGCTGTTGCTCTCGGACGAAGGTGGCGAGGTCGTGGTCGTCGGGCTTCAGCGGGGCTCGCCCGCCAAAGTGGCTGGTATCGATCCCGGTGATCGAATCCTCGAGCTGGAGGGCCGTCCGGTCTCAGGGATCCCGGCCGAACAACTCGAAGCGCGACTTCGCGGTGCGCCCGGCACGAAGGTCTACCTCAAGCTGCTGCGCCACAAACGTGCTGCGGTCGAACCTACGGTGCTCATGCGAGCTCCGCTGGCCGAGCCTTCCGTCAGCGCGCGTTTCGTCGAGAAGGGGATCGCGCACGTGCGACTCCGTCAGTTCTCCGAAGCTACGAGCGAGGAGCTCATCGAGGCGCTCGAACGTCTGCGCGCTCGAGGATCCATCGAGCGCCTGGTGCTCGACTTGCGCGACAACTCCGGGGGTCTGCTCGAGCAGGCCGTTCGTGTCGCGGATCTGTGGATCGCGGAAGGCATCATCGTGAGCACCGTTGGACGCGAAGAGCGGCCGGAGGTCGAGCGTGCGCATCCGGTGGGCACCGAGCCGCCCTATCCCATGGCGGTGCTCGTGAACGAGAAGACAGCCTCGGCATCCGAAGTCGTCGCGGGGGCTTTGCAGGATCACGCACGGGCCACGATCGTCGGGACCCATACTTTCGGAAAAGCGTCCGTCCAGACGATCATCGAACTCGAGGACGGGTCAGCGCTCCGACTGACCGTCGCTCGATACCTGACCCCCAAAGGCCGTTCGCTGGAGGGGAAAGGCCTAGGTCCGGACGTCAGCCTCGCGGAGGCCCCGATTTCGACCGATCTTGGCTCCGATCCGGCCCTGACGCTTGCTGTATCGCATCTCGCCGGACGCGGGGAGGGCAGTCGCGTTTCCGGGCTTCCGTCTCGGTAGGGAGGATCGTTTACCGAGCCCAAGGGCCATGCTATCCCAAATCGTTAGATTTCCCCGAGGAAGGGTGTGTCCAGAGTCTTCAAGCTCATCATCGAGGACGACGAAGGCAAGACCACCGTCGTCCCACTGAATCGGGACGACGTCACCATTGGACGGATGGAGGGAAACACCATCCGCCTCATGGAACGGAACGTCTCGCGTCGCCACGCGCGTCTTTCGAGGACCAACGGTGCGGTGTTCATCGACGATCTCAACTCGTTCAACGGGGTGAAGATCAACGGTGAGCGCATCGATCGACGCATCGAGATCAAAGAGGGCGACCTCGTCGAGATCGGCGACTACCACCTCGCGCTGCAGACCGAAGACGCGCATGACCACGTTGCGCTCGATGACACCGCGCCTCCGGCCTCGCTCGCTACGACGCCCATGCGCGCTCAGGCTCCGGGCGGTGCGCCACCGGGCGCGACCACCGTCGAGCAACAAGTGACGGCGGACGCGCTTCCGACCGTGGGGCGTGAAGCGGGCGCGCAAGCGGCCGCCAGCGCCGCGCCGAGTCCCGCGGCAGGTTTGGAGGGTCCAGACCCGCTGGTGACGCCTCCGCTGCGTCCCTCGAGCCTGCCTCCGTTCCCCACCGCCGGCCTGACGTCCCCCAGCGGCTTGGCCGCCCCCACGGTGCCCGATACCAGCCTTCACGCGATCCAGCGCGGTGACGTCGGGATCTCCAGCCCGCCCACCGCAGATTTGAACCGCGGACCGGCCCACGTCACCGACTACCCGCGCGTCATCTGTGTGAGCACGGAGTACGCGGGCCGCGAGTTCCCGCTCAATCGTCCCGAGGTCGTGATCGGTCGGGTCGAGGACAACGACATCATCATCGAGCACCGCTCGGTCTCGCGTAACCACGCAAAGATCGTTCTCAAGAACGGCGTTCACAAGATCATCGATCTCGAGAGCGCGAACGGGATCCTCGTCAACGGCGAGGAGTACGCCATCACGGATCTCCGGCGTGGTGATCTCATCGAGTTGGGGCATGTTCGCTTCCGCTACTTCCCACCGGGCGAGCGCTTCACCCCGACCGCAGAAGAGATCACCGCGATGCTCGAGGCCGGGGTCAAACCGGCCCCGATGGAGCTTCCGGAGCGTCCGAGCGGCCCAGGGCTCCCTTCCGAGCTCGAAGCGGGGTACTCGCCGCTGGCCGCATCGGACCCCAGCAACGCGCAGACGGTGACCGACACCCCCATCAGCGCGTTGTCGGCCGCCTACGGAAGCTACGACCCCAGCGTCGAGAGCACGACCGTGCCCCCTGGTCGACCGCCCGATGCGGTGCGGCCCGACTCGCTCACGGTGCGCAATCCGGTGAGCGGCCGGACCCAAGCGGCGCGTGAAAAGACCGAGCCTTCGGCGGGCTATCAGTACGCTAGCACCTCGTCCGGAGACTTCGAGGACGAGCTCACGAGTGAGGGCGGCAGCCGGAACAAGCGCCTCGGTGCCGTCGCGGTGCTCGTCGTGTTGGGCGCGTTCCTCCTATACGTCGGCGCCAAGTTCGTGGGCGGGGGAGGCAGCGCAGATCAAGAACTCCAGCGCCTCTATCAGAAGGGCGAGTGGGCGCAGGTCGAAGAACACTTCAAGACAAACCGCGCCGAGTTCGACGACTTCGATCGTGCCTTTCGAATGGCGACCGAGGCTCGGACTCACCTGGATGCCGCGAGCAAGGTCCGCCAGCCCGTGCCCCCCCCCGAGCCCGAAGCTCCGCCCGAGGTACCGCCGGAGCCACTCGAGGTGGTTGAACCCGCCCCACCCCAGCCGGAGCCGGTTGAGCCCGAGCCCGTTGAGCCCGAACCCGCAGAACCGAGCGATGCTCGCCGACCACCCGCCAAGGTGGTGAAGCGGCCTCCACCCAAGGCCCCTCCGCCCGCGCCGCCGAGTGCTTCGTCGAAGCTTCAGCAGGCACAGCTCTATGAGCGCGAAGGTCTACAGAAGATGACCTTCGGTGACCTCGCTCAGGCCGAGCGTTTGTTCAAGCTCTGCCTGAAGACCGCGGACTATCCGCCGTGTCACCGGCAGCTCGGGATTCTCTACGCGTCTCGAGACGACACCGCGAGTTCGGTGCGCCACTACCGCCGATACGTCGAGCTTTCGCCCAAGGCCAACGATGCGGCTCGGGTCCGCGAGATCATCCGCGAAGCCACGAGTGGTGAGTGAGTCGCGTTCGCCTTCGAGGTCTCCTCGGCTCGCGCTGACCATGGGCGATCCGGTCGGCATCGGATCGGAAGTCATCCTCAAAGCGCTCTCGGCTCGTTCCTACGACGCGGAGATCGTCGTGTACGGCGATCTCAAACTCCTGCAGGCGGCCGCCGATCTTTGTGGCCGGGGCCTCGACTTGCTCGGTCCCGATCGGATCCGCGAGCTCTCGCAGCTCGGCCTGATTCGCCCAGGTTCACCCACAGAGGCCACCGACCGCGCACAGATCGAGTACATCGAACGCGCGGTGGCGGACGTCCAAGCCGGGCGCATGGACGCACTGGTCACTGCCCCCATCAGCAAGGCCGCGATCGCCCGGGCGGGCTCTCCTTTCCCCGGTCACACCGAGATGCTCGCGGCGCTCACCGCTGCCCCAGGCGCGGCCCCCCGCCATCCGGTGATGATGCTCGCCGGTCCGAGCCTGAAGGTCGTGCCGCTCACGGTCCACGTGCGCCTCTCAGACGTTCCTGGACGCATCAGCCCCGAGTTGCTCCTCGAGACCCTCCGCGTCGTGCACGAAGCCGGCCGTCGTGACTTCGGCTGGCCCACGCCGCGCATCGCGGTGGCTGGCCTCAACCCGCACGCGGGTGAAGGTGGGATGTTCGGCGACGAGGAACCACGCTTGCTCCTTCCGGGCATCGAGAGAGCACAGGCCGAGGGCATCCTCGCGGTGGGACCGCTGCCCGCGGACACAGTGTTCGGCCGGGCGGTGCGTGGAGAGTTCGACGTCGTCGTCGGGATGTATCACGATCAGGCTCTCATTCCAGTGAAGCTGCTCGACTTCGATCGTGCGGTGAACGTCACGCTCGGTCTGTCGATCATTCGGACCAGCGTGGATCACGGCACTGCCTATGACATCGCCGGCCGCGGTGTGGCTTCTTCCACGAGCATGGAGTCGGCGATCGATCTCGCTGCCCAGATGGTGCGCGCGAGGCGAAGCGCACGGCCATGATCTCCCGGCTTCATCGCCGAGGCTCGAGGCTCGCCCTCCTGCTCGCAGGTGCTCTGCTCTTGGTGTCCGCGCCGCTCTTCGCGGATCCGGCCGAGACGAAGCTCATCAAAGTGATTCGCGACGACCCCGCCTACAAGGTGCGGATGCAAGCGGTTCGAGTGCTCACGAAGCGCCTCGAGTCGGCGCGCCGGCCGATCTCCCCGGAGGCGATGGAGGCACTCGTGGGGGCCCTCTCGAAGGATGACAGCCACCTCGTGCGTGGCCTCGTGGCGTTCTCGCTGGGCACGGTGGGTGACCGGCGCGCGCAGTCTGCGCTCGAGGCCGCGCTGAAGGACGAGAACGCCTTCGTGAGGGCGCAGGCCGAACACGCGATCGCAGAGCTGAAGCAGCGAGCTCCGTCACCCACGCCCACGCCCACGCCTACGCCTACGCCTACGCCTCGTCCCGGCAACGTCGGCGGCAAGGTGGCGCTCTTCGTTTCGGTTGAATCCATGCCGGGCGTGGACATCCCGCGGAGCATGCTCGACCGCCTCGACGCGTTGCTTCGTGCGGAGTCCAGCTCAGGACGTGTGGCGCTGATCAAGGATCGCACCCCCGGATACGCCTTCAGGGGGAGCATCGCGTCGCGGCGTGTCGAGCCCACCAGCGATGGCAAGACCAAGGTCAGCCTCGGGGTGCGCGTCACGGTGCTCACCCATCCAGACAACAACTTGCGTCATGTCTTCTCCAGCCAGGCGAGCGCCGCTGTGGGTAAGAGTTCGCCGGAGGCCGTCAGTCGACTCGAACTCAAGCTGCTGGAGGCGGCGGCCAAGGCCGCCATGAAGGACGCGCTCGCGGAGATCTTGAAGTGAAGGGACATTGTGATGACAGATAGCCGAGACCTCGAACAGGACATCCGCTTCGAACCGAGGGGGAAGACACGCCGGGATCGACGAATCCGGCATATGCTTCTCGAGCCGCGCTTTCAGCTCAAGTACACGGCGATGATCGTGGGGATGGCGACGGTCATCTGCACGATCCTCGGGGTGTTTCTCGTGGGCAAGGTGAGAGAGAACTCCCGCATGCTGGCCCTCGATGAGGCCTTCGCCGGAGAGCTGGCGGCTCAAGACGCGCAGGTCATCGCGACGCTGCTGGCTGGTCTCCTGATCTTCCTGCTCGTCCTGACCATCCTGACGATCTTCGTGACCCATCGCATGGCGGGCCCGATCTTCGTGATGCGTCGCTATCTTCGAGAGCTCGCGGGCGGGGGGCTTCCCCGGGTTAGAGAGCTCCGAAAGGGCGACGAGTTCTCCGCGCTCCTCGACGACTTCATCATGACCATCGATGCGCTGGAGGAGAGAACCACGAAGGAACTCGCGGTTCTGAAGCGGGCGCGCGAGGCGTTTGGCTCCGACGACGAGCTGCGCCGCGCCGGGGTGGAGCGTGAGCTGGACGAGCTCATCGCGGACAAAGATGCCGCAGTGGAACGTCGCAGAACCCCGCCTGAGGCCCCTGGTCGAGGCTCATCCACCTTCGGGTGAGCCTCCCAGGTCGCGCGACGACTTTGGCTTGACGCGCCAAGCCAAGTTCCGTACCCCTCAACCTCAGTCGCGGGCCCATAGCTCAGCGGTTAGAGCTGTCGGCTCATAACCGATAGGTCCCTGGTTCGAATCCAGGTGGGCCCAAGTAGAGGATCGATGTTCGAACGCCACCAAGGAAGATTCCAGCGACGACAGCGCGTCCACCAGGGCCCGGCGCTCATCCAATTCAACACCAAGAAGAGTGTGTGGTCCCTCGGGTCGCACACTCTTCGCGGTTTAAGGCCTAATCAAATTTCGTCTTGGAGGTATCCCCGTGCGTGAAGTCTTGCTTGCTCTCTTCAAACTCCAGCAGATCGATAGCCGTGCGCAGGAGTTCGAGCAGGCCGCTCTGAAGCTGCCCGAACGCATCCATGAACTCGAAGGCGTGCTCGACAAGCAGCGCGTCGCGCTCGGCGCCATGCGAAACGAGGAGGACGCCAAGCGCAAGGAGCAAGAGGCCGCCGAAGCGCAGATCCGAGAAGAAGGCGAGAAGATCCAGAAGTGGAAGCGGCGTCTCCAAGAGATCCGCACCCCCCGCGAATACCAAGCGCTCTCCCGAGAGGTGGAGCAGCTCGAACGACTGAGCAAGGAGCTCGAAGACAAGGTCCTGCTGCTGCAGGAAGAGCGCGAGGCCATCGACAAAGCAGCGGCCGAGAAGGAGACCGAGCTCCGCGAAGCCGAGGCGGTTGCTTTCAAGGAGATCCGCGAGCTCCGCGAGGCTCAGGCCAAGCTGAACCGCGAGGCCACCGAGGCTAAGGCGGGCCGCGAGGCGCTCGTGGCGAGCCTGTCGAAGCGTTGGGTCTCGCTCTACGAACGAACTCGCGCCGCCCGCGACGGGCTCGCGGTCGTCCCCACCGCTGGGGACTCCTGCTCGGGATGCAATCGAGTGCTTCGTCCTCAGCTCATGGTTGAGCTCCGCAAGCTCGACACCGTGCACACCTGCCCCTATTGCAGCCGCGTTGTGGTGCTCGACTCTCTCACTCGGAGTGAGAACAACGTCGAGATCAGCGCCTCGACCTAGCGTCATGGTATCGAAACTCTCGCGAGAGGCCGTGCTCGACGCGCTCCATGAGCTCGAGCCATTGAGCGCCACGCTCGAGAGGTTCCCTGGGGCGAGTAAGACCGATCTCCTCGAAGCTCTGGGGTGGACCCCGCCTCCGCCGTCTCGCGCGCGTTCCAAGTCCGGTCCCGCGGCCGATGTCCTCATCCTCCATACCGACGGCGCCTGCCGAGGTAACCCAGGTCCCTCCTCGATCGGCGTGCTGATCTCGGATCAGGACGGCGCCGTGATCGACGAGTTGGCCGAACGTATTGGCGTGCGGACCAACAACTACGCAGAGTATGCTGCGGTCATTCGCGGCCTCGAGCGCGCGCTGGAGCTCGGCGCCAAGCGGGTGCACGTGAAGGCGGATAGTCAGCTCGTGGTGAGGCAGCTCGAAGGCACCTACCGAGTGAAGAACGAGGGCATCAAGCCGCTCTTCGAGATGGCCAAGTACCTCGAGCGAAAGTTCGAAAAGGGCGTGACGTATGAGCACGTCCGTCGCGAGCAGAACGCGGAGGCCGACGCCCTCGCCAACCTGGCGCTCGACCGGAGGTGAGCACGATGACGGCGAGTTCAACGAATCGAGACCCGAGCATCGTCTCCGGTCGGCACTGGCACCTCGAGGCGGATGGCCGCATCCAGTGCGACGTTTGCCCGCGCTTCTGCCAGCTGCGCGAAGACCAGCGGGGCATGTGTTTCGTCCGCATGCGCCAAGGAGATGAGATCGTCCTCACCACCTACGGACGATCGAGTGGGTTTTGCCTGGACCCCATCGAGAAGAAGCCGCTCAACCACTTCTACCCCGGCACGAGTGTGCTCTCGTTCGGGACCGCGGGCTGCAACCTGGCTTGCAGCTTTTGCCAGAACTGGGACATCTCCAAGTCGCGGGAGATGGACACGCTAGGGAGCTCGGCTTCGCCGGAGGCCCTGGCGGAAGCGGCGGTGGCCCATGGGGCTCGAAGCATCGCGTATACCTACAACGACCCGATCATCTTCCTCGAGTACGCCACGGACGTGGCGGTGGCTTGCCGAAGCGCGGGCATCGAGAACGTGGCGGTCACTGCGGGGTACATGACCCCAAAGTCTCGCGCGGACTTCTTCCGTCACATGGACGCGGTCAACGTGGATCTGAAGGCCTTCACGGAAGAGTTCTACGTGGACGTGACCAAGGCGCACCTGCAGCCGGTGCTCGAGACCTTGCAGTACATCAAACGCGAGACCTCGGTGTGGCTCGAGATCACCACGCTGCTCATCCCGGGGCTCAACGACAGCGACGACGAGCTTCGTCGCGCCGCAGACTGGATCGTCGCCGAGCTGGGTCCGGACGTGCCGCTTCACTACTCTGCGTTTCACCCGGACTTCCGAATGCGGGACCGGCCCGCCACGCCCAAAGCCACCCTCGTCCGTGCGCGCGAGCTCGCGCGTAAGGCGGGCCTGCATCACGTCTACACCGGGAACGTGCACGACCTCGAGGGTGACACCACGTACTGCCACGCATGTCAGGCCCCGCTGATTGAACGCGACTGGTACGAGATCCGGGCGTACAGGCTCGATGCCGAAGGTCGGTGCCCGAGTTGTCAGACCGTGTGCGCGGGTCACTTCGATGCCTCGCCGGGCCACTGGGGCCGCAAGCGTTTGCCGGTCGTCATCGGCTGAGGCGTATCCCGAGCTGTTGTGTCCGTCGGAAAAGCATCGCCGTAGTACCGTGCCCCGCGAGCCGCGAGAGCTCCAGGACCTGGAGGGGCAGCGGACCTGCGGCGAGGGCCGGGGGGATGCGGACCGGATCGAGCATGTTGTCCTATCGGCCCCGAGTCGAAGTCACCTTCTTCCAGCACGTGGAGCCGCGCTCTTCGGTAAGGACGAGTTGACGGATGCTCCCGAGCATCCGCTCGTTAAAGACTTTGACACCGGCGTCGAATACGGAGCGCACTGGCTCTATGAACAGCCCATGGGCATCCGGTGCGAGGCCGGCAACCCGTATCGCATCGAGCGCGCCCACGAAGCCCGGAGCGGCGAAGCCCCGCCCGACGCCCGTCGCCATGGCGGCGAAGACCCAGAGCGTATCGGTCCAGAAAGGGAAGTCGACCCATCGAGCGGTTCTCAGCGCCGAATGGCGCTACGGCCACTCGCAGATGGTGTCACCGTGCTCGCACTTTTGGCCGGGGGCACAATCGTCGTCCGTTCGGCAGCTGAAGAAGCATTGTTTGTGCTCACATCGTTGGTTCTCGGGACAATCCGCGTTGGATTCACAGCGAAACAGACACATGCCGCCTCCACAATTACTCTTTTCAGTGCAGCAGACGCCGTCCGAGCAGTCGTCGGTCTGTTCACACGCGCCGCCCAGCTGACCACCACAGTCGTCGGGGTTGTCGCGGCAGAAGGTGTCGACTTCACCCGTGCCCTCGAACGTGTCCGTGCGCTTGCCACACGCCGCCACGGACAGGGCAAGAGATAGGGTCATGAGCGCGGTGCCGATTCGCATACGCGGAGCCTATCACGGCGTTGCGAGCCTGGCGTGATGCCGCTCAGCCCAACTGCGGTCCGCGCTCGACCGCCCCGTCGGGCTTTCCATCAACGGTCACATATTGTCAGCGTCAGCACTGATGGACTCGAAGGTGGCCTGGTCATGGAACGGCTGGTCGCCCGTGGCGGTGTCGATGAAGTTCTCGAAGCCGTCGACGCCGATGACTTTGCTGCCGCCAAGGCCGTGATGAAGAGGGTCGACCTCGACCCAGCGGCCACGAGGAGGACAGGCAGGTCCCCATCGGCGGACGGTTCGGGGGAAGCGCCCCGGTCGCTTGAGTAGGGGGTTGAATCGTGGTCATGCGGAGGAGTGCTGAAGCGGTGGCCACGCGCATTTGCGCCGAAGCCCAGGGGTGGTCGGTGAAGCTCCTAGAGAAGCCGGTGTGGTTCGCGCCCGACGTCGTCCCTGAGCTTCGTATCAAGCCTTGGGCGACGTTCTCTTTGATCACCGTCCTCATCGCAGTTCACGCGTTGGCGCCGGCGCAGGCACCGCTGGTCTTTGGGGCCGATCTGCGATCCATCGTGGAAGACGAGGAGTGGTATCGAGCAGTGACCGCGGTGTTCCTCCACGCCGGTGTTGTCCACCTCCTCGCGAATTGTTGGTCACTCCTCTTCCTTGGCTGGCTCGCGGAGCGCGCGTTTGGCTCGCGAAGAATGCTCACGACATTTCTGATCTCGGGAGTGCTTGGCACCGCAGCTACACTGGTGGGGTTCGACAACGTGCTGGTCTTCGGCGCATCCGACGGGCTGACCGCACTTGCTGCCGCCCTCGTTCCCTTCGCGCTCCACCGCTGGTCTCGGCTCAAGCCCATTTTCAAGCGTTCTTTTGTGGGAGGACTCTTTGTACTCCTCGTCGTGTTCTACCACGACCATCTTGCCACAGGCCCGAGCGCCTACGCCCACGTGCCAGGTCTCCTGCTTGGGCTTGCGTTCGGGTGGTTCTACCGGCGCGGAGTTCGAGGCGTCTCGGAGTCCATGCTCCGTCCGGATGCAGAGCCAGTCCCCGAGTCCGTCAGCTAGCGAGCGAGCTGACGCCGAAGGCGCTGGCGGTCGGCTTGATAGCGAAGCCCGATGTTGCTCCGCCGCTCCCGCGGCGCGGGGGCCGGAGCCGAGGCCTTGCCGTCGGCCAGCGCGCATGCGAGTAGAGCTCATCTCAAAACCCGCGACCGAGCGAGACGGCCAGGACGCAAGGCCCGCAAAGCGGGCCGACGAATGCGCTATCCTGCGATAACGCGAGGAGGCCCAACACGGCGGGCCGACGCGGATCGGCCGAAATCGCGACCGAGGGGGTTTTGAGATGAGCTCTAGCGCGACCAGGTCTCTTCGAATGTTCGAGCATTCACTCAGGTACTCTTGGAGGTCGAGACTCACGTCCATCGCGTTGGTCGCTCTTGCGTGGGTCCAATCCGCGGCGTGCTTCCACGACCCGTTCGTTCAGAAATCCTCGGTCCGGCGCAGTCAGCACCGGATCACGGTGAACGGGATCATCCTGCAGGATTGTTTGGCGGCGGTGCCGGCTAAGAATGAAGTCGTGGAGCTGGTCATGAAGAAGCGCGATCTCGTCATCGCCAGCAGCCAAACCAACGACAACGGCGAGTTTGGCCTGCGCGCCCCGTACATCGACATGGATGAGCTCGCACTCTACGTGCGCATCGGCGGGATCGAGCTTCCGCTTCCGAGGGAGGATCTGAATAGGAGTTACCGTGGCGCCGTCCTTCTCGTCCCTTGCCGCACCGGTGGTTCGGTTGGTCGTTGGAGGAACGATGCGCGTACGAGCACCCCGACGGCTCCCTTCACTCAACATTGAGACTCGGTCGGGCGGGCCGGTGGCACAGCATCAACGCGCTCCCGAACGGAGGGCATGGGCTCAGCTTCATGGATCTCGAGGACGGCTTTCTTGTGGGGGGACCGCGACGGCAGCGTGGCCGAGTGGAATGACGAGCACGATGGGTTCTGCGATCCACTTCCGCCGGAGAGCAGCGGGCGACAGGAGAAGCAAGCTCGATCCGGTCGGCCTCCCCGTGCCCTCGCTGCCCGCCCACTGTCCCTCCAAGATCGATCTCCGAGGCCCCGCAAGGCACGGTGTGACCTTCCAGGTCATCGCAAACTGGCTGTAGCGGTCACTGTCATTGCGTGGTCATCGGCGAGCGGAACGCTTGGTGACCTGAGCGGGGTCGAGCCGGTAGTAGCGCTTCAGCTCCGCATACAAATCCGGCGCGCGTTTCTCCAGCTGCACCGACTTCTCGAAGAAGGCCTCGGTCGCACAGGCGAAGAACTCCGCCTCGTTGGTCGCTCCGTAGCGGCGCACCACGCTCTTGTGCGGGGAGGCATCGAGTCGCCTAAAGTGCTCGGTGCAGACCTTGGCCCAGACATGATAGTCGGCCGCCGCATG
>WYAZ01000071.1 GCA_011526105.1 Deltaproteobacteria bacterium | reverse complement strand
CGCTACGAAGGGAGTTGGGTCGCCCCCAATGACCGAGGAGCCCGAAAGGGCGGCCGCAGGCCGCGCGTCGGCCAGGGACGAAAAGGACAAGCGCGAACGTGATCTGAACTTCTCGGACGGGACACTAGGCGCGGAATTTTCAGGCTCACGGTTTGGATGGCCCTCTTGCGGCGTTTCGGTCCAGACTCCCGCGCATGAACTCCGAGCGCCTCCTCCTCTCTTCACTCGCGCTGTCCGTGTTGTGTCTGAGCGCCGCGTGCGGCGACGACACCCCCGAGCCGGACGCGGGCACCAAGGACGCGGCACCGGCCGATCTTGGCGCCGCCGACGCCGCCGACGCCGCGACGCCGATGGATGCCGGGCCCACCCCGAACTTTCGCGTTCACTATCACCGCCCGGATCGCAGCTACGAGGGCGTGTCCTTGCGGGTGAGCGAAGACCTCAGCATCGACGTGTCCGCGCCGAGCGGGGCCGACGCCTTTGGCGCCTACTTCGATCTGGTGTTGCCGAACGGAGCCGCGAGCCTGGGGCTTCAGTTCCAGCGCGAAGGCGAGAGTGAGCCGGTGAGCCCGGTCTCGGTCGCTTTGGCGGAGACCAACGGCGCGGTCTGGTGGTTTCATGGAGGAGAGGCGCCGCTCTACGAGGCGCTGCCGGCGCTGCCCGGGCCCGATCAGGTCGTGGTCTACTACGTGCGGGGGGACGGCCTCTATGGGGCTTGGGGGCTGCACCTTTGGGGCGACGTCGCGAACCCCACCGGATGGTCGGCGCCCTTCGCCAGCGCAGGCAGCGACCCCGAGCTCGGCGCCTACTTCATCGTGGACGTCGCCGCGGGCGCCGAGCGCGTGAACCTGATCGTGCACGGCAACACCCCCGAGACCCTCGACACCAAAGACCCCGGCCCCGACATGGGCTTCGACATCTCCGAGCTCGGCGACATCGTCTGGGTGCGATCGGGCACGACGCAGATCTTCCCGTACCCGGTGGGCATCCCTCTGTTCTCGATCGGCGGCGCTCGCGCCCACTTCTTGTCCCGTGAGTTCATCGCCTGGACGCCGGTGGGCGACGTCGCCACCGTCGAGCTCCGATACTCGGCCGCCGCCGAGGTGGTCGTGCAGGGCCTGGACATCGTGGGCGGCGAGGTGATCCTCCTCGAACGAGAGGTGGCCGGGTTGCCCGCCGATCTTCGTGGCCGGTTCCCACACCTCGCCACGCGCGGCGCCTACCGCTTCCCGGCCGCCGAGCGACAAAAACTCGGCGCGATCCTGAAATCGCAGCTGGTGCTGGTCGCGCGGGATGCAAGCGGCGCCGCGGTGGACGCCACCTTGGTTCAGATCCCGGGCGTGCTCGACGAGCTCTACTTCTACGAAGGTCCGTTGGGCGCCAGCTTCGACGGCGGCGTGCCCACGCTCACCGTATGGGCGCCCACCGCGCAGCGCGTGAGCCTCGTTCGATTCGACGGCACCCGGACCGAGCTCGAGACCCTGCCCATGACTGCCAGCTCGAGCGGCACGTACACGATCACCGGGACCCAGGACTGGTACGGCCAGTACTACCAATACGAGGTCCGCGTGTACCACCCCATCACTGGGCTCATCGAGACACTTCGCGTGACCGACCCGTACTCGGTGAGCCTGTCGACCAACAGTCGCCACACTCAGATCGTGGATCTCGCCCGCGACGCCAGCTTGGCCCCCGCCGGTTGGGACAGCCTGAGCAAGCCGGCGGTGACGGCGCCCGAGGACATCGTCATCTACGAGGCGCAGATCCGCGACTTCAGCGCCTTCGACCCCGACGTCCCAGCCGCCGAACGCGGCAAGTTCAAGGCCTTTACGCACAACGGCGCCGCCGGCCGCGAACTCTCGCGCGGCATGGCCCACCTCCGGGCGCTCGCCGACGCCGGACTCACACACCTTCACTTGTTGCCCATGTTCGACATCGCGACGATCAACGAGGACCCGTCCATGCGGGTGACGCTCGACGACGGCTTCGACGTGCTCTGCGCGATGAACGGCTCGGTGCCCGCCGACCTTTGTGCCGAACACGGGACCACGCGGATCGAGGCGGTGCTGGCGGGCCTGGATCCGAGCACCGAGGATGCACAAGCCATCGCCACGTACATGCGGCAGCTCGACCCCTTCAACTGGGGCTACGACCCCTTCCACTTCAGCGCCCCCGAGGGCAGCTACGCCACCGCCGCCGACGGCACCCCGCGCATCCTCGAGCTGCGTGAGATGGTGCAGGCGCTCGCCGAGATCGGGCTCTCGGTGGTGATGGACGTCGTCTACAACCACACCAACCAATCCGGGGTCGGCGAGAAGTCGGTCTTGGACAAGATCGTGCCCGGCTACTACCACCGTCAGAACCCGGACAGCGGCTTCGTCGAGCGCTCGACCTGCTGCGACAACACCGCGACCGAGCACCGCATGATGGAGCGGCTCATGATCGACTCGCTCGTGCTGTGGGCCAAGCACTACAAGATCGACGCCTTCCGGTTCGACCTCATGGGTCACCACATGAAGGCGAACATGGAGAAGGCGCTGGCCACCGTGCGCGATCTGACCCTCGCCGAGGATGGGGTCGACGGCAGCCGCATCTACTTCTATGGCGAGGGCTGGAACTTCGGCGAGGTCGCCAACGGCGCGCGCGGCGTGAACGCGACGCAGCTGAACATGGCCGGCACAGGCATCGGCACCTTCAACGATCGGATTCGCGACGCTACGCGCGGGGGCAGTGCCTTCGACGCGGTCGCCGAGCTGCGGCGGAACCAAGGCTTCGCCAACGGTCTTTACGACGACAAGAACGAGCTCGCCCCCGGCGGCCAGGCCGACCTCACGAAGCTGCTGATCGCCGGTGATCAGATCAAGGTCGGCATGGCCGGCAACTTGAAGACCTTCAAGCTGATCAACCGCGCCGGCTCGGTGGTGACCGGCAACCTCGTCGCGTACAACGGCGCACCCACCGGCTATACGCTCGACCCGCAAGAGGTCATCAACTACGTCAGCAAACACGACAACCAGACGCTCTTCGACATCAACGCCTACAAGGCCAAGACCGGCACGCCCATGAACGATCGCGTGCGCATGCAGAATCTGGCGGTGAGCATCGCGATGCTGGGCCAAGGCGTGCCCTTCTTCCACATGGGCGTAGACCTCTTGCGTTCAAAGTCCATGGAACGCGACAGCTACGACTCCGGTGACTGGTTCAACCGGGTCGACTTCACCTACGAGACAAACAACTGGAACGTGGGCTTGCCCAACGCCGAAAAGGACCGCACCAACTGGCCGATCGTGCGCAACGTCATCGCGGACGCGTCGATCGCGCCAAGCAGCACGCACATCTTGGCCGCGAACGCACACTTCAGAGAGCTGCTCTCGGTCCGACGGAGCTCGGTCCTGTTCCGGCTGCGCACCGCCCAAGAGATCGGCACGCGCGTCGATTTCACGAACGTGGGTGCCAGCCAGATCCCCGGACTCATCGTCATGAGCATCACCGACGGCACCTGCGCCGGCGACGATCTCGACGCCGCCCACGACGCGATCGTGGTGATCATCAACGCGACGAGCACCGAGCAGAGCCCCATCGTGCTCGGCGCGGCAGACTTCGAGCTGCACCCGGTCTTGGCCGCTTCCTCGGACCTTCGCACGCGCAGCGCGAGCTTCTCGAACGGGACGGCCGCCTTCACGGTCCCGGCGCGCACCAGCGCGGTGTTCGTGACCCCGCAAAGCGGAGTTCAGGGGCTCGGCCTGCCCTGTAACGTCCACTAGAGTCGGCGCGAGCGGGCGTTCGTCGCCGAACGCCGCCGACTACTTCATGAACGCGGCCGAACGCGGTCCGAGCCGGAGCGAAAGCTCGGGCCCATCCGTCGTCTCGACCGAGCCCAGCGAGAACAAGACCGCGCCTCGGACCGGCACCGAAACCGAGACCTCGGCCGGCTCATCCGCGAAGTTGGCCACGAACAGCACCGAGTCCTCCTTCAGCCGGCGCAGAACGGCAACCGTGCCCCGGCCGCCACCCCGGATGGGCACGAGCACGACCTCCCCGCGCCGGAGCGCCGGCTCGTTCTTTCGCGTCTCTATCAAGCGCCGATAGGTCTCGTAGACGGACTCCGCCTGCCCGCGCTGCACCTCGAGCGAGACCTCGGGCTTCTCGTCAAATGGGTACCACGACGCCACGACCCCCGAGCTCTTCCCCCACGGAAAGGGCGTGCGTTTGTCCTCGTCTTTGCTGCTCGGCCCGCCTTGCATCCCGAGCTCCTCGCCGTAGTAGAGAAACGGCGTGCCCGGCAGCGCCATCAAGGCGGAGGCCGCGAGCTTCGCCTTCTGGGCGTCGCCTCCGAAGCTACGCATCACCCGCTGCATGTCGTGGTTCGCCAGAAACGGCGCTTCGAAAGCTCGATCGACATAGGCCTTCTGGGCGCGCGCCAGCGCCTGATTGAGGTCCGCGCGATTGCCGTCGTTCACACTCGTCTTCACCGCGGCCGCGAGATCGAAAGAGAACGCGAGATGGAACTCATCACCTTGGCCGTAATACGCGGCGACGGTCTCGGTGTCCGACCAAGCCTCCGCCACGAGCAACATCTCCGGGAATTCGGGCTCGAGCGCCGCCCGCACCCGCTTCATGAAAGCGTGGTTCTCGGGCTGATCGACCAGAACGCCATCGCCGCTCTCGAAGAGGTGTCGTGCGGCGTCCACTCGAAAGCCGGCCACCCCAAGGCGCAGCCAAAAACGCATGGACTCGATCATGTGCGCTTCGACGTCCGGATTTCTGAGGTTCCAGTCCGGCATGCCCTCCCAAAAGAGCCCGTAGTAGACGCCGTCCTTCGCAGGGTACCAAACCGAGCCCCCGTCCCAGGGCCGCTTCCAGCGTTCGTCGGGTGCATCTTTGAACACGAAGTAGTCACGGTGCGGGCTCTTCGGGTCTCGAACCGCGTCTTGGAACCACGGATGTTCCCGCGAGGCGTGGTTCATCACGAAGTCGATGATGACTCGAACGCCCTGGGCGCGGGCGCTGTCGATGAACTGCCGAAAGTCCTCGAGGCTCCCGTATTGCGGGTTGACCGCGCGATCGTCCGTGACGTCGTAGCCGTGATAGCTCGGTGAGGGATGGATCGGCATGAGCCAGACCGCGTTCACCCCCAGCCCCGATAGATAGGGCAAGGCTTCGCGTAGGCCACGGAAGTCACCCACGCCATCGCCGTCGGCGTCGGCGAAGCTGCGCACGAAGATCTCGTAGAACACCGCGTCCCGCCACCAGCCGCCCCTGAGCGTGGCATCTTGCCCCGGTGGGTTCGCGGCGGCCTCCGTCTCGGGCGGCGTATGACGACACGCGAGGATGAAGCCCATGACCAGGCCGAAGAGGAGGAGGCTCGCGCGTGTGTGCAGTCTGTGCATGGACCCGCCATGCACGGCGCGAGGCTTTCGCGCAAGCCCTCGCAAATCATTGAGTTGTCATCGGGGACGGCTCGCGCTAAGGCCCGGTCCAAGGACCAACTATGCGCAGCTTTTCATCGTACTCAGCTCTTCTCAGCTTGGCACTCGGTCTCGGCACGGTGGGCTGTAAAGCCGGTGGTGCGAGCGGCGGCGCCTCCCCCGGGAGCGTGGCGCTCACGGATCCCACCGGCGACGACAACGGACCCGGCAACTACTTGTACCCCACCGATCAGGTCTACAAGCCGGGCTCCTTCGACCTCACCGCCTTCGAGGTCGTCCCCAAGGGCGACACCGTCGAGTTCAGGCTCACCGTGAAGTCGCGCATCGAGGACCCCTGGGATTCAAAGGCCTGGGGCGGCAACGGCTTCTCGGTGCAGATGGCCTTCATCCACATCGACACCGATCACGCGCCGGGCTCCGGCGCCACCACCGGCTTGCCCGGGACGAACGTGCGCTTCGCCCCCGAAGAGGCCTGGGACAAGGTCGTCATCATCAGCCCGCAGGGCCCCACGCGCGTCAACAGCGAGGTCGACGCCAAGGCCAACGAGCTCAAGGCCAAGGTGGTCGTCCCCAGGATCACGCGCGCAGCGGGTCGCACCCTCATCGCGATCGTCGATGCCGCTCAACTCGGCGGTCTTCCCCAGCCAGGTTGGGGCTACCAAGTGCTCATGCAGTCCAACGAAGGCTTTCCGGACAAGACCGACCTCCTGACCCGCAAGGTCAACGAGTTCGAAGGCCAGCATCGTTTTGGCGGCGGCACCGACTACGACAACGACCCGCACGCCATCGACATCCTGATGCCCCCCGGAAAGGGCGGCGCCGATGAGGTCAAGAGCCAACACGAAGCGCTCTCTAAGTACAACAAAGAGGCTACCAGCCCCGCTCCGGAGGACCTTGCGCTCGTGCCGATGATCTATCCCGGACAGTGAAAGGGAAGCGGCGGAAGATGTACCGAGCCAGCACACCACCCGCGCTCGTCCTCGGGACCCTTCTCCTGCTCGCGGACGCGCCAGCGCTCGCCGACAGCGCCAACTTCGAACTCTCGGGCAAGCTGTACACCAAGTGGATGTACAAGAACGACGACAGCCGTGGATGTCTGTCGTTGTCCAACCCGTTTTGGCCGGACAACATCGGCGGCAGCAACGGCGTCTGCTCGGAGTTCGAGCTCAACATCAAGGGTCGTGTCTCCAAGTACGTGACCACCGGCGTTCGCATCCAGAGCCGCTGGGGCGCGCTCTGGCAGAGCTGGTGGGAGAACGGCGACGTCCGCTGGGACTATCCCAACGACTCACTGTTTCACGAGAACACCTCCGGCGAATCCATGGGCCTGAACCACGCGCAGTACATGAAGCTGCGCGGCGTCTTCATCCGGGCCGCGTTGCCCCTGCCTTCGGTGCGGTGGGTTCACTTCGGCGCCTCGGACTTCGGCATGTGGAACGAGTGGACCATCGGCAAGCTCCGCTACATCGACCGCGACAACGGCAACGGCGTGCTCTTCGAAGGCGCGATCGATGACAACTATCTGCGCTACCACTTCGGGGCGATCGCCTTGCCGAAGCTCTTCGTGGGTCCGCGCTGGAACACCGGCCTTCGTGACTCGGACCCACTCGCCGGCTTTTGGGGCCAAGACTGGGCCTACGCGGTCAAGCTCGAGTCCACGCCGATGGAAGATCTCGATGTCAAGCTGATCACGACCTACATCCACGACTGGGAAGCGGACCGAAACGATCCCGACAACACCGGCATCTCCGACCGAAACCGCGGGGCCGATAGAGCCATCGATTGGGAGCCGCGCTTCCGCGCGCTGAACGCCACCCTCGACGCCAAGTACGCGCCTTCGGCCCTCAACATGCTCAGCGTCTCCGGTCTGCTCGCGCTCGCGCACAACAACGTGAACCGAGAGTACGCGACCAACGGCGTCGCCTTTGATCAAGGCTTCTCGCCGGTCATCTTCCCCCTCGATGAGGATGGAAATCCGCGTGCCGCCAACTCGATGGCCGGCAAGTTGCTCGTGGAGTTCTTCGACCCATTGGAGGTCGGGCTGTCCTTCAAGCTCGAGTATTTCAACATCGGCTCGGAGTTCAACTCGATCTTCGGCTCGCGCCGCGAGGCCGACGTGCTGCTCACCGACGGCATCCTGTCCACCGGCTTCGTGGACGGGGGTCAGCTGCCCACGCTCAATCTCGCCAACGAATTCGTAGACTTCGACGAGCCCTGGTTCGAGTCGATCATCGGCTGGCACGGCGCCACCGGCCGCGTGGACTACGAGAACGGGCCCCTCAGCACGAACCTCGAATACACCCTCATCACGTACAACACGAACGCGCAGGATCGAGACGTCGACAACCAGTATCCGGACTTCCTCTACACGGACGGATTCACGGATATCCAGTCGTATACCGCGGACTTCGACTACGCGAACATCTTCGATCGCGGAAGAGACCCCAGAAGCGTGTATGCCCAGTATAAGGAGCGACTGACGCACATCGTCGTGCTGAAGGGGGATTACCTCCTGCCGGTCGGAGATAACTTCGTCGTGCAGACCAAGCTCAAATACGTGAACGACGGCGACAATCGTCGGCTCGGCAACCCGAACGACAACTACCGGGGCCACATGTATCTGGGCTGGCTGAACCTGAAGTACCAGTTCACCGACGAGCTTCAGACCCGCCTCGGCTACGAGCTCCAGTACTGGGACGAAAACCTCCGCTCCGGCAGCCAAGAGACCGGCTTTTACGACTACGACACCACCAAACACACCGGACGCTTCGGGCTCACCTACAACTTCGGCGGCCTGACCTTCAACTACATGCTCGAGTACTTCCACAAAGACCAGGACCGCGACCGGCCCGGCACCTACGACCAGAGCTGGCGCGTGTGGCGCAGCAAGGCCTCGGTGGAGGCGGCGTGGTGAGATCTCGCCTGCAACTCGGCTTGCTGCTGAGCTCGTGTTTGCTCTCCGCCTGCGGGCTCGAAGGCTTCTTCTACAACTGGGGCGCGGGCGAGAACGTGCTCGATCAGACGGTCATTCGCGGCGGCCTCGACCCCGAGGTCGACACCATCGAGATCATCCAGCCCAGCGGGGACACGGTGACCCCCACCAACCTCTCCTTGGGTGGCGGCACCTACGAGATCGCGC
Source organism: Deltaproteobacteria bacterium (assembly GCA_011526105.1). Lineage (GTDB taxonomy): Bacteria > Myxococcota > Kuafuiibacteriia > Kuafuiibacteriales > Kuafuiibacteriaceae > WYAZ01. The sequence goes on along the minus strand of WYAZ01000071.1, from coordinate 20,926 downwards.
TCGCCTCCTCCACGTACAGCAAGCTCCGTCTCAACGGGACGCGCGGCGACATCCTCGTGAGCCGCTTCATCGCCAACCTCGGCCCCAAGTCGGTGGCCGAAGGCCTCGATCTCGACGCCAAGAGCATGACCACCACGCTGCTCATCGAGGCCCGCATGAGCGCGGACTTCCAGAACCTGCAGACGGTGGGCGAGACCGAGCTGGCCGGCGCGCTCGAGAACCTCTCCGCCCTCTACGGACAGAGCGGCCCCGTCGAGGAGCTGAAGACGATGGTCGAGCGCCTGATCGCCGCCGGCGGCAGCCCCGGTCCCGCGATGTTTCAGACCCCGCGCCTCAACAACGTCTTCGAGACCGAAGTGAGCGCGATCAACCTCGAGTGGTTTGCCGGCGTTTCGGTGGACTATGACGGCGACGGCACCGTGGACACCTCCACCATCACCTTCAACGAGAAGCTCGCCGAAGCCGCGCAAGAGGTCGGCATCCCGGTGTGTTTCGATCCCGAACGCCTCCGAGTGGTGTTCGAGGTCGACTTCAACGCCGGAAGGCTCGACGGCAACTGCGACACCATCAGCCGCTTCAAGTGGGTGCGCGACGAGCCGGGCAAGTCCATGTTCTTCGTCGGCGGCATCCACATGGAGTCGCCGATTCAAGATCCCGAGATCGACGCCAGCATGAGCAACACTGGCGGTTGGGTGCCCAACACCATCCCCATGTTTGACGACGGCACCAACGGGGACGACAAGGCCGGCGACAACATCTGGACGATCTCCTACGTGCTGCCGAAGGGCCTGCGCATTGGCTACAAGTACACCTGGGGGACCCAGGGCGCTCTGTGGACGGGCAGCGAAGAGTGGCCGGGCAACCAGCACATCCTCGAGATCGTCGACGTGAATGGCGACAACTACGTGCGTCGGCGCGACAACTTTGGCGACGAAGCCACCAACAAGGACCGCTCCAATTTGAAGAGGTGCGGAACCTGCAACGGAACGGTGACTTGGGACACCGACCGCAACATGGACGGCATTCCTGATGCGCAGGAACGGCCGCTCGATTTCGACTTCGATTGCGTTCTGGATGATTGGGCGACTCCCACCGGCATCGCGCCGGCCACCATCGAATGTGCTGAGTAGAACCAGAGCCGATCGGACAACGACGTCCGAGGCGAGAGCCTCGGGCCTGAAGAAGGAGAATGGATATGCGACGATTTGAAACCAAGACGGCCCTGGCGCTAGCCAGCGTGCTCACGCTCGGCCTGGCCACCGCCTGCGGCGACTCCGATGACCCGGTCGACTCCGGTGTACACCCGGACGCCACCACAACGTCGGACGCCGGACGAGCCGACACCGGCACCCGGGACGCTGGACGAGCGGACACCGGCACCACGGACGCGGGCACGCCCGACACCGGTCCGGTGCCCGACGCGGGCTTCATCCGGCTGAACTTCAGCATCGATGACAGCGCGAACCAGACCTACACCTCGACGGACGGCCTAGCCTGGAAGGGGTCGATGACCTACGACTCCGCCAGCAACATTGTGGTGCGAAATCCCGGATGGACGGGTCCTTTCCCGCTCCTATACGACGACGGTCCCTGGAGCGGCGGCGGCCACGAGCCGGCCGGGTCCACCGCTGGCGACAACATCTGGGGTTGCTCTCCGGAGTTCGCGGTCCCGAGCGAAGACGCGGCCTTCGAATACGGGGCCATCCGCGGCTCCGTCGATGGCTCCGACGGCCAATGGATCTGGCAGGGAGGCAACGGGACCTTCACCGTCAACGCCGGCCAGACCACCGACGTGGACGTTCCGGGTCTCACCATCGCGGCCTTCGGTACGATCGACATGCGACTCGAGATCGACACCTCGACCTTGGCGCCAGAGTTCTCGACGTTTGATCCCGCCAACGGCATCAACGTGAAAGGCTCCGCCTGGGCCTGGGAAGAGATCGGCTGCGTCGATGACGGGACCGCCGGTGACCAGGTCGCGGCGGACGGCATCTACACCTTCGTGTTCAGCGAGAACATCGGGCGGCACGCGGGTCTTTTGAACTCGGGTGACGAGCCGCAGTTCGTCTTCGTGCTCGGAGGCGTGGAGTACAAGGTGGGTGGCGCGGCGTCTCCCGCGGGCGTGACCGCTTCGACCATGGCCCCCGGCGGTGCGTGGACCGAGCAGACGATCGAGAACCAATCGTCGGGCGACCGGAACACGTACATCACGGTCCCCTAACCGATGATCGATTGCACCCGCGGTGTCGCTTTGGCGGCGCCGCGGGTGTTTCGTTGGAGCCGAATGCGGCCCCAAAAGCCCACTTCCGTCGATTGAGCCCACGGCCCAGTGAAGGCGAACCGCACCCGGCCCGTCGAAGCGTGGCCCTTGCCGGAGCCTAGGCATCTCACGTATAGCGGCCGAGGCGTGGGGCACCTGAGCTAAACATGCGGCTCTCTTGGCTAATCACCTCATGCCTGGCCTCGTCCGTCGTCGGCCCCCTGGCCGCCGGAGCGGCGCCTCCAAGCCCAGGCCCAAGCCTACGCCTCGAGGACCCGGTCGGCGACGACCACGGCCCCGGAGGCTACGTCTATCCGACCGACAGCTTCCTCTACCGGCGCGGCAGCTTCGACCTCCGTCGCTTCGAGGTCGAGGTCGAGGGCGACGTGGTGCTCTTCCACATCACGGTGGGCGAGCCCATCCGGCGGCCGACCATCGCGAAGTCCTCCAACGCCAGCGAGATCCGACTCGACAACAACATCTACGTCCAGAACCTCGACATCTACATCGACACCGAAGCCGGCCGAGGCTTCACCGAGGCCATCCCCGGTCGCAACGTGAGCTTCGAGCCGGACTCGGCCTGGGACGTGGCGATCGTGCTGACCCCGCAGCCCTTCGCGGCCCGCTCGATGCTCGACGATTGGAAGCCGGTGCGCCGAGTGATCTTCCCGACCAACGTGCGTTCGAACGGGAGTCGGCTCACCGCGCGCGTACCCCTGCACGAACTGGGTAGCCTGCCTCGGCCCCATTGGGGGTACCAAGTGCTCCTGACCGGCGCTACCTGGGGCGCGAGCTTCGACGTCGTGAACCGCTACGCGCTCGGCCAGCCCATCAACGCCTTCACCATGCCGGTGACCACGGTGCCCGAGACGGACAAGTTCGGCGGCGGTGAACTCAGCTTCGTGCACCCCTACGTCATCGACATGCTCGCGCCTGAGGGCCGCACGCAGGAGAAGATCCTGTCCGGCTACGACGAAGCGGCCAAACGGCGCGCGGTCGTGCCCATGGTCTATCCCGACGCCGCCACTCGATCCGCGCACGCCTCACGCGCACCCGCTGCGCCGCCCGAGACCCCTCGCGAGGTCGTGCTCACCGTCAAAAACGTCGACGGGGACCAAGTCGTGCTCGAGCGAAAAAACCTCGTCCCCATCGAGGTCTACCAGATGGGCGTGGTCATGGACGGCGACCGCGAGCTCGGCCGGGTCGTTGTTACTTCCGTTCACCCCGCATTCGTTCTAACCACCGCGGTCGAGGGCCAGACCGAGCTGAGACCTGGTTTCTCGGTGCGCTTCACCCCGAAACCGACCGCCCCGTGAAGGAGATGACCCCATGAAGACGAGTAACTCCCGGACCCCGCGCCTGATCGCCGCCATCCTCGGTTTCGCGCTGCTCGGTGAGGCGAGCGCCGCACTGGCCAAGACGCCGGTCAACCTGTGGCACGCGTATCGCGCCCAGGAGAAGACCGCGCTCGAGGAAGTGGCCAAGAAGTTCAACGCCGAGAACAAGGACATCGAGCTTCTGCTCTTGCCGATCCCCTACGACGCCTTCGCGGACAAGATCACCGCCGCCGTGCCCAGGGGCAAAGGCCCCGACCTGTTCATCTTCGCCCAAGACCGCGTCGGCGATTGGGCGGCGAGCGGGGTGGTGGAGCCCATCGACTTCTGGCTCACGGACGAGCTGCGCACGGCGTTCATGCCTCCGTCTCTCGAAGCGCTCAGCTACGACGGCCAGTTCTACGGCCTGCCGATGGCGGTCAAGATGATCGCGCTCATCTACAACAAGAAGCTGGTGAAGAACCCACCCAAGACCACCGATGAGCTGATCCAAACCGCCAAGGCGCTGACCAAAGGCGGCACCTTCGGGCTCGTCTACCAAAACGCCGACTTTTGGTACCACGGCATGTGGATGCAAGGCTTCGGCGGTCGCGTCTTCGACAAAAAGGGCGCCCCTACGCTCGACAGCAAAGAGGTCATCGACTCCATGAAGTTCGCCCAGAAGCTCGCCCACAGCTCCGGCATCATGCCGGAAGAGGTCAGCTCTACCTTGGTCACCACCCTGTTCAACCAAGGCAAGGCGGCCATGGTGATCAACGGCCCGTGGTTCATCGGCGAACTCGACAAGGGCGTGGACTACGGCGTGGCCGCGCTGCCCAAGATCAGCGACGCCGGCGGCAAGCCGGCCAAGCCCTTCTTGTCGGCCGAAGGCGTGATCATGAGCGCGAAGGCCACCGACAAGAAGGCGGCCTTCGAGGTGATGAAGTACCTGACCAGCGTGGAAGCCGGACGCATCATGGCCAAGGTCGGCCGTCAGACCGCGGCGCGGAAGGCGGTCTACGACGACCCGGAGATCGCAAAGGATCCGGTGCTCTCGGTCTTTCGGGCCCAGCTCGCGGACTCGGTGCCCACCCCCAACTCACCGGCCATGCGTATGGTCTGGTCACCGGTGACCACGGCGATGAACAAGATCATCAACGGCAAGGGCGACGCCGCCGATTCCATGAAGGCCGCCCAAGCCGAGGTCGCGAAGCTGGTCAAGGGAGCCCGCCGCTAGATGGCCAAGGTTAGGCTCGAGCGCGTTTACAAGCGATACGGCGACAACGAGGTCGTCACCGACGTGAGCCTCGACATCGAAGACGGCGACTTCGTCGTCCTCGTCGGACCGAGCGGCTGCGGGAAGTCGACCACGTTGCGGATGATCGCCGGGCTCGAGGCCCTGTCGGCGGGCAACCTGTACATTGGCGATCAACTGGTCAACAGCCTGTCGCCGCGCGACCGCGACGTGGCGATGGTCTTTCAGAGCTACGCGCTCTATCCGCACATGAGCGTCTACGAAAACATGTGTTTCGGCCTCAAGCTCCGAAAGATGGACAAGGCCGAGATCGACAAGCGCGTGCGAGACGCGGCGCAGATCCTCGAGCTCACGGACTACTTGGAGCGAAAGCCCAAGGCCCTGTCCGGCGGCCAGCGTCAGCGCGTGGCCATGGGGCGCGCCATCGTGCGGCAGCCGGCGGTCTTCCTGTTCGATGAGCCGCTCTCGAACCTCGACGCGAAGCTGCGGGTTCAGATGCGAACCGAGATCGCAAAGCTGCACCAGCGGCTCGGCACCACGACCGTCTACGTGACCCACGATCAGGTCGAGGCCATGACCTTGGCGAAACACATCGTGGTGATGAGTGACGGCATCGTGCAGCAGATGGGGGCCCCGCTGGAGGTCTACCGAAACCCCGCCAACACTTTCGTCGGTGGCTTCATCGGAAGTCCGGCCATGAACTTCTACGACGTGGAGCGGCTCGAGGGCGGTCGGGTAAAAGGCCAAGGCTTCGAACTCAACCTGCCCGCGCACCTCGTGAGCGCTTTGGCCGGCGAGACCGCGCAGCGTTGGAAGTTGGGGGTGCGGCCCGAACACATGTTCGAGTCCAAGGACGGTACCGGCATCCCCATGCACATCGACGTCATCGAGCCGCTCGGAGCGGACGTCTTCGTGCTCGGCGAATCGGCGGGGGTGAACATCACCGCTCGACTCGAACCCGATACCCAGGTGAAGGAAGGTCAAGACATCTGGCTCGGCGTCGAGACCGCGATGCTCCACCTCTTCGAGGCTGAAAGCGGCCAGAGCCTCATGGCGAAAGCCGGGGGCGCGTGAGTCGGTGAAGGCTCGCCTCTTTTACTTCGCGGCCGGGGTCGTCTTCGTCACCTTGGCCTTTTTGGCCCTCGCCCACTTCGAGGCGCGCTCCGCCGCGCGTGAGGCCGACGAGCTGAGGGTCGAGACGATCGCGCGAGCCATGGCCTTTACCGTCATCGCCGAACGCGAGCGCGAGGACGAGGCCGCCCAAGGGCTCACCGAACGTCTGGCGCTCGAGGCGGGCAAGCGTTCGATCGGGCTACAGGAGATCCTCGTCCTCGAAGGCACGAAGATCCGCGCCCATAGCGATCCGGACAAGACCGGCCAAAGGCTCAACCCCGAGAGCATGGCGGACAAGCGCATCTACGATGCGGCCCAGAGCCTCAAGGCCACGGTGCGGCGGAACATCGCGGAGCGAGAGCGACGCCCGGAGCTCGACGCCAACCCGTATCCGGAGCGGGAGCTCGTCCGCGATCCGCTGAAACAGACCCTGGCGATCTCGATCCCGGCCAAGTCGGACGGTGACATGCGCGCTCTGGTGCGAGTGGTCAGCGCGGAACGTCCGCCGCCGCTCACCTTCCCAGTCACCGTCTTGATCATCGGGCTCTTGGCGCTCGGGTTGGCGGGGCTCTTGGCGTGGAAGCTCGAAGGGCTCACGCTGCACCTCGCTGCCTCCGCGGTGATCCTCGGGGTCCTGGTGCTTCAAGCGCAGGCGCTGCTCGGCTGGCGAGACGGTCTGCGACACGAACACGCCGCGTATTTGGCCACCACCACCGCGGAGCTCGCCCAGGCCGGCGCGCTGGCCGCACCCACCACGGCGCCGGAACGCGCGCGGCTCTTTCACGAGCTGGGCCTCTACGAGGTGCGTTCGGCGACGGTGAGTACCGCCACCGCCGCTCCGCACCTGGACTTCACCGCAAACGGCTTCACCACCAGCATCGGGACGCAGGCTTTCGAGGCGGCCTCGGCCCAGGACCGACACGATCTCTTGCAGGTGAGCCTGTTTTTTGCCTTCCTCGCGCTCATCCTGACCAACCTCGGCCTCGCCGGCCAACTCACGCGTGGGGCCAAAGCGCTGCACGAGCACCGCTCCGCCTACGCTTATCTCGCCCCGGCCATGATCGGCATGATGGTGCTGGTCTTCGTGCCGGTGGTCTTTGGTATCGCCCTCGGCTTCATGGACCGCGACTACAACGTCTGGGGCTTCGCGGGCCTGCGGAACTATCTTCAGATCCTCTCCGACTTCCGGGTCAGCGAGCCCACCAACTTCTACTTCACGCTCGTGGTCACCGTGATGTGGACCTTCTCGAACGTGAGCCTGCACGTGGGCATCGGGCTCTTCTTTGCGCTTTTGCTCAACGACCCCATGCTCAAGGCCCGCGGCGTCTTCCGCGTCTTGCTCATCCTGCCTTGGGCCATCCCCAACTACATCACCGCGCTCATCTGGAAGGGCATGTTCCACAAGCAGTTTGGGGCGATCAACTTCCTGCTCGAAGCCTTGGGCCTCGAGCCGGTCGCGTGGTTTCAGAGCTTCTGGCCAGCGTTTTTCACGAACCTCTCCACCAATGTCTGGCTCGGCTTCCCGTTCATGATGGTGGTCTCGCTCGGGGCGCTGCAGAGCATCCCGGGCGATCTCTACGAGGCCGCGATCGTGGATGGGGCTTCGCGCTGGCAGCGCTTTCGCCGCATCACCCTGCCGCTCCTCATGCCGGCCCTGGTACCGGCGGTGATCATGGGCACGGTGTGGACCTTCAACATGTTCAACATCATCTACCTGGTCTCCGGCGGCGCCCCGGATGGCGCCACCGACATCCTGATCACCGAGGCCTTTCGCTGGGCCTTCGAGCGCGACCGCTACGGCTATGCGGCCGCGTACTCGACGATCATCTTCGTCATCCTCCTGATCTTCACCTTGATCACGAACCGGATCACCGGGACCACCAAAGGAGCCTTCGAATGAGCACTCCGGGCCTCGCCGAGGATTCGCCCACCAGCTGGGGGCGCATCGGGAAAATCATCTTCTTTACCGTCGTCTCCGCACTCGTCATCTACCCGGTCCTCTGGGTCTTCAAGATGGCCTTGAGCCCGTCTCAGGGCTTCGACAGCTCCCTCAATCCTTTCCCCTCGAATCCGACGCTCGCCAACTTCGAGACCGTACTGCTCGGTGATTTCTTCGGACGCGCGCTCCTGAACAGCGTGGTGGTGAGCGGCGCGACCACCGTGCTCGGCGTGTTCCTCGCTTGCACGAGCGCGTACGCGCTCTCGCGGTTTCGCTTCCCGCTGCGAACCACGGCGATGCTTTCTTTTTTGGTCACTCAGATGTTCCCCGGCGTCTTGATGATGATCCCGCTGTATCTCATCATCGACTACCTCGGGCTCCTCGATCAGCTCCTGGGTCTCGTGCTCGTGTACTCCACCACCGCGATTCCGTTCTGCGTGTGGATGCTCAAGGGCTACTTCGACACCATCCCCCGCGAGCTCGAAGAGGCCGCGCTCATGGACGGCGCCACCCGCAGCATGATCTTCTGGCGCATCATGCTCCCGCTGTCCTTGCCGGCGGTGGCCGTCACCGCGCTCTTTTCCTTCATGACCGCCTGGAACGAGTTCATCTTGGCCGCGATCTTCATGAGCAAAGAGGAGAACTACACCTTGCCGGTCATGCTTCGCATGATGGTCGGCCAGTTCTCGAGCGACTGGGGCAACTTCGCCGCCGGCGCCATCGTCGTGAGCTTGCCGGTGGTCGTCTTGTTCTTTGCGCTGCAGAAGCAGCTCGTGGGTGGTCTGACCGCCGGAGGAGTTAAAGGATGAAGCGCCTTCTCAACGCATCTTCGATAGCCCTGCCGCTCTTCTTGGCGCTTCAGTTCGGGTGCCTAGGCGCGGACGATCAACCCTTTGCCGACGCCAGCCTCGACGCAGCTTTCGCGGATGCCCAGAGCCCCGATGCGGAAGAACCTGCCGATGCCGAGACGGGAGACGCCGATGCCCAGACCCCCGACGCCGGGCCCGCCGACGCCAGGCCGGATGCGGGCGTCGCCGACCTCGGGTCCCTGCCCCCCTACGGCCACGTGCCGCCGCCGGACGCCTCGGTCCCCGAGGCGCTCTCCAGCGCGCGCTGGAAGCAGCATCACGCCGAAGACATCCTGCCCTATTGGATGATGCCCGAAGCGCTCGGCAGCCCAGCCGGCAACTTCCCCACCTACCGCGACATGCTCGGACGTCCTTTGCTGCCCGGCGAGCGAAGGCCGCGGATGATGGGGCGTCAGACCTACGCCTATTCGATGGCCTTCCTGTTGACCGGGGACCCGAGCGCGCTTCGCCACGCGAAGGCCGGGGTCGACTACATCCTCGCCCATGCAAAAGACGGCACCCAAGGTGGTTATCACGGCCTGCTCGGCGCCGACGGACGCGTCATCGGGAGCGAGCCGAAGTACGCGCAAGACACCGCCTACGTCGTGCTCGGACTGGCCGCCTACCACTTCGTCACCCGCGAGCCGGCGGTCGAGGCCGAGCTGCTCGCCGCGCGCGACTTGCTCTTCGATCCCGGCACCTATTGGGACGAGGCCAATCAGCGCATCCGAGATGCGATGGATCCGGCGATGGAGCAGGAGATCGACCAAGGCGACGACGGCGGCTACGAGCTCGTAGCGCAGCTCGACCCGATCAACGCCTTCCTGCTGCTCTCGCAACCCGTCCTGCGTGACGGCACGCGTCGAACCCAGTTCCTTTCGGACTTGGAGACCCTCGCTCAGCAGCTCATCGACACGTTTTGGGAGAACGGCATCTTCTGGGGCATCCACAACAAGAAGGGTGAATACGGCGGCCGCCACGTGGACTTCGGCCACACGCTGAAGAGCTACTGGATGCTGCTGCAGATCGACAAACGCCTGCCCCATCGGCCTTTTCAGGCGTTCCTCGTTCAAAACGCCAAGGCCTGGGTCGACAAAGCCTACGACACCCCCAACGGTCGTTGGGCCAAACGCCCGACCAGCGCCACCGAAGTCGAATACGGCTCGGACTGGTGGGCCTACGCGGAGGCCGATCAGATCGCGGCGACCTTGGACCTCCTCGACTGGAGCCAGGCGGCGCGGCTCTCATCCACCACCGGGCACTGGCTCACCGACTACGTGGACACCAACGCCGCCAAGGAGATCATCCCCAGCATCAACCGCACCGGCGGGCGCGTGTTCAACTGGCCGGACACCGACAACGCCAAGTGCAACCAGTGGAAGAACGGTTACCACTCCACCGAACACGCCCTCGTCATGTATCTACACGGGACCGCGCTCGAGAACGCCCCGGCGGAGCTTCACTTTGCGGTGCCCGCGGCGGAGGTCCCGAGCTTCGTGGCCAAGCCGTACATCTTCGAAGGTCGTGAACTCGACCGCACCAGCACCGCGACCATCGCGGTGGGCACGAGCACGCTCACGACCGTGCGCGTGCGCTTCGATCAGCTGTACTAGACCGCTCACTGACCGATCCCCTCATTTTCGGGGCGGGTCCACGTTCACGTTCACGTTCACGCGACCGAACGGGAATGAGGGGATGCTTCAGGACCGCTTTCGCCTTGACGCGATCCGCGCGTCGCCACGGACCGACGTCCCGGGCGTGCGAGGTCTTCGCGGCGGCTTCTCGCCTGGGCTCACACCCGCAGCAACGGACCCGGAGGGCTCGAGATCGAACGCGACCACTTCGAGGTCGTCGAAAGCTGCAGCGGCCCTGCTCACTCCGCTCTTGAAAGCAGCCGCCGAACCGAGCGTCCGCCTTCTTGCCGAGGACGCACGCTCTCCTCCACACGCACGAACCCTCGCGAAGGTGGACACACCACCCGAAGAGCTGCGCGCACCATGCACGACGAATGTCACAGTTGTGTCATCGCCGCTTTTGAGTTGGCAAAAGCAAGGACGGGGGTCTAGCAGCCTCGTTTGTTCGGACCCACCGATGCAGGTGCCCGAGGGAGGACTGAAGAAATGAACCGAGAAGCCACGTTTACAACCGTTGTCGAGCTGCTCAGGCCCTTCGTGAAGAATGAGGCCGGGCTCTCGAACGTCTCCGAGTCCACATCTCTCCTCGAAGATCTGCGCGTCAACTCGGCCCGGCTCGTGGACATCATTTTGGCCATGGAAGACGAGTTCGACATCGAGATCGACGACGACTCCGCCGACAAAGTGCGCACGCTGAAAGACGCCGTCGATCTCGTGCTCGCAAAGGCCTCCGCGTAGGCGGCCCGCGACCTCCAATGCTGTTTTCGCTCCGGCTTCAGCGCTGGCTGAGCATGGTCTGCCTTCCCCTGGTAGGGCTGGGCGTCTGGATGGCGCTCAGGATCCGGGGTCTAGAGATCAGCAACATCAGCGCGGTTCGCAGGCGCTTTCGAGAGCTCTCTCGTTCGCACTCGGGGCCTTTGCTGGTGTGCAGTAATCACCTCACCATGGTGGACTCAGCGCTGGTGATCTGGGCGATGGGCTCGTTCTGGCACTTCTTCTGGCGACCCAGCCGCCTGCCTTGGAACGTCCCCGAGGCCGAGCATCTCGAGCACAGCCGGTTCTTGCGCGCGCTCTGCTACCTGGCCAAGTGCATTCCCATACGGAGAAGCGGTTCGGCCGAGCACCGAAAGGCGGTGACGGAGCAGCTCCAGCAGCTGCTCGGATGCGGCGAGACCGTGGCGCTCTTCCCGGAGGGCAAGCGCAGCCGGAGTGGCAGACTAGAGACCGAGGATTTTGGGTACGGCGTGGGCGAGCTCGCCACCCGAGTCGACGGCGTCTTGATCGTCTGCATCTACGTTCGCGGTCACCACCAGGAGGGCTGCAGCACCATGCCTCCGGCGGGCGACACCATCCACGCCGAGGTCCAGGTGGTCGAGCCCGAGACTCCGCATCAGGGCCGACGAGCCGCGCGCGACATCTCCCAGCAGGTGATCGGCGTGCTGGCCCAGATGGAGGAGCGCTTCTTCACGGACACCCGATGCCTCGAGGCTCCGGAGACCGGGCACCAGGCGCGAGCCTCGTTGGAGACCGCGTGATGCAAGCTAGCCTGCAAGGCGCCGCCGAGGCCGCCACTGCTCTGGCCTGGGTCGGAAACGACGTCGTCGCTCTTCGAGATCCGGAGGCGCGCGGCAAGATCCATGACCTCAGGTTCGTCCACCGCGTCCTCAACGCGACGGAGCGGCCATGGCTGGAGTCGGAGGGAACCGACCGGGCGCTCTGGACGCTCTGGAGCGCCAAAGAGTCGGCCCATAAGCTCATCTTCAAGATGTTCGGTGTGTCCTCGCTCGCCCGCGAGCTCTCGGTTTCGATCGAGCCCCTCGCCGCGAACCAAGGTCGGGTGCGGTGGAGGGACCATGTGCTCTCGGTGCGCTGGGACCATACCGACGAGTACGTGCACTGCGTTGCGCTCGCTCCCTCGGGGTCGTGGAGTGCGCGTCCGATCGCATGGGCGGTGGAAGAAGCGGCTGCGGAACAGACATCCCGGAGCGCGCCGAGTTCTCCGTCGGAGGCGGTTCGGAGCTTGGCCCGGCGCCTATTCGCAGACCTCGGCGTCTCTTCATCGCCGGAGTTGGGGATCGTTCGAGCGCGAGTGGGCGGCGACCTCCAACCACCTCGTCTTCATCGCCGCGGGGAGCCCGTCGCTGACTGTGACCTCAGCCTTTCCCATCACGGCCGCTTCGTCGCGGCCGTGGCGACCTGTGCGCCGGAGGACACTCGGCGCCAAGGAGCACGTTGATGATTCAGTTCCAAGCGAACCACTGGGCGCTCATTCTCGGAGGCTCGAGCGGCTTTGGCCTCGCCACCGCCAAGAAGCTCGCGCGCCACGGGATGGCGGTTTGCGTCGTGCACCGAGATCGCAGAGGCGCCATGGCGCGCATCAACGAGGCCTTCGCGCAGATCGAAGCCCACAACCACGGCTTTCTCGCTCTGAACACGGACGCCCTCTCCAAGGAGGACCGCCAACGCGCATTGGACACCTTGACGGAGCGGATGGCGCCTGAGGGCAAGGTTCGCCTTCTGATGCATTCCATCGCGCTCGGGAACCTGAAGCCCCTGGCCCCCATCCTGCCGGACGACCGAGTTCGAGCCAGCCTGGGCGCGCTGGCCGCCCGGCTGGGGCTCGATCCAGAGGCCCTCGAGGACGCGGTGCGTGGGAGCTTCGAGGCCGGCGCGCTCGCGCTGCACTCGCTCGTGCGACCGAGCCATCCCGAACGAGAGCTCGAGGACGAAGACTTCGAACAAACCATCTACGCCATGGGCACGAGCCTGGCGTCGTGGGTGCAGGATCTTCACGTTCGTCGTCTCTTCGCCTCGGACGCTCGGGTCCTGGGCATGACCAGCGAAGGAAACGAGGTCGCGTGGCGCGGCTACGGAGCGGTCTCGGCGGCCAAGGTGGCGATGGAGGCGGTGTGTCGTTCCATCGCCCTCGAGTACGCGCCGCACGGGATTCGCGCCAACGTCATCCAGGCCGGCGTGACGGATACGCCGGCCCTCCGGGCCATCCCCGGGAGCGCACAGATGAAGGCAGCGGGGGCGCTACGGAACCCCATGCGGCGCCTCACCCAACCCGAGGACGTCGCGGACTTCGTCGCGCTCATGTGTACCGACGAAGCCGCGTGGGTGAACGGAGCGCTCTTGCGCGTCGACGGCGGCGAGCACATCGGATCTCCGTGAGGAAGTGATGCTCTACGTACACGGCATAGGTCACTTTCACCCTGAGAACGTCATCGACAATACGTTCTTGGAGAGCCTCGACATCGGAACGGACGACGCTTGGATCATGGAGCGCGTGGGCATCCGCACTCGGCGCACCGTCTTGTGCCTCGACTACATCCGCCAGACCTTGAATCGAGATCCGCGGGCGGCCAAAGAGGCCTCCAGCCATCAGAACCGGGAAACCGGCGCCCTGGCGGCCAAGATGGCGATGTCTCGGGCCGGCATCACCGCCGCCGACGTCGGCTTGGTCCTCGCCGGAGGCTGCTCCCCGCAGTGGCTCATCCCGGCCGAGGCCTGTTTGATCGCGGCCGAGCTGGGGATAGAGGCGCCCTGCCTGGACGTGTCCTCGGCCTGCTCGACCTTCGCCGCTCAGATCGACTTCCTGCGCCGATGTTCGCCGGACGCCCTGCCGGAGCACGTGCTCATCGTGCAGCCCGAGAACACCACGCGCACCGTGGACTACGGCGATCGCCGGGGCGCGGTGCTCTGGGGGGACGCATCCACCGCTGCGGTCATCTCGGCGAAACGACCCGCGCGCGTCAGGGTCGCTCATGCTTCTCTCCATTCCGACCCAAAGGGCTGGGACAAGGTGCGCATCCCCTCCGGGGGACACTTCGAGCAGGACGGGCGCGCGGTTCAGGGCTTCGCGATCCGCAAGGGGGCCTCGACCTTCTTGGAGCTCGCCGAGCGATCCGCGCGTGGCCCCCACGAGCTCTACTTCGTGGGGCACCAGGCGAACCTGCTGGTGCTCGAAGGCATCTGCCGTCGCGCCGAGATCGAATCGGAACGTCACCTCTACAACGTGCAAGACTACGGCAACTGCGGCGCCGCAGGCGCACCCTCGGTCCTGTCCGAGCGATGGGACACGCTCGCCGAAGGTGATGAGCTCGCCTTGGTCGTCGTGGGGTCGGGACTGACTTGGGGCGGCGTGCTGCTCCAGATAGGAGCTGCATGATGCGCTACGCCGAGTTTCGAGAGAGGACCTCCTTCTCGTATGAGGAGCTGCTGGGCATCGCTTGGGGCACGCTCGTCGAAGATCCGCCCCGCGAGTTCATTCGTCTCCCCACGCCGCCCATGTTGATGTTCGATCGCATCATCGACGTTCGTCACGAGGGGGCCCGCGGGCGCATCGTCGCGGAACAAGACCTCCGAGTGGGCGACTGGTTCTTTCAGTGTCACTTCGCCGGTGATCCGGTTCAGCCGGGTTGCCTCGGTGTGGATGCGGTGTGGCAGCTGCTCGGGTTCTATTGCGGCCTGCGGGGAGGCCAGGGCTCAGGGCGCGCGCTCGGCTGCAAGGAGATCGAGTTCTATGGGCAGATCCGCCCCCACAACATTCGCGTGCGCTATGAGGTCGAGGTCCGGCGCTACTCAGACCTGAAGGAGTCCGGCACCGCGGTGGCGATAGGGAGCGCGCGTGTCCTGGTCGATGAGGAGCCCATCTACAGCATTCACGACGCGAAGGTGGGGCTCTTCGTGGGCATCGCTTATCCAGACTATCCACGACACTCGGCGAACTCCGTCGGAGGAGTCATGGCGCGATGAGCAGCCGAGATCCCACCCCAAGGCCGAGGGCACCGATGACGCCGCCCGAGATCCTAGCGCTGCTCCCGCAGCAGCGCCCGTTCCGATTCCTCGACGAGATCTTGGTGGTGGACGAACAGCACATCGTGGGGCGCTACACCTTTCGAGCGGACGAGCACTTCTACGAAGGCCACTTTCCCGACGAACCGATCACGCCCGGAGTCATTCTCCTCGAGTCCATGGCTCAGTTGGGCGTGGTTGCGCTCGGGATCTATCTGCTCGGGCTGGAGCTGCCCAAGGATGAGCTCGTTCGCTACAAGACGTTGTTTACAGACAGCCAAGCCGAGTTCACGGGGATCGTTCGTCCCCGGGACACGGTTCACATCCGAGCGGAGAAGGTCTTTTGGCGACGCCGAAAGCTCCGCTCAAAGGTGGAGATGAGCCTCCTCGACGGAACCATCGTCGCGAACTGCGTCATCTCGGGAATGGGGGTTTCCAGATGAGTTCCAGAGTCGTCATCACCGGAATGGGCGTGGTCGCCCCCAACGGCATCGGGCTCCAGGCCTTCGAGTCCGCGCTCAGGCGGGGCCAATCGGGAGTTCGATTCGTCGAGAAGCTCGAGAAGCTCAACTTTGGCTGTCGGGTGGTGGGCCTCCCGCTTGGCGTCGACGAGCTCGCCAAGACCTACTTCTCGGAAGAGTCGCTGATGGCGATGAACTCGTGCATGACCTACGGGAGCATCGCCGGCATCGACTGCTGGAGGGACGCCGGCTTTGCGGTGCCCGAGGAATCGAGTGACCAAGTGGACTGGGACACCGGCGCCATCGTGGGCTCTGGCATCTCCGGTCTCGACACCGTGGGGGCCACCTTGGTGCCCAAGACAGACGCGGGGAAGGTTCGAAGACTGGGCTCCACCATCGTCGAGCAGGTGATGGCCAGCAGCGTCAGCGCGCGTCTCGGCGGCTTCCTCGCCCTGGGCGGACAGGTGACCACGAACAGCAGCGCGTGCACGACCGGCAACGAAGCCGTGGTCAACGCCTACTTCAAGATCAAGGAAGGACACATCTCGCGGATGATCGCGGGCGGGGCCGAGGGGAGCTCGGAGTACATCTGGGCTGGCTTCGATGCCATGCGCGTCCTGAGCACCGGCCACAACCATGAGCCCGAGAAGGCCTCTCGTCCCATGAGCGCGAGCGCGGGCGGCTTCGTGCCGTGCGCCGGCGCGGGGCTCTTGATGCTCGAGAGCTTAGAGAGCGCAGAAGCGCGAGGTGCGCGCATCTACGCGGAGGTCCTCGGTGGACACGTCAACTGCGGCGGACAGCGCGGCGGCGGGAGCATGACGGCTCCGAACCCCGACGGCGTGCAGCGCTGCATTCGGGCAGCCCTGCGGGAGGCGGAGACCGATCCGGGCGAGATCGACCTCATCAACGGTCACCTGACCGCCACGATGGCCGACGTTCGGGAGGTCATGAGCTGGTCGCGCGCCCTCGAGCGATCGCCGGATCGTTTTCCGGTGATCAACGCCACCAAGTCGCTCATCGGGCATGGTCTGGGCGCCGCGGGTGGGCTCGAGCTCGTCGCCTCGGTGCTTCAGCTCAGCGGAGGTTTTGCCCATCCGTCCTTGAACTGCGAAGACCTGCATCCCGAGCTGGCGGCCTTCGAGGCGAGCATCCCGCGGCAGGTGGTCGAGAGACCGTTTCGCGTGCTTGCGAAGGCCAGCTTCGGTTTCGGCGACGTAAACGCCTGTGTCATCCTGCGCCGGTGGGGCTAGCCGCGCTTCTCATACACCAAGTTCGAGGGTCGACGGCCACCCGCATCAGGGCGTCACACCCCCTGAAGGCCCATGAGCGCGCGGTGCGTCGAGAATGAAGCAGGGGTCCGAGTCAGGCACAGTCATGCTGCCTGGCTCGAACTGAAGGCTCATCGCTCCGCCCTCGCGAGCCCCACCGCGGCCTACGTCACTTCCCAGCGGCGACGAACAGCCCAGCGCGGTCCGCAAGGCCGCGCGCACGGCTGGCGGTCGCGTTGCCCTCCAGACGAGTCCAAGGCCCCGAGGGTGCATCGGCGTGATACACGGCCCAGCGATCCGAACCCAAGGTCGACCCTCTGACCTCGATCTCCACTTCGGCCGAGAGCTCGAAGCGCGTGGCGACCGGACGCACCTCGATCGCATCCGACAGCGGCGAAACGCCAACGATGGACGCCGCGGGCACCGAAGCCAACTCGAAGCTGACGAAGTCGTCCAGGGCGCCCGAGGGCACCGTGAGGCAGCTGGTCCCGGAACAGATCGAGCCGCCGCCCGGTCCGAGCTCTTGGCTGGGAAGCGGCGAACAGCTCGACTCCCCTTCACAAGGCTCACAGATCTCGGCCACGCAGCGAAAGCCAGGGAGACAGGTCCCCTCCGCCGAACACGGAGGGTCGTCCTGCTGGCCAACACAGGCGCCGAGCAGGAGCGAGCCTGCGAGAAGAATACGCGCTCTCATGGGGGGGTAGTTTGTAGAGGCTCGGACTCGAGCGCAATCCCAGGCTGGAGGAAGTCGGAGTTCAGCTCGCGAAAGGCCGACTGAAGATGCCGCCCATGAATCGAACGCTCTCCTCAAAGGCCGCTATCGCCTTGTGGGCCAACTCGCCCTTCTTCCAGCCCGACAGACCGGGTTCCCGCATGGTGTGGAGCGCCTCGGAGGACTCCTTGGAGCCGGGCGCTCGGTTCGGGCCGTCGATCGAGACCGTACCCTGACCGGGGTTCTGCTTTTTCCGCGCGCCGACCTGCTGGGTCCAGTCTTGGCCCCCGCCTTGGGCCCACTGCCCGCCAACCTGGAGCTCGAGCCGGGCCTGCCGCGTCCAACCGTCCTCGGGCCGGTGCCGGCCGGTCTGGTTCTGAAGCCCGATGGAGGTCTCGGGGATGGCCTGGCCCTTGCCCGCGTGCAGACGGGCGTCGGTCGCTCGCGAATAGAGCTCGCTCCGGACCCCTGAAATGGGATCGCCAGGGCCGCTGGGAGCCTTCACACCCATTGCGGTCACCTTATCGGTCGGACTTGATTTGGGTTGCGTGCAATCGCCAGTTTTTCTGGACGATCGGACGAAGAGCCGATAGGTATCACCCGGGCATGGGAGATGCCATTAAGCTCATCTCGGGCGGCCAGACCGGTGTCGATCGGGCAGCTCTGGACGTCGGCCTCACCTTCGGTCTCGAACTCGGCGGCTGGTGCCCCAAGGGCCGCAGAGCCGAAGACGGCGAGATCCCGGGCAAGTACCCGCTGTGGGAGACACGCTCCGAGGAGTACCACGTCCGAACCCAGCGTAACGTCGAGTGCGCCTCGGCCACGCTGGTCATCACGCGCGGTGCCCCCACCGGCGGCACTCGCTACACAGTGGAAGTCGCTCAAACGATGCGACGTCCCTGCATCGTCGTGGATCTCCTGAGCATGAACGAGAATCAAGCGGTCGCCCGCCTCGCGGGCTGGCTTCGCGCTGTCGTGCCACGAAGCTTGAACGTGGCCGGTCCGCGCGAGAGCGGCGCCCCCGGCATCACCGAGCAGACCTGCCGCATCCTCTCGCGAGCTCTGGTCGAAGCCGGCATCGTCGAGCCCAAGACGCACTACCTCGAATAGCCTCTACGTTTCCTGGGGACTGGGGAAGCTTTCCTCCCGAACCACGTAGATCGCGGCAGACACGACGAATCCTCGTCGTCGTCGAGCGGCCATGCCGCGGGAGGGTTCTATGGATAACGCCAGTCTACCGATTCCACAGCTCATCGTCATGCTCGCCATCGTGGGCACGTTGGTCGCCGCCATGTGGAAGGTCTTTGCCAAAGCCGGAGAGCCCGGCTGGGCCGTGCTCGTGCCCATCTACAACATCGTGGTGCTCCTCAAGATCGCCGGCAAGCCCACTTGGTGGCTCGTGCTCCTCCTCGTGCCCGGCGTCAACGCCATCGCTGCAATCCTGGTTGCGCTCGCCCTCGCCGAACGTTTTGGCAAAGGCACCGGCTACGGCCTGGGGCTCGCGTTCCTCGGACCCATCTTCTATCCGATGCTCGGCTTCGGCAGCGCTCAATACAAGCGCTGAGCTCACCCCTCGAAGGCGCAACCCCACGCGCCTTCGAACACAAAGCCCGACTGAGGTCTTCGTACGCGAGGGGCCAACTCCCGCGTACGGAGATCGTCCGGTAGCAGATCGGGCTCCCCGGGATGAGCGACGGCCCAGACTGTGACCGCTTCGAACCCCTCCGGGATTCCAGAGAGCGCGCAGAGCTTCTCCTGGTCGAAGCCGCCCATGGGATGGAGCACCAGGTTGCGCGCGGTGGCCTCGAGCAGCAGCCACGCGGACGACATACCCACGTCATGCAGCGCGTGCCGGTTGAGCTGATCGTTGCGTTCCAGCCTCAGCTTCGCGGCCGCAATGATGAACACCGAGGCATCCTTGGCCCAGCGCGGATTGTGGCCGCTGAGGGTGGATACGACAGAGTCAAAGGCGGCCCGCGATTCGCGACGCACCAGAACGTAACGCCAAGGCTGTTCGTTCATCGAAGACGGCGCCCACCGCGCCGCTTCGAAGAGCGAACGCAAGGTGTCGGTGTCGATGGGCCGCGGATCAAACGCACGCGCGCTGTAGCGCGCTCGGATGAGCTCGTGGATCTCGTGGTCGGCGGGCGCGGGCTTTTCCATGCGCCCAGCATGCGTTCACCGGGCGTCGGGGATCAAACGCCGGTCGGAGTCGGCCTTCGAATGACGATCACCGCCCCCACCGGGACAACCTGCAGCCCCGGTTCGCTCCGAAGAACCTCAGCGAGTGCTGCGGCATGAGCCTTTGAGAAGAGATTGAAACGCAGCTCGCCGCCCCTGGCGGTGACGCGCAGCGCCTCCCGGATTATCGCCTGACCTTGCTCGGGGGTGGTGCCGGCGCGCTCTTGGTGGCTGGGGGAGAAGTACCAGCCGAGCACATTGGCAAGATAGACCGCCTCGAAGGCGCCGTCCTTGAACGGAAGCGCCTCACCCACGCTGGCGACCTTCCAGTCCGGAAGGCGCGCCTTGGCCTCATCGAGCGTCAGCACCTTGGCGATGGGGGAGTCGTGCATGCGCTCCCCGACCATGATCTGCTCACTGGATTTCTGGCCGTACCACCAGTCGGTGGCGACCGCCTGCGCGCCGTACTTCTTGCCGAGGACCTGCGTGAAGTTGCTCGCACCCTCGCCGATGCTGAGCACCGGCTGGCCCGAAAGCTTGGGCAGCTCGGCGCGGTTGAGTTTCAAGAGCGAGGCCACGGCATCAAAGTCGCGTGGGGTGATCGTGATGCGGCCCAGCCCGCTCTCTTTGGCTCTCTCCACCTGGGCTGCGTCGTAGTCCACGGCGGACATCCACCGGGGGAGGTTCACCCCCGGCACTTGGGCCGAGAGCTCGCCGGTCAAGACCTCGAGGAGCTTCGCTGCGCCTTGCGGCGGGTGTCCGTTCGCGAGCTGAGTGACGACCTCGCGGCTGCCGGGAGTGATCTTCTCGATCAGGTCCAAAGCCTCCGCGGAAAGGCGCCCCTCCTCAGCGGCACCCAGCCCCACGATGGCGCCCAGGCCTTGGCGCACACCCTCGAGCGATGCATAGAGCTGGGCGTCGGTGGCCTTCAGCGTGCGAAAGTCGAGGGGGCTCTTCAAGCCCGACGAGGGTGCGACAGATGCAAGCGCTTGCACAACCCGGAAAACACGCGGTTCGCGTCTCTAGTGTCCCGTCCGAGAAGTTCGATCATGTTCCCGCGAAGTATCTTTCGTCGCTGGTCGGCGCGCTACGAAGGGAGTTGGGTCGCCCCCAATGACCGAGGAGCCCGAAAGGGCGGCCGCAGG
>WYAZ01000070.1 GCA_011526105.1 Deltaproteobacteria bacterium | reverse complement strand
GAATCACGAACGGAACGATTCTCGAAGCCGAAGCCATTGCAATCTAGATTGACGTCGGTATGATCTCAGGCTTACGGGGTCGGCGCCTTCGAAGATTAGTCCAACTACCATTAGACAGGTCTATCTAACACCGCTTCGCAGCCTAACTCCAGCTGCCTAACTCCCCCGGCCCATCCCACCACCCGACGCAAGCCCCCGAAAGCACACGCTCACCCACCGCCGCCCCGATTGCGACCGCCGGAGTTAGGCTGCAGGGGCTCGCTGTCTAACTCCGGCGGCGACCCAGCCCCCGAGCCGAGCAGCAATCCGTCGGCCGGGCTTCGGACCCCGGCCGGCCCGCGATGGAGTGCGTGGGTGTAGTTCATGTGCTAGCGCCGCTCGGAAGTCGCGATGACCCAGAGGCACTTGCAGAGTGCGGATGTCGTAGCCTTCCTCGAGTAGGTGGGTGATGAAGGCACCGCTTCCCCGTCTGCCAGCGTGGGTCCACCGAGCTCATTCATCGACGACTGACCGAGGAAGAAGAGGGCGTTCGTCGCGTACAAGGGTTGCGTGCGTCGAGCCATTGCCACGTGCTTGTTCCTCGTCGCGGCCTGTGACGATGCGCCCTTCGGGGCCTCGGGTCCTGATGCTCGGACCTCGGTACCAGACTCCGGCATGATGGATGCTGGGACGGACGACGCCACGAGTGGGCCCGACACCTCGATCGCGATGGATGCAGAGTTCCTGACGGATGCAGCACAGGGCGACGACTCGGGGATCGGGCTCGATGCCGAGTTCGGTCCCGACGCAGAGTGGGTCCGCGACGGGGGCCCTTCACTCGCGGACGCATCGCTCGTCACCGACGCGGGACTCGGCGACGACGCGGGACTGAGCCACGACGCTGCACTCAGCGACGACGGCGGACCTTTTGCGGACGCGGAATCCACCGCAGACTCCGGAACCATGTTCGACGCCGCGTCCGCACTCGACGCCGAGCTCGAAACGGACCTCGGCTTCGCCCCGGATGCCGCACCAAACCCCGATGCCGAGCCGGCCGCCGATGCCCTTCCCGTCGATCTCGGTACGCCCGGGACCGGCGATGTCTGGATCGAGCTCGACTACACCAACGCATACACGCCGCGCTCTCCGACGTGGCGTTTTTCGAACACCCCCGGTTGGGGCGCGGCGCAGTGGGCGATGGAAGGTGATACTTGGCCGGAGGCCTGGGATCGCTTCAACAACATGACCGTGGGTTCCGATCCCATCGGCACCAGTCTCCTCATCGGCTCGAGCAGCCAGCTTCAGCTCATGATCGGGCTCGAAGAGATGCAGTCCTATCAGTCCGTGACGGTGCGCCTGGAGGGTCGAAGCCGCTCCACTTGTTGCTCGCTCACCTTCTACGTCACGAACCCCCTGAACAACTGCGGCAGCTCCGGCCAGATGTCGAACGACTGGAACCCGGACATCATCGATGTGGACTTGGGCACATGCCTCCTCACTGGACCGTCCGGCCGCATCGAAGCGGTGCGAATCGACCCTCAGAGCGGAACAATGGCGCTCCGAAAGATGCGCGTCACCCTGCACGGCGCGTCCTGGTAGAAGGCGACGTCTCGGCCAGATTCGAGCAACTTCGGCGACCCGCCGCCGATACTCGAGCCATGGGCAAGGCAATCCTCAAACTCGCCGCGAGCGCAACCGAGATGAACGGTCGCTCCTATCCTTTCTCGTTGAGCAAAGACGGACTCTCCTTCACCGGGGGTGAGGCCTACCGAGCCGCCCGCAAAGAGGACGGAAAGATCGACCATGCTCAGAGCGCCAAGGACCAGTTCTCGAAGGCCAAAGACCTCGGCCTCATCGCCTTGACGCCGGATAAGGCGCTCATCTTGGGTGCGGTCTCCGGCTTGGGCGATGAGAACGAGAAGGCGTCGATCGGTGGCGCCACCGTGGGGAGCATCCTGGGCCTACTCGGTGACGTCGCGGAGGCGATCCCCGCGGCCGCGCTCGCCGCCGGACACCTCGTGAAGGGCAGCTATCACGGAGTGCGCGCCTTCACCGGCTGAGTTCTCGCCCCCAGATCCACTTGCCTTTTTGCGACCACCGGGTAGGTTCCCGGCCATGGAGCGCATCAACGCCAAGAAGATCGTCGTCGCTTACTCGGGCGGCCTCGACACCACCGTCATCATTCATTGGCTGAAGCAACACAGCGACGCCGAAGTAGTGGCGTGGACCGCGGACATTGGCCAGGGCGAAGAGCTCGCGCCGCTGGACGAGAAGGCCAAAAAGACCGGGGCTTCCAAGTGTGTCATCGAAGACCTGCGCGAAGAGTTCGTGCGCGACTTCGTCTTCCCCGCGGTGCGCGCCGCCGCCATCTACGAGACCTTCTATCTGCTCGGCACCTCGCTCGCGCGTCCGCTCATCGGCAAGAACCTCGCGAAGACCGCGCTCGCCGAAGGCGCGGACGCGATCTGCCACGGGGCGACCGGCAAGGGGAACGATCAGGTGCGCTTCGAGCTCACCGCCTTTGCCTTCGTACCCAACGTCAAGATCATCGCGCCCTGGCGCATGTGGGACATGAAGGGCCGCAAGGATCTCATCGAGTACTGCGAGAAGCTCGGCGTGCCGGTGGTAGCGACCAAGGAGAAGCCGTACTCCATGGATCGCAACTTGTTTCACTGCTCCTACGAAGGCGGCATCCTCGAGGATCCGTGGCGCGAGCCGGACGACTCCATGTTCATGTTGTCGACGAGCCCCGAGAAGGCCCCGGACAAGGCCGAGTACGTGGAGATCGGCTTCGAAAGCGGCAACCCAGTCTCGGTCAACGGCAAGAAGCTCGGCCCGGTGGCACTGCTCACCGAGCTCAACACCATCGGCGGCCGCCACGGCATCGGCCGGGTCGATGTGGTGGAGAACCGCTTCGTGGGCATGAAGTCGCGCGGCGTCTACGAGACCCCCGGGGGCACGCTCATGCACATGGCCCATCACGCGGTGGAGCAGCTCACGCTCGACCGCGAGGTCATGCACATGCGCGACGAGCTCATCCCCAAGTACGCGCGGCTCGTCTACAACGGCTTCTGGTACGCGCCGGAGCGCGAGGCCTTGCAGGTGATGTTCGACGAGATGCAGAAGCCTGTGAGCGGAGTGGCGCGCCTCAAGCTCTACAAGGGCCAGGCCACCGTCGTGGGACGCAAGGCCGACAACTCGCTCTATGATCCGGTCTTGGCCTCTTTCGAAGCCGAGTCGGTCTACAACCAGGCCGACGCCGAGGGCTTCATCCGCCTGAACGCGCTTCGGCTTCGCGTGCGCAACAAGGCCGGCCTCGGCCCCAAGATGTCATGACCAAGTCGCTCCTCTACCCGGACACGGGCGGGCTCAGCCCGGAGGAGCTCGAACACTACGCCGACGGCGACTGGTACGACGCCGAGTACGTCCACATCGGCGGCGACATCCCGTACTACGAGAGCGTGGCGCGCGAGGTTTCGGGTTCGATCCTCGAGCTGGCCTGCGGCACCGGTCGGCTCACGGAGCCCATGGCGAGAGCCGGGGCGCGGGTGGTGGGCGTCGACATCGCGCCCGGCATGCTCAAGCGCGCGGAGGAGAAGCGCTTGCTCCTCCCCGAGGAAGTTCGCGCTCGGCTCTCCTACGTGCAAGGAGACATGCGGACACTTCGGCTGGGGAAGAAGTTTGACGCGGTGGTGCTGGGCTTCAACACGCTCCTTCATCTGGTGCGCAATGAGGACCTCGAGGCCGGGCTCGAGACCATCCGCACGCACCTCGCGCCCCATGGGCGCTTCTACTTCGACGTGCACACGGTTCACTTCGGGTTGCTCGAACGCGACCCGAACGGGCGCTTCGATCCGCAGCAGATGATCGATCCCCATACCCAAGATCGCTACATCGTCACCGAGAGCAACCTCTTCTTGGCGAGGGAGCAGATCAACGAGCTGTCGTTTCACTATCAACGTGTGGACCGGGACGGGACTTCGGTGGGGCCCGAGCGGACCATTCAGCTGCGACTTCGGGTCATGTTCCCGCGCGAGCTCGACCGCTGGCTCGAGTTGGCCGGTCTCGAGATCATCCAGGAATGGGACGATTTCGAGCGGAACGTGCCGTTTTCCGGTCGGGGTGGGCGCCGGGTGGCGGTGGCCGGGCTTTCCCCGGCCGATTCACTTTGACTCCGGTCGAAGACGCGCCTAGCTTGCAAGCCCGTGCCAGGCACGGAGCGGACGGTCGTCGCCATCATCCCCGCCCGATTCGGGTCCACACGCTTCCCAGGAAAGCCTCTCATCGATCTCGGCGGACGTTCCATGATCGTCCGCGTGATGGAGCGTGTCTCAAAGGCACGCAACATCTCGCACGTCATCGCGGCGACCGACGACCGCCGCATCGCGAGCGTCGTCGAGGCGGCGGGCTTCTTGGTGCTCATGACCAAGAGCTCGCACGCTTCGGGCACCGACCGCGTCGCGGAAGCGGCCTCAATGCTCTCAGAGTCTGAGCGTCCCGACCTGGTGCTCAACGTCCAAGGCGACGAGCCTCTGGTGGCCCCCGAGGACCTCGATCACCTCGTCGCCGAGACTCTGAAAAGCGAAAGGCCCATGGGCACCCTCGCGCGTCCCCTCGCGCCCGAGGACCGCGAGAACCCCAACGTCGTCAAGGTTGTACGCGGGCTGAACGGGCAGGCCTTGTACTTCTCACGATCGATGATCCCGCACGGCGCCCTCGAGCCTCCGCATCCCTTGCAGCACGTGGGCATCTACGCCTATCGACCCGAGACGTTGAGAGCGCTTGCGGCGCTCGAGGTCTCCCCGCTGGAGCGGTGCGAGCGGCTGGAGCAGCTCCGGGCGCTCGAGGCGGGGATCTCCATTCACGTGGCCCTGGCAAAGTCGCCAAGGCCGACCATCGCGATCGACACCCCCGAGGATGTGGTTCGCGTGTTAGAGAGGCTGAGAGATGAGCTCTAGAGAATCGAGCGTACGCCGGCACCGGGCCAAGAAATTCATCTTCGTGACCGGGGGTGTGGTCTCGTCCCTCGGCAAGGGCCTCTGTAGCGCGTCGATCGGCGCGCTGCTCGAAAACAGAGGCCTCAAGGTCTCGCTGCTGAAGCTCGATCCGTACATCAACGTGGACCCCGGCACGATGAGCCCTTACCAACACGGCGAGGTCTTCGTGACCGACGACGGGGCCGAGACCGATCTGGATCTGGGTCACTACGAGCGCTTCACGCACGTGCAGCTCTCCGAGAAGAACAACTACACCTCGGGCCAGATCTACTACACCGTCATCACCAAGGAGCGCCGAGGCGAGTACCTCGGCAAGACCGTGCAGGTCATTCCGCACATCACGGATCAGATCAAGGAGTGCATCCACGACGCGGTGGGCGACGCGGACGTAGCCATCGTGGAGATCGGCGGCACCGTCGGTGACATCGAGTCGCTGCCGTTCCTCGAGGCCATTCGGCAAATGCGACGGGAGGCCGGCGAGGAGAACGTGATGTACATCCACGTCACGCTGGTGCCGTATTTGAAGACCGCGGGCGAGGTGAAGACCAAACCCACCCAGCACTCCGTGGGTGAATTGCGCAAGATCGGCATCCAACCCGACCTCTTGGTGTGCCGCTCCGACCAACCCATCGACATCGACATCAAAAGGAAGATCTCGAACTTCTGCGACGTCGACCTTTCGTGCGTCATCAGCGCGCCGGACGCAGAGACCATCTATGAGGTCCCGCTGGTGCTCCACAAGGAAGGTCTCGACGACAAGATCGCCGAGATGCTGAACATCTGGTCGCGCGAGGCGGGCCTCGAGGTCTGGGAGCGCATGGTCGAGCGCATCAAGAAGCCCACCTACGAGACCGTCATTGGAATCGTGGGCAAGTACACCGGGCTGGTGGAGAGCTACAAGTCGCTGCACGAGTCTTTGGTGCACGCGGGCATCGCCAACGACAGCAAGGTGGTGCTTCGCTACATCGAGGCCACAAACGTGAGCGAGGTCGAGAAGCAACTCGAAGGCGTGGACGGCGTGCTCGTGCCCGGCGGCTTTGGCGAACGCGGCACGGAGGGGAAGATCCTCGCCGCTCGTTATGCGCGCGAGAAGAAGGTGCCCTTCTTTGGCATCTGCCTCGGCCTTCAGATGGCGGTCATCGAGTTCTCTCGGAACGTGCTCGAGCTCAAGGGTGCTCACTCCGCCGAGTTCGACGAGGATCCCGCTCATCCGGTCGTCCACCTCATGGAGGAGCAGAAGGGCGTGACCGACAAGGGCGCCACCATGCGACTGGGCGCTTATCCCTGTCACAACGCGGTGGGGTCGCTCGCGTTCAAGATGTACGGCAAGCAGAAGATCAGCGAGCGTCACCGTCACCGCTACGAGGTGAACAACAAGTACCGCGAGCAGCTCGAGGCCAAGGGCATGGTCTGTTCGGGCACGTCGCCGGACAATCGGCTGGTCGAGATCATCGAGATTCCCGACCACCCGTGGTTCTTGGCCTGCCAGTTCCATCCGGAGTTTAAGTCCAAGCCCTTCGAGCCTCACCCGTTGTTCTCAGGCTTCATTCACGCCTCGCTCGAAAAAGGCGGGCATCGCCTCCGGCAGACGACATGACTTCGGTGGAGGTCAGCGGCATCCCCTTCGGCGAGGGCGCGCCCCTGGTCTTGATCTCGGGTCCCTGCGTGGTCGAGAGCGAGGCCTTCACCGTAACCCACGCTCGGCGCCTGCAGGAGATCGCGGCCGAGCACTCTTTTCCGCTCATATTCAAGGCGAGCTTCGACAAGGCGAACCGCACCCAGGGCAAGAGCCCGCGAGGCCCAGGCATCCAGGCTGGGCTCGAGATCCTGGCCGCGGTGAAGGCGAAGGTGGGGCTTCCCATCCTCACGGACGTGCACTGGCCGGAGCAGTGTGAGGTGGTGGCTCAGGTGGCGGACGTACTCCAGATCCCCGCCTTTTTGTGCCGTCAGACCGATCTGCTCGCCGCCGCTGGCGCCACCGGGCGCGTGATCAACGTCAAGAAGGGCCAGTTCATGGCGGCCGAGGACATGGGTTATGCGGTCGAGAAGGCGGCCGGTGCCTCTGGCGTGCTCCTCACTGAACGCGGCACATCCTTTGGCTACCGCGATCTGGTGGTCGACATGCGAAGCCTGGGAACGCTCAGGAAGTTTGCCCCGGTCGTCTTCGATGGCACCCACAGCGTTCAGAGGCCTGGATCGGCCCAGGGAACCACCGGAGGCGACCGTACGCTGGTTCCGCCGCTGTGCCGCGCAGCGGTCGCGGTCGGGGTCGACGCGCTGTTTCTCGAAGTCCACCCAACGCCGGACCAGGCGCCTTCGGACGGCCCCAATTCCCTCGACTACCAAGGCCTGGTAGAAGTGCTGGGGAGCGCTCGAGCCATTGGCTCGGCCCTCGGTCACTGAAGATGTCGTTACCACCCAACCTCCAAGAGATCGAAGCGAGAGCCCAGAAGATCCGGCTCCTCATCATGGACGTGGACGGCGTGCTCACTGATGGGCGCGTCCTCTACCTCCCCGGAGGCGGCGAGGCGAAGAGCTTCCACGTCCGCGATGGTCTGGGAACGCAGCTCCTCATCGCGTCGGGTGTGCGCGTGGCGCTCATCTCGGGTCGCGAGGCGGAGACCGTCACGCGTCGGGCAGAAGAGCTCGGCATCAAGCCGGCGATGCAGGGGGTCGACGACAAAGTGGCCGCCTTCGAACTCATCACCAAGGAAGCCGACGCAACCCCCGAGCAGACGGCTTACATCGGCGATGATCTCCCCGACCTCCCCATCCTCGATCGCGTGGGTCTCGGCTTCGCGGTGGCTGATGCCGCACCCGAGGTACGCGCCAAAGCCCACGTCGTGCTTCGGGCCGGCGGCGGTCAGGGCGCCGTCCGAGAAGCCTGCGAGCTCGTACTGCGGGCCAAGGGTGCCTGGAACGTCTAGCTCGCTAAGGTAAGAGGTCCTCAGTTGCCCTGGTGGAGAAAGTTTCTCGCCCTCTTGGGGCTTACGGACGATGCGCGTGTACACGTGCGAGCCTCGGGCATCGACATCGTCATCACCGGAGAACCCAAGCTGGTTCGGCGCGTCCTCGAAGCGGTGAAAGAGGAGCTCGAAGGTCGCCGCAAGCGCTCGAAGAAGGGCGTGCTCCCAGTCAAGTTCGACACCGACAGCCACATGGTGCTGCCCTCGGAGCTCGACGACATGGACTCGCCGTACATCATCCCCGAACACCGCTCGGCCGGCGCAGCGGAATCACTCCTGCCGGGGGGCACTCAGGTCGCCATGGACGAAGACATCGTCGGGGAGCGACTCGCGACTCGAGACGTGGACCCTCCGGCCGAACGCACCACCATCGACGCCGAGCAGAAGCGGCTCATGCCGGTGCCGAGCATCTCCGCGTCATCGCCCACCACGCCCGAGACCACCACCGGCGAGCGGGACGTCTCGTTTTCGATCGATAGCGTCACGGACGGCGGTTCGAGCCCGGTCTCGGAGGAGTTTACGGACTCGGGCTCCGAGCGCGGCACGGATCCGGACTTGTCTGCCGAGGCCCAGCAGCTTCCCAAACACATGTTGCCGCGGACCGAGAGCTGACGGCTTGGAGCTTGGAGCTCCTCGACCTCCCGCACGCTGAGAGCTCATCTCGAAACCCCCGACCGAGCGAGATGACCAACTGGATTTTGATATGAGCCCTAAGGATTCCTCGCCACTCGGTTCGTAGACCGAAGTCGATACGCGCTGGATAGTTTCGGTGACCACAACTACGCTCGGACCGATGGCAGATGATGAACCGGTCGCAGAGACCGATTCCGAGATCGCGGTCCTGCGCGAGCAACTCGAAGAAGCACTTCGAAACACCAAGCGACTCGAGTCCACTAGCCTCCTCGCGACCGAGGAGCTGAACCGCCGAATCATCGAGGCCATGCCGGGCGGCATCGTGCATGTTGCGAAGGACGGGGCGATCCTCACCGCCAACGAGGCCGCGATGAAGGTCCTGGGCCTCAGCTATGACGCGCTGAGCCGGCGCTACGTCGCCGACTTCGACCAGGAGACCATCTGGGAGGACGGCTCTCCGTGCCCCGCGAGCGACTACCCCGTCACGAAGGCCTTACTCACGGGAGAGCCGCAGCCCCCCGTCGTGATCGGGGTTCGGCGCCAGGATGGCGCTCTCTCCTGGGCGGTCTTCACCGCGGTACCCGTTCGCGATCCTTCCTGCGGTGCGGTGACCGGAGCGATCGTCACTTTTCTCGACATCACCGGCCGCAAACACCTCGAGTCCTCGCGGCTCCGCTCCGAGGGGCTGCTTCAGTCGATCATGGACAGCACCCCAAATCCGATCGTGAGCGCGGACCTCGAAGGCCGGGTCGTCTTTGCCGCTCAACTGCCCGCCTTCATCCCCAAAGAAGCCCTGATCGGTCAGCCGGTGTGGAGTCCATCTCCTCCCGAATCGCAAGCTCGGCTTCGTGAGTGTCATGCGCGTGTCGTCTCCAGCGGTGAACTCCAGACGGTCCGGTTGGAAGGACCCCAGGGCAGCAAGTGGTGGGCCCGGGCTGCGCCTAGATACGAGGACAACAAGATCGTGGGCGTCACCTACTCGGTCTGGGACGTCACGAAGGAGAAGGAGCTCGAAGCTCGTCTCTCGGTCACCGACCGACTGGCCTCACTCGGCACGCTGGCCGCGGGGGTCGCCCACGAACTCAACAACCCGCTGACCTACTTGCTCGGCAGTCTGGACGCCTTGGTCCACCACGAAGGCCCACTCTCTCAGGAGGTCCTGCACGCGAATCTTTTTGCCGCCCTCGACGGCGCCGCCCGAATTCGCCGGGTGGTCGCGGATCTCGGGAGCTACACACGGATCGGCGAGGGTGCTCACACGCTGAGTGACGCGAGGGAGTTGCTGGACTCGGCGATTCGTCTCGCCGGCAGCTTGATCCGGTTCCGCGCGACCGTGAAGCGCCTGTATCCGGCCGGTCCCGCTTGGGTGGCCGACGACGGCCGGCTTGCGCAGGTGTTTCTCAACCTCGTCGTCAATGCTGCCCAGGCGATCGAGGAAGGTGCGGCCGAGAGCAACACCATCGAGGTGCGAATTGAACCGGCGCCGGACGGGCCGACCGCCATCGTGGTCAGCGACACCGGTACCGGCATGTCGCCAGAGGTCCTCGCGCGGGTCTTTGACCCCTTCTTCACGACAAAGGCGAACCGGTCGGGGACCGGCTTGGGTCTCTTCATCTGCAGGAACGTGGTCGAAGCGCTCGACGGGGAGATCACGCTGAGCAGCACTCTGGGCTCGGGTACGACATTCCGAGTGGTCCTCCCCGCGATGCTCTCCTCGGCCGCGCCCGAGCGATCCAGCCTTCGGGAGCCCGGGAGCGAGGGCGCCGAACTGGGCCGTCTCCGGATCCTGGTCGCGGACGACGAACACGCCATCTTACAGGTCATGAAGAGCCTGCTGCGCGCGCACGAACTGGTCACCGTTCGAGATGGCCGCGAGGCAATCGAGATGCTCTGCAACGAGGAGTTTGACCTCGCGTTGTGCGACCTCGTGATGCCCGAAACGGATGGGGTCGAGGTCTTTGAGGAGGTCAAGCGGCGCTGCCCCGGTCGCGAGCGCCGCCTCATCCTCATGACCGGCGGCGCATTCACCGAGCGGACGCAGCGGTTTCTCCGAACCGCGGCGAATCCCGTCCTGAAGAAGCCATTCTCGCGCGACGAACTTCAGGACGCGGTACTCGCCCACGTCCGCCTTCTAAAGAGCGAGTGATCAACGGTCGAGTCGGGAGGTGCAGGCCGGTTTCAGGTTCCGGTGCGTTCTTCGATCTGCTTGCGCACGATGATCGGCTGCTCGCCGGACTCGATGGTCTCTTTGGTGATGACCACCTCGGCCACGTCCTTCTTGGACGGGATCTCGTACATCACCTCGAGCATGCAGTTCTCGATGATGGCCCGCAGGCCACGCGCGCCGGAGCCCTTCGCCATGGCCTTCTTGGCGATGGCTCGGATGGCGCCTTCGCCGAAGACGAGCTTCACCCCGTCGAGTTCGAGCAAGCGCGAGTACTGCTTGCTGAGCGCGTTCTTGGGTTCGGTGAGGATGGAGGAGAGGGCGTCTTCATCGAGCTGGTCTAGGGTGGCGATGACCGGCAACCGCCCCGTGAACTCCGGGATCATGCCGAACTTCAGCAGGTCGCCAGGCTGGACCTGCTTCAGGAGGTCGCCCACCTTGCGCTCCTCCTTCTTCATGATGTGTGCACCAAAGCCCATGGTCTTCTTGCCCACGCGTCGCTCGATGACCCCCTCGAGGCCCACGAAGGCGCCGCCGCAGATGAAGAGGACATTCGTGGTGTCCATCTGCACGAACTCTTGCTGCGGATGCTTGCGCCCCCCCTTGGGAGGCAGGTTGGCGGTGGTGCCCTCGAGGATCTTGAGCAAGGCCTGCTGAACACCCTCTCCAGAGACATCCCGCGTGATGGAAGGCGACTCGCTCTTTCGTGCGAGCTTGTCGATCTCATCGATGTAGACGATGCCGCGTGACGCGCGCTCCATGTCGTGATCGGCCGCCTGCAGGAGATTGACGAGGATGTTCTCGACGTCCTCACCCACATAGCCGGCTTCCGTCAGCGTGGTGGCATCAGCGATCGTGAAAGGGACGTTGAGCATCCGCGCGAGGGTCTGGGCTAGGAGCGTCTTGCCCGAGCCCGACGGCCCGAGGAGGAGAATGTTCGACTTTTGGAGTTCGACGTCTTCCTTGTCTTCCTTGCTCTTGGCGTCTTCGGAAGTGGTGATGCGCTTGTAGTGATTGTGCACCGCGACCGCGAGGGTCTTCTTGGCGCGGTCCTGACCCACGACGTACTCGTCGAGCACGCCCTTGATCTCGGAAGGCTTGGGGATACGGAACGCGCCGCCGTTCTGGCTCTCGCGCTCTTGTTCCTCGGCGATGATGTCGTTACACAGGCCGATGCACTCGTCGCAGATGTAGACCGTCGGGCCGGCGATGAGCTTCTTGACCTCTTTTTGGGACTTGCCGCAGAAGGAACAGGTCAGGTTCCCGCCGAAGCCGTCGTCTCGCTTGCCCCGTTCCGACATACGGTCCCTAGATCACGCCCCATTTTGGCCGAGCATGCAACCCGACCGGTCTCCCTGAGGTAGGACCTGGACCGGGCTGCGATGGGTTCAGGACGGCGCCCAAGCGCCCGTTATCCCGGACCTTCCTGGGGGGGATTCAGCCTTTGGCCTTTTCCTCTTCCTGCAGGTCTTTGTGGAACTCGACCACCAGATCCACCAGCCCGTACTCCTTGGCCTCGACCGCGGACATGAAATAGTCCCGGTCCCCGTCCTGCTTGATCCGTTCCGCGGTCTGGCCGGTGTGCTTGGCCAAGATGGCGTTGAGCTTGTCTTTGGTCTTCATGATCTCGCGGGCCTGGATCTCGATGTCCGAGGCCTGACCCCGCGCCCCACCGAGCGGCTGGTGGATCATGATCCGCGAGTTCGGGAGCGCACGACGCTTGCCCTTCGTGCCCGCGGCGAGAATCACCGCCCCCATGGACGCCGCCTGCCCGATGCAGATCGTGGAGATGGGGCAGCGGACGTACTGCATGGTGTCGTAGATGGCCAGACCTGCAGACACCGAGCCACCGGGGCTGTTGATGTAGAGGTTGATGTCCTTCTCGGGGTCCTCGGACTCGAGGAACAAGAGCTGAGCCACGATGACGTTCGCGATGTCGTCGTTCACCTCGGTGCCCATGAACACGATGCGGTCCTTCATCAGGCGCGACCAGATGTCGTACGCCCTCTCGCCGCGGTGGGTCTGCTCGATGACGGTCGGTACCAAGTAACTCATGAATGCTCGCTCCAGCCGGCCCGGTTCAGCCGTGGTCGTGGTCGTGGTCGTGGTCGTGGTCGTGGTCGTGGTCATGGCCCGCCGGCGCTTCCTCTTCCACCACCTTCGCCTGTTCTAGCACCAGATCCAAGGCCCGATCCTGCTTCATGTCGTACCGAAGGTTTTCGAGTCGCCCGTCCCGGGTCAACTGAGCCCGCACTTGCTTCACGTTCATGCGGTTCTCATTCGCCAGGTCCTGAAGCCGACCGTCGAGGTCCGCGTCGCTGACCTCGACCTTTTCCTTCTTGGCGATGCTCTCGATGATGAGCATACCGGCCACCTGCTTCTCGGCCCGCTCACGGTTCTCGAGGCGGAGCGTCTTCAGCATGGCCTCCATCTCGGGGTTCTTGTTCTGCTTCACGAGCTGGGACAGCTCGTTCAGCATGAAGTCGAGTTGACGCTCGACCATGACCTCGGGAACGCTGACCGGGTTGAGCTCGACGAGTTTCTCGATGGCGGCCTCGCGGAGCTGACGCTTGCTCTTTGCGTCCTCGCGGGTCTTCAGGTTCTCGCCGATGCTCTTCTTTAGATCCGCCAGTGACTCGTAGTCCCCGAGGTCCTTGGCGAACTCGTCGTCGAGCTCGGGGAGGATCTTCTGCTTGATCTCCTTGAGGTCGACCTTCCACTCCACGTTCTTGCCGCGAGCGATTTCGGGCCCTGCGTCCTTGGGGAACTCGAGGTTGAAGGTCTTTTGCTCGCCAATCTTCATCCCGATCAGCTGCTCTTCGAAGCCCGGGATCATCTGGCCCGCGCCGACCTCGACCGTGTAGTTGATGCCCTTGCCGCCCTTGAAGGTCTCGCCGTTCAAGTAGCCAAAGAAGTCGACCACCGCGAGGTCACCGTTTTCGACTCGGTCGCGGCCGGTGATGCTCTCGACCACCGTGGCCTTCTCGCGCAGGTTCTCGAGCTCGGTCTCGACCTCGGCCTCGTCGACCTTGCGGACGAGCTTCTTCACTTCGATGCCCGTGTACGTCACGAGCTCGACCTCCGGCTTGACGTCGACCTTGGCGTCGAAGCGGAAGGGCAGCTCCGGCTTGAGCTCGAAGTCTTCGTTCTCGAGCTCGACCTGGGGGCGGTCAATCGGGAACAGATCCTTCTCGTCGACCGCCTTTCGGAAACCGTCGTCGATGAGCCGCTGCATCACCTCGGACTCGACCGTGCGCTTGTAGTACTGCTCGAGCACCTTGCGCGGGACCTTGCCGGCCCGGAAGCCTTTGACACGCGCGCGTTTCTGCAGGCCTTGGTAGGCCTGATCGAGCTCTTCCTTCACGGTATCCCATGGGATCTCGATGGAGAGCTTGCGCTGTACGGGGGAGAGTTCTTCGACCGCGATCTTCATGAGGGCCTTCCTGAGTTGCTGCGAAGAGGGGGATTCGAACCCCCACGGGTTTTCACCCGCTGGAACCTAAATCCAGTGCGTCTGCCAGTTCCGCCATCCTCGCGCGGCGTACCGCCAGGAGCGTGCTCCTACACTCCCCGCGCGGGGGTGTAAAGCGCCGGAATCGGCGCCATGGCCATCGTGCTCGTGCTAGTTTCGCCGGCCATGAGCGGACCTGGTCCAAAGGCGGTCGTGATGCTGTCCGGCGGACTCGACTCAGCCACCGTCGCAGCCATCGCCAAGGCCGAGGGCTTCGAGGTGCACGCCCTGAGCTTCGACTACGGGCAGCGCCACAAAAGCGAGCTCGAAGCAGCGGCCAAAGTTGCGAAACTACTTGGAATTGAACAGCACCGCACCGTGCGGGTGGACCTCGCCGCGATCGGCGGTTCGGCGCTCACGAGCACCGGCCTCGCGGTCCCCAAGGCGACGGGGGCCGCTGGCTCGAGCGACATCCCCATCACCTATGTCCCGGCCCGCAACACCATCTTCCTGTCCATCGCGCTCGGAATGGCCGAGGTGGTCGGGGCTTTCGATCTGTTCTTTGGCGCCAACGCGATCGACTACTCGGGCTATCCAGACTGCAGGCCCGAGTACGTGGAGGCCTTCGAGCGCCTGGCCAACCTGGCCACCCGCGAAGCGGTCGAAGGCCGCGGGCGATTTCGAATCCAAGCCCCGCTCATGCACCTAGAGAAGTCGGAGATCATCCTTCGGGGAATCGAGCTCGGTGTCGACTACTCGATCACCCAGTCCTGCTACGACCCGGTGAACGAGCGCGCTTGCGGTCTTTGCGACGCCTGTGTTCTTCGTCGCCGGGGCTTCGATGCGGCGGGCGTGGCGGATCCCACCCTCTACGTGGAGTGAACGATGAGAGCCGAGATACGCAAGACCATCACCTTCGAGAGTGCACACCGGCTCCCCAACGTCCCAGAGGGCCACAAGTGCCACCGCCTGCATGGTCACAGCTTCGGCGTCGAGCTCCACGTCGCGGGCGAGGTGGATCCGCGGACCGGATGGGTCATGGACTTCGCCGAGCTCAAGACCGCCTTTGAACCTTTGTTCAAAGTCCTCGACCACAACTACTTGAACGAGATCGAAGGACTCGAGAATCCGACCAGCGAAAACCTCGCGCGCTGGATCTGGGAGCGCTTGAAACCCAGCTTGCCAAAACTCAGTGAGGTGACCGTGCACGAGACCTGCAACTCGGCATGCACGTACCGAGGCGAAGCGTGAAGCTCTGGCCCGCGGCGTTGTGGGCCACGATCGTGCTGGCCTCGGCCTGCCAGGCGGACATCACCCTGCCTCCAGCCCAGCTGGTGGACGCGCACCTTTCGGACGCCGGCGCGTCGGACGCCGGTCTGGGCGACGGCGAGACCCCGGACTGACTTCGGCCAGAAGGTTGTTCTGAACCGGTTTTCCACGTATCTAGAGCGGAGCCATGCGCGAGCAACTCGGATGGATCACGAACTGTGTGGACGCCGCCGCGTGTCCCCAGAACTGGGTCGAGTGCGGAAGTGACGAGATCCCGGGACAGGTCCACTGCCACGTCTGCAATCGCGAGATCGTGCTCGCGGGCGAGGAAGACGAGTTTCGGAGCTGCCTGAGCTCGAGCAAGCTCGCCGCGTTCCCGGTCGTTCCCACCTCGGGTCGGCAGGCGAACTACGCCCCCGATCTCGTGGGCGCGATGGCCGGCGGGGTGTCGCCCGCTCAGTCTTTGGTGTCCTCGCCTCCGCCCCCGCGTGTCAGTCAGCCGGCGGCCAAGCGGCAGCTCTATTGCGTCCTCGCCGGGGGCGAGGAGTTCCTCATCAACAAGGACAACATGGTCATCGGCCGCAGTCGAACCTGCGATGTCGTCGTGCCGTCAGCCAAAGTCTCGCGTCAGCACGCGGGCATCGCCATGGTGAACGGCAAGTTCTACGTCGAGGACTTGGGCTCCGCCAACGGGGTCTGGCGAGACGGGGAACGAATCAACGGCCGAGTCGAGATCCGAGATGGGGATGTCTTCTCAATCTCAGAAGAGTCGCTGACCTTCCGCGCAAGGTGAGCCTCGAACGCGACAGCTGCGCGTACCAGGCCCAGTACTGCGAGGAAAACGTCTGGAAGCTCCTCGGACGCCCCGAGCTGCCTTCAGACAACAGCTACGCGATGCTGATCTCGAATCGCATGCGTGCCGTCCGTTTCTGGAACCAGCGCTCCGCCGCGAGGCCCAAGCTCCCCATCCTCTGGGACTATCACGTGGTCGCGCTCGTCGATGAACCTGGTGAGCCGATGGTCTACGACCTCGACAGCGTGCTGCCTTTCCCGGTGCCGCTAAAAGTATACCTGTCGGAGAGCTTCAAGCCCGACCCGAACGAGACCGCCGTCTTCGAGCCCTGGTTCCGCGTCGTGATGGGCAAGGTCTATGTCGAAGAGCTCTGGTCCGATCGCTCGCACATGCGAACCGAAGATGGTGGCTGGCAAGCGCCGCCCCCGAACTGGCCCGCCCCTACTCCCAAGGGCGCTCAGCTTCCGCTCCTCGACGCCATCGATCTCGCGCGTGTGGATCTGCCCGGCGAGATAGTGAGCCTCGCAGGTCTGCGGCGACGGTTCCTCTCGCCCACCGCTCGCAAGCCCTTCGCTTGAGGACGGCTCAAAGGCCGAGCTGCCGGAGCCACGCATCGCGATAGCGCAACCGGAGTTGCTCAGGTGTGCTGCCGCCCGCGATGAACCACTGGATGAGATCGGGATGGAGTCCCGCGAGCAGCAGTTCAGCCCAAAGCTCGAGATCCATCGGGGCGAGCTCGCCCTTAGTCACCGCGGAACGAAGGAAGGCGACCAGAGAGTGACGCTGCCACGCGTGGCCCGGATGATCGTAGCGCCCCGGCCCGGCTCGATGTGAAGACGCGGCAGTGGAGAGGATCTCCCGGTTGCGAACCACGAACTCGAAGAGCTCGGTGAGGAGCTGCAGGATCAGCTCGCGAGCTGCCGTGCTTTTCGGAAGATCGAAGCCCGCGATCACTCGCTCTTGAAGCGCGCGTGCATCCTCATCGAGCAACGCCATGTAGAGCGAGGCCCGCTCCGGGAACCTTCGATAGAGCGTGCCCTTGCCCACGCCGGCGCGCTCCGCGATGGCGTCCATACAGATCTCCGACAGGGCTCGCTCCGTCATGAGCGCCCGGGCCGCCGCCAGGATGCGCACCCGGTTTCGGGCCGCGTCGGCCCGCTCTCGGCCGATGTTCACCAGGCCTTTGTTATTCTTGGAGATACTCAAATATCAGTCGCTTTCGAACAGAGGCCACTTGACTAAGCGGACCATCGTCCATATTGGTACGCCATGAAGCGGACGATAGTCCAGTTACGTCCGTCCCTGAAAGGTAAGGATTTCCCATGAAGCTCTCGATGTACCTCTCCCTCTCCACCCTCCTCCTGGCGACTCCGCTCGCTGCCCACGCCGCCCCAACGAAATGGAACCTCGACCAAAGCCACACCGATATCGGCTTCAAGGTTCGTCACCTCATGGTCACGAACGTAAAGGGCCAATTCAACAAGTTCACCGGAACGCTGGACTTCGACGACAAGGACATCACGAAGAGCAAGGTCTCCATCGAGATTGATGCCGCGTCTCTCGATACCAACGAGGCGAAGCGGGACGAACACCTCAAGTCCGCTGACTTCTTCGACGTCGCCAAGTTCCCAAAGCTCACCTTCGTGTCCACCGCGGTCAAGAAGGCTGCCCCGGGCAAACTGCTGGTCACCGGAAACCTCACGATTCACGGCGTGACCAAGAGCGTGACCTTGGATGTGAATGCCCCCGATCGAGCGATCAAAGACCCGTGGGGCAACACGAAGCGCGGCTTCGAGGCGACCACCAAGATCAAGCGCGAGGACTTCGGTCTCACCTGGAACAAGGCGCTCGAGGCCGGAGGGGTGCTGGTGGGCAGCGAGGTAGAGATCAGCATCGAAGCCGAGTTCGGTCTCGAAGCGCCCAAGAAGAGCTCGTAAGGGCGAAGGGTGGCTCATTCCCAGATGAGCCACGCGAGACCCGCCACCACCCCGGTCACCGCGGTGCCGAGGAGTACACCCGCCAGAATCGAATGGCTTTCGAGACGCCCGTTGAGCGCGTCGAACTCCTCGCTCGTGAAGAGGCGACCGCTGACGAGTTCACTTCGCGCGTCCTGACTGCTCGCGAAGAAGCCCACGCCAAAACCGGCCGCGACTGCGCTGGCCCCCATGATGATCCACGGTCCCGGACTTCGGTCTGGAGTCGTGGCCTTGTTGGCCGGATCGGCCGACAGCACGTTGGGTTCTCGGGCCCGGAGCAACAGAGGGTCGAGCGGATCCGGAAAGAGCGGCCTCACGAGCGGGAGGATCGCGGACGGCCAGTCGGCGGACTCGAGCGGCAGGTCTCCGCTCGTGGAGAGCGAGCCCTCCGCGGTGCGCAAGCGAACGAGCTCGACGCGGATCTTTGTGAGGCCCGCGAAGGCGCGCACGAGGATCAGCTCATCCGTTCGTGTTCGAGAACGAACCAACGCCTCACACGCCGCGTCCTGGGTGTCGCACTCGGTCCAGTCGGGGTTGTCGATCACCGGTCGAATGCCGGTCTCACTGAGCACGACCTCCGAGAGAACATCGAGGAGCTCGACCGACTGCGCCATGGAGAGCTCGCCGCTCTCTTGAAGGTGAAGACCCAGCCCCGCCCCCAAGAGGAGCAGCCCGAGCCCAGAAGACGGCACGAGAGCAGCCTACTCTTTGAGCGCACTCGGGCTCAAGGCGGAGGACCCCCGCTTCTTTGGGGGCAGATGCCAGTCGGCGGTGAGCTGCATCCACATCACCAGCCCTCGGTATGCTCCGTAGCGCTCGTAGGTCTTCTCGATGGCCCGATCCGATCGGGGTTTGCGGCGGCCTTCGAGGGAAGCGAGCTTGCTTCGACACCACGAATCGAGCGCGAGATCGTCGTAGCGTCCGAGCAGTCGGAGCGCCTGACCGGCCGCGTAGGGTCCGAAGCCTGGTAAGGCGAGGAGACGGACGCGCAGCACCTCCGTCGGGATACTCACATCGCGGAACGCCGAGTCGTCGAGACGACCCTCGGCAAAGAGGCGAGCGAGGGCGACTGCGCGACCAGAGCGATAGCCGGCCCTCACTTCGTCCCGAAAGAACTGCTCACCCGCCTGAGCACAGCGCGCGGGCGTGGGGAAAGCTCGGCGCCCCGAGGGCGCGACCTCCCCGAGCGCGGAAACGAGTCTCTCGGTCATCCGCTGAGTCGCGGCCCAGGAGCAGTTCGTGGTGAAGAGCAACTTCATGAGGTCTTCGAACACGGTGACGGAGCGGAGCATCCGCCCCGCCCCACGCTTCGCGACCCATCGAAGACTCGGCTCCCGGCGGCACAGCCTCCAGAACGGAGCGAAGTCCTCATCGAGGCGGAGCATGTGCGAGAGTTGAGCGCGCGGCACATCCACGGCACGAGGCTTCGCGGACGAGCAGCTGAGAAGCACGCGCTCCCCCTCCTGGCGGAGCTGAACGTCCGTCGCGCCGACCTCGGTACAAAGAACGGTCTCGAAGATCGCCTCGCGCGCGATCCAGCGATGCGGCTCGAGACTCACCCAGCCGTGGCCGTGCAGCGCCAGCCGCAGATCGAAGGGCGCTGGGCATGGAAGCTCGTGGACCGGCAAGCGAAACGGAGTATCGACTTTCGGCGGCGAAAGAGACAAGGCTTCGGGATGCTCGGAAGAACCGCTTCGATGCTCACCCTCGCTCTATGTGCCTGCAAGACGTCGGCGCCGGTCGAAGCCGAAACTCCGACTCGAGTGAAGTGCGAGATCCAGTTGTCCGTCGAGCGCGAGGCCTCGGGCGGTTCTTGGTTTCTTCACGCGGTGGCAACGAATCAGACCGATCGACCGCTGCACCTCGAGCTGAAGGGACAGTGCCCGGGAGGCGCGGTCGAGTTCAGCGGGCTCGGAGACGGCTACGACTACTACGGCACCTGCGTGATGGGACCCTGTTCCGCGTTGGAAGACCCGGTCATCGAGCTGCCGCCGGGGGCCTCCGTTCGACTCGCCACCGCGGTCATCGCGCCCAAAGGCAACGGCTGTCAGCCCGCGCTCAGCGAAGCGGAGTACTCGGTGACCTTCGCCCTGCCGCTGAAGGCGCCAAGCGCCGTTCTGTGTGAGCAGGCGCTAAGGATCGATCACAAGCTCGAATAGTCGACCTTCGCTCCCAGCGAGGATCGCCCGGTCACCCTCGGGCGTGAAGCGCAGCGAGCGCAGCGAACGGGTGCTCAGCGCCGGGACCGGGGAAGGAATCGGGATGTGAGTGGTGCAGCGGTCCTCCCGGATCGCCATGACCTGGCGGCAGAACCTTGGCAGGTAGAGTAACCATCGCGGTTGCCCCTCGCGTTCGACAACACTCATCGCCTCCGCCTCAGTGCGGCCTGCAACGAACCCGCAGGGATCTGCAGAAGCCCCACAAGGGGTGAGGGCAGTGAAACCATCGATCGCCACCCGAATGGGCTCAGCGGGACGCTGCACACGGAGCAGATAGATCGTCTCGACCTCGGATCCGAGGGCCAAGGTCACCCGGCCGTCTTCGAGAAAGGCAGCCCCCGATCGCAGTCCGGGCTCGAGCGTGGGAGGGGGTAGCTCGAGATCCGTCGGCTGCAGCTCCGCCCGAGTGGCGTCGGTGAGCACCACCCGGGGCTCCCCACCCAGATACAGGATGTGGGGTCGCTCCGCGTTGGGTGAGGGAACGATCTCGGTCACCAAAGAAGGTAGCTCGCCGTGCTGCAAGGTTTGACCGTCGGTCGTCCAAAAGATGTGAGACCGTGCGGGGGCTCCGTGTCGAACCCCCACGAGGCCCCGGCCTTGGTGATCGACGACCGCGCGAGTGGACTCTCCGAGAACCGCGGTGGAGGTGAGCACCCGAAACCTCCCACCCTCGTACTCGATACTCAGCAGGCTCGTCTGCACCGGGTCTTCGTACAGTGGGGTCCTCATCACGAGAAGAATGACGGTGCGATCGCTGTCAGAGGCATCGGGCAACACGGTGAAGGAGTCGAAGATCTGGGGTCGGCTCGGATAAGGCCAAACAAACAGCGGGTCCCTGACCCCGGTGAAGTGTGGATCGGCGTCGGAGTCCAGACGGGCGCCGCGCTCCAAGACCATGAGGGCGCCCCGCGTGATGCCCAGCACCTCGCCGCTGGGCATGAGCTGAGCGTCGATGAACTGAAAGAAGGCCTCGTTGTCGCCGGTCGCTTCGAAGCGCAGCATACCCCCCTCATAGCTGAAGTTGTCGGAGAGGGCGGCGCCGTCGCGGGCGAAAGGCACGACGGACACCGGCGGGCGACAAGGTCTATCGGCCAGCGGAGCCTCGAGCCGGAACCGCGCCAAGAGCCTCGCCGGAGTGGGGTGCGCTTCGGCCGGCTTCGATCGCGTCAGCTCGAAGCTCCGCACGGAACCCGGGAGCGTTGCGAGGATCTGCTTGCGCTCCACGTCGAAGCGCTCCGCGCAGGACTCATCGGCCGCCGTGCGGAGACGCGACTCGAGCACGCGATCGAGATCAATGAGGGGATTGAGTTCATGGAGCTCGGCCCCAGTGAAGCCCACGAGCGAAAGCTGAGAGCCCGCGCTGATGGTGCTCACCACCGGAAAGCCCGCCGAGGGCACTCCATCTCGAAGCGCAAAGGCGGGGCTGACAGCGATGAGGGCCTCTCCCTCCATCTCGATCAGAAAGGCGAGCTCGAGGTCCTCGACCGGAAAGTGGACCGTCACCCCCGGCGCCACACATCCCGTCAGGGCAAGGCAGAGCCAGGTGATCCGCACGCGACGACTATAGAGTTGTCTCTCGCGACCGCCAAGACTCGAATCGTGGGCTTCGCGGCTGCGTCCGCATGCCTGGCGGCTCTCCATCACGAGGTCCCACCGGCCCGGGATCGAGTCCCGCATCCACACGCGCCTTCAGTTCAGCCCGAGATCGCGATGAAGAGGAGCTGACCGAGAGATCACCGTGGACGCACTCCTGGAGGAAGGCTAGAACACTCCGGGCCCGCGATGGTCGTCCTCTACAAGATCTTGGGAGCGCCTTCCTTCGATCGCGCGACCGAATCCGGGCTCTTGCCGTGGTCAGGGAAGGATCGCGAGGACGGCTTCGTTCACCTGAGCACCGCCGAACAGGTGAAGGAGACCGCCGCGAAACACTACGCCAGCGAGACGGAGCTGTTGTTGCTCGAGATCCGAAGCGAGCAGCTCGAGGGTCTGCGCTTTGAGCCTTCTCGGGGCGGAGCGTTGTTTCCTCATGCCTATGCGGACATCCCGCTGTCGGCGGTGCGGGCGGTACACGAGTTGGTGGGGCCGGTCCCGGGGGTCTTTCGATGGCCAGAGCCGCTGCGCTGAGCCGTCTCCTGCTCGCAACGAACCTGGCCGCTTTCGCTGGGGCTTGCACGTGGCTCGGCGCGACGATCCATGCGGACTCGGA
The DNA here is from genome assembly GCA_011526105.1 of Deltaproteobacteria bacterium. GTDB lineage: Bacteria > Myxococcota > Kuafuiibacteriia > Kuafuiibacteriales > Kuafuiibacteriaceae > WYAZ01. The sequence goes on along the minus strand of WYAZ01000070.1, from coordinate 17,177 downwards.
GTTCGTGCGGCAGCACGTCCCAAAGCTCGTGTTCGCCGCGGTCTGGGCGAGTGTCTACTGGCTCACCGCGAGTGCATCTCACCGAGGCTCGCTGCCCACGCGGGCGGCCTGGCTCTCCGTACTCGCCGCTGGAACCAGTCTCGGGGTTCTGTGGGGCGGCTGGCTGCTGCTCGAGGCAGACCGTCAGTCCAGCCCCGGCGCACACCCCGCAGGTGATGTTGGTGGCCTCTTCCTCTACTTGATGATGAGCGCGTGGGGGGCGGCGACGATGTTCATCGGCCTTCTCGCGGGCTTTGGAGGTCTCCTCCTTCGGCGCTCGGTCGCTCGCCGGTCCGCGTCCACTGCTTCGAAGCAGTGACGCAGGTGTGTCTCCCGTGACTGGCGCAGGCGCGTAAAGCCCAGTTGCGTCTATCTCCGCCTCGGCCTCATGCTCGAACCGTGCGCGCTGCGCGTTTCGACCTCGAGGGGTGTCGACCCCACTCTCTCACCGGCGCTCTCGTTCTGAGCCTGCTCTCGTGTCGTGGCACGGACTTCCTCGCGCTGCCGTCCCTCGAGCCGAACCGAGCGCTCGCCCATGTCGAGCTGGGTCTCGATGGGGCGCTGCTCGGCTCCTCACCCATCTCGGACGCAAGTGGTGGATTTCGCATCGAGCTTTCCGGACGCACCGATACACGAGTGCTCGTCTTCGCGTTCGCGCCGGAGGACTTCGGCGAACTCGATCGTGTCGCGGCCTTGGCGGGCCTCGACGGCCCGAACCTCACTCGTACCGAAGACGTTCAACCGGCCGGTCTCTGCGCACCCACGTATCCCGGAGCGAGGGAGGTCTTCGAGTACGCGGGGGAATCACTCAACCGTATCGATGAGCTGAACCCCGACGAGATACCTCAGCTCACCGCACCCTGGCTTCTGGGCGCATGCGCGCCAATCGAAGCGCCCCCGGAGGGCTTCGTTGACTCGGTCGCGATCTCCTCGACCTGTGATGCCTGTCCCTCCACGCAGATCGACCGCTACGGACCGTGCCAGATGCGACTGCGCACTGCCCCAACCTTGTGTTCGAGCACGAGCGAGCTCATCGAGCTGAGTCGTGATTGGCGGGGCGACGTGTGCGTGTTGGATTCGAAGACCTGCACCCAGCTGGGCGAGCGAAGGATCGAATGCGGGCTTGCCAACGAACGCTGCGAGCTTGGCTTCAGCCTTGGAGACCTCACTGAGGCGGACCGCTTCGCGGTCTCGGAGGTCGTCGTGGAGACCTCGGTGTCCCTGGCGGAGAACACGGTCGCCAGTACAGCACTCCTGCCGCTCGGGGACCAAGTCGTGCTTGCGAGCGCGAGATTCGCTCGCCTCGAGGGGCGCTGCGAGACCGGCTTTACGACGAAGCTCCGTTTCTACGGGCTCGTGAGCCGAGCGCTCGAGCACGAGGTCGAACTGCCCGAGTGTGTGGTGGGGCTCGTCTCCGCACCGACGGACGCGACCTTCCTCGCCATCGCGGTCGAGGACGGACGGCTCTTTCAGATCATCGAACTCGATCCGCTGGGGCGAGAGCACGGGCGGCTTCGATTCGGACCCGGCCCCTGGCTCGGTCTGGATGCGGGCGAAGTCCTCTTCGCCACGCGCAGCCTTTGGTGGCCGGCGCTCGAGCGATACGTCATCGGCTTCGCGAGTCCGGAAAGCGCGGCTGCCTCGGGAGTCCTGGCCTCGTTTGCAGCGGTCAGTGGCACCGCGACGGTGACCACAGGTCCATCCTTTGGCCTGCCCGGCGGGTCCCCTCAGTTGGGCCTCATGAGCGATGGACCCGCAGGACCCGGGCTGTATCTGAGCAGCGGTGGCGCCTGGGCCCAAATCGACAACCCGATCGAAACCGTACAGTTCGCCAGCCTCGGCCAGGGGGCCATCAGGGCTCCCGCCATTCGCGAATTCGGCGTCTTTCCGTCCGGCGCGGCGTGGCTCGTGGGCCAGGCGGGTCAGACCGGGGTCGTCATGGAGTTCGAGCCCAGCGGAAGGGTTCGCGCCGTTCACTCGGAGACCTCCGGAGACGCGAGGTTCCTGACGCCATGGACGGGTGGACACGCGCTCCTCATTGCTCCGGGCGTTGATGGCACCTACGGCGTTCGCTTCGACCCCGAACGGTGGAGCTTCGTTCCCGGCACGCTGCGGCTGTCTGCGCCCGGCATGGACACGAAGGAGAACTTCGGAGGGGCTGTTCGAGCGCGAGACGGCTCGATCTGGTTGAGCTATCGCGACGGTCGACTCTTGCGAGTGGCCGCGCCCTGATGGGCACCCTTTGCCGAAACCAAGCGGCGTCGATGGCGACGCGGCGCCGCGAACAGCAGCGGTAGATACCAAAGTACACCGAACGCGCTCATGGGTCCCACGGTCGAGACACCCACGCAGCCCCACGAGCCCTCGTCTGGGCTCGGGCCCACACCTCCGTGATCACTCCGGCCGCCGTCCCGTTGTTCCGTCACCGCGGCGTCGTCCGGCAGGGTCACAACGTCGGATGAAGAACTCGAGTCCGGTGACACTCCAGCATCAGCCATCACTTCGTCCGAGCTGGAGAAAAGACCCGCGATCCACTGCACAACCTGGTTCTCAGGTTTCGCGTACTTTGCCCCGGCGACGGGATCGTAGAGTTCCTGCGCGATCTCTTGGTTCCTGAAGAACCGCGACGCCAGCGCGCTCGCGTAGACCAGCTCGAGGTGATTGAGCTCGTCGAAGCGGCGCACTTGCGTAACTCGCGCGCCTCGTTGAGTGAGCGCGTCGGTGGCCACGACGCTCGCCGAGAACACGAGGCCGTCACTCGGGCCTGAGACCTCTCCGAAGATACTCCGTCCGTTGAAGACCTTGTCGAGCTCCTCCGGGGGCCACTTCGTGTGCCAGGGCATCACGACGTCGAACCACTCGGTCTTCAGGCGTGGCCAGTCGCTGCGAATGCGCGCGCCATACTGCTGGCGCTCCTCCTCGGGGAGGAACTCCTGCGCGTTCTCGACCGGCAAGATGGGGTTCTGTCCCGCCGCGATGAAGAGCTCGACGGAGGGATCAACACCCACCTGTGCCAGCTTCTCGAGGAAGCGGCCGCCTTGCGCGACGCCATCATCAATCCCGCGGGATCGACTCACGAAACCGAGCCCCCCTTGGTAGGTCGTGAACCAGTCCTGCTGAAGCGCCATCACCCCGAGCGCCGCGACCTCACCCGGAAGCGCATGCGTGCCACGTAGGTTGGCCAGCACCTGGGTCTGACCGGGAAAGACGGCCGGCTCGGCGAAGTACCCAAAGTCCGTGAGGTCGTCGAAGAGCAGCGGGTTCAGCGTCCCGGTTGGATAGTACGCCTGCCACGACAGCGGTGAATTCGTGGGGCGCCCCAGCACGCGCGTGTAGTTGCCGTTGGGCCAGCGGAACGAGGTGTCGGCGCCGAGCTGCGGCGTACCGAGGAAGACCACCTTGCGCACGAGATCCTCGTGCCGAGTCGCCACCGCGGCATAGGCGGCGCCACGCTCGTCCTGATGATCCCCCCAGTTCACGGTGCCGTCGTGAGACAGAAACACCCGGAGGGCGATGCCACCCATGGAGTGCGCCACCACGTCGACCTTTCGACCCTGGTGTCGGCTCGAGATCTCTTTGATCACGTTCGCGAGCAGCTGCGCGTGCTGGTAGTTGTCACCATGCGGCTGCGCAAACGTCACCGCGTAGACGTCGAAGCCAAGCGCGATGAGCTCCCAAGACATGAACCCAAAGGCTCGCTGCGCGTTATCGCCCGCGCCGGGCACGAGCAGCACGGGGTGAGGCTCGCTTCTGCCCACGAATGGGTTCTTGGGCATGGAGTGAAGTAGCACGAAGCGAGAGTGCGGGGTGCCGGTGCCGAAGCACTCTCGGATGCCCGGCGCGATCTCGGAGGCCTCGGGCCAAGCGCCCACGTCCGAGAAGCCCTCCTGGCGATACAGGCCCGGTAAGGTGTCTTCGAACAGCACGGTCTTGAACGCCGGCTGCTGCACCGGGTCTTCGCAGACCCTGACCTGAGTGAACTCCGCCTCGGCGCCGGTCGCGATGAAGAGACTCAGCACGATCGATGAGCAAAAAAGCCGCATGTCGTCAATCCGCGACCGTCGAGGTCTGTGTGTGGCCAAGACGCGATTCGAGGCGATAGATCTCGCGGTTCACTTCTTCTGGACAATCGAGTTGAGCGCTGTGCCCGCAGCCCGAGAGCTCGACGAGCTCCGAGCCTGCGATGCCGCGGTGGCCGTACTCCATCACACGCCGGGTAGGGGCGCCGTGCATGAAGCGATTCGGGATGAGCCGGTCTTGGTCCCCGTAGAGGATCACGGTCGGGACCTTGATGCGCGAGAGGCTGGCGCGAACGAAGTCGGTCTCGAGCAGGCCCTGCACCGCGCGAACGTTGGCATAAGCGTAGGCGTCGAAGTCCGTGTTCCCCGCGAGACGGACGCGCTCTTCGATGAGCCACTCGTGCTCGTCCTTCCATCGATTGAAGTTGTTGTAGCGGACCGAATCCCAAACCGCTGGCTCGTCCGCCGCGTGGATGAGGTTGCGTGAGAAGACCTTCTTGAACCACAGCTTCTCGCGGACCGAGAAGCGCTCGAATCCGGCGGGCGAGACGAGCACCAGCGCCTTGGCGCGTTCTGGGTGGTTGATCGCCAAGGTCATGGCGATGTGCGCCCCCATGGAGTGCCCCACGAGCACCGGAGCCTCAACGCCGAGCTGCTCGAGCACTTCGTGAAGAGCCTCGGACTGCGAGCCGATGTCGTAAGGGTACGAGGCGGGTTTATCGGACTTGCCAAAGCCGAGGTGATCGATGGCGATGACCCGATGCCCGCTCTCCGCGAAGGCGTCGAGCTGATGTCGCCAGAACTTGAGATACGAGCCGAGGCCGTGAAGAAACACAATGGGGTCGCGGCCTTCCGGATTGAGCTCGACGTAGTGAAGCCGGGGCGCCTTCACGAGCCCGTGCTTCTCACGCACCCCTTCGAGCAGGATGGACTTCTCCGGCCAAGCTCTACCCGAAATCGCGGTGTACGGGAGCTCCGCGAACTGTAGCTTCGGCTTCTCGCCGTGAAACCCACAGGCCGAGAGGACGAGCAGACCGAGCAAGAGGAGTAGACTTCGCTTCATCTCATGCGCCTCAGAACGCGTACCAGGTGAAGGTGCTAAACAGCGCCCAGATGTTGCCGTCGACTCGGTCGATGCCGTCCGCGTCCGCGCCGTCGTAGAAGTTGCCCGAGAACATGTAGCCGGCGTGAAGGCCCACGTTCATGAGGTATCGAATGGTGTAGGTGAGCTCGGCGTTGATCTCCGCCCCGAGTGTCTTGCCGCGCGCGCGCCCGTCTCCGGACGGGGTGGGCCGGACTGCGGTCTGCGCGTAGGCGGCGCCGAGCTTCAGGTTCAAGCGATACGGGACGATGTCCCAGGCGCCGGTCAAGACCCCCGAGACCAGTCCGAAGCCTTGGTTGGAGAGATCTGTGACGCCGCCGGTGAAGTTGCTGACCGTCTGCGCGAACGGGAACAGGATGAGCGTTCGGCTGTCCAGCCACACCGCGCCCGGCAGGCCGTAGTAGTTCATCGTAAACGCGCTGGTGTATTTGTCGTCCGTGGGGTCGGAGTCTCCGGTCGAGAACATGCCCTCGAGCGTGATCACATCGCTCGTGGTCTTGCCCCAGTTGTAGCCGAGCTCCAGGTTCGCCGCCCCACCGAGAATGGAGGTCTTCGGCAAGAAGGTCGTGCCTTCGATGTTGCCGGTCGAATCGAAGCGGCCGAAGTTGGCCATCACGAAGCCAGACGCCGCGAAGTCCCCGCGCGTGTAACGCACGTTGTGATCGAAGTGCGCGCCCAAGTGATACACGTGACCCTGCGGCGCGCGAAGGTTGAACGCGCGTGTGCCGGTAAACGGCGCGAGGCCAGTCGAGCCCGGCCCCGAGTCCACGAACTGCTCGAAGATCTTGGCCGCACCTTTGCTGTCATCCTGCAGACGCCAGAACGACACGCCCACGTTGGTCTCCGGACGAACGGGGTACTGGTAGTCGAGGGTCATCATCCAGACGAACTTGAGGCGCGGGTCGGCCTCGAGCGCGCGGTCGGGCTGCCCGGCGAGCAGCGGGAGCACACTCGCCTTCCACCGACCGAAGTATCGACCAAACACGGAGACCCCGGTCGCGTCGGACGCGAGGAAGGTCATCTTGTAGCCGGTGCGCGCGATGTCGAAGACGGAGGTCAGCGTGGGGTCGTACACGTTGTCGTAGACCGGCTGCGCCCCGAGGAGAATGGAGAGCCTGCCCGGGTTGCGCGTGGGATACAGCGCGACGTTCGCGTTCTTGGTCTGCAGGTTGACCTGATCGAGGTTGAAGCCGCCGCCGCTGTTCTGCCCGAGCGAGTTCGCGCCGAAGCCCCACAAGAAATCGAGCTCGAACATTAGGTTCAGGCTTGCGAGGCCGTCGATGAAGTGCGGCGAGTAGCTGAGGACGGGAATGAAGCGCTGCTCCACGAAGGCGGTGGCCCCGTCTTCGTCGCGGACGCGAATGCCGCTGCCGTTTGCGAGGCCCACCGGTCCGAGCGAGACCCCCTTGAGACCCACCGGGTCCGAGACCATGTTGGTGGCGGTGAAGCGGGTGAAGAAGTAGCCGATGAATCGAAGCTCGGGGGGTTCGGGATCTGCGCTGCGGTCCTCGGTCTCTTTCCACTCGTTGAAGAACTGGCCCGGAGGTGAAGGCTGCGCCACCGCGGCGACGGGGAGCAGAGCCGCCAGAAGGCCAGCCGCCAGCGTGAAACGGGGGACCAAGCGCATAGGCCTACTCGATGACGTACTTCTGAACGGCGTCGCCGGTGAATGGCAGCACGTTCCCCTGGATGGTCTGCGTCACGGCGCCGGTCTGCGGACCCACCGCACCGTCCGCGCAGGTGTGACCCGAGGGCGAGTTGGCCGCGAAATACAGCTCCATCCAGAGCTGGCTCGCGTCGGGCGCGAACTTCGCTCGTCCGACCTGCGTGAAGCCGGTGAAGTCGATCTGCACATCAAAGCAATCCGCGCGGGGGGCGTTCACGTTGTTGATGGTGACGGTGTTCGACGAGAACGGACCGATGGTCGCACCGGTCATCGTTCGGTCGCAGGTCACGTTCGGCGCCGCGCCCACGAGGGTCCCGGCGATGGAGGTGATCGAGAAGTTGCCTCCGGTGACGGTGATGGTCGTTCGGTTGTAGCACTGGGTCGCGGCGCCGAAGTCTGCGTTCTCCGTGAAGCCGTTGGGGTGCGAGGGGATGTTGCTCCCCTGCATCGTGAGCGTCTTGCCCTCGAGGAACGCGAGGATCCGCGTGGGTGAGTTGAGGTTGGTTACGCCCCCGGAGTCGACGGGCCCACCGCCATCGAGTCCGACGGTGGCGTCGAGACCCGCGACACCCGCATCGGGATCGGTGCTGTCATCGCCGCAGGCCAAGAGAGACAAAGAGAGAGCGGCGACAGCCGCGAGCGCAAACTGAGCATTCATGATCGAGACTCCTCTGGAGCTCGGGACCCCAGTCGGGATCTCCGCGAGCGAGTGAAAGCAAAGACGAAGGTGAGCAGAAGGGGAAATGAAAAACGTGCCTCGGTCGAGGCGGAGGTGGAGCACCCCCAGCCTCCGTCGTCCGAAGGCGGCGGGGCAGGCGCGGGCTCGTTCGGCACGGGGTCGACGAGATCCCCGACCTGCACCGAGGTCTCGTCGTTCTCGCCGAGGTTCCCGGCGCGGTCGGTCGCGCGAACCACGAGTGGATACAGGCTGGGTGCGAGACCCGCCGTGTTCCACTCGATGACGTAAGGAGACACCGAGGCCGTACCCACGAGCTGGTCGGCGACGAAGAGCTCGACCTTCTCGACGCCCGAGAGGTTGTCCACCGCGGCGATGCGCACCGGCACGATGCCCTCGACCTTCTCGCCCGCGGAAGGCGAGAGCACGTACACGATGGGCGCGAGCACATCGACCGGCTTCTTGATCCGCACCGAGATCGGGGTCGAGAAGCCTTCGCGGCCCGCGAGGTCCACCGCCTTGACCGCGAGCGTGTAGTCGCCTTCGGGAAAGAGCGAGGTGTTCACGGTGAACCGATAGGGCGCAGAGAAAGCCTTGAACGCGGAGTAGCCCGAGAAGAGGAGCTCCACCCGGACCACGCCGCTGTCGTCCATCGCTTCGGCCTCCACGATGACCTCGGTGCCGGAGAGCATGGCCCCGTCTTGATGCGAGGTGATGCGTGCGGTCGGGGGCTCGTTGTCTTCGATGCCGCCTTCGACGGTGAGATCGAGCGCAGCCCGCCCCACGTTCCCGGCGGCGTCGAAGGCGATGGCCTCGAGCGTGTGAGGACCGTTGATGACCTGCGTCGTGTCCCAGTCGAAGACGAGTGCTCCGGTGGTGCCCGCAGCGAGGTTCACGCCGGCGAGCTCGAGCTCCATACCCGCGACCCCAAAGTCATCCGTGGCGCTGATCTCCACCCTCACCGTGCCCCGCACCGTGGTCCCAGGGGCCGGCATCGAAAAGGCCACGCGGGGAGCGGTGCGATCATCGACGGAAGGAGGCTCGGCGAGTCCGAAGAACTCCGCCAGCTTCGCCGCGGAGCAGATGCCGGCGTCCAAGAAGTACAGCCCGGTCTGGCCGCAGTCCGCGCTCGGATCGACGAAAGTGCCGTGACCCGCGTTGACCCGGTAGGTCTCGACCAGCACTTCGCCCTGCCCGTTTCGGTACTCGCGGCGCTGTGCGCCTTCGACGTCTTCCTCTCGATCCGCGATGGCGTCGATGCCATGCACGTTCGTCCACTGCTCGAGAAGCTCCGTCTGGTTCGAAGCCGACACCGTGAAGTCCGAGCTCCCTTGCCAGATCGAGACCTTGGGGTAGCGCCCCGCGTGAACGTAAGCGCTGCGCACGAGGTCGCCCCACTCGGCGGGGGTGCGATCGACGCCGGGTGAGAGGCAGAAGGCCTGCGTCCCCAGGCTGTTGCTGCAGTGGTACGGAATGCCCGAGAGGATGCCCGCGCCGGCGAACACGTCTGGCCACAGCGCGATCATGAGCGCGGCCTGAGCCCCGCCCGCCGACTGGCCGGTGACGAAGACACGCTCGTGGTCGATGGAATACTGCGCCTTCATGTGATCGACCATGTCGATGATCGACCTGTTCTCGCCGCGACCCCGAAACAAGTTGTCGTCGCCCGAGAAGTCACCGGCCCAGTTCCAGCAGTTGATCGCGTTGTTCGAGGCCTTCTGCTCCGGGTACACCACGTAGAAGTGAAGCCGGTCCGCGAGCGCCTCGAAACCGGCCAGGCGCTGATCGCTCGCGTCTTGGTAGCAGGTGTGAAGCACGACCAGCAGCGGGGCGTTAGTGGGCATGTTCTCGGGCACGTACCGATACATGCGGAGGTCTCCGGGGTTGGCGCCAAAGCCAGTGACCGGTTCGAAGCTGCCCGCGGCCGACGCGGAGCTCACGCCGAGACCCAGGCCGAGACCAAGGCCGACGAGCATCACGACCGCGCGCGGCAACCCGAGGGCCCGAACGGGTGCGCGCTTTCGAAGGTAGAGGAGACCGAGCGCGAGCGACAGGCCAGCGATGATGCCGAAGCTGGCGCTCACCGCTGGATTCAAGGTCTGGCCCTCGCCGTAGACCACCCATCCGTAGACCGCGAAGTGCACGATGGGACCGACGATGGCGCCCGGAAGGACTTCGCGGGTGGTGGCTGAGCGCGTCAGGATGCCGAACGCGATGGGCACGATGGATGCGACGACCAGGCCGTAGACGCCGGCCTGCGCGAACAGCCCAACCAGCTTCGGCGGATCGAGCGCGAGCGCAAACGCAAACACCCCCATGAGCACGAGGATGTGGCGGCTGGCGCGGAAGGCCATCGCCTCTCGCTCTGCCTGGTTCTTCCTGGCGAGCAGACGGTCACCGAGGGCGCCGAGGAAGATGTCGTTGGCCGCGATGGTGGAGGCGGACACGAGGATGCCATCGAGTGTGCTCATGCCGGCCGCGAGGAGCGCCACGCTCACGAGCACGCCAATCAAGGGAGTGAAGGCCTCGGCGAGGTAGATGGGCATGACCGCGTCCTGCTCTGCGATGCCGGGGAGCAAGACACGCGCGTAGAGGCCGGCCAACAAGACGAGCGTGTAGATCACGCAAACGACGCTCCCGATGAGGAGGTATCGGTTCACTTGGGCGTCGGTCTTTAGATAGAGCGACTTGGTCAAGATGTGGGGCTGGGCGATGAGCCCCACGCCCACGATGAAACCGGCGATGTAGATGCCGTAGAAGGAGCCGAACAGGCTGCTCTTTGGGTTCACGAGGAGGAGCAGGTTCGGATCTTGGGCCTCTAGGCGAGATGCGAAGGCCGGCAGTCCGTCCGCGAACAGGTGAAGACCGCTTGCCACGATGGCGATCGCGACCACCACCATGATGCCGCCCTGAAGCGCGTTGGTGAACACGTGGGCGTAGGTGCCGCCGATGAGGACGTAAGAGAAGACGAAGCCCACGATGATGATGAGCGAGACCAGGTAGCTCGTCTCCAGCGTGTGCTGCATGACCAGCGCCGATCCCTTGACGATGAGGACCACGAAGCTGATCGAGAGCACCAGGTTGAGGAGCGCGAAGTAGGTGCGCATGCCGCGGCTCTTGTAGCGGGTCTCGATCCAGTGCGGCAGCGTGAGCGCAGACGTCTCGAGGCCCTGTTTACGGAAGCCTTTGGAAAAGACGACGAGTCCAAAGATGATGCCCGCGAACGAGGCCACACCCAGATGCATGAGCGCGGAGACCCCATGCACGTAGACAAAGCCGGGGTTGATGACGAAGGTCGCGGTGCTGGCGATGGCCGCGGCGAGTGTCACCCCGGTGATGAGCGGTCCGAGATCTTGATTGCCCAAGGCGAAGCCGCGCAGGGTGGCGGTCTTCCGCATGCCGAGGATGGCCAGATAGAGCGTGGCCGCCGCGTAGAGTCCGAAGGCCAACCAGGCGACGTGCAGCTTGTCCATCGAGGCTCCCTCCATCTGCGGCATGTGCAGCGCAGCATGTGCAGCGCAACATCAAGGCTGGCGCACCCTATTGGGGCCTCCTAGGGAGGTCAAGGCTAATTGTTGCGGTGCCGCAAAGACGCTGGTCCGGGGGTCGGCCTCAGGCTCGCGTCTTGCCAGGCTTCGAGAAGCGGAAGGCCTTGATGGAGCCCTCGGGCGCGCTGGCCCCGAGCGCCGGCGCGCGCTTTTCGACGTGGTTCAGGCCCCCTTCGCTCGCGGCCTGGATGGCCGCTACGGCCTGCTCTCGAAGCGGAAGCTGAGGCCTGGCTTGGTTGAGCGCCCGCAGGATCGCCGCCGCCGCGTCCGGCGAGGCCTCGTCCTCGTGCATGACAAACGCGGCCTCGAAGAGCGCGTGCACGCCGACCGCCAGGTTCGGGTCGGCTTTGGCGTCGAGCAAGCCCTGCACGAGCGCTGCTTCGCCCCTCTTCGACATGACGTAGCCTCCGCCGGAGGCAGGCTCCAGCAGGCGCCAGCAAAGCTCGAGCAGAGGGATTTGTTCGGGCGCCGTCATGACCCGAAAAGAAGCTTGAGCCCGTTGATGATGCCCGGGTCCTGCTTGAAGCGCTCGACGCGCACCGCGTCGCGATACATGCCCTGAAGCTCGGAGGTCACGCCGGATTGCAGGCCAGTCCTGTCGCCTACGCACTTGATCATCTGCTGAACCTGCGTGCTTCGAACCTTGTCCGAAGCGCCGCCCACCGCCGCGCCCTCTGGAATGAGGAGCGGGGTGTTCACCGTCGCCGCCGTCTTATCCATGCCTCGCTGCATGTTCTCTCGAACCTTGTCCTGAAACTGACTAAACCCAGCCTGCACTTGCCTCGTGTCGGAGAGGCTTCCCGCCCCCACTCGAAGGTCTCGTGCACAGCTCTCGATGACTCCGTTGCTCATGCACGCAGACCAAGCACGCGCCGTTCCTGCCCCAGGTGTCCGCAAGTATTCGTTTAAGGTTACGAATTCCTGTTCGCCCGCTTTGGCAGCGCACCGGAGGCGGGGCACTGTGCACACGGCAGGACTGCTGTCCGTAGGCATGCGTGTGCGCAGGTCCGGTGCTAGCTTGGCCTCGTGCACCGCTGGCTGGGGCTCTTAATCGTGGGTGCGAGCCTGGGATGTGCGCCCGAGGCGACGGATCTGAGCCCGCTCGTCGGCGCCGATGACTACGGCTTCCTCTTAATCGAGCGACCGTTCGGGCTCGAGCTCTGGCCTCTGGATGGAAGGCCGGTCGCGAGGACGCGCGATGAAACGAACGAGGTCTGGTACGTCCTGACGCTGCCGCGGTCCGCGGTCGCTGAAGCGCATCCGCTCTTTGATCCCTCACGCGCCGACGATGTCGAGCTGACCACACCACCCCCCGAGGAACTCGGGCAGTGCCTGGAGCGCGGTGTCCTTGATAACGAAGCCCTCGGTGGACCCACGCTCGACTTCAGCCCAGCGTCCCTGACTGGAGCGAGGCTTCATCGCTTCAGTGATTCGCAGTGGAGCCCGATCGAGTCTGGCGAGGCGATGCTTCTTTCGAAACTCGCTGTGAAGGTCCCCATCTTGGATAGCTGCGGGACGCGGCGATGGCGGTCGGAGCCGTTCTTCCGGGAGCCTCGGATCTTCGAGTTCGGTCAATCCATCCGCGACTTCACGTTCTCGGAGACCTACCCCACCGCGCTCGAAGTGCGCGGGCTCTTCACGCTCGGAGATGGCGCCTACCTCATTCATTCGCTCGCGGTGCTCGTCGTGGGGCGCGTGGACGAGACGCCTGATTTCTCGGGCGCGCTCTTGCTCTCGGAGCTCGCGCCTCCCCCCAGTGATTGGGCTCCGAGTGGGAGCCCTGGACTGCGATGGGAGTTTACGAAGTTCGACGCCGCGGGCACTTCGACTTCGGGCGAACAGCGCTTCCTCGTGCGTCTGCGGGCGATTGAGAGAGGTGGGGAGAACGACGCCGACGAGTGGGGCACGAGCCTTGTGGCTCTGTACCGACGAGATGCGCGCCTTCGCTGGGGCGAGGTCCTCTCGCTCACATCCAACAGCGCCTCGGATCGGCTCGTAGACTTCAGCACGCTGGGGCCAGACGGCGGCTTCGTCATCGCCACCCCGGAGTCCCTCTTGGTCCGAGAGACCTTCGATGCTCCCACGCGGGCCTCGCCCAAGCTCTGGGCCCCGGCCAGCGTCACGCGGGTCGATCTGCCGGACGCGGAGATCGTCGTCGCCGTCAAGAGCGAGGGGTTCTGGCTCGGCGACCCTCGCCGCGGCTTCGACGGACTTCGCTTCGAAGCCGCCGACGTCGGGCTGTCGGGCTGCAGCCGCGTCGGAATCAGTCACGCGGGTGGTCCCACAGAGCTGGTCGCCGGCCGTGGTCGACAGCTCATCTTCGGGCGACGGAACCGGACCTGGACACCCCTGCGCCCGTGGATCGCGAACCGAATCGAGTGCATTGGCGAGGGCACTTCTTGTGGTCGCCCCACCCTGCCGGAGGCTCGTACGGTGCGGATGATGCTGGAGGGTCCGGAAGGAGCCTGGATGGTCCGCAAAGAGTTCTGCCCCGTTTCGTTCAGCTTCCCTCTCGAAGAAGACCGCTGCGCCCGAACGGAGATCTTCGATCTCGGCGGAGTGGGCCTCGGCCCCGGAGAGGATACCGTCGACGACCTCCTGGGATTCAGCACCCTTCCGGAAGGACGTGTGGTCTTTGGTAGACTCGGTCTGGTCGCCAAGGTCAGGCCCGAGATCTAGAGCTCTAGATCTCAGTCATCGGAACGAGGCAGCTCGAGATCCGCCGAGGTGCAGTCGACCGGCGCAGAGACGGGGTTACAGCGCACGGGGTGGGCCCCGGGCAGCTCGAGTGAGTAGGCGCGTCCGTCGACAGGCGCGGGCAGATCGGAGCTCGAAAAATGCGATCCGGCCGCGAGCGTGGCGTCCACCTTCGCCTGGTTGTCCGCGTCCGAGCGCTCGACCGAGTCGACATTGCTGGTGACGATGAAGCCGGCCTGCACCAGGGTTCGAACCCTTTGAGCCTCGCGCATCGCGTCGTCGATCTTGAACATCGCCGCGTAGTCATCACTCGGGGTGGAAGAGGCCACGAACATCAGCTTCTTGGCGAGCGCCGTGGTGTCGCCGACGTACGCGGTTCGATGTTCGTCTCGATCGAGCATCGCGAAGAGGGCCTTCCCGCGAGTCTCTTCGAGCGTGGGCCAGCCGTCGGTTCGGATGGCCTCGGGGAGGCTCGGATGCGCCTTGCGCACGCTGTCCGGAGTAATGATCCGATCGCGAGGCCACACCGACAAAATATCCGCCTCGATCTCCGCGTACGCCCCCACGAAGAGCTGATAGCGTTCGTCGGCCCAGTCGAGCTCCAGGTCTTTGGGCTCGAGCCAGAAGATGAGCGGGACGTGATCTGGATGTTCGTCCGACCAGCGCTTCGCCACCTGCAGACAATCGGTGAGCTTGTTGCAGGACGAGCGCTGATCGATCTCCCCTGGCAGATGAAAGACCTCAAAGACGCCATCTACGCGACGATGCAGATCGAGTTCGAACTGGCGAACGCCTTGAGCCTCGAGCTGGACGTCCAGCGGCGCATGACTGTAGCGATGAGAGGGGTGGACGACCGTCGGCGGCTCGAGATGATAGCTGTTGTGGGTCCCCTTGGCCTGAACGTGATTCATGCGCAGGGTCCCGTCCTTGGGGTAGTCGCCGCACCCGGCCACGAGGATCCCCGAGAGAATCAGCACCTGAGACGGCCCCGTCGATACCCGCACTGTCACTTCCCTCGGCTATCACAGCCCGCGCGCTTCGCCCACGGGCCCCAACGCGGCTCGTCCCTTTCGTCGCGCTCGAGGCATCTCAGCCTGGTCAGCCCAGGCGTCGGTGGGTGAGTATGGCCTCGTGCGGACTCGGGTCGCGGTGTTTCTGGTCGGGCTGAGCGTGGGCGCGTGCAGCGAGCAGCGGCCCATCGTCTCTCCTCCGAGCGCAGGTCTCGCGTTCGTGGTCGTGAGCGACGAAGACTTCCGGCCCGGATCGGCTCCATCCCGGGTGCACGGACCTGTGGATATCCAGTCTGGCCCGGTGGAGTTGGCCGTCACCGACTCCGAACGACTGCTCGTGTTCATCTTCGATGACACGCTGATTCGCTCGCTCCGACCCGCGGCCGATCTTTCGGACCTCGAGCAGGTCTCCCTCCATTTCAAGGGATCGGACAGCGAGTGCCAACGGGGTGAGCGAAGAACCGAAGTCAGGAATGAACAAGAGGTTGAGCGCCTGCACTTTGGTGTGCCGCGCTTCGGCCGCGCCTTCGAGGTGGTTGAGGATCGCTTCCTCGAGGCCCACCCGGACACGAACGATCTCGTGCGTCGGGCGACCCTGTCCACCCGCGAGGACCGTACAGCCTGCGCCCCAGCGCAAAGCCTCGTCCCGTTCGGAGCGACGCCTCAGCTGCTCCAGAGCGGGGTGAGAATCGGTGGAGAGGAGTTCTCGCTGGGGTCGTCTGGCAGTGGATACGGCGCGGCCACGACTCTCGACCAGATCCTGCCTGCGGGTGAGGACCACATCCTCGCAGTGAGTGAGAACTTCCTGTTTCTCTTCGAGAGAGGTCAGAGCTTCTCCAACGATGCCCGGCACGTTCTGTCGGCCTTCTCGCTCCACCCCTCCACACAGGAGGACGCGGACTTCACTTGGATCATGCGGTTCGAGCAGGAAAGCCAGGTCCGCTATGGGGTCGTGTCGACTTCACAGAATCGGGGCGACGACGGACGCACACGAGTCGACGTCTTCGCCGTGGAGCAAGGCGGGTTGCGGCTGACTTCGACCGCAACCATGGCGGACGAACGAGAGTATCTGCTCACGGACGGGCGTGTGTTCTACCTGATCGCCAGACGTGGACTCAAAGTCCCGGACTCCATTCAGGTCTCCGATCGCATCGAAGGTCCGTTTCGAGCCTTGGGGCACTTCCCTTTCACCCTCGAGACGCCTCCGATCTTGGGTCCAGACGGCCAGATACTCGTGGTGAGCGAGACGGACCATCGGGTCTACCGCTTCGCCCCGTCCACGGGCTCGCCTGAGCCTCTGCGGATCCAGCCTCGGAACATTGCGGTCGACTTCCTACCCAGGGCCCTGACCTACGATCGAGCGAGGAACCTCCTCTGGCTCACCTCCAGGGCCCAAGAGATGCTCGAGACAAGCCGAACACTTCGCTACTCCTTCGAGACGGAGCAGTGGTCGGACGAACGGATTCGACTGGGCCCCGAAGCTGCCAGGTGTGGAGGCCCAAAGAGGGCCTGCGGCGACATCTTCCCGCTGGACAACCTCCTCAGGGTGCAGGGGAGCGCGCTGGGGTGGATGAGCCTGCTGAACGAATGCCGAATCCTGCTCGGCCTCGAGTCTCCATCGGGCTGCGAGGCCACCGTGTTCTCCGAACCCGGCGAAGACATCCACACCGACGGCGTGCGTCGATGGCGCGCGGTTCACACGGAGGCGGAGCGGATCACGGTGGGTGGCAGCGGTGGCTACTTGCTCGAGCTTCGATAAACATGGGAATCGGTCTGCTACCGCTGCTCTTCATCCTCGTCCCCGCGGTGGAGCTGTGGCTGCTCATCGAGCTCGGCGCCCGAATGGGGGGGCTCGCGACGGTCGGCCTGATCGTGTTGACAGGAACAGTCGGCGCCGCCCTCGCCCGGCACGCGGGCCTCGGAGTGCTACGACAGATCCAAGCGGAGACCGCGCGCGGTCAGATCCCCGCGGCGGCCCTCTTCGACGGCGTCATGGTCCTCATCTCCGGCGCGCTGCTCATCACCCCGGGCGTCTTGACCGATCTCGTGGGCTTTGCGCTCCTCGTGCCGCGCGTGAGGCGGTTTCTCCGAGATCGCCTCATGCGCTGGGCCGGGCAGCGGATACAGATGGGTCACGCGAGCTTTGGTGTCTCCACCTTCGGGTCCGTGCCACGGTCTGGACCTGGGCACGAGGACGAGGTCATCAACGTGACTGCGGAGCGATCGGACGACGACTCCGGCCATGCGGGCCCGGATCCGCGGAAGACAGACGGGGAGGCCTAGTCCCGTCCGAAAAGTTCGATCATGTTCCCGCGAAGTATCTTTCGTCGCTGGTCGGCGCGCTACGAAGGGAGTTGGGTCGCCCCCAATGACCGAGGAGCCCGAAAGGGCGGCCGCAGGCCGCGCGTCGGCCAGGGGCG
>WYAZ01000069.1 GCA_011526105.1 Deltaproteobacteria bacterium | reverse complement strand
TGTTCGAGACGAGGGGCGCGTTGTCGCAGGCATCGCCGGTCCCATCACCGTCCGAGTCCACTTGCCCGGTGTTCGGGGAGTAGGGGCAGTTGTCGAAGTCGTCTTCCATGCCGTCGTTGTCGAAGTCATCGGCGGTCTGGTAGGTGTCGCCCAGATCGGTCCGGGCGATGAGGATGGAGCAGCCGCAGCCGCAGCCGCAGCCACAGCCGCCGCCACCACCGCCACTTTGGTTGGGAGTGCCACACAGGCCTCCGCTGCATTCCCCCTGTTGAGCCTGGACGTCGGTGACCGGGACCAGGATCAACAGAGCGATTGCAGCGAGAGAGCTCGTGATGAATTGAATTACAGATCTCATGCGCTGCGTATGTGCGAATGCGAGGCCAGTTCACAACTCGTTGAGAGTACGGGACTTCGGTTAAGGTGTGCGGTCGATCAAAACATTAAACGTGGAGTCGGGTCCACGGCACCTGTGGGGTGTCGTCTACGTTTAGGTGCGCGCGAGGCGGCTCGTTCCGGGAGACGAGCTCAACTCCGTAGCATCGTGCGTAGGTACTCTGCGTAGGTGCTCCGTCCCATCTCGGCCGCACGCTGCTCCACCTGAGCCGCGGTGATCCAACCGTGATGAAACGCAATCTCTTCGAGGCACGCGATCTTGAGGCCCTGCCGCTCTTCGATCGCCTGGATGAAGCTGCTCGCCTCGTAGAGGCTGCGCGTGGTGCCGGTGTCGAGCCAGGCGATGCCGCGGCCCATCTTCTCCACCCGCAAGCGACCTTGCTCGAGGTAACGGCGGTTCAGGTCTGTGATCTCGAGCTCACCGCGCGGGCTCGGCTCGAGGCGGGCGGCTTCCTTCGCCACGTCGGGGCCGTAGAAATACAGGCCGGGGACCGCATAGCGGCTTTTGGGTTTGGCCGGCTTCTCTTCGAGGCTGATCGCGCGGCCGGTCTCGTCGAACTCGACGACGCCGTAGCGCTCGGGGTCGGTCACATACGCGCCGAAGACGAGCGCGCCCTCCTTCAGGCTGGCCGCCTCGGTGAGGACCTCCGAGAAGCGATGGCCGTAGAAAATATTGTCGCCGAGCACCAAGCAGGACGAGCCGCCCGCGATGAAGTCTCGACCGATGAGGAAGGCCTGCGCGAGACCTTCGGGCTTGGGCTGCTCCGCGTACTCGAGGCGCATGCCGAGCTGCTCACCCGTCCCGAACAGACGCCTGAAGAGCGGAAGATCCACCGGGGTGGAGATGATGAGCACCTCTCGGATCCCAGCGAGCATCAGGGTGCTCAGCGGGTAGTAGATCATCGGCTTGTCGTAGATGGGGAGCAGCTGCTTGCTCACCACCTGCGTCATGGGGTGGAGGCGAGTGCCGGCGCCGCCGGCGAGGATGATGCCCTTCACGGCGGCGAGATCAGACGCCCGGCACCCTCGCGTCAACCCCCTCCGGGTCGACGAACGCCTGAGATTCGGGGTAGGCCAGTCAGCAGAGGTATTCCATGCACCCCTTTTCGCCCGCCACGGCCCTGACGCTCGCCTTCGCGCTCGCGGGTGCGGTCTCTGCCGAGGCCAAGGAGCCAAGCACGATGAGCTCGTTCTTCGATCTAGAGACCAAGACCCTCGAGGGCAAGGCGCAGCCTTTGTCCGAGTACCGCGGCAAGGTGGTCCTCGTCGTGAACGTGGCCTCGGCCTGCGGCTTCACCCCGCAGTACTCGGGCCTTCAGAAGCTGCACACCGAGTACGGTGAGAAGGGCCTCGTGGTGCTCGGCTTTCCGTCGAACGAGTTCGGCGGCCAGGAGCCGGGCTCGAGCAAAGAGATCCGCACCTTCTGCGAGACCAAGTTCGGCGTGACGTTCCCGATGTTCGAGAAGGTGGAGACGAAGAAGGGCCCCGGTCAGCACCCGATCTACCAGTTCCTCACCGCGAAGGAGGGCCAGCCGAAGTGGAACTTCCACAAGTACTTGGTGAGCCGAGACGGGCAGGTGCTGGATTCGTACTCGTCGATGGTCGCGCCGGACAGCTCCAAGCTCATCAAGGCGATTGAGAGCGCGCTGGCGAAGAAGTGAGGACTTTGCTGGGGCTCAGGCTCTGAGCGCGGCCACGGCGTCGAGAAGGGGCATGACCTCGACGCCGCCCGGGGCGGGGAACGGTTCGACCCCGGGGTACACGAGGAGTCGACGGTCTGCCTTCAAATGGTCCGCGGCCAGGTGGAAGCCGGGCTCGAGTTTAGGCGCGCTCGATCGTTTGATCTCGATCGCCCATCGCTTCGAGGCTGACAGCTCCAGGACCAGATCGATCTCGTGACCAGTGGCGGATCGATAGAAGTACGGCTTGGTGCCGGTGGGGGCAGCGGCTATCAGGGCCTCGATGGCATGTCCTTCCCAGCTGGGGCCGGCGACCGAGTGACCGAGGATCTCGTGTAGATTGGGCAGATTCAGTAGTGCGTGCAGGAGTCCGCTGTCGCGCACGTAGAGTTTGGGTGACTTCACGAGGCGCTTCTTGGTGTTGTTGGCCCATGGCTGCAGCCGGCGCACGAGCAGGAGGTCCACCATCAAGTCCAGGTAGTGCGTCACGGTGTGCCAACTGACACCGAGGCTGCTCGAGAGCCTCTGGGCGTTGAGCAGCGATGCCTGACCGTGCGCAAGCATCGTCCAGAAGCGTTCGAGGGTCTCGGCGGGTATGCGGATCCCAAATTGGGGGATGTCTCGCTCCAAGTAGGAGCGGATGAACGATAGACGCCAAGCGAAGCTGGCCTCGTCATCTGGTGTGAGGAAGCTGCCCGGAAATCCGCCGCGCACCCAAAGGCGCTCCATCGAGCCGGCGTCATCGAGCTCCTGAGGCTGCAGCGGCCGGAGCTCGAGGTGGGTGATGCGACCGGCGAGACTCTCGGAGCTCTGCTTCAGGAGATCGAGGTTCGCGGAACCGAGCACCAAGAAGTGACCGTGTTGTCGGCCGGCGCGGCGTCGATCATCGATCTGTCCGCGCAGGATCTCGAACAGCTCTGGGACGCGGTGGATTTCGTCGAGCACCACGAGCTTGTCTTGGTGCTGCGAGAGGAAGGCGGGGGCATCGTCGAGGCGTCGCCGGTCGCTCGGATTCTCGAGATCGAGGTAGAGAGAGGGCTCCTCACGCTCGGCGGCGATGGTGCGCGCGAGCGTCGTCTTGCCCACCTGGCGAGGCCCGAGGAGAGCGACGCACGGAAACTGCTCCAGACGCTTGCCTACGAGGGTCTGGAGGTCGCGATGAAGCATCTGTGCAAATTCGCAGGCTACCTACGAATTTGCGAGCTATGACATAAGTAGCTGTAGTCACTGCATCTACTCCACTGCGTCCCTGTGCGCATCAGCGCGTTTGCGGGGCTGCAAGGAAGCGGGTCGGGGCAGGTGGGTCCGCGTCACCCGACTAGAGCGGCTCTGAGATGAGCTCTGCTACTCCGGTAGAGTGTAGAACACCTCGACCAGGTCATCCGGATCCGGAGAGCGACCCGTGTATTGAAGCTCTTCGCCCGTTGGACTCACTTCGTAGTCGACGCCATTGACCCACTCCTCGCCGTTGACCTTCACCACCACTCCGGGCGGATAGGACGCCTTGGGGTCGAGCCGGACGAAGTTCCGGATGACGAGATCGGTGGCGATGCGCCGAAGAGTGTCGCTGAACGACTCCTGGCAGATGGAATCGATCAAGCACGCGACGCGGAGCCCGTCCGGGTTCTCGAGTCGGCATCCGGTGACGTTCAGCTCCGCGTTCTCCTGGACGATGCGTGCTTCGAGGCGTTTTGCGAAGTCCACGTATCGGCTGCCGCTGAGCGCAGAGCAGCAATCGGGCGCGTTGTAATACGTGCACCAGTCGCAGTTCTGCCAGTACTGGAACTCGGGCTCGACGCACCGCCTTGCACCGTCTTGGCAAACCTCGCCGTTGTTGCAGTCCACGTTCGAGTTGCAGGACACTTGGCTACCTCGCACGGGCCCATAGGTCTCGCAGAGACTGCCGCAGGTAGGGCCCCCTCGACGGCATCGAGTCGCACGAGCACCGTCGGGGCCTTGTTCGGCGCCCACAATCGCTCCGAATCGAACGCGTTCGAGCGGCTTGAGCGCCGCCAGTTCTGCCAGAATCACGTCCAGATCTCTCTCTCTGGATTGGTCTTCCTCGTCGGACACGATCACGATCACGAGGTTGGCTTCAGGGCGGAGGAATCCGTCATTACATCCCCCGGGCGCCATCGAACGCAAAGCGGCGGTCATTCCCGAGAGCCCCTCTTCGTCACCACTGCCGCACGAGCCCACGCGCACGTTGTCCTGAAAAGACGATATCTGTTGTTCGCGCGACATCTGCGAGGTCACCACACGCCGATTTGCATCCGAGCCTCTAAAGCAACCATGAGCGATGCCCGTTGCGGTGCAGCTGCGAGAGGTGGACTGGATCAACCACTGGAAGGGCTCAACCATGGAGTGTTGGCTGCTCGTGATCCCGGCGACTTCTCCGGTGACGGTCCCGGTGTCCTTGAGCGAAGTCGTTACCACCGCGAGCCGGAAGTCTGCCTTCGCGCCGGCCACGAGCTCGATGAACGCGCCGAAGTTCTGAGCGAGCAGCTCCTGCTCGTCCTCCATCGAACACGAGTTATCGACGACGAACAGGATGTCTGCCGGCACCCGCTCGCCGGGCTTGACGGTGATCTGATTCTCGGTCACCCGCTCCGGCAGCACCTCGAGGAAGGTGTAGCTGGGGCAGCCGGCGAGGCCGGCGAGCATGAGGCCTGCGCCTGTCGTGAGGAGTCCTAGAGAACGCGGGTCGTTCAACATCTGCGTGATTCTCTGCGCGAGGGTGTTGGAAATCAAGCCGGGACCCGCGCGGCTCGTTTGGACCTTTCACGAGAGCGCCCTCCTGAAGATCCGGGCACATACTCGGCCTTCGATGAGTCGGAGAATGGTTCGCCGAGTATCGCAGCGTGTTCGGCAAAAGACCGGCCCTCGAGATGGGTGTGCACGACCGCGTGCGGTCTCTCGATGCCGAACGCAGCCAAGCCCTGACCGCGCTTCAGAACCCGCAAGCGAAGAAGAACCGCCTGAACGACGCGACGAAGGTGGCACCGGAGACCCCGGAGCTCATGAAGGCGATCGAGGGCTCGCTCGCGAGGAGCCGATCGAGGCTCCGCTTACAGCGCGGCGAAGGGATTGAGCACCAGGAGGCTCCCCACCCGCTGTCCGTGACTCAGGTCCTCGGTGAACAGCTCCTCACATCCCGCGAGCTCGGCGGCGGCAATGATCGCCGCGTCCCAATAGGAGAAGCCAAAGCTCGCGCGCAGGTCGAGAGCGCGTTCCATCACTGCCACCGACACCTCTTGAATGCGGAAGCGCGTCCACGTGCGCATGAGCGCGCGTGCGAGATCGTGGGGGACTGGGTCGGGACGGCTCGCTCGCGTCGCCTGCACGTAGAACTCCTGGAGTACCTGGACGGATAGGGCGATGTCCTCGCGGTCGAGCAGCTCGATCGCACGCTCTCGCTTCGCGGCTTCTTCGGGGGCGGAGCTGATCGAGTAGAGAAGGATGTTCGTGTCGAGAAAGGCGAGGGTGGTCATGGCTCCCCGCGATAGAGGCGGTCCCTGGGGAGTCGGTCGCTTGCGCGAAAGCCGGTGACTCGAGCGCGGAGCTCGCGCTCTTCTCGCGCGAGCTTTTCGAAGTCGGTCTCTTCCGCGGCCAGCGCGACGAGGAAGGCCTTCACCAGCGCCGAGACGGAGGTGGCCTTCTCGGCCGCTTTGATGCGGGCTTGGCGGTACGTCTCATCGTCCACAGTAACTGTGATGTTCTTCACAGAAGCAGTGGGCCACGCGCGGCAGCTCCGGGTCAAGGCGGGGCTCGTCTGGCGTTAATTCTCGGTAAACGAGAAAGTCGGATTGCTAAAGAGCCCCCCCATGTCAGGACGTGACCCATCTCGGTCATTCCCGAGACACAGGAGACAATATGGATTTCGAGACATCAAAGAGAAGTGCTGGTGTGGATCAGTTTCCGAGCCTCGATGATCACCTGAAAACCGGCCAAACGTGATCGTCTCAAATCCGGCCAATGGGGCTCGAGACCTGGTTGATCTATTCCTTCCCGCCCTCCGATGGCAAGCGGCCTTTGCCGCGGCTCGTTCGGTAGCTCCTCGGCCCGCACGTCACCACGTTACCGCGATGCAGCACGCGGTCGAGGAGCGCAGTTACGGCGGCGGTATCGCCCAGCAGCTTGCCCCAGTCCTCGACCGGCCGGTTCGAGGTGATGATCGTGCTGGCGCGCTCGTGGCGGCGCATGATCACCTCCAGCAGGTCCTCGGCCGCGTTCGTCGGCAGCTTGCGCATCCCGAGGTCGTCGATGATCAGAAGCGAGATCTGCGTCATCGCTTTCATGTATTCGGCTCGCAGACCATCGAGCACGGCGTCGGCGAGCTCTTCGAGCAGCAAGTGCGCTTCGCGATACGCGACCTTGTGACCAGCAAGAATCGCCGCGTGGCCGATGGCCTGCGCGAGGTGACTCTTTCCAGTGCCGGGCGGCCCGATGAAGAGCACATCTTCGGCCTGCTCGACGAAACGACACGTCGCAAGATCGAAGACCATCTTCTTGTTGAGCTTCGGGTTGAAGCCAAAGTCGAAGGCATCGAGCGTGCGTCCGTGGTCTCGGAAACGGGCGAAGTGCATGCGGCGCTTCGTGAGTCGGTCGGCGCGGCGCGTGAGCTCGTCGTCGACGAGGCGACTCAGGAAGTCGGCCGGCGCCAAAGGCCCACTCTGGGCCTCGAGGACGCGGACTTCCAAGACCTCGGCCATCCCGCCGAGCCGAAGCGTGCGCAGGTCCTTCTGTAGTTCGTGCAACGTCATCCTTCTTCTCCTTTGCCCATCGAAGCGATCAAGTCCCGGTACTCCCGGAGTTCGCGAATCAGGGGGTCGATTTGTGTCAATGCAGGTTGCGTGGTTTTTCGCCGGTCCAGGTATCTGCGGACGAATCGGTAGCTGTGGGCGCCGGTCTCGAGCGCCAGCGCGCAAGCGTCTTCGGTCTGAGCAGTGCCGTGCTTCTTGGCGAGTCCAAGGAGGCCGAGGATGCGCCGCACGCCGACCTGGCCCTGCTCTGCGTAGATGAGGCGCGCGAGGTCGCCGCAGCGTGGGCCCACGCGATTCGCCCGAGCGAGTAGATGGAGCGTATTGGCGGGCGTCTTCTGCGGCCGGTCCTTGGGCTCGATGCGATGCCGCCCGGGCTGCGCGCGCATGTGCCGCCGAAGGAGCTGCCCCGTCTTCGGGTCGATGAGCCTCACCGTGGACTCGTCCCACTGCACGACCACCATCCGCCCGACGAAGCCAGGCGGAGCACCGTAAAACGCTGAGGCGACCTCGACGCAGCCATCGAGGTGCACGCGACGTCGGCCGTGGGTGTAGTAGCGAAACGGTGTCACCGGCAGCGTCTGCAAGATAGGTTGCTCCTCCGAAAACATCGTTGCCACCTGCCGCTTCGTCGTGCCGTGGATCCGAGTGTCGGCCCACCGTGCGTCCCACCGGTCCAAGTACGCCTGCGCATCTGCGAGGCTCTCGAAGCGGAGACCTCGAAGCGCCGTCTGGGTGTGGTTGATCGCCGACTCGACTTTGCCTTTGCGATTCGGATGCTCGACGCGACACGGCAGCGCGGTGACGCCGTAATGCGCGAGCATGTCGCGATACACCGGATTCAACTCCGGGTCGTAGATGTCCGGCGTGAGCACGCCCTCTCGCAAATTGTCGAGCACCACCACGCGAGGCGTGCCGCCCAAGCGACGAAACGAGATCTCGTGCAGCTCACACCACACCGTCGTGCTCGATTCGAAGCGGAGGAGACGCACCGACTTTCGACTGAAGCCGAGCGTGAAGATGAAGAGACGAGAGCGCCGATACTTGCCGCTCTTCGGATCTCTCACCATGGGACCGGTGCCGTAGTCGACCTGACCTTCCTCGCCCGGCGCAGTGATGATCACCGGGTGCGCTTCCGACGGCGTGTCGGCGCGGAGCTTCTTCACGAAGCGCGAGACACTCGAGTAGCGCCGCTCGAAGCCGTGCTCGTCGACGAGCTCCTGGTAGATCGACATCGCCGTCCGCCCCAGGGCCAAGGCGGCCTCGATCTGGGCCCGATAGGGCTCACATCCGCTCGCCACTGGGCTGCGGCTCGGCTCGGAGTCGGTGATCACGTCTATGGCCGGTTTTGCCGCCGAGTCGGTGATCGCCTCTTTGGCCGGTTTTGAGGCATGCCCCCACCGGCCGGGCCCGCGGATCGGGATTCCGGCGTCTTTGAGGTAGCGGCTCGCGGTCTCGCGGCGAATGCCGGTCTCGGTCTCGATTCGGCGCAGAGACCAACCGAGGCGCCCGAGGGCGAGGATCTGCTGTTGCTTGGTGTCGCTCAAAACGTTGCCCATCGCAGGGGGCGACTACGTCGCGCCCCGCCCCGTCAACGTCCCGAACCCTTTGGCCGGTTTTCAGGCGATCCTATATGGCCGGTTTTGAGTGATCACCGAGGTCCGAGCGGCGGTCGTGCGCTCGAGGCGAAGCGGGCGCGATTCTCGCGGAGGTCGGTGGCGGTTGCCGCGGGGGCCGCTGCAACGCTGGTTGCGGGCGTGGCGATCGCAGCGACGGTGTACAGCTCCTACGGCGCTACGAGCACGAGCAATATGGTGGATGGGAACCACACCACCTACGGGGTGCTGCAGGCACTGACAGGAGGCTCGATGCCATCATGCCCTCCCGGGTTCAGCTACTGGATCAACAGCGGCGCCGGCACGCGCGGGTGCATCAAAGGGCTCTCATCGAGCTGGAGGATCATGGGTTGGACGCTCATTGACCTCGGTCCGAGTATTGGAACGAGCTGCGGCACTGGTTGCACCGTGGTTCCCGCATGGGACGCTGCGAATCAAGGCGACGGGAATCCGAATGCCTCAGGCGGCTCCTGCACGTCCGGTTGCACGGCGAAGTACCGCGTCTTCTCGACCCACTATCTCAACGGTGGGAGTACGGTTTGGACGCACCCGGTGAGTGTCAACGTTGTTGTCGGATGAAGGTTCATGCTGCGGCCCGCCCCAGAGCGGGCGCATCGCTCCGCTTGGACTGATGCTCCGCGGGATTCAAGTAGACTTCATTAACGGGCGTCCAGT
>WYAZ01000068.1 GCA_011526105.1 Deltaproteobacteria bacterium | reverse complement strand
GCGAGCCCGTACACATCATAAGTCTTCGCCAGGAGCTCGGCCCACGGCACTCGTCTTCGCAGCGGCACCATCGGCTCGTAGCGACGGTCCTGAAACCACGTCCCCTGCACAGCGATGCGTCCGGCTGGCGTGACACGCGCCCTCAACTTCGCGGCGGGGGCGAGCACGCCAGCGTAACGCACCTGATGCTGCCTCGGTGGAGCGATGAGACACAGCAGTCGTCGCAGGAGCTGGAGACGACTGAGCACCACGCTGCTTTGTCCGGCTCGCGTGGGCGACCGGAACGTGAGCCGCAGCCGCTCGTCGTCCAGCCACTCGAGCTGCGCCTCCGCGAACGGCGGTCTTGCGAGGTACCGCACGAGTGAGGCTCGGCCGCGCTCGTCGTCGGCCTCGATGCGCCGGCCAACATGCACATCAAACCCCGAGCTCCGCCGAGGCTCGGAGGCGCTCCGAAGCAGACCCGAGGGCTCGCGAGCCGCCGCGAGCAGGAACGCCTCGTCTCCTTCGGGCTCTTTGGGCTCGTCCTTCATCAAGTCGTGGGGCCCTCGGCGTGGCGACCACGTTATAGCCGCTGTATTGATCCGCGACGAGCACACCCTTCGACGCGCCGAGGACGATCCGGGGTGTCTCGCCGCTTCGGTCCGCGCTGAAGCGGTACGCGATCACCGGCTCGGTCTCCATGTGCGCGAGGAAGGTCCATAGATAAGCCCGCTTCTTCGTGTCCTGGCGTCGCTGCGGGGTCTCGTCGGCTTGCACGATGTCGGAGGTTGCGACCATCGCTACGAGCGCGGCCGCAAGCGGTTCGAGGGCCTCAGCCGCGCGATGAAAGAGGTCGGTCATGGTCTGCCTCGATATCTGCAGGCCCTGGCGCGCGAGGGCCTTCTCGAGCCGGTAGTGGGGCATGGCGTCGAGGAGCTTCGAGACGATGAGGTGAGCGATGAGCTTCGGACCGTACGGGCTCTGGTCGAAGGGGCGTGGCGGAGCCTCCGCGGTCACGATGTATTGGCCACACGGGCAGGACAGCGTTTCCAGGACGGACTTCTCGTACACGAAGCGCGCGGGGACGTACTCGATCAGCTTGTGCGCGAGTCCTGGACCGAGCGGGCGGAGCTTCGTGCACGCACAGTGCGGACAAATGCGTTTGGTCCCTCCGACCGGGATGCGCCTCGTCTTGACCGGCACGCTCGCGTCGCGAGCCTTCGCCCGTGCCCGGCGTTCCTTGGTCACGTCCTCTCGCTTCAGCTTCTTCTTGCCCGTGACCTTCTTGGTCGAGGGGAGCTTCTGCTCGCTCTTTCGGCCGAAGAGCTGCTTCTGAAGCGACTCGTATTGCGCCACGAGCCGGTCCATCGCCTCCTTCTGGTCGGCGAGCGCCTTGGCCATGGTCGACAGTGTCGCCTGGAGAGTCGCGACCTGGCCGCGCGATTCCTCCAGCTCGCGGAGAAGCTGCTCTTCGAGAGCCGTCACCGGTCAGGTTAGATCATGCCCGTTCGCGCTCGGGGATCCGCCCTTTGATCGATGGCGGCGTCCACCGACTTGGGCGCTTGATCTCGCGGAGGTCGAGGCCGTCCAGCAGCATGGCGAGCTCGGCACCGTCCAGGCCGATCGTCTGCGCGTCAGCCTGGACCGTCGGCAGTCGAAATCGCCCCTTCTCGAGTCGTTTGTAGACCAGCACGAAACCCCCGCGATCGAAGTAGAGGAGCTTGATGCGATCACCTCGCTTGCCGATGAAGGCGAAGAGATGCCCGCTGTACGGGTCGTGGCCCCAAGTGCTCTGCACGATCGCCATGAGCCCGTCGTGGCCACAGCGCATGTCGACGGGCTTCGAGGCGAGGTAGACCCGGACGCTCGGCGGCAGCGTCAGCATCCGGCATCGCGAAGCTGTCGCACCAGCGCGGCGACGTAGCTCGGGTCGCTGTCCGCGGTGAGGCGCACCGAGAGCGAGCCGATGGAGACCTCGATTCGTGCCTGCGGCTCGGGGCGCGAGGGAGCGAGGACCGACACCGGAAGCATCCGGACTCGCTCACGACGAGGAGCCTTCCTCTTGGGGTGGTGAGGGTCCGAGCCGAGCCTCCAAAGCCACCAAGCGAAGGTGCGGGGCCGGATGCCGCGAGACCGGGCGAACTCGGCGACCCCGAGCTTGCTCCTGCGTTGCTCGCGAGCCAGGGCCTGCCATTCATCACGAGAGCGTCGTTGCTGTGCCATGGACGGTAGAGATCATGGTGGGATCTCCGCCGCTACCCATCGAACCTCGGACGGTTACGGCGAGCTGAGTGCGATCAGGTGACCCGAGCCTTGACTGCGCGCCGAGGTTTCAGCGTCATTTGCTCAGCGGATCCGC
The DNA here is from genome assembly GCA_011526105.1 of Deltaproteobacteria bacterium. Taxonomy (GTDB): domain Bacteria; phylum Myxococcota; class Kuafuiibacteriia; order Kuafuiibacteriales; family Kuafuiibacteriaceae; genus WYAZ01. Next base: position 2,416 of record WYAZ01000068.1, on the reverse strand, counting down.
CACCCAGCATCTAGGCGGCGATCGGCCGTCCAGCACGAGCACGTGCAGGAACACCGTCATCGCCGGGTTGCAGCGCACCGTGGGGAGCGCTCCCTCGCAATCATCAACATCCTGTACGCGCGCCGCGCGCCGTCTCGCTTCTAGGCGCGCGCTTAGAAGCCGCCGTCGGGCCAGCTTCGCGGTTCGTCGGACCTGCCACGCCGCTCACAGGGGGCTCCGTCGTGAACGCCGGTATCCGGACCACAAGGACCGATGACCTCGGGCTCTGGCTCCCGCTCGGGTTCAGGCACCATCGGGAACGGAGTCTCGACGTGCAGGGTGAGCTCTGACTTCAGGCAGCCGTAGTCGCGCCTCTGGTCGCGAGGAGCGTTCAGGAAGTCGGTCGAGAGCACTCCCTCCCAGAGCACTTCATCCCGGCCCGACCACAGAACGTCGAGGGGCTCGTTCGGTCGTGGATTCTCCCAGACGATGAGCCGCACTTCACCCGGGGGCTGCCGGTGGCCCTGCCGTGGACCGAAACCCAGACCGACACCTCCGTCCTCCGAGCACCGAAAGCTCACGTTCAGATCCGAATGCGGACATGCGAATGGGATGGTCTCACGCGCGGTGAGGAGCTCACCCTTGATCGGACCCGTCCGACCAGACGGATCGAGCACCCGGAGGCGATAGGCGTCGAAGCAGAGGCCCTGGCTCGAGGAGGGCGGGGAATCCGACCTCGCGGAGCAGCCGGGCAGAGCGGCGGCGGCAACGCCCAACACCAAGACCAGTTTCGTTATCTTCGCTTGCCTAAACATGATTTCGACCTCAGTTCGCACAGTAGTCCTCACCCGCCCAGCCCCCAAAAGGCCCATAGTCCACCTGGCCGAGATACTGGTCGAGCGAGTTGAGCTTCCATATAGCCACCTTGCCATCCGAGAGGCGGGTCCAAATGAGTCGCCTCGTCGAACCTGGCGCGACTTCATACGCTGTCGGAATCCACTGGTAGTAGGGCCCTATTGTCACGTGGGACACGTAGTTGTCGGTTCCGTCCAACGTCCAGATCTCCGCAGTATTCCATCCGTCGGAAGCATGGTGGGACCAAAGGAGGCGGCCGGTGCCGGGACGCGCGTAGGCGCGGGCGAACCAGCCTGCCCCTCGAGCCGGATACTGCTTCTCGCTCACCAAGTTGTCGCCGCCGTCGAGCTTCCAGAGGTTCGCGGCACCATCGTCTGTCTTCGTCCACAACAAACGACTCTCGCTATCTGAAATGCGCTCGTAGTCGATAGGCATCCAGTGGGACGCGTACGGGCCAAACTGTCGGTCCGGGGAAGTGCTCGGATTGTCGGCCACCGTGAGATACTGAATGCGCGCCGTTCCCCCCGCCGCGCTGCCCCAAAGGATTTTCACGGCGCCGACGGAGTTCCGCCTCGAGTAGGCTCGGGCGAGGTAGCCTGGCTTGGCAGCCAGCGCCTTCTGGGAAACAAAGCCGTCCCCATCGTTGAGTTCATAGAGCGTCGCCATTCCATCACTCGGACGCGTCCAGAGGAGGTTGGGTCGCTTCTCCGCTTGGTCGAATATCCAGTTGACGGGCAGCCGAGCATCGTTCTGCTCGAGGAACTTCCAGGCGGCTCCACCATAGTTCAGATCGGTCGTGGTGTTGCCAAACGAGTTCACGGCGACGATCTGCTTCTGGTCCCGCCAGAAGACGGGCGCGCCCGAAGAGCCAGGTGCCGTGTCACAGTTGTACGACATGCCCTCGCGGTCGAACTGACCGTCGTCCCAATCCTCCTCGTTGTCGTTCAGCTCGCATTTTTCGAAGCGGGACGTCGTCTGCTGCAGCCCCCCGGGCGAGAGCAAGATGCGCTGGTCGTCGGGGGGCGCTTGACTGCAGAAGTCCGTGCTGAGGCAATTGACGGAAGGTAAGTACAGGAACACACCATTCGGGGGTTGCGTCCTCCGAACCGGCAGGATTTCCCAGCTCTCGCCGGGGACCTTGCCTTCGGCATTCGGCGCGCATCGCAGCAGTGCAGTATCGAAGTCCTGATTGACCTGGACTACCGTCGCACAGTTCCATGTCTGAACCGGGCCGTACGGACTCCCGGTTGCATCTCCGAACTCCGCGATCTTGGAGCCCGTCAGGATCTGACCGGTAGTCTGGGACGTCACACAGTGCGCGGCGGTCAGCAGAAGGTCACGCCCGACCAAAGCGGCAGTGCACCACTCGCCCGTGCCACCGGACACGCCAGCTCCCTTCAACTCGGCAACGCCTTTGCCATGCTGAAACGCGAGACCCGAATTCGTCCCGCCGGAGCTGTAGACGGGATCGGCAGCAGGAGTGTGTGTGCCTATGTTGTCCCAATCCTCGTCGTCAATGACGAGGCGTGAGCCGGTCTCACCTATTGCCTCAGGGGGGGGGGGGGGGGGGGTGAGACGGGGG
>WYAZ01000067.1 GCA_011526105.1 Deltaproteobacteria bacterium | reverse complement strand
GACGATCGTCGGGAACGTGGTGGGGGACCAGCACGATGTCGCGGCCGTGCGTGCCGACGTGGCACACGACCGACGATGCATCATCATCGATGAGACGGGTGGCGAAGAGCACTTGGCGAGTGCCGTCTTTCCAGTCCGTCCGTCCCAGCCGCCAGAGTCGGCCCGGCACCACTGCCTTGGCGCCGTGCAGGCCGATTGAAGCCGCGATGAGACTGGCCACCGCGTCGAGATCGACCTGCCAACCGCAGCACATCTCGGCCGTGACCTCGACGCGCAGCGATTCGGGGCAGGGCATGAAGTATCGCCGCGTGCCGTCGGGCCCATCGAGCGCGGTCACCGTCTCCGTGTGCGCATCGAGGCAGTTCGGACACGGCGCCATGAGTCCGGCGGAGGACGCCCGGAGCAGTCGTAATCGCCGGAACTGATCCAGAGCACCCGGAGGCCAGGTGCGGATTTCGGCGTAATCGAACACGCGGCCGACATCGTCAGCCGCGACGAGCAGGAGTTGGAGAAGTTCATTGAGCGTCACGGGACACCTCCCACATGCGAAGGCATCGCTCTCCGACGACGCGCTGCTCGTCTGGCTTGTGCTTCAGATCGCACGAGTTCGGGGCCGTGACGTTGAAGGTCATCGTCGGCTGCCTTCCTTTGCCATCGTGGTGGAACTTGAGCGAGAACGTTGCCTGCGTCACCCGAGTCCCTTCGGAGGGGATGTTCCTGATGTGGCGTTCGATCTTCCGGTAGATGTCGTTGGGCGCGGCCTTGGCGTCCGCCTTGACTTCGATCCATCCGCCGCTGCCACGAGGCGCGAACCGCAGTCGAGTGATCCGAGCCTCTTCGACGAGATCGGCAGGGTCCGTCGGAAGTGCGAAGTTCGGATTGAGGAGGTGGTCGAGGTGGAACGATGGGCGAATGGGTTCGGCCGGATCAACCTCCTCATTGAGCACCGCGCGGCAGAAGTGCACCTGAAGCGGCCCCCATACGTGCTGGCCGCCCTGCGCGAACAGCTCCATCGATCCTTCATCGCCGTTGTAGACGAAGACGACCTCGAACGCGTACCGGTCGGAACGGATTTTGAGTTCGTCGCTGTCTTCGGCGAACACCAGTCGCTTGTCCGGGTAGTCGTCGAGGTAGGCGAAGAAGTAGTCGGCGTTGCCGGCCCGCACGTAGTGCTCGACTTTGCACTGCCGGCCGCGCAGTTGGAGCGGGCCGTAGAACGAAGTGAGTTCGGCGGCCAGCGCCTTGCACACCGCGTCGTCGACCTTCAGGTCGACCTGCGGAAGCCCGTTGCGCTTGATCCAGAATCGGCCGGAGGAGAGAGCATCGGCCCGGGCGAAGACCGCGGCCCGTTCGAACGCCTCGGGCATGTTGAGGTAGACCCACATGGCCTTGTCGTGCCGGCTCACCTGCGCGCGGTACTCCTCGACGCGCTCGGGTCGCCAGAGAATCTCCTCGGCGAGAACCGCCAGACCGCGGTGGTCGGCGAGTTCATTGATGTCGCGCATGATGAGTTTGATCTCCTGCTGTTTGGCGTGCGGCAGCGCGAGCCACGCCCGGAACACCGGCTCGATCTTGTGCTCCGTCATTTCATCCCAAGGCACGTCGAGAAGTTCACCGCGTCGAGTGAAGAACTCGCGGAGCAGGGGGTTGGCGATGTGCTTGAGCACCTTGCGTGGGTCGAATGTTCTGGCCACTGATGGCCTCCTTACGTTGAAGTGGCGTCTCCGTACGATAAACGGTAAACGCCGAGCCAAAAAAAACATGCCATTCACGTGAACAGCAATGGTTCCTTCTTGCGAAGAAGCAGCGACATCCCCTCGAGTCGAATTCGCATTGCGTCCGGCGACACCTCGAACTTATCCGCAAGAGGGCGCGCAACATGCTCGAGCAACATGTTGTCAATTGCATCCTCACCGGACTTGAAACCGCCGCGACGCAGAACTTCAGCGATCAGGATCTGTCGTTGCATTGTCCTCAGATCGGCCAGGTAGATCGGGTCCAAACTTCCGTGCGCTTGACACCACTGTCTTTTCACCATCTCGCGGGGCATCAGAATGCACGCAGCGAGTCGATTCGCCTGCACTTCCTTGGGATCACTGGATCGCGATCGAAGCACGTGGTCGGGCCGTCCATCTCCACCGGGACGGAGCCACGTTTCTCCTGCGCGGCGCAAGTACAAATGCCGATGCAGCCTCCAATGGGCCAATTCGTGCGCTAACGTGAAGCGATAGCGTCCTCGCATCGATGGGTTTTCCTCGGGAACCAACTGCTGGTCCACTGCAATGCGCCTGTCGTTGAACCAGATGGCGCCTTGCACATCGCCTTCCGGGTACTCGGTCGACATGTTCTTGAATTCAACCGTGAGCCCGAAGTACTCCTCGACGAGGTCGTCGATCGGCACCGGCGGCATGGCGACTTGGCCATGCGCGTTTCCGAATTCAGCCAGCACGAGGTTCGCCTCGTCCTCGAAATCCTGTGCGGACAGGTGAGGCAATTCAGACTTTCGGGCTGTGAATCGTCGAGCCATGCCTAATGGCCCTCCTTCTTCATGCGCTCCGCATCCTCCCGCAGCCGGCGAAGTTGGTCGGGTGTCAGGCCGCGCATGGCGCGGAGCATGTCGGGGAGTTCGGTCGGGCGTTCCTGGATAATGCGAGGCAGATCTTCGGTCAGACGACCTGCCAGTGCGGTCCATTCATCCACATTCTCGCCGAGGATTTCAGCCATCCGCTTTACCCGATCCGCCGTGGGCGGGTCAACATTCAACTGCTCGACTTGAGAGAGGTATGTCGGGCTCACGCCGACTAGCGCGGCGAACTTGCGCAGGCTGTACCCCTTGGCCATCCGCCTTTCGCGGAGTAGTGTGCCAAATTGTGGATTGGGATGGGCCATGGGGGATTGACGACGGGCCGTGGATGGTTTAGTATACATGGACATAACCGCGGGGTCAAACCTGCGACTGCGGGGGCAACGGTTGCTTTCGTGAGATTCCAACGACGCTGCCCGAACAGGGCAGGAGGGCACAATGGCAAAGGATGAACTGAAACCGGGCGACCAGGCCCCGAAGTCGGGACAGTACCAGGAGATCGGCCCCCGAGGCGGCAAAGGCCGCGAGGTCACCAGCGTGAAGGGTGAGACACTCCCTCCGACGACCCAGCCCGGAAGCACCTATCGACTCGTCGATCCGAGCAAGAACAAGTCAGGACGAGGCTGAGCCAATAACGACGAATGAACGACGCCGCGCCGAACCCCTTCGAATGCGGATAGGGCACCTGCCGCGCCGTATGGCGGGCTTCAAAGGGAGTGGCCCATTTGACGCTGACCGAAGCCGACACCCGCGCGAAACTGATCGACCCCGCCATTCATGCGTGCGGATGGTCGGAGGAGTTCATCTGTCGCGAGGTCACGCTGGGCGCCGTCGAGATCGTAAACGGGAAGGGCAGACGGCGCGCCCGAGGACGCACCGACTACACGCTTCGAGTTCGCGTGAATGCCGAAACGCAGCCCGTGGCCGTGGCGCTCATCGAGGCGAAGAAAGAGTCGTTGCCTCCTGGCCACGGCCTGGATCAGGCCAAGGGCTACCTCGCTGCGTCGCGCCACAATGTCCAGTTCGTCTTCTCGAGCAATGGTCATCTGTTTGTGGAGTTCGATCGGTCCACAGGGCTGACCAGCGCGCCTCGTCCGCTGTCTGAATTCCCGACGCCAGCAGAACTCCGTGCCCGCTATGAGGCCATCGTCGGCTTCTCGCTCGACTCACCGGCGGCTCGGCCGTTGCTTGCGCGATACACCGGCGGGGAGGGTCAGCGACGTTACTTTCAGGATGCAGCCATCCGCGCCGTTTTTGAGAAGGTCGCCCGGTGCGCTCACAGAAACGAGTCACCTCGTGCGCTTCTCTCGCTGGCCACTGGCACCGGGAAAACCTTCATCGCCTGCAACCTCCTGAAACGTGTCGCCGACGCCGGCCAACTCCGGCGAGCCCTATTCCTCTGCGACCGGGACGAACTGCGCACGCAAGGGCTCAAGGCGATGCAGAACATTTTCGGTGCCGATGCCGCCGAGGTGTACGAAGCCGACGGCCGCAACAACGCGAAGAACGCCCGCGTTCACATCGCCACCTACCAGACGCTCGGCATCGACAAGGACGACGGCGATCCCTCGTTCCTGTTCCGGCACTACCCCGAGGACTACTTCTCACACATCGTCATCGACGAATGCCATCGGTCAGCCTGGGGCAAGTGGTCGGTCGTGCTCACGCGGAATCCGAACGCTGTGCAGATCGGCCTCACTGCGACGCCACGGCAGCTCAAGTGCTCCGAGCAGTCCGAGGAGGCGAAGGCCGATGCCAAGATCACCGCCGACAACGTCGCATACTTCGGTGAGCCGGTCTACGAGTACGGCCTCGCGCAGGCGATGGAGGACGGCTACCTCGCCGCGTGCGCGATCGAACTTGCCCAGGTCAACCTCGACGCCACCGGCCTCACCCTCGCCGACATCGTCTCCCGCAACCCGCGCAACGCCAACACCGGACAGCCCGTAACGGCGGCGGAGATCGCCGACCTCTACGAGAAGCAGCAGTTCGAGACGAAGTTGCTCCTGCCGGACCGCGTGAACGCGATGTGCCTCGACCTCTTCACGCAGCTCATCAACTCCGACAAGGACCGCGGGCCGCACCAGAAGACGATCATCTTCTGCGCCCGCGATCGCCACGCCGATGATGTGGCCGTAGCGATGAACAACCTCTACGTGCAGTGGTGCGTGCAGAAGGGTGTGGCCCGCAAGGACCCGTTCGCGTTCAAGTGCACCGCCGCATCGAGTGGCAACGATGCGCTCCCAGACCTCCGCGGCTCATCGTCCAGCCACTTTATCGCCACCACCGTCGATCTCCTGACGACCGGCGTGGACGTGCCGGCCGTGCGGAACATCGCCTTCTTCCGCTACTTGAAGAGCCCGATCTCGTTCTACCAGATGATCGGCCGCGGCACGCGCATCGACGAGCCCACCGGCAAGTTGATGTTCACCGTCTACGACTACACCGGTGCCACGCGCCTCTTCGCCGAGGACTTCGTCACGCCCCCGCCCAGTGGTGGAGGTGGTGGAGGTGGCGATGGCCCGGACCCGCCTCCGCCTCCACCTGAGCCGCCGGTCATTGTCGACGGGTTCGAGGTCCACATCGGATCGCAAGGGCGGTATGTCGTCGCGCCTGTGGACGGTCGAGCCATGCCCGTGCCGATCGACGACTACAAGGCCGGGCTGTCGGCCCGGCTCATCGCTGAGTGTCCGACGCTCGAGGCCTTCCGCGCCCGGTGGGTCAACCCGCCGCAGCGCGAGGAGATCATCGATGCCATCGTCAGCGCCGGGTACTCGCCGAGCGTGTTGCGCATGCTCGAGCAGATGAACGACTACGACCTCTACGATGTGCTCGCAGACCTGGCCTACGGCCTGCTACCCCGCACGCGGGAGAACCGCTGTCTGGCGTTCCGTTACAAGCACGCGGGCTGGCTCGCAGCGCTCCCCGCGCCCGCCAAGGCCGCGGTCGAGGCAATTGCTGACCAGTTCGCCGTGGGCGGCACCGAGGGTCTGGAGAACCCGCACATCTGGCAGACGCCCGAAGTCGCCGCGGCGGGAGGGATCGCGGCGCTCAAGAGCGCAGGTGAGCCGCGCGTCGTTCTCCAGCAGACCAAGGAGAGGATGTTCGCAGCATGAACGTCGTCGCTCCACCACTGAGGATGATCCAACGCGCCGGACGTGACGTGTGCGACGGGGTTCGCCTCATGCGTGCCGATGAGTGTTTGGAGGAGGTTCGACAAGGCGTTGGGCCCGCGTGGAAGGGACGTCCGCTCTACGGTGCGAGCCGCTCCGGTCTCACGCCCGCGAAGGAAGCGATTGGCAAGCAGCCAGAGCGATACAAGGCCATCGAGCCCGGGACTGTGTTCTACAATCCAATGCGCATCCTTCTGGGCTCCATTGCCATGCTCGACGACGGTGAAGAGCCGGGCATCACGAGCCCGGACTATGTCGTCGTGCGTGGCCGCCACGGTGTACTGCATCACCGCGTCTTCTACTACTGGCTTCGTTCGGCTGCCGGAGAGCATCTGATCCGCGAACTTGCCCGTGGCGGTGTGCGTGAGCGCATCCTGTTCAACCGCCTGTGTGAAGGCTTCATTCCTGTCCCCCCGTGGTCGGTGCAGGAGCGACTGGCGGAGCAATTGGCCATTGTTCCTCGTGCCCGAGCCGCCGCCGCGCAGCGCCTCGCCGCCGCCGAAGCCATCCCTGCCGCCCTCCTCCGCGAAGTCTTCGAGAGACCGGACGCGAGCGGGTGGGAACGGTTGCCCATCGCACAACTCGGCGATCCGAGCAGAGGCGATGCGGTCCAAACCGGACCATTCGGCGCACAGCTCCCATCATCGGAGTTCGTCCGCGAAGGCGTACCCGTTCTCAATATCGGGAACGTGAAGGACGGTCAGCTCATGCTTCGGCGGCTGGACTATGTCACGCCGGCGAAGGCCGAGGACCTTGCCCGCTACCGCCTGCGTCCCGGTGACATGCTGTTCACTCGTAGCGGCAGCGTTGGGCGTTCGGCAATTGTCACGCCGGAGTGCGACGGTTGGTTGATGTCGTATCACCTGTTGCGCGTCGCGTTCGATCAATCCCGCGTCGTTCCCGGCTTTGTGTCTGCTGCCGTGCGAGGTGATCCATTGGTCCTGAAGCAGGTTCGCTCCGCCGCTGGTCGAGGAGCGACGCGGGACGGCGTCAATGCGACCATCTTGGGCGATCTGGTTGTCCCTGCTCCCGAGATCGCCATCCAGCATCGCGTCTTGGCCACCCTCTCTGCTCGACTCTCCTCCGCCGAGGCGCTGATTGCCCGGTGCCGTCAGGAGCTCGCAGACATCGAAGCCCTTCCCGCAGCGCTGCTCCGCGCCGCGTTCAACGGAGCACCCTGAGACATGGCCAAGCGCACCAACACCGCCAGCCGCCGCGCCGCGACAAAAGGCAAGCCTGCGAAGCCCGCGCGCCAGCCCAAGGCCACCAACGGGAAGAAGCACACCACGCAGCAGAGCGTGGATCAAGCGATCTGGTCAATCTGCGACATCATGCGCCGCGGCAATGTGGCCAGCGCGCTCCAGTATGTGCCCGAACTCACCTGGATTCTGTTCCTTCGCATCCTCGACGAGACGGAGGACCGTGAAGCCGCCGAGGCCGAGGCCGTCGGCGCCAGGTACTCGCCCTCGCTCAGGAAGCCCTATCGCTGGAAAGATTGGGCCGCACCGGGACTGGAAAACAAGCGGAAGGAACTCGACGACGCTGGGAACAAGGCTTTCCTCTCGTTCGTCAACGGGGAGTTGATCCCCTACCTCAAGGGCCTCCGCGACAAGTCGCAGGCCACGAGCCGCCAGAAGGTGATCTCCGAGATCATGTCGGGCGTCGAGCGCGTGCGCATCGACACCGAGCGGAACCTGCTCGATGTGCTCGACAAGGTCCACGAGATCAGCAACGAGCACATCAGCGACCAACACGTATTTACGCTCAGCCAGGTCTACGAAGGCCTCCTGCTGAAGATGGGAGAGAAGGGCTCGGACGCTGGCCAGTTCTTCACGCCCCGCGAAGTGATCCGCGCAATGGTGCGCACGATCGACCCGAAGCTTGGAGAGACGGTCTACGACCCGTGTTGCGGCACCGGCGGCTTCCTCGCACAGGCTGCCGAGTACATGAAGCCCAAGCCGGGCCAGCGGGTGAGCGCCGAGGCGATCCAACGCCTGAAGCACGAGACGTTCTGGGGCCGCGAGAAGGAGAACCTGATTTACCCGATCGGGCTGGCGAACCTGATCCTGCATGGAATCGATCGTCCGAACATCTGGCACGGCAACGCACTGACCGGCGACGAGGTCTACGGTGGGTTGTTCCAGGGGGCGCCGACCCAATTCGATGTCATCCTCACAAACCCGCCCTTCGGTGGGAAGGAGAACAAGGCCGCCCAGACAAACTTCGACTATCGCACCAGCGCGACGCAGGTCCTCTTCATGCAGCACTTCATCCGTTCACTGCGTGACGGCGGTCGGTGTGGGGTCGTGATCGATGAGGGCGTGCTCTTCCGCACCAACGAGGATGCGTTCGTTAAGACCAAGCGGAAGCTCACCGACGAGTGCGATCTGTGGTGCGTGCTCTCATTGCCGGGCGGCGTGTTCAGCGCTGCAGGTGCTGGCGTCAAGACGAACCTGCTCTTCTTCACCAAGGGCAAGCCGACGGAGAAGATCTGGTACTACGACCTGTCTGACGTGAAGGTCGGCAAGAAGACGCCGTTGACCCTGAAGCACTTCGAGGACTTCGCGGCGATGCTCGCCACGCGCGGGGACTCGGAGCGTTCATGGACCGTGGACCTTTCGGTCCGCAAGGCGAAGGCATCGGCCGATGCTCAGCCGTTCAAGGAACTGGCCTGGGAGACGGCCGCTGAGGCGGACGGGAAGCGAGAACGACTGGCAGAACTGAAGAGGGCCAGGCCGCGCAACGAGGCTGCCATCGAGGAGACGGAGGCCGAGATCGCCGCGTTGGTGAAGCGGGCACGGGAGGCATCAGCGAAGGCGGACTCGATCGAGAACGCGGTGTACGACCTGAAGGCCGTGAACCCGAATCGCAAGGCGGAGGTGGATCTGCGGACGCCGGGGGAGCTGCTCGATGTGATCGAGTCGAAGGGCACGGAGGTCGCCAAGGCAGTGGCCGAGCTGCGTGAACTGGTGAGGGCAGAGCGTTAGCGGCGCTGCCGCATGGAGAGCGACATGGCGCAGGCATCTTCTATCGAATGGACCGAGGCTACGTGGAACCCCGTCGTCGGGTGCCGGAAGGTGAGTTCCGGCTGCGCGAACTGTTATGCCGAGCGCATGGCGAAGCGCTTGGCTGCGATGGCCAGTGCCGACTTCGAGTCGGGGCGCAACGCGGGCAAGAAGGCGGCGTACCTGCGTGTCATCAACGGATATGGGCGATGGAACGGCGATGTCTTTTTGGACGAGTCCGCAGTAGAGACGCCTCTGTCGTGGCGCGCGCCAAAGGTGATCTTTGTGAACTCGATGAGCGACCTCTTTCACGAGGACGTGCCGCTGCCATTCATACGGCGGGTGTTCGATGTGATGAATCGTTGCCCTCAGCACACGTTTCAGGTTCTTACGAAGCGCCCGGAGCGCACGCGAGAACTATCCAAGGAACTGCCATGGGCGTCAAACATCTGGATGGGAACGAGCGTCGAGAATAGGGCTGTGGTTCGGCGCGTGCATGATCTTCGGCGGACGGGTGCAAGGGTGAAGTTCCTCTCAGTGGAGCCACTTCTCGGCCCGATCCCGCGGTTGCCGTTGACGGGTATCAATTGGGTGATCGTCGGGGGCGAGTCTGGCCCGGGAGCAAGACCGATGGACCCTGACTGGGCGCGTCAGATCCGCGACAGGTGCCGTGAGCGAGGCGTACCGTTCTTCTTCAAGCAGTGGGGAGGAGTCGAGAAGAGCGCCGCCGGGCGCAGGCTCGACGGCCGGACCTGGGACGAAATGCCGATGCTCGCCGTGGAGTGCATGGACGATGAGTGATCCGAAGGAGACGATCTACGCAGCCTGTCCCCACACCGTGGCGAAGCACCGTATTCTCCAAGCCTATCTCACTCGGTGGCTCGCGATCCTCGACCGAAATGCGCAGAAGATCGGTCGTAGCAGTCAGCGGCTGCTGTATGTTGACGGCTTTGCCGGTGCTGGAGAATACGAGGACGGCGTTCCGGGCAGCCCGCAGATTCCTATCGACATTGTTGCGAACCAATCGCACCAGTTTGCATGTCCGATTGAGATGAGATTCATAGAGAAGCGATCGGACCGCGCAGCACACTTGCGGCAGCTTATCAGGGATAAGAAGGCGAAGCTTGTCGGCACCACTGGTCGGTTGCAGATCATCGATCCCGTCGAAGGCGACTGCGAGCAGGAGATCCGTCGGCTGGTCAGTGAGTGCGAGGCGAGGCGACAGGCGCTCGGCCCGGCGTTTTTCTTCCTTGATCAATTCGGCTACTCATCATTCTCGATGGACTTGATCCAGACGATTCTGCGACATGAGGTTTGCGAGACTTTCTCGTATCTGAACTGGAATTTGCTGCATCCGTTCATGGCCGATGCGACAAAGCATGCAGGTATCTCCAAGGCATTCGGCGGAAGCGAGTGGCGCGAAGTGCTTACGCTGAGCGGCTCCCAAAAGGAGACTCGATTCCGAGAGGTGTATCTCGCCGCTCTGCGAGAACGGGCTGGCGCGAGGTACGCCTACCCATTTGCCATGCGCGGTCCGGACCATCGGGTGATCTACTGGCTTTTCTTCTGCACAAACAATCTCCGTGGCCTTGAAGAGATGAAGGAAGCCATGTGGGAAGTCGACCGGTCTGGCGGATTCGAGTTCTCCGACAAGTTCGCATCTGAGCGAAGCAGCCTTTACGAATACACTGATGCACAGCTGGCGACCGACCTGGTACGAGAACTCGATGGACAATCGATGACCGTTGAGCAGTTGAAGGAGTACGTGCTCGTGAACACTCCCGCCATTTGCGCGCTAAGGGCGTTTGGGGCGATGGAGGCAGCGAAGCAGTTGCGCCCCATTGACCCGCCGCCCAATCGCAAGGTGCGGTCCTTCGGCCAGCACATGAGGATGAAGGTGCGAATCAAGGAGGTACGACCTGAGGCGCAGGCGACTTTCTTTAGCGAGTGAGCGCCATCGCGCCCCATGCAGCACGTTGTTCAAGCCAGTACAGGTGACTTCCGATTGAGCGCATATCACGCTCCGTGATCGGATCCCGCCCCTCCGTCACCTCTGGCAAGTGCAGAATCTCCTCCTGAATGTTCGGCGCCAGGTTGAGCAGGTTCATGATCTGCGTCATCCGCGGCTGGGTGACATGGGCGAGGCGGGCGAGTTCGGACTGGTTGGCGACGACGCCGTCCTTGAGGAGCTGGTCGAAGCGAATCGCCAGGGCCATCAGTTTGGAGATTCGCGGGATGCGCCCCGCCGGCTCCGACTTCTGCGGCGCTGGCCCGGCGATGGCGCGCTTGCGGTTGCCTTTGACGGCGAAGTGTATCTCCCGGGTAACGGTCGTCATGCGGCTTGCTCCTTGCGGCGGCGCGCGAGCGCCCCGATGCTGGTGGGGCGGAATGTGACGGACACGCTGCCGGCCTTAGCGTCGTATTCGACGGAAGCAATCAGCAGGTTGAGCACTCGCGCCTGTTCGCGTGGGCTCAAGTTGGCCCACAACCCGTCGAAGTCGGCGAAGGCTGCTTCGGCCTCGGCGCGCGTGATGGTTTCGCGTTCGAGCTCGGTCGTGCGGGCCTCCAATTCCCGCAGCCGCTCGTCCCCGCTGCGGATGCGCTCGTTGAGGTCAGCGACTCGCGTTGTCGCCTCCCGGTCCGTCCGACCATCCTTGACGAGCCGCCGCAGTTCCTGATGCTGGCGGCGGAGTTCCGTCTTGAGTCCGTCGCGCTCAGACGTGAGCGTCGAGCGCTCGCCGGCGAAGGACGCCTGCGCCTCAGTCAGAACATCCGCGAGTAGCGCCTTGTCGGTCGCCAGCGCCCGCACCTCGTCCACGACGACACGCTCGATCTCGGCCGCGGGGAGGGTGCCTGACTCGCACACGTGCGCGCCGCTCTTTATCGCTCGCACGCAGCGGTAGTAGCGGTAGAATCGCCCCGTTCGGCCGCTGCTAAAGGTATGCGTCATGGCGTGGCCGCAGCCCTTGCACTTGAGCAGGCCGCGGAGCAGCGCCCCATACTTGTTGCGGACCTCGGCACCGCCTGTGCGAGCGTTCGTTCTGAGCAGCGACTGGACCTGAGCGAACACATCCTGCTCGATGATCGCCTCGTGCTCGCCATCGTAGACCTCGCCCTTGTGAACGATCTTGCCGGTGAGGATCGGGTTGGTCAGGAAGACATGGAGCGTGGCCTTGTCGAATGGCCGCCCGCCGAGTGTCTGCCCTTTCTTGGTGAGCCGACGCTTGTTGACCCAGCCTCGCCGGGTGAGTTCGGTGACCACCGGCTGGAGCGAGCCCTTCTCGAGGTAGAGGGCGAAGATGTCGCGCACCCGCGCCGCCTCGCGGGCGTTGATCACCAGGCGGGGACTCGGGCCGCTGCGGTCGACGTCGTAGCCGAGTACCGGCACGCCGCCCGCCCATTTGCCCTTGCGCTTCTGGGCGGCGACCTTGTCGCGGATGCGCTCGCCGATGATCTCGCGCTCGAACTGGGCGAAGGACAGGAGGATGTTGAGAGTGAGCCGGCCCATCGAGTGGGTCGTATTGAACTGCTGGGTGACGGACACGAACGAGACGCCGTGCCGATCGAAGGTCTCCATGATGCGGGAGAAGTCCAGCAGGGAGCGGCTGAGACGATCGACCTTGTAGACGACGACGCAGTCGATGCCGCCGGCCTCGATGTCTCGCAGGAGCCGCGCCAGCGCCGGCCGTTCCATGCTGCCGCCCGAGAACCCGCCGTCGTCGTATCGCTCGGGCAGGCACGTCCACCCCTCGGCCTTCTGGCTGGCGATGAACGCCTCGGCGCCCTCG
>WYAZ01000066.1 GCA_011526105.1 Deltaproteobacteria bacterium | reverse complement strand
CGTTTGGAAGTCCGAGCAAGCGATAGGCCGCGAAAGCCGGACCGCGGAGCACCGCTTCGACGTGCGTGCCCTGGGCGAGCCGCGCGAGCTCCGCCCCACCCACCTCGGCTGCGGCAGTGAGGGTGACAGAGAGCGAGCCAGGCACGTTGCGCGGAACGAAGAGCTCCTCGGGCGACACGCGCAGCCGAGCGCCGACCACACGGTGCTCGAGTCTCGCCATGAGTTGTGCGCGGCTGGCCGAGGAAGGGATGAGTGCCAGCGCAAGAACGATCCCGGTCCACGCCCAACTCGCCCGCAAGACAGCCCGTTGGTTCTTCCAGACCATCTGTCCCTCCCACTGCACCTCGATGCGATGTGCATCGAGCCCCAGTCGAGGTTAGCAGCAACCGGAATAGCCGTAAGTCCTGTGAGTACCCGAATAGCCCGCAACTGACATTGAATCCGAAACCTCAGCGATCTCAGCTGAGTTGATCACGCGGGCTCGACCTCGTCCACGACCGTCTCCTCGACCAAGCGATCTTGACCTGACCCCCAGGTCTGATCCGCGGATGTTCGTAGGGACCGTGCGCCGGCCGTACCCCCTGCCCTGCTCGTGCCCACCTGCACGACCTGGGACAGGGAGAGGGGCCTCCTCACCCGTGGCGTGCGGACCCGGCTGCGCGGATCGGGAAGGCCAACGTCGAGGTCTACGAGGGCATGATCGTCGGCGAGCACGCGAAGGAGAACGACCTCGAGCTCAACGTCGTCCGCGAGAAGAAGCTCACGAACATCCGCGCCTCGGGCAAAGACGAGAACGTGGTGCTCACCCCGGCGAAGATCTCGAGCCTCGAGGAGGCCATTGAGTTCATCGACGAGGACGAGCTCATCGAGGTCACGCCGCAGTCGATTCGGCTGCGCAAGAAGATCCTGCGCGGCGCGCTTCGCCCCAAGCGAACTGCGATGCAGGACGATGAGGACGAGGACTAGACTTCGCGACGGCTAACCGCCGTCGTTGGCATGAACGCCCGTGTCCGGTCGCGGATGCTCCCAGACCACCAACCACACCCCACCGATGGAACGCTCATGATCCCATCGAGGCCCAAAGCTGAGCGTCACCGTGCCGTCATCCCAGCACCGATAGGCCACGCTCGGATCGGAATGGGGACACGCAAAAGCCACGGTCTCGCGCGGCGTTCGGAGTTCGCCCTTGATGGGTCCGGTCCGACCCTCTCCATCAATCACCCGCAAGTGGAAGCTATCGAAGCAGAGCGGCCGCTCCGACACTGGCGCTGCGCGGTCGGCGCAAGAGAGCAGAAACGCGCTCCCGAACCCCGTTCCCACGAGCACGCATGCGAGCCCCATGCGCCACTGATGCATCACCACAGTCGTTCCCGGACCAGCCCCGGCAGGACCAACATCCAGCGGCCCGAGCTCTACTGGTCCTGATCGTCGAGCCACCACATCGTGGCCAGCCCGTTTGGGCGCGTCAACGCGAGGCTGCACGGCCGAGCGTAGGCGCGTGGGAACGAGGGGCGCCGGCTGAGGGGCGCCGCCGAGCCAGGAGGGCGAGAGGCGAGGCCAGGATGGCCGTGCCCCGAGGACGGAGACCCCGAGGACCCACGCGTCTACGCGGGCACCTACGCCTCCTCCACTCGCGCTTCAGAGTGTACGTTTGGGCGGACGCACACTCGGATCCGCCGGCGCCGACGGCGTGCTCGGCCGCGAGGTCTCGGACTTCGCGTCCTCATCCGTCTCCGCGGGCTTCGCTTCGCTCGAAGGCTCGTCTTTACTGTGCTCCTTGCGGAAGCGATCGAAGGCGTCCTTGCTGAAGTGCTTCTTGCCCTCTCGCATGGCCTCGTCGAAGCGGGTCTTCAGCTCTTCGCGGGAGAGCTCGGGGTTCTCGAAGTACGCGGACGCTACGCGGCCGAGGCCCCAGGTGAGCGCAAAGGTCGCCGAAGCGGACAGCAAACCCCCGAGGCCGGGCATGACCAGACGCTTCAGAGCGGAGATGGCCGCCACGCCGGCGAACGAGAGGCCGGCGACCGCGCCGAGCTCGAGCACCACGCGCCGGGCCTCGGCCTGGCTCAAGGGCCGACCGTGCACATGACCGAGCGTCATGACCATGACCGAGTGAACGGGGAGCAAGAGCGCGAGGTCCGCGAGCGGCACCGGCATGAGTGCCGCCACCGCGCCCGCGTAGGAGGACATCATCACGACCTCGTGGGCCTTCTCTGCGCGCTCTTCTTTGGGCGCCTGCGACCAGTCGCGTTTGCGAATCTCTTCGAGGCGATCGAGCCAGGCCATGTCAGAAGGTGTAGCGCATGGGGAGCGTGATGGAGAGGCCGGGGATGCTCGCCCCCGAGACCATGGCCATCGCGAACCGCAGGTCGAGGCCGATGGAGAAGTCGTTGAGCAGCGTGTAGTACTCGACGCCGAGCGCGGCGCCAAAGAGCGGTGCAAAGACGGACTTGCCGGCGCCGTCCTCGGTGGCGGCTTTGGTGGGATCCGGATCGACGAAGGACGCACCGCCGTCGATCGCGACGTTCAGCGCCACGCGCGGGCTCAGGAAGAAGCCGAACTTCGCGAGCAGACCGAGCTCGTAGATGCCGAAGTCTTGCGACATGGTGGAGGCGTCGGCGCCCACTCGAGCGACCGCCGCGTCTGTGACCCGAGCCGCGCCCGCGCTGTATGCGGCAGCGAGCTTCGCGCCGAGCGCGAACTGGTACGAGTTCGAGTACGCGATGTCATAGCCGGCGGTGACCCCCACGAACGGCTGGATGTTCGAGAAGCCCTTCGACTTGAGGCCTTCGACTGGGTCGTAGTTCTTTCCGCCGAAGGAGAAAAACACGCCGAGGTCCGCCTGGGTCCAGAAGCCATGACGAATCGTGAAGTCTTCTTGCTGATTGGCGAGCGCCTCGGCTTTGGCAGCCTCGGTCGGCGCGACTTCTTTCTCGACCGGAGCGGCTTCCGCCTCTTCGGCCTCCTCCGCCTCCTCGTCGGTGTTGACCACGAGGTCGTCCGGATCATCCTCCTGCGCGCTCGCGAAAGATGGCGCGAGCAGAAGAGAAATCACCAGGGAACTGGCCAGTTTGGCCCGGACAAGCTGCATCTTGGTTGCGCTCCTCAAAGCACGCGGACCCTAGCACACGGGTAGGGAGCCGTCGCCAGCGAAATCGACGCCTAAACCACGGACACCAAAAAGAAATGGGCCCCAAACCGCGTGATGCGGCGGGGCCCATTTGGGACCGAGATGGAGAGTCCGATCAGGCGGAGTTGAACACGAAGGGATAGGTCACGACGACCACACCGCCGCCGCGAGGCTGCGGGAACTTCAGCGAGCGCATGACGGTCAGCGCGCACTCTTCGACGTTCCGATCGTTCATCGAGGTCTCACGGACCGACGCCGAGGCGACCGCACCGTTGGGCGCGATGGTGAAGTACACCGAGATCTTACCCGAGAGGTTCGGGTTCGCGTTGAGCTGCTTCTCGTAGCAGTACTTGAATCGGTTCAAGTGCGCCCGGATGACCCGGCCGATCTCTTCGCGAGACAAGGAGCCTTGGATGATGGTCTTGCCGGGGACCACGCGGGTGGTGCCCTTTCCTCGGCCACCGAGGTCGATGTTGCCCTTGCCGCCGCTGCCGCGACCATGGCCGCCGCCGAGACCGCCGATGCCCAGACCGGTGCCACCGCCGCCCGCGCCGGTACCACGGCTTCCGAGGCCGCCGGCCCCGCCTGCATCACCCATCGCGGTGCCCTGCAGACCACCCATGGCGTTGTTGATGCCGGAGCCCAAGCCGCCGGGACCAAACACGTTGGAGACTGCGTTCGAGCCGGCCTGGCCCTTCAAGATGCCGAGCAAGCCGGAGTTGAGCGCGATCTGACGATCCTTTTCACGCTTGTTCGGGTCGACCCTGGGCGCGCCCGCCTTCGACGCGAGCGCGTCCTTCGGCGGCTTCTCTTTCTTGCCGAACTTGCCTTCCTCGTCCTTGTGCTTCGCACCTTTGGCGCCAGAGAGGTCGAGCTTCTTTCGCTTCTTGTCCTCTTCCGGAGCCTTCAAGATCATCTCCGCAAAGCGGTTCTGGTTCTTGAAGAGCTCATCCGTCAGCGAGGTGCTCATCTTCGGGGTGACGAAGGCGGCGATGACGAAGAAGACGTGAAGCAGCGCGGAGATCAAAAGAACGCGCGGGAAGTACCAGTCGGAGGCCGAGCCCTTGCCGAGCTCCGCTCCGCCTCGAACGTATTCGGCGGTGAAGGTGATGGTGCCGGACTTGAAAGCGAGACGCTCACCCATGACCAAGTTGTAGGCCCGAGCGGGGAATCCAGCGTCCGTAGCCGAGAGGGAGACCTCTCGGGTGACCTGGCCATCGCGCGTCCGAAGACCGACCTTCGCGTCCGTGGGAACGACGATGGAGGCCTGCGTGCCGCGGTGGGTGGCGATGACGAAGCTCTCGACCGGAAGGTCGGTCTCGATCATCAGGTCGTGCTTGGGGCCGCCTCGAGTGCCCCCGACGGTGACGTCGCGCGGCTCGTAGATGAGCGCGGAGTCCACCAGGGTGGTGCCCCAGTACGCGGAGACGCAGAGGGCGTGCTCCTGGTCAGAGGGCTGCTCCGCTTTGGCGAGCGGCGTAGCCAGAAATTCGACGTCCAGGTCGTCGCTGGGACGGATGGGGTTTTGGCGATCTTGGATCACGTGCGCTTCTTCCTCTCTCCGGTCGGGAGTTCTCCCTTTCAACGCAGGAGCGGCGGGTTCGTTGGGCGTTTTTTCCGCCTGGGTACGTGCGGGGCCTTCATGGGCGACGGAGGCGGCCGTGTCCAGGCTCACACTCACGGTCACGGTGCCCAGGCCGATGCGATCGCCGCTCTTCAGGCTCACGCCCTCGGCGAGCGGAACTCCGTTGATGGTGGTGCCGTTGTCGCTCCCCAGGTCGACCAGGGAAGCTTGCCCTTCGCTGTCGATCTTCAGGACCGCGTGCAGGGTGGAGACCTGGGGGTCGTCGATGCGCAGCACGGCCGAGGGCCCACTGCCGATGAGAATGGTGTCCGCGTCGATGGTCTTCGACTGCCGGCTGCCGCTCGAAAGCGTAATCTCAAAGTTGATCGGACGACCCACGCTTGCTCCTCGAGTCTCTCAAAGGTTGTCGATCGAGTTGAAGAGCTCGGGGAGAAAGTCTCCGCGGATCTTCAAGAGCGATCGGAACTTGGTCTTCTTGCGGTTCAAGATGTACGAGCCCTCGGGCTTGGTGAGCTCGCCCTGGATGGTGACGTCCGAGAAGTCGATGATGGTCTTCTTCTTGAACACGGTCTTGTCGGCCTCCTGCGTGACTTCCTGCGCGAAGGCGGTGCCGGTGACGGCCGAACTGGCCACGAGGGCCAGCGCAAACAGTAGAGCGATGAGTTTCTTCATATTCTCTCCTCGGTCGGCCTCCGCCGGACCTTCTTCTCACCCCGGACCGCCGCCCCCAATCGGTCAGCAGGCGGAAGGCCAGGGCACGCCTCTGAGATCACTGAGCTTCTGGGGCAGCGCCTCCACCCGTTGACGGATCCGACGGGGGGGCGCCTTCGGGAGCCGTCTCGGGCGTGCTCTCCGGGTTCCCCTCGGTCGGCGGCGCTGCGTCCCCGCCCTCGGCGGCGGCCGCCTCTTCGTCGGTGCCCGTGAACAGCTCCACAGAGCCGTCGTTCTTCGGCTTCTTCTCCTCGACCGGAGCCGGCTGGCTCGCCATCTGCTTCATCAGCTTGATGCCGTTGTAACGGCCGCAGAAGCCGGTGTAGTCCTCGTCGGTGCAGCTCAGGTTCTTCATGTCGAGGTACTTCTTGGCCCAGCTCAGCGCTTCGTCGACCTTGTTCATCGCCTGGTAGATCACGATGGTCTGCAGCAGCACCTGCTCGTCCTTCGGGTTCAGCTCGTGCGCCTTCGTGAGCTGGCGAATGGCCTCGTCGTAACGCTGAAGCCCTTGGAGCGAGTAGCCCAGCGAGGCGTTCGCCTCGAACTCGTCGCCGAACTTCTTGATGGCCACCCCGAACGACCGCTCGGCGAGCGCGTAGTCCCGGTGTTCGAGCGCGATGGCTCCGATGTTGTAGTTCGCGATGATGTGTCCTGGGTCGATGCTCGCCGCGTCTTTGAACGACGCCAAGGCCGCCTCTTTCTTGCCCAGCGCGAGGTGAGTGAGCCCGAGGTTCACGTGAATGTCGGGGTCTTTGACCTTGGCCTTCTCCGCCATCTGAAGCGCGTTGCCGAGGATGGTCTGGGCGAGCTTGTGCTTGCCTTGATCAAAGTAGATGAGCGCCAGGTTCTTGTAAGCGTCGACGTTGCCCTGGTCGCGCATGAGCAGGGTGCGCACGGACTCGATCGCCTTGTCGTACTGCTTCGCCTCCCGATGCAAGACCGCGAGGTTGTTGAGCACGCGGCTCTTCCAGGGGTTGGCCTTCAGATACTTGGTGTAGAGCTGAGTGGCTTCCTTGGCCTTGCCTTCGGCGCGAAGCAGCGCGCCGAGGTTGAGCACGGACTCCTCGTGATCGGGTGTGTCCGCGAGCACCGCCTCGTAACTCGCCCTCGCCTCTGCGGTCCGGCCCAGACGCTCGAGGGTCACGGCCCGATTAAACCGGGCGGCGGGGCTCTTCGGGTCTTTGGCCAAGATGCTGTCGTAGGCCGAAAGCGCCCCCGCCCAGTCCCCGTCGGCGAACCGTTGGCCCGCGGCGAGGAAGGGGTCTGCAGGCTCAGCCTTGGCCACCGGCTTGTCGACCTTCTTGGGCGGAGGGGGCGGCGGCGTGCCCGCGCAGGCGCCGAGCATACTGCCAAGGACAAGGAGAGATCCGGCCAATGAAACTTTGGTGTACTGCATGACTCGAGTTCTCCTCATGACCCCGCTCCGACCTTCGCCTGAGCGCCGCGAGTGGCGTCCTTGGGCTCGGCTTCACCCCCACCCTCGGCGGCCTCGTCGCTTGCGCCCTCGGTCTCTGTTCCACCCTGGTCTTTCGGCGGCGGCGGCGAAGCCTTGGGCGCCTCACCCTTCTGCTTGATGCTGGCGGTGATGAACGCGTCCGCATCGCGGAAGGAGGCCTTCTGCGGATCCGGGAACTTGTTCGGGTTGAGCTGACGCAGGTTCTCTTGCGCGAGGATGGTCCACTCGCTGTAGATGTTCAGCTCGTAGGCCTTCTGAAGCGCCAACTCGAAGGCCTCGATGGACTTCTCTTCCGGCCCGAGCGCGAGCGCGTCCAGCTCGGAGACGTAGATCTCGCGCTGATCCTCATCGAGGTTCTTCGGCACCGGGGCCTCACGAATCTTGCCCGCAAAGTCGCGGAAGATCATGCCGATGCGCGTGAGCGCGGCGATACCGTACTCGCCGCTGCCGTATTCGAGGATGCCGACGAACTTGCCCTGCTTCTTGCACTTGTTGGCGCCCGAATCGATGCAGGCGAGCTCTTCGGCCTTGTTGGCCTTCTCGAGCAAGCTCTTCTTGTTCAAGGAGACCTTGATGCCGGTGTACTTCACGAACTCCGGCTCGAGCAGCTCGAAGGCGGCGCGGCCGGCCGCCAGTTTGGCGAGCGGCGACTCCCTTGCGTCCTTCTTCAGCGTGGAGAAGTTCTTTACGAGCCACTCGTACTCCTTCATCGCGGACTTCTTGTCCTTCAGAGCCTCGTAATCCATCGCGACCTTGTAGTGGGTGGCGAAGACCTTGTCCGGAGTGGCGCTCTTGTATCGGTCGCGGTACTTGCCCCAGCAATCGATGGCCTTCTTGTAGGCCTGGTCGGCGTCGTAGATCTCGCAGATGCGCCAGTAGACGTTGGCCGCGTCGGGCTTGCTCTTGAACTCGTCGGAGTACTTCGTGTAAAGCGCGATCGCCTTGTCGCTGTTGCCCATGCCCTGGTTGTACAGAGCGGCGTTGTATAAGGCGTCGGAGGCGTTTTCGGCGTCTTTGTAGGACTCGTAGAAGTCGAGGTAGAGCTCAGCCGCCTTGTTGAAGTTGGCGATGCGCTCGTAGAAGCCAGACAGCATGAAGTGGCTCTTCTCGTAGACCTTGTTCTTCGCCGCGAGCTCGTCCGCGGCCTTGGCGGCCGGTGAAAGCTTGGGCGCCCCTCGCCCCTTCGCGGGGGAGGCGGACTTGTTGTACTTGGCAAGCAGGAGCTCCGCCGCCTCGATCGCGTGATCGAGCTCGTCCGCCTGGTCGTAGATGGTCACCGCGTTGAACACCGCGATCGGCGAGAAGCGGGAGTCTTCGAACTCTTTCTGGAAGCTGCGGAACCGGGTCGCCACCTTGGCGAGCTCGGCCTTCTTGCTCGTGTCCTCGGCGATGGCGCGCGCGGAATCGTTGGCGGCCATGATGCTCTTGAACGAGGAGCCTTCGACCATCTCCTGCACGAACTCCGAGAACTCCTTGTCCTTGCCGAGCAGCTTCTTGTTGTCGCGGAAGAGACGCGCATACTTCTCGAGCGCATCCCACTGCTCCTGCACGTTCAGAGAGTCGAGCGTGAGGCCGGCCGACTTGCGAGCGATGTCGGTGTTCGGCCAGCGCTCGATGATCTCCGCGAAGCGCTTGGCGCTCTCTACGAAGTGGTTGTGGTCGTAGTAGATGTAGGCGGCCTTGAACTTGACCTTCGGGAGCTCCTCGTCCTTCTGGTCGGCGATGGCGAAGTAGAGGTCGCAAGCCTCCGACAGGTTCTTCTGCACCTCGGGGATGGGCTTTTCGTCGTACTTCTTGGACTTGTCGACCTCGCGGATGGCCACGAGCTTCTTGGTCTCGCCCTTCGACTTGGTCTCGTCGATCTTCTTGGTCTGATCGACTTCGCCCTTGTCGCACTTGCAGTCGATCATCTTCTCGTAGGCGAGGATGGTGTTGTAGGAGGCCATCCGGGCGTACTTGCCTTTGGTGCCCTCTTTTTCGTCCTTCGCGATCGCCATGTACTGGCCGGCCGCACCCTTCCACTCCTCGAGCGCCCACAGCAC
The DNA here is from genome assembly GCA_011526105.1 of Deltaproteobacteria bacterium. Lineage (GTDB taxonomy): Bacteria > Myxococcota > Kuafuiibacteriia > Kuafuiibacteriales > Kuafuiibacteriaceae > WYAZ01. The sequence goes on along the minus strand of WYAZ01000066.1, from coordinate 62,818 downwards.
TTCCGCGTAGAAGTAACGCATCTGGTAGGCGGTCTCGGTGGCGTTGAAGGCGTCGAGGTACTTCTTGTAGATGTCCCGCGCGAGGACATACGTGGGCACGTCCTTCCGCTTCTGCGCGTCGCGATGGTACTCGGTCACGAGATCTCGGAGGTGGGTCTCGGTGAGGTCGTAGGCGAACTCGAGAGAGGCCTTGTCCCCGCCCTTCTCCTGCGTCTTGTACCAAGGGGTTCCGGGTCGATAGAGATCGACCAAACGTTCGACCTCCTGCCGGACCTTCTCCTTGTCGTTCATCTTCGAGTACGCGGTCACAATCGCCGCCTGATGCACTGGCGCCCGTGCGTTCATCGGGTACTTGTTGTTGAGCATCTTGAAGGTGTGAATCTCGAGCTCCCACTTACCCTGCTCGTGGAAGAGCTCGCCGAGCTTCGAGGTGTAACGAATGGCGATCTCTTCGCCGCCCTTCTTCTTGAAGTACTCGAAGGCGGAGTCGGTCTCGTCGACGTAGCTGAAGAAGCGGGTCAGATCGCCCAGGGCCTCGCCCTTGAGCTGAATGCTCTTGGTGTCGGTGGCCTTCTCGGACTTCTCGATCACTTCCTTCAGCTTCTTGATGCCCTCGGCGTACTCCTGGACGTTGTAGTCACACCAAGAGAGCTTGTAGAGCGCGTAGTTGTAGATACCACCGGCGTTGGAGGCGAGCGCACGCTCGTAGGCCTTGCGGGCCTTGAGCACGTCGTTCGCGCCAAAGAAGTGCTCTCCGAGCTGCAGATAGGCGTTGGGAACGAGGCCGCTCTGGGGGAAGCGTTTGATGAGCGTCCAGTAGTGGCTGACCGCCTTCTTGTGGTTGCCGGCTTCGTACTCGTTGTAGCCGAGGTAGAAGAGGACCTCGTCGTTGCGCTCGTAGGTGGGGTACTCGCCGAGCACCTTCTCGTAGAGCTTGAGGGCGTTGACCTTGATGAGCTCGGACTCGCGGACGAACTGCGCGCGGTTGGGCTCCTTGCTCTTGCGGCCGGAGTCGTTCCAGGCCTGGTAGTCCTTTTCGTAGTCCTGCATGCCCAGGCCGTACTTGTATTTGGACTTCTCCCAGTAGAGCTCGGCGAGGCGGAAGATCATCTCCGCCTTGCGAGAGGCCGGGGCCTTGGGGATGAGCTTCTTCAGCTCCTCGATGGCCTCATCGCGCTTCTGATCCGCGGCCTTGGAGCGGTCGATCTGCTTCTGATCGAGCGCGGACTCCACCTTGAAGGTCGCCGCACCTTCACGAGCGAAGGGGTCGTCCTTCTTTTCTTCCTCGGCCGCGGCGGGCGCCGGAGCCTCGGGGGCCTTCTTCTCTTTGGCCTTCTTGCTCTTTGAAGAGGACTTCTTCGAAGACTTCTTCTTGGGTTTGGCCTCTGCAGAGGCTGGGGTGGGATCGATCCCGTGCAGGACGAAGCTCCCGGTCGCGAGCAGAGCGACGAGAAGCCAGGACCTCGGGTGGAAGGGATTTCGGAGCATCAACTGAAACCTCACTAATAAACCGCAGACCGCAGGGGCGGGACGATCACGCGGGCCGGACTCTGCCCTGGACGCCCCCGAATCGGCTTCGGTTCTTCGTCCGATCCGGGTCTTCCCTAGGGCAGGGTCTGTATGAGAAGGAACATCGGCCGGCACGACTCGATTCACAAGCGCAAAACGGGCGCATGGACTCGAGGGCGGAGGCCCATGCCGGGCATTCGGTCACTCGAAAAGCTCGGGGATACACTCGTTCTTGATCGAGTGCTCGTAGAAACCGAGCTCATCGATCCAGAACTCACCACCAAATGCCCAGTACTGGTAGCGCGCGTTGGGGACGTGGGGGCGGGGTCCCTTGGCGCGGGGCCCCTTGGTGATGTCCTTGCCAGCCTCGAGCATCTTGCGCTCGGCGTCGGCGGTCTCGAACTTGATGATGCGGGCCTGGTTCAAGAAGTCCTCGAGGAAGACGCTCTCCCTCCGGAGCAGCTCCCGAACCAGCTTGCCCGCGAGCGCGATCCGCTGCTGCCGCTGATCCTTGAGCATCTCGGTGAGGTACGCCTTGAAGCTGCCTTCGGGGAACTCTCGCTCCGCCTTCTTCAGCTCGGCCTCGGCCTCCCGGACCGCGCCCACGAACCGGAGATAACGTGCATTCGCGAGCACCTGGTTGCGGATCTCCTCGGGGAACTTGTCGCTGCCTTCGTCGATGAGATCGACCAGCTCCTCGTCGCTCTGCTCGCCTTCGAGGAACGCACGAAGCTGGTCCGCCATGGGCTCGTAGAGATCGAAGAACACCTCGAGGGACTTCCGGCTGCGATCGAAGTGACACATCTGGAAGTAGACGGTGGCCTTCAGCGCCCACGACTCCGCGCGATAGCGATCGTCGAAGTACGGCGACTGGATGGAGTGAACCATGCCCAGGCCCTTGCCGAACTCGCCGTTTTGGAAGTAGGCCCAGCCCGACTCGAACATGGCGTCGTACCACTCGGGTGAAAAGCGCGGGACCTTCTCGTAGTACTCGATGCTCTTCTGCCAGTCGCCCTGCGAGTAGTACGCGCGGGCCTTGCCGAGGAGCGCGAGGCGGTAGAGGCGCTTCTCTTCGTCTGCGGTGGCCGTGGCCAAGCGGGTCTCGAGTTCGGAGAAGTACTTGAGGGCCACGCCGTAGTCCTCCGCTTGCTGATCAGAAGCGGTACGGACCGCCATGATGGCGAGCAGGTAGCGCGCGCGCTCGTACAGCTCGCTCTTGTCGCTCACCGCCTTCAGGAACTCTTCGGCCTCGGTGTAGTTCTGGCGACGGTGCGAGACCATGCCGATCATGTAGTTGATCGAGTTCAAGATGACGGGCTTCAGCCGGACGAAGTCCTGCGTGTAGCCTTTGTTGATCACCTCGGGGATCAGGGTGTCGTCGCCGAGCTGCTCCGCGATGCGAAGGAGACCTTCGGTGGCCTTCAGGAAGTACGGGTGCGCGCCGCCCGAGTTGAAGACGTCGCCGTAGTACTGCATGGCGGGCAGGAAGTAGCCGCCCTTACGGAGCGCCTGCGCGATGTAGTACTCGGCCTTGATGCGTGCGTCCGGGTCGTCACCGTTTTCGATGACGTCGTAGAAGAGAATGGCCGCGTCCGCGTTCTTGTCCGCGTTGTAGGCCTGGATGGCGCTGTCGATGTCCTGCGCACGCGCTGAGCCGATGCCGAGCGAGAGCGACGCCGAGACTGCGAGCGCCGAGAGGATCTTCTGGGTACGCATCAGTTGTCCTCCCCGCCGAACAGGAAGCTCACCCCGACCTGGATGAAGACGTTGTTGCGGATGGTGTCCGTGTAGCGATCTTGGAGGCCGGCGCTGGGGTCGGGGACATAGACGCGCGTGGGGAAGATCCAGTCGCGAACCTCGACCTTCAGTCCGATGAGCTGCGAGAAGTAAAAGCGGAACCCGCCGGCGAAGGACGCCATGAACTGCATGCGGTTCGGCTCGTAGACGATGGGGTTGGGGTCATCCGGGTTCTCGAAAGGCCCGCAGAGCTGCCCGGGTCCGAACTGGTTCGGGTCGAGGGCGATCTCCTGGCGAAGGCACTGCACGCGGGTCTGACCGATGCCCGCTCCACCAGCGAGATAGAAGCCGAAGTTGCCGAGGCTGGCGCCGAAGAGCTCGAGCTTTCCGTAGACCGGGCTCCACTGCGCGCCCAGGCCGACCGCCCAGAGCATCTGGGTGAGCTTCGCGACCTCGGGACGCAACTTCTCCGCGCCGAGTTCGTCCGTGAGTCCGGACTCGTTCGGGAACAGGTAGGCGCCAAACAGCTCGAGACCGAAGTTCTCGCGCGCGTGGTAGGTGACCGAGAGCGCGGGCGAGAAGGTCTGCACGAAGCGGTCGGTGAACGAGGCCGAGCCCATGACGGTGAGCTCGATCTTGTTCTGGTTCAAAAACGCCTTCCGCTGGACGGTGTAGATGGTCTCTTCGTCGTCGGAGAGACGGGGGAAGTCATCACGCGTGTAGCGCTGACGTGCCCCGTCCGACGCGGGCGCGGGCTCTTCGGGCGCAGACTCCGCGGCGGAGTCGTCCAGAATACCCTCGAGTTCCTCGTCTTCCTGGGCCCAGGCTGCTGGGGCCGCGAGCCAGGTCGCGGCCGCGAGGGTCAAAGCGAGTTTCCTCAACATCACGGGCCTCCGAAGGCGAACTGCAGACCGCCCTGGAAGTGGAGGTTCCAGGTGATCGAGTCGTTGCTTTTCATGGGGTCATTCGACGGGTTGCTGGCGGGGTCCGGGAAGAAGAACTCGCGGAACTCGAGTCGCAGCGCCATGCGGGTGTCGGCGAGCTTGAAGTAGAAGCGAAGGCCCGCGCCGAAGTTGAAGCCCGCGGTCACCTTGCTCTCGAAGGCGGAGGCGCCATCGATGCCCATCTGCCGGCGAATCCCGAAGGCGCCGGCGCCCGCGAGCGCAAAGAAGTCCCAGGCGGGGTCGAGCTCCGAGGCGAAGGAGATACGCCCGTAAAAGGGCACGAGCACCACGTCGAGGTTCGCCATCCACTGCAGCTGGAATAGATCCGAGAACGGAGGCTCGACCGAACCCAGAGTCGCCCGAACGGTCTGCATGATGGAGGACTCACTCCCGAAGAAGTAGCCGCCGCCGATCTCGAGACCGATCAGATCGTTGAAGCTGTACCCGTAGGTGCCATAGATCCCCACCGATTCGACGAGCTTGGTCGCGAAGCTGGTCGTGAACTGCAGGCTGAGCTGATGCGCGCTCTCCATGCCGAAGCGCTTGTCGACCAGCACCGGGAGCAGCGATGGGTCTTCGCCGCCCTGCAGCGCAAAGGCCGAGCGAGGGGCAAAGAGCGCCGCTCCCGCCAGCAAGCCCGTCAGCAGGACGGACAGAAGTGTGTTCGGGAGCCTTGGGCTCGAGGGGCACGGAGATCGTGTTTGATTTCGCTGCATGGGCAGTTTCCGTCGAGCTTTCGCTCGCTTCCGACCGGTCGCTAGCAGGAAGCGGTAGGGCTGGCAACCGTCCCGAACCGCGCGCGGGCGAGAATCCGCTCGCTGACCGATGCCCGATTGAGCGGGGAGACGAGCCTCCTTGCCGGCGAAGGCCGCGCCGTGGATGCTGCCGCCATGAGCGGCGAGCGTCCCTCCACCGGCTCCGGCCGAAGACGACGGCGTCGTGGCCCGAGGCGCGAAGGCGCACCGGCGGTCACCGCCCCTCGGAGCCTCGATCTCGAACGTCCCAAGGACGAAGCCCTCTCGTCCGCAGAGCGCCGCGAGATGGACCAGCACCTCGCCTTTCTTCGGCGCTGGAAGGGTGCGCTCCGTCTCTCGCTCAACTCGACCGAGGACCTCGTGGTCAACGGGGTGCGGCCCATCCCTGATCGCGGGTTCTGCCGACACCTCCTCGCCAAGGTCGATCGGGCCTCGGTCCAGCGAGCCATCGCTCGAGAGCCGCTCGTCTCGAGCCCGGAGCAGCGTGCCGAGCTGCTCGCGGGGGTGGTGCGGCTCGATCCGGACCCTTCTTTGCTTCTCGAGTACCTCGGCGCGCTTTCGGCCAGCGACCGTCGCCGAGAGGCGGCTCGAGGTTTTTCCTTCACCGTCGACCGCCTCGACTTCGAGAAGATGGGCAGCGTGCAGCTCGGCCAGCTCCTGCTCGTCGTGAAGTCCACCTTCGACGGCCCCGATCAGGCCCGGGCCCTCTTCGGCCTCTTCGAGAACCCGAGCTTCGTGCGCGCGCTCGACACTCTGCCCGAAGAACAGATGAAGGACGAGCTGCTGCCGTCCCTGTTTGCGCTTCATCAAGTGGTCTCGCGCGGACGGCCCGGGCCCAGCGAGGAAGGTGACGATCGACGACTCAAAGCCGGGCTCCTTCATATCTTGAACGCGCCGGCCGAGATCCTCGGCAGCTACCCAGAGGCGATGCGGGTCCGGCTCGTCGAGTTGGCGAGCCGCTACCCGAGCGAAGAGAGCTTCGTGGCCCCGCTCCGGGCCCTGCTCAACACGCTGCCCGCCAAAGACGAGGAGTCGGATCGGCTCAGAGAAAAGCGCGCCGAAGATCTGATTCGCGCTCAGGACCTCGGCGAGGCCAGGCGACTCGTGGAGAAGCTCGCGCGAGCCGAGGAACGCGGCGGGCCTTTCACGCGCCGAAGGGCCGCGTTGTCCTGGCCCGCCCTGGGTCGGGTCCTCGTGAAACCCGGCCCCTCCGAAGGGCTGAAAGAAGGCTTCTGGCCGGAAGAAAACGCCTTCGTCCTCGTGCGCGAAGGGCGTCCCGACGACGCGGGGCGTTTTCAGAGCGAAGCGCGTCTACACAACGAGCTCCTCCATCCCTTCGTCTTGCCCCTCAGCTTTCACGATCTCGCGCCGGACGGACGCCCGTACATAGTGCTGGCCGGCCTCGCGCGAAGAAGCGGCGGCCTCTTCGATCGGTCGCTCCAAGACACGCTTCAGCTCCTTCAGGATCTGGTCGAGCTGCTCGGTCATCTCGCCACGAGCGGCATCCTGCTTCCCGATCTCGCGGAGCACCGCTTCGTGCTCGGACCGGATCGCCGGGTCTTGCTCGGCGACTCCAGCCTCTGCGTCCGCCGCGATGCAGGCGAGGTCAGCACCACCCACGCGACGCTGCTCCGCGCGCTCGCCCGCGCGAAGCTCACGAGGGTGGCGCCCGATCACCCACTCTCGAGCAAGCTCGAACGGAGCCTGCCTCTGCCGGTGCTCCATCGAGAGCTCATCCGAGCGCGCCTCGCGCTGCGCTGAGCCTCAGCGGCTCAACGCGAAGGAGCCATGAGGGCCCGCATGTCGCGGACCGCGCGATCGAAGCCGTCGAGCACCGCGCGCGCCACGATGGAGTGGCCGATGTTGAGCTCGGTGATCTCGGTGACCGCGAGCAGCGCCTCCACGTTGTGATAGTGGAGCCCGTGCCCGGCCGCGACCTCGATGCCGAGCTTCTTGGCCATCTTCGCCGCGTTCTCGATCCGGTCGAGCTCTTCCTTTCGCGCGCCTTCCGAGCGGGTCTCGGCGTAGCGGCCGGTGTTGAGCTCCACCGCCTCCACCGCGAGCTTGTGTGAGGCACGCACTTGGTCGAGGTCGGGGTCGATGAAGAGGCTCACGCGGATCTCGGCGTCCCTCAGGAGCTTGATGAGGCTCTTGAGCTGGTCCTTCTGACTCGCCACGTCCAGGCCGCCTTCCGTGGTGAGCTCTTGTCTTCGCTCGGGGACCAAGGTGACGGTGTCGGGCCGATGTTCGAGCGCGACCCGCACCATCTCCTGCGTGGCCGCCATCTCGAGGTTGAGCACCGTGGTGACGACCTTGCGCAGCACCTCGAGGTCCCGGTCTTGGATGTGCCGACGGTCTTCGCGCAGATGGACGGTGATCTGATCGGCACCCGCGCGTTCGGCCGCGAGCGCCGCCTCCGCGGGGTCGGGATACGGGGTCCGGCGCGCCTGCCGCAGCGTGGCCACATGGTCGACGTTGACGCCCAACCGAACCCGCATCAGCTCTCCCCTCCGAGCTCGAGCCCGAGCACCGCGGCGATGTCCTGAGCGTAGCGCTGCGTGTCGTCGGCGTTCTCGCCTTCGACCATCACCCGCGCTTTGTTCTCGGTGCCCGAATAGCGCACGAGCACTCGGCCGGTGCCCTGGAGCTTCGCCTCGATCTCTCGGATGAGACGCGAGGTCTTCGGGAGCTCCTCCAGCGGCACTTTCTTCTTCACCGCGATGTTGACGAGGCGCTGCGGGACTCGCTCGAAGACCTTGGAGAGCTCCGAGAGCGGCTTCTCCTCGCGCGCCGCGACCTCGAGGAGGCGGAGCGCCGCGACGCAGCCGTCGCCGGTCGAAGACTGATCGAGGAACACCAGGTGACCCGACTGCTCCCCCCCAAAGTTGTAGCCGTGCGCCCGCATGTGTTCGACGACGTATCGGTCGCCCACTTGCGTTCGGACGGTCTTGGCGCCCACTTCAGCCAGGCACTTGTCGAGGCCCATGTTCGACATCACCGTGGTCACGACCGTGTTTTCGGAGAGCTGGCCCGCCTTGACCATGTCCCGGCCGCAGATCGCCATGACCGCGTCTCCGTCCACGACCTCCCCCTTCTCGTCGACGACGATGAGCCGGTCGGCGTCCCCGTCGAGGGCGATGCCCGCGTGGGCGCCGTGCAGCTTCACCGTGGCCTGCAGGCCCTCCGGGTGCACCGCGCCACACTGCTCGTTGATGTTCTTCCCATCCGGGCCCACCCCGACCGCAACGACCTCGGCGCCGAGCTCGCGAAAGATCTGGGGCGCCACGATGTAGCTCGCGCCGTGCGCGCAGTCGACCACGAGCTTCATGCCCTCGAGGCTGAGCTTGGGGTCGAACACGTCCTTGACGAACTGCACGTAGCGGCCGCGCGCGTCGTCGAGCCGGTAAACCTTGCCGACCGCGGTGGCGGTGGGGCGAATGTCGTCGATGCGGCTCTCGGCCAACAGCTCCTCGATCTCCGCCTCGATCGCGTCGTCGAGCTTGAAGCCGTCGTGTCCAAAGAACTTGATGCCATTGTCCTGAAACGGGTTGTGGGAGGCGCTGATCATGACGCCGGCATCCGCGCGCATGGTCCGCGCGAGAAAGGCCACCGCCGGGGTGGGAATGGGGCCGGAGAGCAGGACGTCCACCCCCATGGAGCAGACCCCGGCCGAGAGTGCTTGCTCGAGCATGTAGCAGGACACTCGGGTGTCCTTGCCCACCACGATTCGATGACGATGCGCGCCCCGGCGCGAGATGTAGGCGATGGCGCGGCCGAGCTGCATCGCGATCTCCGTGGTCATCGGGTGTTCGTTCGCAACACCCCTGACCCCGTCGGTGCCGAATAGTTTTCGCTTCTTCTCTGGTCTGTAGGTCAATGGGGCCTCGGGGGCGCGAGCCTATCAAAGGTGGGGCCTCAGGGCATCCGCCACTTTCACGACGTCGACCATCGCCGCGACATCGTGGACGCGAACCATCGAGGCCCCAAAGAGGCTCGCGGCCGCCACCGAGGCCGCGGTGGCAAAGATCCGCTCGTCCACGGCCCGGCCGGTGAGCGTCCCGAGGAAGGACTTCCGGCTGGGCCCGACCATCAGCGGGAATCCGAGTTCTGCGAGTGTCCCGAGCCCCCTCATCAGAGACAGGTTCTCCTCCAGCGTCTTGCCGAAGCAGATGCCCGGATCGAGCACGATCTGATCACGCCCTAGCCCGGCCTCGAGCGCACGGTCTACGGCCCGGCAGAGCGAGGCCGACACCGCCGAGATGACTCCATTCGGATAGCTCCACGCACCTTCTTGCATCACCTTCGGCGGCGCCCGCGTGTGCATCAGGATGACCGGGGCGGAGAACGAGGCCACCACGCTCGCCATCTCGGCGTCGAAGGTCATCGCAGAGACGTCGTTGATCGCGTGAGCGCCCGCCGCGAGCGCACGACGCGCGACCGTGGCCTTGGTCGTGTCGATGGAGATCGGGCCGAGACCGAGAGCGACGAGCCGCTCGAGCACCGGCAGCACGCGCCCGAGTTCCTCCTCGACCGAAACCGGCTCCGAGCCCGGCCGCGTGGTCTCACCGCCGAGATCGAGCAGGTCGGCTCCCTGGGCCGAAAGCTCGCGCCCCGCCTCGACGGCCGCCTCGATGCTCGAGAACCGCCCTCCATCCGAGAAAGAGTCCGGAGTCAGGTTCAGAACCCCCACGATCTGGGTCCTTTGGCCGAGCTCGGGGAGCAAGCTCTTCCAGCTCTTGGAAGCCATCTTCCCAAGGCCGCTATGCTTTTTGGCTGATCCGCGCAAGGCCTCGGTCAGTCGGCGGCATCGGACAGTCGGTTGTCGACAGATGCCCGAGCGTAGGTCATAGATGTAGGACGATGTCGGAAGATCGCCTCTCACGCGTCGAAGACCCGGTGCTTCGTCAGGCCGCCTTTTCGGTGGAGCAGATGAGCCCAGGAGGTATCGAGCGCCCGGGCGCGGGGTGCTTGCGTGCGGGCGACCTCGATGCGGCGAATACCCGGCTCGAGGGCCTCCTCGCCCGAACCTCGGAGCAGGACGCCCCCAAGCGGCGCGGCCTCGAGACGCTGCTCGAGCGCATCGAACGCCTCGGTTCGATGCTCATCGAGGAGCAGACCATCGGGATCGTCTACTTGGGCCGCAGAGAGTACGCCCTCGCCCCTCGCCTCCGCAGCGCCGCCATCGAGATCGACTTCTGCTTCGGTGACAAGGACGGCGTGGTCGGGCTGGCCGACATCCAGGAGGCGCGCCGCCGGTACGGCCTCGTGCGCGGCCCGGTGGGTTGGAACCGACTGCTGCTCACCGACGAGATCGAACGCAAGTTGTTCCCTGAGCGCACCCTCAAGAGCACGGACGGCCTGCGTCTTCTGCCCGAGGATTGGCTCGTGGAGGGCGTGGATCCGCTGCTTCGCCTCAAGAACGTGTGTATGCATCTCGACAACGACGCGCTGGCGCGGACCTACGCAGACATCGCGGCCCGGCTCGCGACCGTCGCGCGGCGGGACCCGACCTCCCAGCTCTCGAGCGTCTTCGAGGGCGCGCTCCTCTACCTCGGCAACCTCATCCGCGAACGAAACGGCGTGCGCCCGACCATCACAGACATCGCGCGCATCGGCTGCGAGGACCCCGAGGTGAAGCAGTTGCTTCGCACGCCGATCGAGATGAGCCGAAAGCTCATCCCGAGCACGCTGATCGACCGCTACCTGATGAACTGAACGCTCGCTCTATGAGCTCTACGAGCCGGAGGGCTCGGGCGTAGGATCGAGGAGGCTGGGACGCTCGTCGTTTCGCTTCTTGTCGTCCTTGTTCTTCTTGGCCACGCGAGCGGACATCTCCTCCGGGGTGGTCAGACGGCGACGCTCCGGCTTGCTGCGCTCGACCTCGAGGCCTTCGATGAGCCGCTCGATCTCCTCGCCATCGAGGCTCTCGTACTCGAGCAGAGTCTCCGCGAGCCGATTGAGCGTCTCTCTTTTCCCGACCAGCAGCTCCTTGGCGAGCGCGTACTGCCCGGTGACGATCTTGCGGACTTCGCGGTCGATCTGCTGGGCGGTGTCCTCGGAGTACTCGTCGCTGGTGGCCATCTCGCGGCCGAGGAAGATCTGCTCTTCTTTCTTGCCGAAGCTGACCGGCCCGAAGGCTTCGCTCATGCCCCACTCGCAGATCATGCGTCGGGCGAGATCCGTGGCCCGCTCGATGTCGTTGCCCGCGCCGGTGGTGAAGGTGTTGAAGACGATCTCCTCCGCCGCTCGCCCCCCCATGAGAATGGCGATGTCGTTCAGGACCTTCTCGCGGTCCAAGGAGTAGCGGTCTTCGGTGGGAAGCTGCTGCGTCAGACCCAAGGCGCGGCCCCGAGGGATGATCGTGACCTTGTGCACTGGATCCGTGTTGGGGAGCAGCCGCGCGACGAGCACGTGACCCGACTCGTGATAGGCGGTGTTGCGCTTCTCGTCTTCGGTGATGACCAGGGAGTTACGCTCGCCGCCCATCAGGACCTTGTCCTTGGCCGCTTCGAAGTCGCTCATCGCGAGCTTGTCCCGGTTGCTGCGGGCCGCGAGCAGCGCCGCTTCGTTCACCAGATTCTCGAGGTCGGCCCCCGAAAAGCCGGGAGAGCCGCGAGCGATGACTTCGAGGTCGACCTTCTCGTCGAGGGGCGTCTTCTTGGTGTGGACCTCGAGGATGCCCATGCGGCCCCGCAGGTCGGGTCTGGGCACCACGATGCGTCGGTCGAAGCGACCGGGGCGCAAGAGCGCGGGATCCAGCACGTCCGGGCGGTTGGTGGCCGCCACGAGGATCACACCCTCGTTCGACTCGAAGCCGTCCATCTCCACGAGGAGCTGGTTCAGCGTCTGCTCGCGCTCGTCGTGGCCGCCGCCGAGCCCAGCTCCGCGGTGCCGTCCCACCGCATCAATCTCGTCGATGAAGATGATGCACGGCGCGTTCTTCTTGCCTTGCTCGAAGAGGTCGCGCACGCGGCTGGCGCCCACGCCCACGAACATCTCGACGAAGTCGGAGCCCGAGATCGAAAAGAACGGCACCCCGGCCTCACCGGCGATGGCACGAGCGATCAGAGTCTTGCCGGTGCCGGGCGGCCCCATGAGCAGCACGCCCTTGGGGATGCGTCCGCCCAGGCGCGTGTACTTCTTGGGATCACGGAGGAACTCGATGATCTCTTCGACGTCGTCCCGGGCCTCGTCCACGCCGGCGACATCGTCGAAGGTGATCTTGTTCTGGCTCTCGTTCATCAGCTTCGCGCGGGACTTGCCGAAGCTCATGGCCTTGCCGCCGCCCGACTGCATCTGGCGCATGAAGACGAAGAAGATGGCGACCATGAAGATCATCGGCAACCAGCCGAGCAGGAGCTGAGGCCAGAGCCCGCCTTCCGCCTTCTCGACCACCTCGAAGTCGACCCGCTTGTCTTGAAGCATGCGGAGCAGGTGCTCGTTGAAGACGCCCGTGGTTTGGAACGGACGATCGTCGGTGAGCTTTCCGACGAAGGTGCCGGAGTCACCACGACCCGAGAGCGTGACCTTCAACTCCTTCACGCGGCCGGCTTCGAGGTCTTTCAGAAGCCGCGCGAAGGTGGGCTGGTCTTTCTGAGCCTGGGGCTGCTTGATCCACTCGTAAGCAGCCCAGAAGGTAATGATGATCAGGACCCAGATCGCGATGGTCTTGTACGTGTGCCTCATGACGGTTTTCCCGAACGATTCGCCCGTCCGCGATCGCCCATCTGGCTAGACTGACGCGGACGCCCGGGGTCCGCAAGTGAAGAGCCGCTAAATGCGGGCGGTGAGGACCCAAACGGGCCCGGTATCGGGCCCCACGAGCCCGATCGGCGCCCGCGCGAGACCGGGGACCCACAAAACCTGCGCCCCGTGGACCAGGACGGCGTACCGTCCGCGCCGCTCGCGAGGGACCTTTGCGTCCACAAAGATGTCCTGCAGCTTCTTGTGTCCCCCGAGACCCAGAAGCTCGATCTTGTCACCGGGAGACGGCAGCCGGACCAACGGCCGCGGCACGACTCGGGCGTCGAGCACGCAGCGATACAGGTCCTCGGGCGGCGGAAGCGGCACCGGGGACCAGGCGATCTCGATCGAGACACCATCCGGGGTCTCAACCCGCGGGCCGACAGAGCGATTCCGGACCGGCGGCGAAGCACCGGTGGAGGGCTCGCTCCCCGTCGCTCGACGAGCCAAGCGTCGGGCGAGCTTCGGCCGATACCGAGACTCGAGCAGGGGCAGGAGCTCCTTTCGAATGCGGTTTCGTAGATAACGAGGCTCCCGGTTGCTCTCGTCCTCGACGAAGGCGAGACGTCTAGCCCTCGCGCGCTCGTGCACCTCGGCCCGCGCGATCTCGAGAAAGGGACGAACCACCCGCCCCTTCACCTTGGGCATGCCGCGAAGGGCGGGCCCGCCACCGCCGCGGATGAGATCGAGCAGGACGGTCTCGGCCTGATCGTCCTCGGTGTGCGCAACTAGAATTGCGCTCGCGTTCCGATGCGCCCGAATCTCCTCGAGGGCGAGATACCGGGCCTCTCGAAGTCGATGCTCGTCGGAGGGTCCCTCGGGTAGCCGCGTCACCTGGAACTCCACGCCGAGATCCCGCGCGATCGCCCCGACCCGAAGCGCATCCCGCTCGCTCCCCGCCCGCACCGCGTGATCGACGTGCGCGGCGACGACCCGGTTCTGTCCGAGGCACTCGATCGCCACGTCGAGGAGAACCACGGAGTCGAGCCCCCCCGAGAGCGCCACGAGCACCGGCCCCTCGTCCGCGAGCAGGCCAAGCTCGCCCAGAGTCCGCTGGAACGCCGCGAGCAGCACCAGGGCGAGCATGCCATGAATGAGGGCCCGGCTTGACCCAGAGCTACCCCCGAAGTTTCTTCGCGGCATGAGCGAGCGGGCCCCTGTCATTCATCCGCCCACCGGCACCAGCCTCTCGTGCAAGGGCTGGGTCCAGGAGGCGGCGTACCGCATGATCCAGCACAACCTGGATCCGGATGTGGCCGAGCGTCCGGAGGACCTCGTGGTCTACGGCGGCACCGGCAAGGCCGCCCGCGACTGGCCGAGCTTTCACCGCATCCTCGCCTCTCTGAAGAGCCTGGAGAACGACGAAACCCTGCTCGTGCAGTCCGGCAAGCCGGTCGGGATCCTGAGGAGCCACCCCGAAGCACCTCGCGTGCTCATCGCCAACTCCAACCTGGTGGGCAAGTGGGCCAACTGGGATCACTTCCGCGAGCTCGAGCGGAAGGGCCTCATGATGTACGGCCAGATGACCGCCGGGTCTTGGATCTACATCGGCACGCAAGGCATCTTGCAAGGCACCTACGAGACCTTCGCCGCCGCCGGGCGCACGCACTTTGGCAGCGACGATCTCAAGGGGCGCTTCATCCTCTCCGGCGGCCTCGGCGGCATGGGCGGGGCGCAGCCGCTCGCGGCGACGATGGCGGGCGCGGTTTTCCTCGGCGTGGACGTCGATCCGCACCGGATCCAGCGACGCCTCGAGACCAAGTACCTCGACGAAGTGGCGACGGACCTCGACGACGCCTTGCGCCGAGTCGAGCGCCACAAGAAAGCGGGCGCGGCGGTATCCGTCGGTCTTTGCGCCAACGCGGCCGACGTCTACCAAGCGCTCGTCACTCGCGGGGTGGTGCCGGATCTCGTGACCGATCAAACCAGCGCCCATGACCCGCTCAATGGGTACGTCCCGAACCAAATGAGCCTCGAAGAGGCGGAGGTGCTCCGCAGAGAGGACCCGAAGCGCTACGTGAAGGAGAGCCACCGCACCATGGCCGAGCAGGTGTCGGCGATGGTGGCCCTCGGCAAGCTCGGCAGCCACGTCTTCGACTACGGCAACAACCTGCGGGCCGGCGCGGTCGACGGCGGATACGAAGACGCGTTCAGCTTTCCGGGCTTCGTGCCCGCGTACATTCGCCCGTTGTTTTGCCGAGGGTCGGGGCCGTTTCGGTGGGTGGCGCTCTCGGGCGACCCGGCGGACATCGCGGTCACCGATCGGGTCGTGCTCGAGACCGTGCCGGACGTGCCTCACCTCGCTCGATGGATCGGCCTCGCGCAAGAGAAGGTCCGCTTCCAGGGGCTGCCTTCGCGCATCTGCTGGCTCGAGCTCGGACAACGCGCGAAGGTGGGCCTCGCGTTCAACAAGCTGGTGCGCGACGGCAAGGTCAAGGCGCCGCTGGTCATCGGGCGTGATCACCTCGACTGCGGCAGCGTGGCCTCGCCCAACCGCGAGACCGAGGCGATGAAGGATGGCTCGGACGCGGTCGCGGACTGGCCGATCTTGAACGCGCTCATCAACGCGGTGAACGGGGCCTCATGGGTCTCGTTTCATCACGGCGGCGGCGTCGGCATGGGCTACTCGCTGCACGCGGGCATGGTGATCGTGTGTGACGGGAGCAAGGAGGCGGATCAGAGACTCGAGCGGGTCCTGACCTCGGATCCCGCCATGGGCGTCATTCGGCACGCCGACGCCGGCTACGAGGACGCGATCGCCATGGCGAGAGCACAGAACGTGCAGATTCCAGGGCTCTGAGCGCGCTGCGGAGAGTTCGCGGCGCGGGGCTCAGAGCCCCGGCACCGCCTGCCGTACCCACGCCGCGAACGCATCGAGCACGCGCGTGTCGATGAGGCGGCTCCCGTCTCGGTATCGTTCGATCGAAGAAGTCTTGGGCTCTTCCTTCATCAAGTGATCAACGCGATCGAAGGCGGCGAGCTTCATGCGATTCTTGCCGACCTTGGCGGTGATCAGCTTCGAGAGCACGTCCGCCTCGTCTTTCCAGGACACCTCGAAGTCCGCGAGCCCCTGCAGGATGAGCACCGGCTTGTTCAGGCCCGCGATGGCGGTCTTCCACTCGGCTTCGAGGCCTCGATACCGCGGCGCCACGAGCACGAGGGCCGCGACCTCCGGCTCGAAGGCGAGCCGCGCCGCGATGAGGGCGCCCTCCCCGTGGCCCACGAGCACCGCCCGCTGGTGATCGGCCTCGGGCAGACGCAAGACCGCCTCGAGCGCTCGGCCGAAGTCGTCACTTCGCTCCAGAGACTCACCTTCTCGCGGAGCCGGAGGTCCCTCCGGCCCCGCACCGCGATCGTCGAGTCGCAGAACGATGAATCCGCCCTCGGCCAACTTGTCTTGAAGGGCCCAGGTGCCGCGATCGACATCGCCCGCCTGGCCGTAGCGATCTTGCGGTCCCCTGTCCGAGATGAAGACCACCGGGGGGGCGAGCTTCTTGTCCCAGCCCGCTCGGCGACGCGGAATTGAGACAACCCCCGAGAGGGAGCCATCGCGGACCGCGACCACGAACTCGCGGTCCTCCCAATCGGCGCTGTCCGGTCGAAGGTAGCGCTTCCGATCCTGGAGAGTCAGCTCGATCGGATCGCCAGGACGTTGTTCGAGTTCGAAGATCAAACCGTGTTCGCGGCTCTCGAAGCGTCGTACGTGCCAGCGCTCGTCGAGCTCGGCCCGACCGGCCGGCATCTCCACCATGAGTCGTCCGTCCGCCTCCGCCCACATCCGAAAGCTGAGCAGCTCCGAGCTCTGCGCGTCCGGCGCAAAGACATCCAGCACCTCGCTGCCGCCCGGCATGACCGCGGAGCGGTGAATGAGCAGCGCGAGCAGCATCATGTCCTCGGGGAAGTACACGGGGGCGCGCACCGGCTCTCGGCGCACTTCGCTCTGCCCCCGCTCGGAGTGAACGCTGAGCCCGCCGGCGCTGAACTGGATCTCGAATCGACCGCGGCTCGATGAGAGGCGCTTGTAGAGCCGAGGCTCGAAGCCGGGGCCGAGGCGCGTCGCGTGCTCGGCGGTCTCAAAGCCGCCGTCGCGTCGGGTGTCGATCTCGAGCCGGGTGACGAGCTGCAATTCCCCGTCGACCCGAGAAAACTCGCCGCGCGTGCGCCCGAGGACCACCCCGCTGGGATCCGTGATCCGATAGGCGAGGATCTCTCCGTTCTCGAAGACAACGGACACCGGACGCGGCGCGGGCGCAGATCGAGGGGCGTGCTGTCCGCTCGAGCACGCGAAGAGAACCGAAGCCAGGAGAAGCGCGGACTTCGGTTTCATGCGCCGTAGGTGTAGAAGCCGCGGCCGGTCTTCTTGCCGAGCCAGCCGGCGTCCACGTAGCGACGAAGGAGCGGGGCCGGCCGGTATTTGTCATCACCGAGGTTCTGGTGAAGCACCCCCATGATCGCAAGACATGTATCGAGGCCGATGAAGTCTGCCAGCGCCAGCGGGCCCATGGGCTGGTTCGTGCCGAGCTTCATCGCCTTGTCGATGTCCTCTGGACTGCCGAGACCCTCCCCGAGCGCGAACACCGCCTCATTGATCATCGGCACGAGGATGCGATTCACGATGAAGCCGGGCTGGTCGTCCGAACGCACCGTGATCTTGCCCATGCGCTCCGCGAGGGAGCGCGTAGCCTGCAGGGTGTGCTCGCTGGTCTGAAGGCCGGCGATGATCTCGACGAGCTGCATGACCGGCACCGGGTTCATGAAGTGCATCCCGATAAAACGCTCGGGCTTGCGCGTGCCCGCCGCAAGCCGGGTGATGGAGATGGAGGAGGTGTTGCTCGCGAGCACTGCGGTCTCTGCCATCGCGCCGTCGAGCTCGCGCAGGATCTTCTTCTTGAGCTCCTCGTTCTCGGTCACCGCCTCGATGACGAAGTCGACGGCGCCGACATCCGCCAGCTCGGTGGAGCCCTTGATTCGCGACAGGCTGGCCGCGCGCTCGTCCGAGGAGAGCTTGCCTTTGTCGACGAGCTTCGAAAGTCCTTGGCCGATCTTCTGGATGGCCTTCTCGACGAGTTCGGGAGAGACGTCTCGCAAGAGGACCGAGAATCCCGCCCCCGCCGCGACAGAGGCGATGCCGCTTCCCATTTGACCGGCGCCTACGACGGCGATCGACTTCGGTTCCGACATCAGATGCGCTCCACCACGAGGGCCACCGCTTCGCCGCCGCCGATGCAGAGCGAGGCGAGGCCTCGCTTCTTGCCGTGGCGCTCGAGCGCGTAGAGCAGCGTGGTCAGGATGCGCGCGCCCGATGCACCGATGGGGTGACCGAGGGCGACCGCCCCGCCGTGCACGTTGACCTTGCTGCGATCGAGTCCGAGCTTTCGCTCATTGGCGATCGACACCACGCTGAAGGCCTCGTTGATCTCGAAGAGGTCGATGTCCGAGACCTTCATGGAGAGACGAGCGAGCGTCTGTTCGATGGCCTTGGCCGGCGCGGTCGTGAACCACTCGGGCGCCTGCGCGGCCTGGCCGTGGCCTACGATGCGCGCGAGGGGCTTTAGACCCCGCTTGTCGGCCCAAGCCTTCGACGCCACCACGAGCATCGAGGCCCCGTCGTTCAGGGACGAGGCGTTGGCGGCGGTGACCGTGCCGTTCTTGTCGAAGGAGGGACGCAGACTGGCGAACTTGTTCGGGTCGCCGCGACCGGGCTCCTCGTCCTCGGCCACCATGATGGGATCGCCTTTTCGCTGCGGCACCGGAACGGGGACGATCTCATCCTTGAACCAGCCCTTGGCCTGCGCCTCGAGGGCCCTGCGGTAGCTCTCCTTGGCGAACTCGTCCTGGGCCTCCCGGGGAACGTCGCACTCCTTGGCGCAAAGCTCGGCCGCGTTGCCCATGTGGTAGTCGTTGTAGACATCCCACAGGCCGTCCTTGATCATGCCATCGGTGAGCTTCTGGTCACCGAAGCGGAGACCGGTGCGCGCGCCGTCTACGTAGAACGGGACGTTCGACATCGACTCCATGCCTCCCGCGAGCGCGACCTCGATGTCGCCGGCCCGGATGGCGGACGCCGCGAGCATGACGGTCTTCAGACCCGAACCGCAGACCTTGTTGACGGTCGTGCAAGGCACGGTGTTGGGGAGCCCGGCGAACAGGGCCACCTGACGAGCAGGGGCCTGACCCACGTTGGCGGGCAGCACCGAACCCACGAAGACCTCTTGGATGTCTTGCGGCGAGAGCCCGGCGCGCTCGAGGGCGGCCTTGGCCGCGACCGACCCCAGCTTGGGGGCGGGAACACTCGCGAGTGCTCCGAGAAAAGAGCCGATGGGGGTCCGGGCAGCGGAGAGGATGACGACGTCGTTCATGCGCCGGACCATGCGGCGACCATCTGGCGATGTCAACGCATCTAGCCACGCCCCAGGGGCTTTTCAAGACCCTATGATCACTCGCGATTTGGGTCGCCCGGGAGCCAGGATGCGCGCGGGTTTTTCGGCTCTGCGGGCGCGGGCTCCGGCGCGGATTCTTCGGGCGCCTCGGGTGCGGCGGCGGGGCCCTCGGAGCGTCGCGCGGGCGTCACGTTGAAGTTCACCTCGGCCTTGGGGTCGAGCTTGTCGGGGGAGCCCTCGGCCGGCTTGAACTTGATGTTCGCGGAGAGCTCGACTTGAACGCCGGTGAGCACCTTGATGAGCTCGGTGGACAGATCGGTGTCTCGCAAGAACTGGCCCACCTCGGCGGCGAAGATGCGCAGCACCTCGCGGCGTCCTTTGTCGCCCTGCTGCAAGAGGTATTGCAGGGCTTCTTTGGAGACACTCCCGGTGGTCTGGACCGACCCCACGGTGTTCTCGATCGCACGCCGCACGAAGTCGGAGACGCCGAGCCGGCTGCGGTCCGCGCGTTCGCGCGCCCATAACTCCTCGCGCTCGAGATCTTCGTCCGAATAGAACGGCTCGTTTGGGTCCGGTGGTCCACTGGGTCGCTGGCTCATGGCTCACTCCGGAAGCGCCTCGAGGACGATGCTCGGCTCATTGGAGCGCCGCCGCTTTTCGTCTTCGAGGAGGAAGGTGAGCTCGACCTTCTGGCCGACTTCGACCGTGCCGGCGAGCTCGATGGTGACGTTGAATCGCCCGCTGCTGGCGTCGATCGGCAGCGGGGGTTTCGAGGCGGAGAAGATGTCGGTCATGGGGCGCTCTGCGGTCTCCTCGCCGTCGAGGTAGAGGAAGAGCCGTCCACGACCACTGTCCCCGTCGGAGTCGAAGAACTCGAGGCTGAACTCGAGCGCACGGGGGTTCTCTGGGCCTTGCCGCACGAACTGCAGGTCGTCGATGCGAGGACGGCCCTCCGGCCAGTCCGCGGGATCGTCGGCCCCACAGGCCATGACGGAGGCGAAGACCCAAGGGGCCACCGCGATGCGCATGAGATCACCCACCCCTCCCCGTTATGGCTCAGTTTACGCGCCGCGTCGAGCGGCACGACGGCGGGCCGGTTCTCTCGGGCCTCAGCGATCGAGCGCGATTTCTCGCGACACCCGCTGTTCCGGTCCGACCTCGACATTGAAGTTCTTCTCGCGGGCGAGCCCCTTGTTCTCGATCTGCACTTGGTGCCGCCCGGGGACGACCTTGAGAAATTGAATGGGCAGAGGGATCGCGCGACCGTTGATCCGCACCTTCGTGCCCTTGTCCGGCGTGATCTGGAGCGAGAGGTAGCCGAAGACGGCCGGCTCGGCCTGCACCTCGATTCGCCGGGTGGCGCCCGCTTCGATCAGGGCGGCTCGGGTCTCGGCGCGATGATACTCGCAGCGCACTGTGACGCTGTATGTGCCGGCCTTCAGCGCCATGCCCTGCAGCGGCGTGAGGCCTACCGCGCGGCCGTCGATCTCCACCGGACACCCGGCGGGGGATGAACTGACGTCGAGCCGACCGGGGGGAATGGAGCTCGGATCGATCTCGAGCTCGAAGTGCTCCGTCAGCGACTCCTCGTCCCGGAGGAGCACCACCTTGCGTTTGGGGATGTAGCCCGACTTCTGAACGAGCAGCTCCACCGGACGATCCGCGCGCACACCATCGACCGTCAGCGGTGTGGTGCCGGAGAGCTTCTTGCCGTCCTTGGAGACGGTGGCGCCCGGCGGATCCGAGGTCACCTGCAGCGCACCGATCTGCCGGCGCAGGCGAACTTCGATCTGTCGGTCACCATCACCCCGCCGAAGCAGGACGTCCTCGGCGTACGGTCGATAACCTCCGAGCCGAAGCCCGAGCTCGAAGCGTCGCCCCACCGGCGCCTCATCGAGCAGGCAGGGTGTGACGCAACCGGCACCAAGACCGTCGATCTCCACGAGCGCGCCGGGTGGTTCGGACATGACGCTGAGACGTGTGATCATCACCTGAGCGTCCGTCCCCGTGGAGAGCATGCCGGCCGAACGTTTGATCTCCCGGGCTCGGTCGGCCGCGTCTTCGACCAACCCGAAGAACCTCGCCGCGCCACCGCTCCCTACGAGCACGATGCCGGCGACGAGCGAGCTCATCGCGAGGATCGAGAGCAGGTATCGGCGTCGATGTGTCCGGAAACCGAGCGCGAGCTCGTCCGCGAACGCCGCCAGCCGGCGCGCCAGTCGCACGCGAAAAGGGACCCGTGGTTCGGGGACCGGGATCTCCTCGGGGTCGTGCAGCTCCGCGGCATGATCGAGCGGCGGCAACACCGGGACCTCATCACCGGTGACCTCGATCTTGGCGCGGCTGATCGCGGAGGCCTGCGCCGAGCCGACATCCATCATCCGGGTCTCGTCCGGGCGCCGGGCGAAGTCGCTATCGTCGAGGTCGGTGACGATGTTCGGGATCTTGGTCTTGCCCACCCGAAGCGAAGCGCCGCGCACGATCTGGGCTTCGACCTCGCCCGCCGGAGTCGGCTCACTCACCGCTTGGACCTCGTCGATCACATCGCGGTGCTCGGGCTGGCCGAAGAGGTCCTGCACCAGATCCGCCAGCCGCGCCTTGCCCGGGCGGGGGCGCTCAGAGGCCGCGAAGCGCATCAGAGCCACCGCCATCTCCTCGGCCGACTGCCAGCGCTGCTTCACATCCTTCGCGAGCGCCCGCATCACGATGTTTTCGAGGTCACGAGGATACTTCCGCTTCTTCTGCGAAGGCGGAGGGATGGGGTCGTTGACGATCGCGCCGAGGATGCCGCCGGGCCCTTCCTTGTTGAAGAGGCGATGCCCGGTCGTGATCTCCCAGAGCACGATGCCCACGGAGAAGAGGTCGCTGCGGCCGTCCAGCTCTTCCCCGCGCGCCTGCTCGGGAGACATGTACGCCAGCTTGCCTTTGGTGAAGCCGGCCTCGGTCTTCGTGAGACGCGCTCTCGCCTTCGCCACGCCGAAGTCGATGAGCTTCACGTCTCCGCTGTAGCTGATCATCACGTTCTGCGGCGTGACGTCGCGATGCACTACGCCGAGGTGGCGGCCCTTGTGATCGCGGGCCGAGTGCGCCGCACCAAGGCCCCCGAGCAATTCGCCAATGACATGCGCGAGCAGTCCGTAAGGCAGCGGGATCTTCTGTTGGCGTGCTCGATCATTGAGCGCCAGAAGACTGTGCCCCTCCACGTACTCGAGCGCGATGAAGTAGTAGCCGTCGACCTTGCCTTGGTCCATCACCCCCGCGATGTTCGGGTGGTCGAGGTGCTGCACGATGCGCGCCTCGTCGATGAACATTCGTATGAAGCCTTCTTCGTGGGCGAGGTGCGGGAGGATCCGCTTGACCGCGCAGACGCGTCCGTCCGGCCCTTGAGCCAAGAAGAGCTCCGCCATGCCGCCTTGAGCGAGCTTGCGAAGGAGTCGGTAGTCACCGAACTGGGACGGAAACTGGCTCAACTTGCTCCACTTGGGCTCCGAGCCGACGAAGGTCGGCCGCGAAGCCCGGATAGGATACGCCGATGATGTCCGCTCCGTGGACCGTCGTCACCCCCTGAAGCGCCAATCCGACGACCGCCGCCGTCATCACCAGGCGATGGTCGAGGGCAGGCGTGACGCTCGCCGCATGAAGCCGGTCCCGGCCACCCTCGATCTCGAGCCCATCGGGGTGTTCGGTGACCCGCGCCCCAAAAGCCCGGAGGAGCACGGCGGTGGCGGCGAGACGATCGCTCTCCTTGACCCGAAGCTCGCCCGCATCCCGAATGCGGGTGGTACCCTCGGCGAAGGCGGCCAGAGCGGCCACGAGCGGAATCTCGTCCAGGGCGCGCAGGGTCAGCGACCCTCCGATCTCGGCCCCCCGGAGGCGCCCGCCACCAGAGACGGACAGAGTGGCCACCGGTTCTTCGCTCAGCATCAGAGCCTCCCGCTCATCGACCTCGGCCCCAAAGGCGCGAACGATGTCGAGGAAGCCGGTCCGAGTCGGGTTGACGCCGGTCCTGACCTCCACGCCGGCGCCGCCGGTCAGCAGCGCCGCCGCGAGCATGAACGCCGCGCTCGAGAAGTCCGGCGGCACCAAGAAGCGCGGGTTTTCGAAGGGCGCGGCCCGCGGCAAAAGCGTGAGGCAGCCATCCGGCGCCTCGTCCAAACGCACCGAGAGCGCCCTGAGCATCCGCTCGGTATGATCGCGAGAGCGCCCGGGCTCGCGAATGCGCGTCGGTCCCTCGGCAAACAGACCGGCCAAGAGCAGCGCGGTCTTGACCTGTGCGCTCGCGACCTCGAGCTCGAAGTCGCCGCCCCGAAGCGCCGCCCCTTCAACCTCCAGCGGAGGATAGATGCGGCCCGCGACGCTTCGTCCGCGGATCTGTGCCCCCATGCGCTCGAGCGGCCGCAGTCGAGACATGGGGCGCCCGGTGAGAGACTCGTCGCCGGTGAGTTGATACGTGGAGCGAGAGGCGGCCAGAAGTCCCGTCAGGAGCCGCATCGTGGTGCCGCTGTTACCGCAGTCGAGCGACAGCGGCCCCGGCCGAAAACCTCGCGGATGCCCGCAGCCGAGGAGCCTCGCCTCGTTCTTTGCCTCGTCCACCTCGACCTCGACCCCCAAGGTCTGCATGACCTGCAAGGTGGAGAGATTGTCGGCGCCAAAAGAGAGAGGCGCGATGACGGACTGCCCATTTGAGATGGAGCTCAGAAAGACCGCGCGGTGAAAGACAGACTTGTCGGGCGGCACACAGACCTTGCCCACAAGGAGCGGCCCGCCCTCAATCTGCAGCGTGCTCATTCCACCCGATGTTGGTACTCCCCGGAGAACTCCTTCTTGTCCGGGATCCTAAACTCGAACGCGCGCTCTTCGTTCGGACCGAGGCGCCGATTCAGGCTGACGTCCTCGCGATACGAGCCCACCACCGCACCATCCGAGCCCACGGGGTTCAAGATCAGGATCAGCTTGTCGATCGCCTTGTCTCCCCCGTTCTTCACCGTGCCATGCACTTTGAGCAGGCCCGCGATCGTCACCGTGGTGCCCTCGGGTCCGATCTGAGTGTCGGGGTCTACGAGCAATGGCTCCACGCGGACGTGACTCTGGATGTAGGCCGCGCGCTCCGCATCCGTGACCAGAGCTGGTCCGTTGGGCGCGGGTTTGGCGGCGACGGGCGCCGAGGCTGCCTGACTTCGATCCGGCGCCATGAGCCGTTGGGCGAGCACGACCGCGAGCGCGATGGCCACGATGGCGCCGAGCCCGATGAAGAGCGGGGCGTTATTCGGCTTCTTGGCTTCGCTCATGGACGTCCTCTTGGCTGCTCGGCGAGGGCAGCGAGCACCTTCTGATTCATCGCGCTGGTGCCGACCGTCACCCGGATGTGCTCGGGCATGCCGTAGCCGCGCATGGAACGAACGAGCAACCCCCGCTCTTTGAGCTGGTCCTGCAGCGCGTCGGCATCGCCGGGGACCTTCAAGACGATGAAGTTCGCCTGGCTGGGGATAAACTCGAGGCCGAGCTTCTTTGCCCCTTCGGCGAGTTCGAGCAGCCCCTGCTGCGCCAGTACACGGGAGCGTTCGATGTGCGCATCGTCCGAGAGCGCGGCGAGCGCGGCCGCCTGGGCGACGGAGCTGACGTTGTAGGGCTGCCGCACCCGATCGATGTACGAGACGAGCTCGGGCGACATGATCCCGTAGCCGATGCGCAGACCCGCGAGACCGTAAGCCTTCGAGAAGGTCCGAAGCACCACGAGGCGGGGAAAGCGCGACAGAAGCTCGAGGCTTCGCGGGAAGTCTTCCGCCGTGACGTACTCGTAGTAGGCCTCGTCCAAGACCACGATGGCGGAGTCCGAGATCTCCTGCAGGAAACGCTCGACCTCGAGGTGCCCAACGTGGGTGCCGGTGGGGTTGTTGGGATTCGCGATGAAGACCAGTTTGGTGCGATGGTCGACGAGGCCTGCCAGCTGCCGGAGATCGTAGCGGTGCTCGCGCAGAGGATCCACGACCGCTTGCCGCCCCTGCGCCTGAGTCGCGAGCCGATACACGACGAAGGAAGGCCAGCCGGTGACGACGGTCTCCTCCGGCCCGACGAAACTCCGCACCAAAAGCTCGATGATCTCGTTGCTGCCGTTGCCGAGCACCAGGTGCGAGGTGGGGACGGAGAGCCTCTCGGAGAGCGCACGCTTGAGGAGTGTGCCGCCGCCGTCCGGGTAGAGCTGCGCCTCGAGGAGCGCGCTCCCTGCGGCCTCGATCGCTTTCTTCGAAGGGCCGAGCACGTTCTCGTTGGCGGCGAGGAGCAGCATGTCTTCGGGGGCAATACCGAGCTCGGACGCGAGTTCCCGCCAGGGGCGACCGGGTGGATAGGCCTTGAGCGACTCGAGGTGGGGCCCGACCAGCGGCAATCGTGGTGGGGTCCGCGCCGCATCCGAGAGCGCCCGGCGGCCGAGCTCCCGTATCGCCGGCTGACCGTAGTCTTGGTCGTAGCTGGTCATGACTGCCCCTGTGATCCCGGTCTGTTCGTAGCCGTACTGTGGCCATTGCGGCGATCCGCGTGGCCGCTCTCTTCGAAACGGCCGAGGCGCCGAAAACGCTCGTAGCGGTCCAAACGAAGGGCCTCCCCGTCCAGACCCTTGAGCTCGGCCAGCTCTTGCTTGATGGCGCGCTTCAGCCGGTCGGCCATATCGAGCGGATCCCGATGCGCGCCGCCAAAAGGCTCTTCGACGACTCGGTCCACGACTTCAAAGCCCAGGAGGTCCGTCGCGGTGAGACGCAGCGCGTCCGCGGCGCGCTGCGCGTGGCTCGCGTCGCGAAAGAGGATGGATGAGCAGGCCTCCGGCGAAATCACCGAGTACGTGCTGTACTCGAGCATCAGCACTCGGTTCGCGACCCCGATCGCGAGGGCGCCGCCGCTGCCGCCCTCTCCGATCACCACCGCGACGACCGGCACGGTGAGGCTCGCCATACAATCGATGGACTCTGCGATCGCCTGGGCCTGGCCGCGCTCTTCGGCGTCGATGCCCGGGTAGGCGCCGGGGGTGTCGATGAGGGTCACGATGGGAAGCTGAAAGCGCTCCGCGAGGCGCATCAGGCGAATCGCCTTTCGGTAGCCCTCTGGACGGGCCATGCCGAAGTTGCAGACCACGTTCTCCTTCGTGGTGCGTCCCTTCACGTGTCCAATTACCATCACCGAGACACCGGCGAATCGAGCGAGGCCGCCGAGGATTGCGCCGTCGTCCGCGAAGGCGCGGTCCCCGTGGAGCTCGACGAAGTCGGTGAACGTTCGGTCGAGATAGTCGCGGATGTACGGGCGGTCCGGGTGACGCGAGAGCTGAACGATCTGCCACCTGGAGAGGCCGCTGTAGACCTCTTGCCCAAGCTCCCTGGCCTTTTCCTCGAGCAGGGCGATCTGGCCCTCGAGGCTCTGGCTGGACGACACTGCGAGATCGTCGCTGCCCGCGAGGTCCCCGGTGCCGTCGCTGTCCGGGGCGACCACCGAGGCGAGGTTCTCGGTGCCGGCCGCAATTCGGCGCAAGGCCTCGATCTGGCGCTCGAGATCGAGGAGGGGGCGCTCGAATTCGAGCTCTCGGCTCACCATGGAAGCCCTGCTCTACACGCGCGGGGAGCCCGGAGGCAACCCAGTGTGTTGACGCACTGGGTCAGCGGGCCCGCGCGAACCCCAGATGCTCTGTGAGGACGGCGCGCAGCTCACTCTCCTCGAGCGCAGAAGCCTTGCTCCAGACCACCCGGCCGTCTGGAGCGACCAGCGCGGTGTGGGGCACGGAGCCGCGGAAGCCCAGCCGCTCATCGACGCTGCCCGCGGGGGGATCCTCGGGCAGCCGCAGCGCCCCATGATCAGGCACGCCGATCTGCCGCAAGAAGGCCAAGGCCTCGGGCACGGAGTCGTCGGGCTCGAGCGCAACCGTCACGAAACGACCGCCCTGCCCTTCGAGTTCACGTCCCACCTTGGCCATGAAGGCGGTGAGTTCCGCCCGGCACGGGCCACACCACGTCGCCCAGAAGTTCACGAGGTGCCACTTGGCCGGGGCCACCCCGGGTACAGACGAGCCGTCGACCAGGGAGGTGGTTCGCAGGACGAGCGCGAGGCTCGCGGCGGGCAGGACCTCGCTTCGGCTCTTCTCGAGCCATCGCTCGAACTCCGTCGGATCGTTCGTGGAGCTGGGGAAGGTGCCGAGCACCCGGCCGTCCGCAGTCTCGACCGAATAGAAGGGGAGCGCGGCGGTGCCGAATCGTTCGAGCTGGTCTTCGCGCGCGGCGTCGTACTTCTCGCCGAGCCCGTCCGTATACAGCTCCACGAGGACCATCGAGTCGAGCTGCCGGCGGATGCCCGGCAGCGGGAAGACCGAAGCCTCCATGTAGCGGCAGTTGGTGCAGGTGTACCCGGTGTAGTTGACGAAGACGAGCTTGCCCGACGCCTTCGCCAGCGCCCGCCCTTCCGCGAGGTCATGCACGAAGTGCAGACCGCCGGGTGCGGCGGCCGGCGAGCCACCGGAGGCCATCGCGCTTTGGCCCGGCAAGGTGGACGGAGGCAACCACCCGTCGACCCAGCCGCCGACCGGGCGCTCCTTGAAGAGACCAGCCGCGAGCACGAGCGTGAACGAGAGCACTGCGGCGCCGAAGAGCATGCGGGGCACGCTGATGGCGGCGTCGGGTTCCGAGGGAGGCGCATCTGCGCCTTCCTTCAAGCGCAGCCAGCCGAAGAGGAACATGGCCGCGAGCGCGAAGTTCGCGATCCAGAACGAGAGGACGAGATCGCGCGAGAGCAGGTTCGTGCCAAAGACGAGGTCGGCGTTCGAGAAGAACTTGGTGGCCGCCGCCAGCTCGATGAAGCCGAGCGTCACACGCGTGACCACCAGCCAGCCGCCATGTTTTCCGCGCAGCCGACGCGCCGCCTGGGGGAAGAGCGCGAGCAAGAAGAACGGAAGTACGAACGCGGCCGAGAAAGCGAGCATGCCGAGCGTGGGCCAGAACCAATCGCCCGAGGCCGCCGCCACGAGCACCACACCGACGAAGGCGACGGTGCAAGTGAAGAAGACACTCGTGGCGGTGAGCGCGGCCACCCCGACCGCGAGATAGTCGTTGAGGCCGCCGCGCTGGCTCGAGGCGTGCGCGCCCGGACCGTAGCGGCCTTCGAGGCGGTTGGTGAAGCCCAGAAGGAACGCCGGCGTTCGGATCTCGAACATGCCCAGCAGGTTGAGCGAGAAGAAGACGAGCACGAGGGCAAGGACGAGGTTGAACCAGGGATGAGCGGCGAATCGCTGGATGCCAGAGACGCCGAACAGCACGGACATCAAGACCCCGAAGAAGGTGAAAGCCACCACCATCGAGATCGCGTAGAACGCCGCGAGCCTCGCCCCGCGCCCGAAGTTCTCCTCCGAGAACTTCGAGAAGAACGAAACGGTCAGCGGGATGGCCGGGAACACACATGGCGTCGCCAGGGCGCCGAGCCCGGCGAGGAACGCGATGAGCAAGAAAGACCAGAGGCCCTCACCCATCGGCGGGGCGGCGTCGCCCTTGGGAGCAGAGCGCGCGTCCTTGGCCGCGGCCTCTGCGGGGCGTTCATAACCCTCCACCACTTCGAGCGGCCCGCCGAGCATCGGGCCGGGGACGCTGCCGGTGGGCGCGGGCTCCACGTCGAGCGAGAAAGACTTCAGGATCTTCTGATCGATGCAGCTGCCTTCCGTGCAAATCTGGCCGAGCAGCGTCACGGGGACGACGCGCGAGCCCACCGCCGCCCCTTCGAGCAGACGAACGCGACGCTCGAAGACGAGCCGGCCGGACTCATACTGAAGAAGCTCGCGCGCAAAGCCCCGGTCAAACACACTCACCGGACCGGGGCCGTGCCACTCACCCTCGAGGCGCAGTTCGGGATCATCCAGCTCGATGCGGAGGGGCTTTGGGCCCTCACCGGGGTTGAAGGCCCAGAGGTGCCATCCGGCTGGAACTTCCACCGTGACCTGGAGCTTCGTCTGGTCTTTCGGTCCGAGCACACGCCTCTCCAGCTCGACCTCGACGGAGAGTGCGGGATCAGCGGCCGCCGCGATGCGAGGAAGCAGACCCACGCCCAGGGTGGACAGCGCGACAACGAGGGCCAAGGAGGCCCATGAGCGCGAGCACGAAGGCACGATCGCGAAGATCACCCGCGCCGCCGGGCGAGGCAACTCCGGAGCTGAAACCCCGGGGATTACTCCAGGTCCAGCACTCGCCACGCGCCCTCCTCGAGCTCGAGCCGGGCCGCCCGCCCCGAGGCGTAGACGACCTCGGCGACGCGGTCGGTGCCTCGAAGCTCCGGCGCCCCCGCCTGAAGGTGCCGTTGAACCTCGCGGATGCGCGCGCGTTCCAAGACCAGATGGGCATGGAGCGCCTCATCGGCGGTGAAGCGTGCACGGGCCGACGCCGGCATGAAACCTCGGACCGCTTCGAGGTCATCGGCCAGGGCGGCCGCGAGAAAACGTCGCAGGGCCCCAAGCGCAGAGTTGTCCTCGTCCGGATCGGGGCCGCCGCGCTCGACGATCCAGCGCTGCCCTCGTCGCACGAGCTCGAGCTGCATCCCGTCCGAAAAGCGAACGCGGGCGCGGTGCACCGTCGCGGTGGCGGTGGCCACGGAGGGCATGGGGCGCGACGAGCCCGCGAGCCAAGTGCGCAAGCGCTGAGCCTCGACCCGGTCACGGTATTGGGGCGTGGAAAGGGCACGCAGCCCCTCGGCGTCACCCTCGACCCACGCCCGACGGTACTGATCGGCGACAGCCTCGGGGCCGGGCGCATGCGCGCAGGATTCGAGGACGGCCATGAGGAGCGGCGCGCCGAATCGTGCGTGGATCCGCATCTCAGATCACCGAGCGACAGAGCTCGATGAAGCGACCAAAGGCGTCGCTGGCGTCGTGGGGACCCGGTGAGGCCTCGGGATGATACTGCACGGCGAGCACTCGGTCGCGCTTCGCTTCGAAGCCCGCGAGCGTGCCATCGTTCAGGTTATACTCCGTCAGCTCGACGCCGCTGTTCGCCGGAAAGCTCGCCGGATCGATCGCGAAGCCGTGGTTCTGCGACGTGATCAGCACCTTGCCGCTCGGCTCGTGCCTGACGGGCTGATTGCTCCCACGATGCCCGAACTTGAGCTTGAAGGTGCGAGCGCCGTAGGCGAGACCCAAGATCTGATGCCCGAGACAAATGCCCATGAGCGGGGTCTTGCCCATGAGCCCGCGCGCCGCTTCGATGGCGTAGGTGCAAGGCTCGGGGTCGCCGGGCCCGTTGGAGAACAGGACCCCGTGTGGTCGCGCCGCGAGGGCGTCGGCGGCCGAGGTGGTCGCAGGCACCACGTGAACCTCGGCGCCACGCTCGACGAGGCGGCGAAGGATGCTCTTCTTCACGCCGAAGTCGTAGACGAGCACCTTCACGGGACGCGTTGCCCCGCCGAGATCACTCAGACCTTGAAGCGCCGAGGGTGGCTCAAAGAAGCGATACCCGGCTTTGGTCGTGACCGTACGGGCGAGATCACGCCCGACCATCGAGCCTGCATCGCGCGCCTTTCCGAGAAGCCCGTTGACGTCACTCAGGTCGGTGGAGATGGTCCCCATCTGCGCTCCGGTCTCGCGGATGTGGAGCACGAGCGCCCGAGTATCGATCCCGGAGAGCGCGACCACACCCTCGCGCTCCAGGTAGTCGTGCAACCCTTCCTCGGCGCGCCAGTTCGAGGGCGTGGGCAGCGAGGAGCGCACGAGCATGCCGCTGGCCTGAATGCGATCGCTCTCGAGGTCCTCGCGATTGACGCCGACGTTTCCGATCTCGCTCACCGTCATGGTGACGATCTGGTCGGCATACGAAGGGTCGGAGAGCACCTCCTGGTAGCCGGAGTGAGAGGTCGTGAAGACCACCTCACCCACGCGGGTGCCGCTCGCGCCGATGGCCTCGCCGCGAAAGAGTGTGCCGTCGCTGAGGGCCAAGATTCCGGGGCGTGCTGTCTCTCTCTTCATGCCAAGGACTCGTGCCGATACGTGGTGCGCCCGGCGGCGATGGTCAAGACCGACCGACCACGAAAGGCCCGCCCAAGGAGCGGGGTATTCTGGGACTTGGAGCGGAGCTCCGCCGGATTCACCGACAGAGGCAACTCGGGGTCGATGAGCGTCATGTCCGCCACCCCACCCTCCACGAGGCGTCCGAGCTCGTCCATACCCAGCACGTCCGCGGGCCCACGCGTGAGCACAGAAATCGCTCGTTCGAGCGTGAGTTCCCCGCCCCAGACCAGACCGAGCACGACCGAGAGCGTGGTCTCGAGACCGATGGATCCGGCCGCGGCTCGGTCGAGCTCGGTGTTCTTCTCGAGCGTAGATCGCGCGAGGTGGTCGCTCACCACGGCGTCGATGGTGCCGTCGCGCAGCCCAGCCAAGAGCGCCTGACGATCCGACTCCGCCCGCAGAGGAGGATGAAGCTTCGCGCGGGTGTCGTAGCCGAGCAAGGCGGTGTCGTTGAGGAGCAGGTGCAGCGGACTGACCTCGGCCGTGACCCGAACCTCACGCCGCCTCGCCTGCCGAACGAGATCTACGCTGAGCGCGGAAGAGAGACGGGCGAAGTGCAGCCGAGCCCCGGTGAGCTCGGCGAGGGCGAGGTCCCTTGCGACCCCGACCGCTTCCGCCGCGCTGGGGATTCCGGCGAGGGCGAGCCGGGTGGAGACCAGTCCTTCGTGCATCACGCCGCCGAGCGAGAGGGTCTCGTCGTCCGCGTGGCTGATGATCGGCACCCCGATCTCACCCGCGGTCTCGAGTGCGTACCGCAAGAGTTGGCTATCCCGGACCGGCCGATCCGCCTCGGTAAAGGCGACGCAGCCCGCCGACCGGAGCTTGCTCATCTCCGACAACCGCTTGCCCTCGCGCCCCACCGAGAGCGCACCCGCCGGCAAGACCCGCACCGCCTGAGACGTTCGAGCCCGCGAGGCGACCAGCTCCACGACCTCGACTCGATCGATCGTGGGTTCGGTGGTCGGCATGGCCACGACGGTGGTGAAGCCACCCAGCGCCGCCGCCTGACCGGCGGTCTCGATGGTCTCGCTCTTGGTGAAACCGGGCTCACCGAGGTGCGCGCGAAGATCGACGAGCCCCGGCACGAGCCAGAGGCCTCGGCCCTCGATGCAGCGCTCGGCCTTTTGCCCCGCCGCATCGAGGGACCGGATGCGGTCTCCTTCGATGAGCACCGAACGGCCGGGCGCGTCGATGCCGCGTCCGGGGTCGAAGAGGCGAACGGAGTCGATGCGGATGTTCATGCGCCCTCCGCCCAGGGGCCCGCGCCCGCCGCGCGCTCGAGAACCGCCATACGTGCTGCGATGCCGTTCCGGACTTGATGGGCCACCACCGAGACCGGGCCGTCGGCGACCTCGGGCTCGATCTCGATGCCGCGATTCATTGGGCCCGGGTGCATCACGAAAGCGTCGGGCTTCAGCCGAGACGCCCGCTCGACGCTGAGACCGAACTCGCGGGCGTAGTCCGAGAGACTGGGAAAAGGTGGTGGCCCCGCCATGCGCTCGAACTGCACGCGCAGCATCATCAGCGCGTCGGCTCGCTCGATGGCCTGATCGATGCCGCGCACGATCTCCACATTGGGGGCCAGCGACTCGAGGGCCTTGGGCACCAGTACGCGCGGCCCCGAGAGCAAGACCTTCGCCCCCAGCTTACCGAGCAGAAAGAGGTTGGAGCGCGCGACACGCGAGTGCGCGATGTCGCCCACGATCGCGATGGTCCGGCCCTCGAGGTCGAGACCGAGCCGGTCAGTCAGCGTGAGCGCATCGAGCAGGGCCTGCGTGGGGTGTTCATGCGCGCCATCGCCCGCGTTCACGACGCGCGTGGCCACCGAGACGCTCTCGACCGCCCGCGCCAGCAGGAGCGCAGCGCCCGAGGAGGGGTGCCGCATGACCACGATGCCGGGGTCCATGGCCCCGAAGGTCCGGCCGGTGTCCCAGAGCGACTCGCCCTTGGCGACGCTGCTGCCCGCTGCCGACACACTCACGACCTGCGCCCCGAGCTTTTGAGCCGCGAGCTCGAAGCTGACCCGAGTGCGAGTGCTGTTCTCGTAGAACATGGTCACGAGCGACACGCCTTCGAGGCTGCGGGCGAAGGTCGCGGTGCCCCTTTGGACTTCGCGGAACTCGCGCGCCCGT
Source organism: Deltaproteobacteria bacterium (assembly GCA_011526105.1). GTDB lineage: Bacteria > Myxococcota > Kuafuiibacteriia > Kuafuiibacteriales > Kuafuiibacteriaceae > WYAZ01. The sequence goes on along the minus strand of WYAZ01000066.1, from coordinate 29,605 downwards.
CTCAGGATGCGGAGGATCTCGGAAGCCTCCAAAGACTCGATCCCGAGCAGGTGGTGCCGAGTCGAGTCTGAGAGTCCCATGAGCTGGTCACCAATCGATAGTGGAGAGGTCGGTGGTCACGGTCCGGCGAAAGGAGAGCGTCGTCCACTTGTCGAGCAGCGGCCACTTGGCATCGACGCTGTGGTCCAGATAGACGCTGATGGACTTTCCGCGCTTCTCGAGCAGCTTCCGCCCACTGTCCGTGAACGGCTTTCCGTTTCGGTCGGCCTGCAGCTCTTCCGGAGGGTAAGGTTCTCGCTCGATCGTGAAGTTCTCCTCCGTGAGCCCGAGTTTGGTGCGCTTCGCTTCCTTCAGCAGCTTCTCCATGAGCTTGATGTCGTCGGTTTCGCGATACGCCTCGTTGCCAATGCCGTGCATGATCCCGCTGAGCTGCCACACCGGCCACCAGTGCGGCAGATAGAAGGCACCCCCGTAACCCAAGGCCGCCAGCCCGAGCACAATCGCGATGTTGACCGGGTTGAACGCGCTCGGTTTCTTTGGATCGTACTGTCCCATCAGCCCCCCATCGCAGCCTTGAGTGTGACTCCGAGCTGGGCCGGCGTGGGCGCCATCTTCACCCCCGCCGCTTCCATGGCCGCGGTCTTCTCGTCCGCGGTGCCCTTGCCCCCCGCGATGATCGCCCCCGCGTGCCCCATGCGCTTGCCGGGCGGAGCGGTCTTGCCTGCGATGAACCCCGCGATGGGCTTCTTGAACTCGCGCCGAATGTAGTCGGCCGCACGCTCCTCGGCGGAGCCTCCGATTTCTCCGATCATGATGACCGCGTCGGTGTCCGGATCGGCGTTGAAGCGCTCGAGCACGTCGATGAAGTTGGTGCCGTTGACCGGGTCTCCTCCGATACCCACGCAGGTGGACTGCCCGATGCCGAGCTGCGTGAGCTGACCGACCGCCTCGTAGGTGAGCGTCCCCGAGCGGGACACGACGCCCACCCGGCCCGGCTTGTGGATGTGACCCGGCATGATGCCGATCTTGGACTGCCCCGGGGTGATCACACCCGGGCAGTTGGGCCCCACGAGCACGCTCGAGCGCCCTTCCATGAAGCGCACGACCTTGATCATGTCGTTGACCGGGATGCCTTCAGTGATGGTGATGATGAGCTCGATGCCGGCGTCGACCGCCTCCATGATGGCGTCCGCTGCGAAGGGCGGCGGGACGAAGATGACACTCGCGTTGGCGTTCGTGGCCTCTTTGGCCTCGCTCACCGTATTGAAGATCGGCACTCGCTCCTCGAAGCGCTGCCCGCCCTTGCCGGGGGTCACGCCCCCGACCACGCGGGTGCCGTACTCGATGCACTGCTTCGCGTGGAAGGAGCCCGCGGCCCCCGTGATGCCTTGGACCAGGACTCTCGTGTTCTTGTCTATGTAGATAGCCATCGTGGTTCCTCGATTCGTCTCGGGCTAGGCGCGCGCCAGCGCGACGACCTTGGTCGCCGCGTCTTGCATGTCGTCGGCCGATGTCAGATTGAGCCCGGACTCTTTGAGCATCTTCTTGCCCAGCTCCACGTTGGTGCCCTCGAGCCGAGCCACGACCGGAACCCGCAGCTCGGTCTGCTTGGCGGCCGCGATGATACCCGAGGCGATGACGTCGCACTTCATGATGCCGCCGAAGATGTTGACGAGCACCGCCTTCACGTTCGGGTCGGCGAGGATGATGCGGAAGGCCGCCGCGACCTTTTCGGCCGTAGCCCCTCCGCCCACGTCCAAGAAGTTGGCCGGGCTCCCGCCCGCGTACTTGATGATGTCCATCGTGGACATGGCCAAGCCCGCGCCGTTCACCATGCAACCGATGTTGCCTTCCAGGGCGATGTAGCTGAGGTCGAACTTCTTAGCTTCGACCTCTTTGGGATCTTCTTCGTCGAGATCGCGGAGCTCGACGATCTGCGGCTGCCGAAAAAGAGCGTTCTCGTCGAAGTTCATCTTCGCGTCGAGCGCGAGCAGGTCGCCCTCCTGTGTGATGATGAGCGGGTTCACCTCGAGGATCGAGGCGTCGGTGTCGATGACCGCGTCATACAGGCCGCGAAACATCTTCTCGGCCTTGCGATGCAGTTCGGCCTTGAGCCCGATGGCGAAGCAGGCCTGCCTGATCTGGTACGGCATGAGGCCGGTCAAAGGGTCGATGGCCACCTTGATGATCTTCTCCGGGTGCGTGGCTGCGACCTCCTCGATGTCGACGCCGCCCTCGTTCGAGAGCATGAAGGTGACTCGTTGAGTCTCGCGATCGAGGACGAAGCCGGCGTAGAGCTCCTTGGCGATGGAGACGCCCTCTTCAATGAGCAATCGGCGCACCTCCTGACCCTCCGGGCCGGTCTGGTGGGTGCGAAGTGTCATGCCGAGCATCTCGCCCGCGCGGTCCCGTGCTTCATCCGCCGAGCGGCACACCTTGACCCCGCCGCCCTTGCCGCGTCCGCCCGCGTGAATCTGGGCCTTGACGACCACGACCGCCCCCGCCTGACGGGAGAGGCTCTTGGCGACCTCGTGGGCCTGCTCGGTGGTGGTCACCATGCGGCCGGCCGGCACCGGCACCCCGTAGCGCTGAAGGATCTCTTTGGCTTGGTACTCGTGTATCTTCATGTGCGTGGGCCCGGATGAAAGGGCGCCAGGGTTCTACTGCTGAAGAGCGGGCCGTGCAACGGCGCGCCCGGGGGATCTCGGGTGAACCCTCCCGAACCGAAAAGCACACGCCTTGTAGATATTTGGCCCGCGTGATTATGCCTGGGCCCGTGAAACTCGGCCTGGTCGGAGCACTCACCCTCGTCCTCATTCTAGGCCCGCTCGGGGCGCCCGCCGAGACCCCCGAGGCAACTCGAAGCTGGACCACGGGGGCCGACGCGCTGACGAGCCAGGCCGTACGATTGGCCAGGCGCGCGGCGCGAGGTGATGGGGTTGCGCTCGCCGAGCTCCTCCGCCTCTGGAATCTCGCCGAGCTGCTCGATCGACCTGAAGCCCTGCGCCCCACCCTGCTTCAACTCGCAGGGAGCCGGGACGTGGATGCGCTGACTCGGGACCACGCCCGCCTGATGCTCGCCATGCTCGAGCACGCCGCGGGTTCGGCGGCGGAAGCGCGGCGACTCTCGGACGAGGCGGGCGTCCTGACCGAGGCCTTCATCATCGGGCCCTTCGATAACGCGGCCGGAGGGGGCCACGACGCAGTCTATGCTCCGGAGCTCGGCCTCGACCTCTCGGCGGTCGAACGCGGCAAGAACCACCCGGTGAGCTGGCGCCACGGGGCACAGATGGGCCCGCTCGGCGTGTTTCATCTCTCGGATCTCTTGCGGCCCGAGACCGAGGCCACCGCCTATCTGCTGTACACGGTGGAGGCGAGCGCGCGAACGGCGGCCGCCCTCCGAATCGGGGCGAGTGACCGCGTGAAGGTCTTCCTCGACGGCAAGGAGATCTTCTCCGCCGATCTGCTGCGACGGGCGGCGTGGGATCAGGAGGCCATCCCGGTGGTGTTGACGCCGGGACCACACAGCATTCTCGTCAAGGTCTCGTACACGGAGGCTCGCGGCGAGCTGAGGGCGCGGATCACGTCCCCAAGTGGCGGGCGTGCAGGCGCGTTGCGTTTTGGCACCGACGCGAAGTCGGTCGAGGCTGCCCGCGCACAATGGGGGCGCGGCCAGCGCGCGAGACACCGGGTCCGTGGGGTAGAGGATGCGCTGAATCGAGCGCTCGCCTCGAGCAAGGACGAAGCCGCGAGCGAGCTGTTGTCCCTGCGATCCGACCTGCGCGCGGTGCTGTCGCTGTATGACGAGCGCAAGGTGCCCTCTCCTCCCGAGGTCGATCTCGAGCGCGCCCTCGAGCTGGGGCCGCCCAAGGCCATCGACCGGTTCTTCCTCGCCCACCGGCTCGAGGCCCGGGACGCGAGCCGAGCCCGCGAGCAGCTCGATCTCGCCCTGCTCGCCGCCCCCGATCATGTGCCCAGCCTCTGGAAGCTCGCGCTCGCGCACGCGCGTGTCCACCGAAGCGCGAGCGCGAGAGCACTCCTCGAACAAGCGCTCTCTCTCGACCCCAGCTTCGGTCCCGCCGCGGCGGCGCTCATCGAACTCGACGACGAGAACCGCTTCCGAGCACGTCTCGCTCCCTCGCGCCTCCGCCGCTACGCCGAACTCGCGGCTTCCCCGCGCCTCCTCGCGGATCTCGCCGCCCGTCTCTTGGCGGCCGGGGTTCGCGTCGAGGCGGTCACGACCGCGGAGGCCGCACTTCGCCTCGAGCCCGGTCAACTCGCGGCCCAAAGAGTGCTCTTTGGCGCTGCGGTCGAGGCCGGCGATCTCGCGCTCGCGGAGAAACATCTCGAACACGAGATCGCACGGCGACCCTGGCGGATCACGCCTCGCCTCGAGCTCGTTCGGGTACGAATCGCGCGCTCGGGCTCGCCCGAGACCGGGCTTCAGGATCTCGAGGCGCTCCGCCCGCTCTTTCCGGACGTAGCCGAGATTGAGGACTTCCTGGCGGAGATCCACCAGCGCAAAGGCCGCACCCAGTTGGCGATCGCCGCGCTCGAGCAGAGCCTGCTCCTCGATCCTCAGCGCCCCGAGGTCCGTCGCCACAAGGACGCCTTGGCCGGGGTCAGCTCGCAGCTCGAAGACGCCTACTCCATCGACCCGAAGAAGGTCGCCTCGCTCCCCGTGAGCCCGGAGGAAAGAGCCGCGGGCGGCGGCGTGCTCGCGGATCGAACCGCGGTGCGTCTCTACGACAACGGACAGGCGACGCGCTTTCGCCAGACCATCACCCGACTGAGCGGCAGCAAACTCCGTGATGCTCTGCGCCGAGACCGCATCTACTACTCTCCCTCGCGCGAGGTCGTGGAAGTGCTCACCGCGGAACGTATCCGACCGAGTGGGGTGGTCGAGAAGGCGGCGCGCATCACGGACTCGGGGCCTTCGGGAAAGGTCAGCGGCATGTACGTCGACGTACAGTCCAAGAACATCCAGTTTCAGGACCTCGAGCCCGGCGACCTCGTGCACATCCGCTATCGCATCGATAGCATCGGCTCCAACATCTTCGGCGGCTTCTTCGGCGACGTGTCCGGGCTCTCGGGGGCGCTGCCCAAGAGGAACGTGTACTACGTGGCGGAGAGCCCCATCGAGCGGCCGCTGTACGCGGCCCACCAGCACGCGCCCGCGCCGCACGTCGAGACGCGGGGGAAGACGCAGTACACGGAGTGGAAGATCACCGCGGTGCCCGCGATGGAGCCCGAGCCCGCCGGTCCCCCCTACGCGGAGCTCGCTGCCACCTTGAGCGTGAGCACCTATCGCTCCTGGGAGGACCTCGCGGACTGGTACGCGCGCCTGTTTCGGGAGCAGCTCGAGCTCGACGCCGACGCGAGGCGCGAGGCGCACCGAGTGGTGCGGGGGGCGAAGGACGATCTCGAGAAGGTGAAGCGACTCTATTCCTACGTGCTCGAGAACACCCGCTACGTCGGCATCGAGCTCGGGATTCACGGGTGGAAGCCGTTCAAGGCCTCGGAGGTTCATCGCCGCCGCTATGGGGACTGCAAGGACAAGGCGACCCTCTTGGCCGCGCTGCTGCTCGAAGTCGGGGTGGATGCCACCATCACGCTCATTCGAACGGTCGACCGAGGCCGGTTCCTCGAGGGCCACGCGAGCATGTGGGCCTTCAATCACGCCATCACCTACGTACCCTCCGCCAACTTGTTCCTCGACGGAACCGCGGAGTATTCGGGCAGCGGCGAGCTCCCCTGGCAGGACCAAGGCGGCACGGCGCTCATCGTTTTTCCCGACGGCCGCTCGCAACTTCTGAGTCCCCCCGAGAGCTCGCCCGAGGCCAACCTCAACTCGTCTGAGTACAGCGCAAAACTCCGCCCGGACGGCTCGCTCGAGCTGAGCGGTTTGGAGCGCTTCCAAGGCGCCCGCGCTTCGGCCCTCAGGGGCGAGATGGCGGAACCAGAGCGGCGTCGCGAGCAAGTGGAACAACAGCTCAACCAGATCCTCCCCGGGGCGAGGGTCGAGGATCTCGCGTTCTCGGACCTCTCCAACCTGGAGGCGGAGGTTCACTACCGCTACCGGGTGGAGGCGCCGCGTTACGGCAAGGTCGAGGCCGGCGGCTTGGTGCTGCCCGCCACCCTGTTTCAGCATCGGGTCGCGGACTCCTACGCGGTCTTGGCCGAACGTAAGACGGACCTCGTCGTCGAGCACGCTTGGCGCACGCGAAACCGAGTGCGGTACGAGCTCCCTCCTGGACAGAAGATCATCGAGCTGCCCACGAGTGTCGTCATCGACTCCGAGTATCTGAAGCTCGAGCAGACCATCGAGCGGACCGATGGCGGGTTCGTCACCGACGACACCGTGACCTTCAAGAAGAAGCGGGTCCCTCACGCCGCGTACCCGGACTTCAGGCGAGCGGCGCTCGAGATCGATCGGGCCCTCGGCCGAAGGGTGGTTCTCTCCCGATGAAAACTGCATCCAAACAACTCTCGCTTCTCGCCGTTGCCCTCATCGTCTCCGCGTGCGCGCACCAGACCCCGCACAATGAGCCCTTCGGTCCCGAAGTCTCCTGGCCAAACGCAGGCGCGGCCGTCTTGCTCGCCAAGATCGAGAAGGACCCAGGTCAGGCGGCAGACCTTGCCTGGCTCGCCGGCAACAACCGGCCGATGGCCCGGGAGATTCTCGACCGTGGGATCGCCGCCGAACCGAACAACCCGAGCCTGTACCTCCGCCGAGCGCTTCTCGGGATCACCGAGCTTCGAGCCGCGGAGGCCCACGCCGATCTCCTCTCGGTCATTCGTACCGATCGAGAGGGGGATGCAGCGGAGTTCGCCCTGCAGCTGTTGCTCGAAGAGCCGCTCATCAGCCTCGAGGCCAAGCGTCCAAGCACCGCCGTCGCCCTCGAGGCCGCGTCCTTGAACGAGGTGCGCGCCAGTCCGAGGCTTCAGGTTCTGAGGGTTCGGCTCGCGCACCAGATCGCACGCTTCAACGCCAAGAGCGTCGGCGCGGCGTTCGTCGAAGCGGAGGCCCTGCGATTCGCGAAAGCCGGGGTCCTGTCCAGAGTCTCCTCGCGCGGTCCCCTCGCCCCCTGGGGCTATTCCAGCCTCGAGACCCCGAGCCCTTGGGAGCTTGCGGCGCCCGGCGGGGTCCCCGCTCCCCCTCCGCTGCCGCTCGGCGCGTTTCATCGCGAGATCGAGGAGCGCGGCGGCGTGCTCGAGCCGGCTCGGGGTCAGGACTCTGGCCTGTATGTCTCCGAGGTCTGTTTTCGCGCAGGGGGCACAGACGCCAGACGCGCGCGCTTCTTCATCGACCCGCGCCTTCCCTTCCGCGTTCGACTCGACGGCGAGCTGCTCCACGAACGCATCGAGGTCGACGAGGACCTCCCAGGAAGCACCGAGCGCTGGGTCGAGCTCGAGCCGGGATGGCATCACATCGTGATCGCGAGCCTCGCCGCCCCTCGATTGGCTTTCGCGATTCATCTCTTCGCCGAGAACGGTGAGGCCCTCGAGTTCGAGACCCAGCCGAGCCTTCCGAAAGGGGCGAGCCTCAGCCCCTCTCGGATCCTCGCCGCGAAGGACGCTCGTCAGGCCGCAGTGGCCCAGATCAGCCGGGCGTTTCGCGTGCCGCTCGACGCGCTCGCGGTGCGCGCCTGGCTTGGCCAGGCCTCACTCGGGAGCGCCTTGCGCGACCTCGAGCTCGCGCGCATCGCGCTCTGGCCGGCTCTGCGGATCGCCCCGGAGTCGGCGGTGCTCGCAAGCCTCCGTGCGCGTGTCATGCGGGCCGAGGGACTGCCGCGTGCGTTGGTCGAGGCGGAGCTCCGCCGAGGGCTCGAGCTCGACCCCACCGAGCCGAGCCTGCTTCGGTCCGTGGCCTACGCGCTGAGCGCGGACGAACCCGATCGTGCGCTTCAGCTCGCCGCCCGGCTGCAGGCCGCCGCCCCCCATTCCTCCGCCGCCGACGAGCTCGCGTTTCGAACCCACGTCCGCCGAGGATGGAATCACGAGGCGGAGATCGCGCTGCTCGCCGCCGAAGCCAAGGGCCCGAGCCCCCGGTTTCACGACGCCGCGGCGGCCTTCTTCCGCAGTCAGTTTCGGCTCGCCGAGGCCGAGAAGCGAGAGACCGCCGCGCAGGCGACGCGCAGCGTGCGCCCCCGGTCGTCTCGCGCACGAGACGCGCTCGAGAGCGGCGACCCGGAGCGCGCACTCTCGCTGCTTCGCAAGAACGCCGAGCGCAGCGCCGATCCCGCCGAGCCAATCCGGCGCATCGCCGAGATCGAGATGATGCGCGGGAACTTCCAGCCGGCGTTCGAAGCTGCGGTGGAAATCGAGCGGCTCGCGCCGTGGTCGAGCGCGGGGGCCGAACAGGCCGCGGCCGCCAAGCTGGGCCAGGGGGACGCGGCGGGGGTGGCCGAGTACCTGCTCCGGCTTCGCGCGCTCGGGCTCGAGACGGTGGAGATCGAAGACCTGCTCGCCGAGGTCCAGGGACGCGCGCCCGGTGATCCAAAGCCGGGCTCCAAGCTCGCCGGTGCGCTCGCGCTCGACGCCAAAGCGATCGCCTCCGCCGCGATCGAACCTCAGTTCCAGGGCTTTCGCGAGGTTCAACTCCTCGATCGCGTGGTCGACTACGTGCGGCCCTCGGGTCGTGCGCTGTCACTCCGTCACTCGCTGTCGCGGCTCGAGACCAAGGAGGCCACCGACCGAGCCGGCGAGTTCCGTTTGCCCGAGCAGGCCATCGCGCTCGAGCTCCGCACGCTCAAGTCGGATGGACGCATCATCGAGATCGACGAACACGAAGGCAAGGCGGACATCTCGTTCTCGGCCCTCGCTCCGGGCGACACTGTCGAGCGCAAGTGGGTGCTCATCGACGGACCGGCGACGCCGTTGGGCGGCTATCACCGGTCCGTGTTCTTTCGCGACGATGTCCCGAGCATGCGGACGCAGCTCTTCGTCGTGGTCGAAAAGGGCACCCCGATGAACTGGCACAGCTACCACGGCGCCCCCGAGCCCAAGGTGATCGAAGACGGGGACCAGACCGTCTATCTCTTTGAGCGCGAGAAGACCCCCGGCATGCGCCTCGAGCCGATGTCCGTGGCCTACGAAGAGTACGTGCCCTTCGTCGAGGTGTGGGTTGGTCTCGACGAGGCCACCGCGGTGCGCGCGAATCGTGGCCGGCACCTCGGCGCGGTTCGCTCGACCTATGCGGTGAGGGAGAAGGCGCGCGCGCTGGCGGCAGAGGAGTCCGACGAGCGGGCCTCGGTCGAACGTCTCTTCCGTTTTGTGCTCGATGAGATTCGGCCGGGCCCGGCCAACAGCCCCAGCGTCACGTTGAGCCTCGGACGCGGCAATCGACTGAACCTGTTTGCCGCGCTGGCCAAAGCGGCCGGACTAGACGCGGCCCTCGTCTTGGCGCGCGGAGGCGGCGAAGGCGCGGTCGAGCCTCGGGCGCCGGACGCTAGCCACTTCACCCATCCGCTCGTGCGCATCGTACTGCGCTCCACCGGCGAGCGGCTCTTCGCAGATCTGGGCGGCTCGCATCGCGGGGCCGAAGGGGCGGGATGGCTCGGCCGTGCCCCAGCTCGGTTTCGCGGCGGAAAGCACATCGCGGTCGACGACATTCAAGGGGTGCCCTCGCCCTTTGCCGAGCACGAGGTCGAAGGCAACGAGACCCAGACCGAGGTCCTGCTCGAGGTGCTGGATTCCGGGGACGCAAAGGGTTCCATCGTGCTCAGCGTCCCGGGGGGGCCGGGGGCTTTGATCAAGGAGGCGCTCCGTCCGATGCGCGCCCACGAGCTTCAGCAAGCGCTTCAAGGCTTACTCGCCAACACCGTGCCCGGCGCAGAGGTCACCGCGATCGAGAGTGCGGGCATGGACGATCGCTTCGCCCCGCTGAACCTTCGCATCGAGGTCTTGGTGCATGGACTCCTGTCCCTCGAGAACGCGGCGATGGTCTCGAACCGATTCTTCCCGCGAATGGTCAGTGGCGCCTTGGGTGGCCTCCTCCCCTTCGAGCAGCTGATTCAAGTGCCGTCCCGAGAGAGCCCGATGCTCTTGCCCACCGCCGCCGAACGGCTCCGCGTCACTCTCCGCATGCCCGAAGGTACGCCGGCCCCGACCACTCGTCCCGAGGCCTTCGAGCGCGAAGGCTTCTGGGGGGCCATGCGCCAAACGTTTGGATACGCGGGGCGCACCTTGAGCTTCGAGCGTGAGATTCGGCTCGCCGGCGGCCGCGTTTCGCCCGCGCAGTACCCCGAGTTCTACGGCCTCATCCAAGAGCTCGCTCAGCGCATGAAGAACCAGCTCCGCTTCGAGCGCCGAGCGGAGTCCGCCGTCCTTCGATGAACCAGGACGCTATCAACGTACAAGCGGTGGTGCTCCGCGTGGTCTACGCGGACGCGGAGCGCGGCTTCTCCGTCGTGCGCATCGAGACCGAAGACGGCGAAGAACACACCTGCGTCGGCAGCCTCTACGGCGTGCAGCCCGGCGAGTCGCTGTCTCTACACGGCAAGTGGGTCGACGACGCCCGTTTTGGCCGACAGTTCAGGGTCGAGTCCTATCGCACCGTCGATCCGCGCACCTCCGTCGGCATCGAACGCTATCTGGGCTCCGGCTTGGTGGAGGGCATCGGTCGAGGCCTCGCCAAGCGGCTCGTTCAACACTTCGGCGAACGCACGCTCGACATCATCGAGAAGGAACCCGGACGCCTGCGCGAAGTGCCGGGCATCGGCACCTCGCGCAAAGGCAAGATCATCGCCGCGCTCGAGAAGCAACGTGTCTTGCGAGACGTCATGGTGTTTCTGGGCAGCCACGGGATCTCGAGCACCTTCGCGCTGCGCATCTTCAAGCTCTACGGCCCAAACACCATCACCAAGGTCCGCGCAGCGCCGTACCGGCTCGCGCTCGACGTCGCGGGCATCGGCTTTCGGAGCGCGGACGGCATCGCCCGCTCCATCGGTCTCGAGCTCGACGCACCGGAGCGAGTCGAAGCGGGACTCCTCCACGCGCTCGGCGAGGGCGTTGACGCCGGTCACGTCTATCTTCCGCGCGAGAAGCTGATCGCCGATGCACAGACGCTGCTCGAGCTGCCGAAGGAGCCCATCGAGGCCGCCCTGCCCCGCCTCTTGTTGTCCGGGCTCGTGGTCTTGGACTCGGCCTCCAAGGACGAAGCCATCTACTTGGCCGCGCTCTATCGCGCCGAGACCGAGCTCGCGGACGGTCTGCTTCAACTCGCGACCCACCAGCACAAGCTCCCGGCCCTGGCCGCCTTTGCCCTCGCGCAGCTCGAGACCTCGCTCGGCATCGAGCTCGCCGAGAATCAGCGCGAGGCGGTGGAGCGCGCCGGCCAGAACTCGCTGTTCGTACTCACGGGTGGACCGGGCACCGGCAAAACCACCGTCATTCGAGGCATCCTGCACCGCCTTCAGAAGGCGAAGCTGCAGGTGGAGCTGGCCGCCCCCACCGGTCGCGCCGCGAGGCGGCTCGAGGAGGCCACCGGTCAACCCGCGAAGACGCTGCATCGCCTCCTCGAGTTCTCACCACGCGAGGGGCGCTTCTTGGTCGACGAGAGCGCGCCGCTCGCGGCCGACGTTCTCATCGTGGACGAGAGCTCGATGATCGACGTCTTCCTGTTTGCCGCGGTCCTGAGGGCGCTCCGCCCGAGCGCGCGACTCATCATCGTCGGCGACGCCGACCAGCTCCCATCGGTAGGCCCGGGCGCGGTGCTCTCCGACCTCATCCGCTCGGGTCGGGTCGAGACCGTGCGCCTCGAACACATCTTTCGCCAGAAGGCGGCGAGCCTCATCGTCGAGAACGCGCACGCGGTGCGGCGGGGTGAGCTGCCCGACCTGGGCAGTGAGGGCGACAAGAACCGCGACTTCTACTTCATCCACCGCGAGTCACCCGAGGAGGTGCTCTCGACCTTGCAGACCCTGCTCACCGAACGCATCCCGAAGGCCTTTGGCTTCGACCCTCAGCGCGAGGTCCAGGTGCTGACCCCGATGAACCGCGGCCCGCTGGGCACCGCGAACATCAACCGCGAGATTCAAGGATGGCTGAACCCGAACGGCCAGCCCGTGCCCGGGGCGCCGGCCCCGCTCCGAGTGGGCGACAAGGTGATGCAGATCCGAAACAACTACGAGCTCGAGGTCTCCAACGGCGACATCGGTCGGGCCGTTGACGTTCCCCCCGAAGGCGGACTCTTGGTCGAGCTCGACGGTCGCACGGTGCGCTATGAGAAATCTGACCTCGACGAGCTCGCCCTCGCCTACGCCTGCTCCATCCACAAGTCCCAAGGCAGCGAGTTTCCGGCCATCGTGCTCATTCTTCATACGCAGCACTTCGTGATGCTGCGCCGAAACCTCGTGTACACCGCGATCACGAGGGGCAAGCGATTGGTCGTCGTGCTCGGCTCCCCTAGGGCGCTGAAGCTCGCGGTCTCAAACGCGCGCATCGAAGCCCGCTACACGCGCCTCTCGGAGCGCCTCCGCCTCGCTTTGAGCTAACCAGTCACTCCGGCCGGTTGTAGAGCTGCTCGATGCGCGCCTGGTGGCGCTCCGAGACCACGCGACGCTTCACCTTCATCGTAGGGGTGAGCTCTCCGGAGTCGATGCTCATGTCGTCCGGCAGCACGTCCCACTTCTTGATCTGTTCGTAGCGGGGCAGCTTCGCGTTCACCTCCTCCACGTGCTTCTCGATGCGCGCGCGGACTATCGGGTGTGCCACCAGCGTCTCAATCTCGGTGTCTTCGGGGAGACCGTGAGCACGAGCCACCTCTAGGCGCGTCTCGGCGTCGATACCGAGCAGCGCCACCAGATACGGGCGGCGATCGCCGATGAGCACCGCCTGACCGATCAGCGGCTCACGCTTCAAGAGATGCTCAATCGGCTGCGGCGCGATGTTCTTGCCCCCAGAGGTGATGATGAGGTCCTTCTTGCGATCGGTGATGGTCAGGAATCCGCTCCGGCTGATGGCGCCGATGTCGCCGGTCTTGAACCAGCCCTCGTCATCGAAGGCCTCGCGGGTCGCCTCCGGGTTCTGATAATAGCCGGTGAAGACCCCTGGCCCTTTGACGAGGATCTCGCCATCCGGTGCGATCTTGACGTTCGTGCCCGGCAGCGGCCTCCCCACCGTGCCGATGCGGCGGCTCTCGAGGGTGTTGATGGTGGCCGGCGCGCTGGTCTCCGTGAGCCCCCAGCCCTCGAGGATGGGGATGCCGATGTTCTCGAAGAACTCGTGTACATCCCGCGCGAGCGGGGCCGAGCCGCAGCCCAGAAACTCCACCCGCCCACCGAGCCCACGACGAACGCGCTGCCCGACGAGGCGGTCCGCCACCTCGGCCGCAATTCGCGCCCGGAGCCGCGGCACGTGACCGGCGCGCCTCGAGGTGCCCACCTCCGACAGAGCATCGAGCGAGAGGCGAAAGATCTGGGCCTGCGCTCCGGTCTTTTGGGCCCCCGAAGCCATGATGCGCCCGTGGATCTTCTCGAGCACCCTGGGGATGACGGCAAAGGCGGTCGGTTGAACCTCCTGGATGTTGGCGCGCACCGCGTCCATGGACTCCGCAAAGTAGGCCTCTACGTCGGTGATGAGCGCGAGGTAACTCACATAGCGCTGAAGGCTGTGCGCGAGCGGCAAGAAGGCGAGCGTTCGATGCCCCTCGTAGGGCACGAGCTTCTGAGTTGCATGAATGACGTAGTGGAAGTTCGCGTGCGTAAGGGCGGCGCCCTTCGGCTCCCCGGTGGTGCCCGAGGTGTAGACATAGGTGACGACGTCGCGGCTCTGGTTCTGCCGCATGCGTCGTTCGAGCTCCTCGGGGTGCTCGATGCGCCGCGCCGCGCCCTTTCGCCGGAGCGCCTCGAGCTCGAGCTGCGCGGGCCGAGGCGGACGCCCCTCGAACTGCACGATGGGCACCTGCTTCGTGGCGCCAGCGAGCGCCACTTCGACCTTCTCGCGCAGGCCATCGTTCTCGACGAAGATCACCTTCGACTCGGAGTGCTCGAGCAAGTAGCGGATCTGCTCCGCGGTGAGCGTGGGATAGAGGCCGACCGTGATGCCGCCCATGCAGAGGATCGCGAGGTCGCACATGCCCCACTCCTGCCGGGTGTTCGAGATGATCGCGACCTTGTCGCCGGCTTTGACCCCGAGCTCGAGGAGACCGAGCGCGGTCTCTTCGATGCGAACCATCGCCTCCTTCCACGTGTGCCCCACCCACCGGTCGCCCACCTTGCTGTAGGTGATGACGCGATCGCCGGAGCGCCGAACCCGGTCGAGGAGCAGGTTCGTCAGCGGCTCGGGCGCGGGCAGGTCCGCGAGCGCTTCGGCGGCCTCGGTTTCAGCTGATTCGACCACCCGCTGCTCTTCGCACGAAACCGGGCCCTGAAGAAGCCCAGACCTCAGTTGAAGGGCACGTGGCGCACGTAGACGTCGTAGCGGGTCTGAATCCGGCTCACGTAGGCGATGACCTGATCCGCCCTACAGAACCCGAAGCGGGTCTTCTTGTGCCACTTTCGGTCCTTCTTGAGCAGCATCGCTTGCTCCACGTTCCCAAACCAGAGGTTGGGATCGCGACCGGTCTCGTGCGCGAGCTCGCGCGCATCGAGGACGTGCCCGACACCCGCGTTGTAGGCGGCCAGCGCAAAGCGGATCTGCTGCTTCTTCGAGACCCCCGCCCGCTCGAACCGCGCCATGAGCCACTTCAGATACTTCGCCCCGAGCGGGATGTTGAACGCCGGATCCAACATGGCGCGCTCGAGGTTCTTGGGCAGCTTCACGTCCTTCTGCTGCTTCGCGGTCGAGGGCAGGACCTGCATGAGACCCACCGCACCAAACCGACTCCGCACGGTGGGGTCGAAGCGAGACTCAGAGTACGCGAGCGCGGCGAGCAGGCGCCAGTCGATGCCGGTGTCCTCCCCCGCCGCTCGAAAGAGCTCGTCATAAGGCGAGATACGGCCGTCTTCGTCGGCCCGAAACTCGAAGTCACGCGCGTGGCGGGCGAGGCGAGTCTCCGGCGCGAAGTACTTTCCGTAGATGATCCGAATCAGGCCGTCTTTTTGGTGCTTCTCGATGAACGCGCTCGTCTGTGCCGCGAGCTCGGTCGAGCTGGGGCGAAAGGCCCAGCCTTTTTGGATGGGCCCTCCGATGGGCAGACGCGCAACCACCGGGGTGCCCGCTGCCTGCTCGAGCTGGAGCAGATCCTCGTCGACGATCGTCGCCTCGTAGTCTCCGACACCAATGCGGCGGAGCATCTCCTCCATCTCGACTTCCGGAGGCACGTCCTCCACCAGCAGCGGGAGCCCGAGCCGACGCTGAAAGGCCTCCGCCATACCGAAGGTGGTGGAGCGAAAATTCAGGTGCAAGACGAAACGACTCAGATCCGAAGGCGTCGCGAGCGGCTTCACGATGTCTTCGTGGGTGACGACGAAGCGCTGGACTTGCGTCACGGTGGGGGAGAACACAACTTTGCGCTCCCGGCCGGCGGTGATGCTCATCCCGGCGGCGATGATGTCGCCCTCCCCTGCGAGCAGCGCGGCGGTCAGGCTGTCGCGGTCGGCGGGCACCACCATCTGGAGGCGGACCCCGAGCTGATCCGCGAGGTGCTTCGCCAGCTCGTACTGAAAGCCCCACTGCTCTCCTCTGAAGACGAAGTAGTGCGAGGAGTTGTTGCGCGTGAGTACCCGTAGGAGCCCGCGTGCCTTGATCTCCGCCAGGTCGCCGGTGTGCCGGATCGGAGAGGAGCGAAGGATGTCCTCCAGGTTGGCTTCGTCGCTCTCCTCCGGGTCGGGCGCATCCGTGCTTCCCAGCCAAGAGACCGCCAGCGCGGCCGCGAGAAGCCCGAACCCCATCAAAGCTCGTGGAGGTTAGCCCGAGCAGGCCGGACGGTCACCCATCCGGCTTCCGTCGGGTGTCGAGGCGGGGTAAGGTCCGCGCCTACCCGAGATGAGGCAGGAAGATCGCGAGCGCGCCCTCACTGACGTCCAGCACCGTGTGGTGGAGGCTTGCGTGTTCCGCGCCGAGAACGCGGGCCCACCCCTAGATGAGGTGCTCGCCGAGAGCATCTTCCAGGAGAAGAAGCGCCTTCGCGAAGAGAGCAAAGGCCGCAGCCACGGAATGGACCAAGACTTCTGGCGGAACGTGCAAGACGCCTTTCATCGGTCCAACGAACGCACCCAACGTGATCTCCTAGGGCGCATCGTTCGGCACTACGCGGAGGAGGTCGTCGGAAACTTCAACGACCGCGTGTACCAATCCGTGACCCGCGCCCTGCCCCCGGCGCTGGGCCTGCTCCTCAACGCCGCCTCCCCCAAGCGCCTCCTCTCCCGGCTGCCGCACCTTCCGCCCATCGAAGACGCGGTCATCGTGCAGGGCCACATCGAGGAGCTGCGCCGCCTCCACGAGATCGGCACCGTCATCATGGTGCCCACCCACGTCTCGAACCTCGACTCCATCGTGGTGGGCTACGCGATCTATCGGATGCGCTTGCCGCCTTTTGTGTACGGCGCCGGGCTCAACCTCTTCGAGAACCCGATGCTCGGGTACTTCATGCACAACCTCGGCGCGTACACCGTCGACCGAAAGAAGCGCGACCCCCTCTACAAAGAGGTGCTCAAGTCCTACGCCGCGGTCACGCTCGAGCTCGGCTACGACAACATCTTCTTCCCGGGCGGCACCCGCTCGCGCTCCGGCGCCCTCGAGAAGCACCTGAAGCTGGGTCTCATGGGCACCGGCATCGAGGCCTACGTCGCGAACCTGCAGAAAAAGAAGCCTAGCCCTCGGCTCTTCATCGTTCCGGCCACCCTGTCGATGCAGCTCGTGCTCGAAGCCGAGACCCTCATCGACGACTTCCTCAAGGAGGTCGGTCAGAGCCGCTACATCATTACCGACGACGAGTTCAGCAAACCCAAGCTCGTCTTCGACTTCATCTCCAAGCTGTTCAGCCTCGACTCCAAGATCTACTTCACCATCGGCCGCGGTATGGATCCCTTCGGCAACCCGGTCGATGAAGCCGGCAACAGCCTCGACCCCCTAGGCCGTGTCGTCGACCCGCGCGACTACGTCCTCAAGGACGGCGAGCCGGTCTTGGACGCCGCCCGAGACGCCGAATACACCCGCGAGGTCGGCGAGCGGGTCTCCGAGGCCTTCGCGCGCGACAACCAGGTGCAAGCGACCAACGTGGTCGCCCGCGCCGCCTTTGGGCTGCTGCGAGAGAAGAACCCGAGCACGGAGCTCTTGCGGCTCATCCGCGCCGGTGGCCGTTACGAGACCCTCGAGCTCATGGCGCTTCACGACAAAGTGCGCATCCTCCACGAGCAGCTCCAGAAGCTCGAGGCGGCGGGCAAGGTTCGCCTCGATCCGGTGATGAAGCGAGGACAAGTCGAAGACATCGTCGCCGATGGCCTGCGCCACTTCGCCATCTTCCACGCCCAGCCGGCGGTGAGCCGCCAAGGCGACCAGGTGCTCGTGCCCGACCGCAGCGTGGCCTTCTACTATCAGAATCGTCTCGAAGGTTATGGGCTGTGGCCCGAGCCCGAGCTTCCGCCCGCCCTCTCGCACGACCGGCGTCGCCTCGGAGGACGCGCATGAGCAAAAAGAAGCTCGAGGTCGCGCTCATTGGCGCGGGACGCATGGCTCAAGTGGTGGGTCACCTCTTGCTCGGCGCCGGCCACCATGTGCGGCTCTGGACCCGCAGCCCAGCGAGTCATCCGAAGCTGGCTGAGATGCTCCCTGGGCTCGAGTTCGCGCCCGATCTCGAGACCGCTATCACCCCCGCCGACGTGCTCTTTCTCGCCATCCCCACCGACGCCTTGATCGAGGTGTGCACGGCCGCCGGCGCTTACACCCGGGGCTATCAAGTCGTGCTTCACGCGAGCCGCGGCATCGCGGACGGCTTCCTGTTGCCGCACCAAGCGATTCGATCGGTCACCGGCCTTCGCAAGATCGGCGCGTTGGGCGGACCGCTGCACAGCCGCGACCTCGGCTCCGGTCGCGCGGTCGCGACCGCGCTCGCCTCTCGCTTCGCCGAGGTCTTCGAGACCACCCACGAGCTCGTGCGCGGCAGCCCGGTCACGCTGCACACCAGCTTCGACATTACCGGGGTCGAAGTGGCGGGCGCGATCTCGAACGTGAGCGCCATCGCCACCGGAATGGCAGAGGCCCTCGAGCTGGGAGACACCGCGCGAGGATTACTCTTGGTGCACGGGCTCTCGGAGGCCGAGCACCTGGGCCTTCGCCTAGGCGCCGAAGCCGAGACCTTCGCCGGTCTGGCGGGGGTGGGTGATCTCATTCCGCGCAGCGTATCTTCGACGGACCGGCACCGCGTCCTCGGGAGCCAACTCGCGCGCGGAGTCTCCTTCGAGGAGGCCCAAAAAGAAGTGGGCGCAAGGCTCGAGGGTCCGGTCACCGCGTCCGAGGTACATCGGTGGGCCACCACCCACGATCTGTCTCTGCCACTCGTCAGCGCAGTGCATTCGATCATCCTCGGCGAGCGGCCCGCCCGCGAAGGCCTCGAGGCCGTCCTCAAACGGGACCTCCGGGATCTCGCGGCGTCGAAGCGAGGCCGCGAGGCTCGGCGGTGAGGACCGTCCCGTTTATCGACCGCAGCAACGAGCGGCGTCTGCCCGACGACTACGACGGCGACGTCGTGCTCTTCGACATCGACAAGACCTATCTGGACACGCAGTTCTCGAGCTGGCGCGGGCTGCTCGCCATTCCGTTCGAGCTCGCGGTCGACAAGCGCGCGGTACCCGGGGCGGTGCCGCTCCTTCGCGCCCTGCGTCGTGGGCCTGGCCCCAGGAGCGCGCTCGTTCCGCTGTACTTCGTCAGCGGCAGCCCGCCTCAGCTTCGCTCGGTGGTCCAGCGCAAGATGACCTTGGACGGCGTCGAGTTCGACGGCATCACCTTCAAGGACCAATGGGGGCTCGCACGAGCCGGGCGCATCAGCGAGGTCAAGCGGCAGCTCGGCTACAAGCTCACCGCCCTCTTGCTCTATCGAACCGAGCTGCCATCTCGCGCCACCTGGCTCATGTTCGGCGACGACGTGGAAGAAGACGCGCTGGTCTTCTCGCTGTTCGGCGAGATCTGCGCCGACCTCCGCGGCGCCGGCCTCGCCACCCGCCTCGGATCGTTCAACGTGGGCCAGGACCACATCGAGCGCATCGTCGCGCTTGCGGACGAACTGCCGCGCGGCCCAAACCCGGTGGAGCGCATCTTCATCCACCTGTCGCGGGGCCGGGACCCCGCCAGCCTGCCTGGGGGCCGACGCGTGGTGGCGACACGATCGTTTCTGCAGACCGCGTTCATTCTCTTTGAGCTCGGCCGCATCAGCGCGGAGTCGGTGAGCTCCGTCGCAGACAACCTGCGCCGCAGTCAGGTGAGTGAGGATGTGATCACGAAGCTCGTGGACGAGGCGAAGAGCCGGCTGGGGGTTGGAGACGCGGCGCTGCAGCTCGCGCGGGCCTAGAGCTCATCTCAAATAGACAAAAGAGGATGTAATCGGTCTCGCTCGGGTCCAGTCATCGTAGACCGCGGTCATCCCATTCGGGTAGTCCACCCCGGACACGCGACCGGTCTGGCCCACGTAGGCGTATTCGAAGAGCCCGAGGTCATTGTCGACCTCGGTCACGCGCCCGAGGGCGCCAGCCCCATACTCAACGCACGGCCTCGAGGCCGGGAAGTAACTATTAAAAAGTGTAATGCATTCGACAGAGAGGACTCCGGTGACTCTAAGATACTTCTACGGGTTGCGTAAGTGGGGGGGGGTATGCTACGGGCCCCGGCGATGAATACAGGTCACTCGCGAGCTGTAGGCTCAGAAGCCATAACTGGGTTCCTCGTTCTGAGTCTCCTGGCCTGTGATTCCAGGCGAGAGGTGACGGGAGCGCACGTGGACACGGCTCAGCGTCACTTCGCCCTGACAGACACCGACTCGGACGGCATGGACGACGGCTGGGAGGTGACCTACTTCGGAAACCTATCCCGAAATGGAACGGGCGACTACGACTCCGACGGCATGACGGACCTCGAGGAGTATCAGCACAGCTTCAACCCCACCCTCGACGACGGATTCGAGGATGCGGACGGAGACCGCTACCCCAACGTCTTCGAGCTTCGGAACGGCGGCGACCCCAGTGACGCCGAGGACCTTCCGGACCCCGACTATGTCGTCAATGCGGCCGGCGGGGGAGACTACACGACAGTCAACGGCGCGGTGGGCGCCGCCACGACGAGCAACGGAACCTACCAGATTATCCACGTCGCACCCGGAACCTACTCCGGAACCGGCAACGTCAACTTCACGATCGCCTCGACCAAGCCGAAGCTGCTCATCATCGGAACCGGTGGCGCAGGGACCACCTTCATCGACGGGGGCGGTTCGAGCCTCGGTTGGACCCTCAACCAGAGTGCCGTGCTCGCGTCGCTCACGTTCAGGAATCTCACGCGCGCGCTCTACGTCAACGGCTCGGGCAAGGAGGTGCGGCTCACGGACGACGTCTTCCTGGCCAACGCGTACACCGGCACGAACGCGGGCGCAGTGCACTCCAACAGCGTCGGCAAGCTTCACATCGTCGGCTGCACGTTCCTGAACAACACCTCGACGACCGGCAACGCGCAGCAGGTCTATCTCAACAACGGCACCACGTACCTCGTAAACACGGTCGTTTACGGCGCCTCATCCAGCGCTCACCTGTGGAAGCACGCCACGAACGCGACCCTCAACGCCACTTACAGCCTCGTGAAGGGCTACACCCTATCGGGCACGGGGAACCTGTCGAGCGGAACCGATCCAAAGCTGCGCTCAAACGGTCGCTTGCTCCACGATTCCCCGCTTCGAGAGGCCGGTGGCACCACGAGCCAGTCGCTCTTCGACATGGACCTCGAAGACCGGCCCGGTTCGACCCCCGATGTGGGCGCGGACCAGTTCGTGGACTCCGACGAAGATGATCTCGCGGACTTCTGGGAGCTCGCGGAGGCCTCCGATCTCGTGACTCTGACCGGGCTCACGCAGGACGAGGACGAGGACGGGCTCGACAACGAAGCGGAGTACGCCCTTGGGACCGCGCCGACAGACTCCGATTCGGACGACGACGGCGCTGAGGACGGTGAGGAAGTGAACACGTACTCCACGGACCCGCTGGACGCCGATACGGACGACGATGACATGCCCGACGGCTGGGAGGTCGACAACGAGCTCGATCCGCTGGCCCGAGACGGATTCGATGATGCCGACGGTGACCGGTATCCCAACGTCTACGAGTACGTCGGCAGCACCGATCCGGCGAACAACGGCTCCACGCCAAGTCCCACCTACGTGGTCAATCCCGCCGGCGGCGGCACGCATACCACCATCAGCTCGGCGGTCACCGCGGCCAACGTGGTGAACGGGGCCTATCAGATCATTCACATCGTTCCGGGGACGTACACCGGGTCGGGCAACCTGAGCGTCACGATGAGTTCCACGAAGCCGAAGCTCCTCATCTTGGGCACCGGGGGCGCCGGGACGACCGTCATCGATGGCGGAGGCACCGCGACTGGCTGGGTCATCAACCACACGGCGGTGCTTGGCTCGCTCACTTTTCAAAACACCACGCGCGCGCTCCAGCTCAATTCGGCTGCGCAGACAACACGGCTCGTGGATCTCATCATCCGATCCAACCACTACACGGGCAGCAACGCCGGAGGCATTCACGTCACGAGCGCCACCAGCCTGCACATCGTTGGCTGCACGCTCCTCGACAACACCTCCAGCAGCGGGTCGGCTCAGCAGATCTACCTCACGAACGGGACGACCTACCTCACCAACACCGTCGTGTACGGAGCTTCATCGAGCGCGCATCTTTGGAAACACGCGACGAATGCCACGCTCAACGGTACTTACAGCCTCGTAAAGGGCTATACCCTCGCCGGAGCGGGAAACCTGTCGAGTGCGACCGACCCGAAACTCCGCTCCGATGGCCGGCCGCAACATGATTCTCCACTTCGGGGCGCCGGTGGGGCCACGGAGCAGTCGAGACTCGACATTGATCTCGAGGCCCGGCCATCGACCTCACCGGACATCGGCGCCGACCAGTTCCTCGACTCGGACACCGACGACCTGGCCGATTTCTGGGAACTAGAGTTCGCGGGTGGCCTAGGGACGCTCACGGGGGTCTCCCAAGACGCAGACAGCGACGGACTCACGAACGCCGAGGAGTTCATCGCCTGGACCGATCCGACGGACGCTGATACCGACGACGACGGCGCGGAAGATGGCGACGAAGTCGATACGCTCGGAACCGACCCGCTCGACCCAGATACCGACGACGACGACATGCCCGATGGCTGGGAGGCCGACAACGACCTCAACCCGCTCCTGGACGACAGATTCGAGGACGCAGACGGCGACCGCTACCCGAACGTGTTCGAGCACGCGGGGATCACGGACCCGCAGGACCCGGACTCGAAGCCTTCGGCCATCTACACAGTGGCACCAGGAGGCGGAGGAACGCACACGACCGTGAGTGCTGCGGTGACGGCAGCAACCACCGCGAACGGCCCCTATCAGATCATCCATCTCGCGCCCGCTACGTACACCGGAGCGGCGAATCTCACGGTGTCCGTTGGCACGTCGAAGCCGGTCCTCCTGATCTTGGGCATGGACGGCGCGGCCCACACAGTGATCGACGGCGAGGACGATGCCGTGGGCTGGACCTTTTCGCAAACAGCGGTCGTGGGCTCACTCACCTTCACGCGCACGACGCGCGCATTGAACGTCAGTGCCATCGGCAAGCGCGTCGTCCTCATGGATCTTCTGTTTCGCGCCAATCGCTCACTGACCAACCTGGCCGGCGGGATCCAAGTCGCCACGGTCGGGCAGTTGGATGTGGTGGGCTGCTCACTCATCGACAATCGGTCGAGCACTGGAGCTGGGCAGCAGTTCATCGCGAACATCGGTGCGATTCGGCTCGTCAACACCGCCCTCTATGGGGCGCGAAGCGAGATCGAGTTCTACCGGCACCCCACGAACACCTCTCTCACCGCCGAGTACTCCTACGTCGAGGGCGAAACGCTCTCTGGCTCCGGAAACATCTCGGGCAGCATCGACCCAGGCCTTCGCTTCGACGGACGTATCCTATCGGGCTCTCCGCTTCGGGAGGCGGGGTGGGCCGGCGGGGGCTCACTTCGCGACCTGGATGGTGAGCTTCGGCCCGCCTCCGACCCAGACATCGGAGTCGATCAGTGGATGGATGGTGACACCGACGGGCTGCCAGACGCCTGGGAGATCCTGGTCGCCACCGACGTGATGACGCTCGATGGTACCGACTTCGACGAAGATGGGCTCTCCGATCTCGGCGAGTATTCGACTTTCAACCGCGAGGCTGCCTGCGACCCACTCGAACCCGATACGGACGGTGACGGGGTGCCCGATGGTCTGGAGGTGAGCCTGGGCATGGATCCGCTCACGCCCGACTTCGACGAACTCTCGACCGATGCCAATCAGGACGGCCTCATCGACTCGCTGGGTATGCAACTCGGGCACGCTCTCGACGAGCTGGATGACGACGCCGACGGAGTCAGCAACGAGCAGGAGCTGGTCCTCGGCACCGACCCCTTGGAGGCGGACTCCGACGGCGACGGCACCGACGATGGTGAAGACCCGTTCCCGCTCGACCCTTGGCTCGACGAGCTCTCGTTCAACCCCTCCGACACCACCGCTCCCACGATCACTCTGCTGACGCCGGCTGGCGCCCAGGCGCTTTAGGAGTCCTCATGAATACGTCAGTTCTCGGTGCTCCTCTGCGCTTCGCGCTCGTTTGGTGCGCTCTCACGGCGCTTGTTTCCTCATGTGGCCTCGGCTCGAAGAGCAACGAGGACCGTGCTCGATCGTCGCACGACCCCGCGCGCGTGCGCGCCCCGGCCGGGAGCACGTCCCTTTCTTTGGCTGCCGACTGGAGGCCGCCCGCGCCCACGCGAACGCGCGCTGCCGGACCAGCTCGACGCAGCACGACCCCGGTGTCGCACGGATTCGTTCCAGCACCGCTCTCGAGTTCGGCTTCCGATGAGGACGTGCGTGGCGCTCTCATGTTCTCCGAGCCGCTGCTCCCCGTTCCTGGAACCTCGTCGAGGGCAGAGCGCTCTGCGCTGGCGCACGCGATCAACGCCTACGCATCCACCGGTGGGGCGGGCGAGACCGCGGCGCTCGAAGCGTTTGTGACCACATTCCCCTCGTCTCGGTGGAACCCGGGCCTCTTGCTGAACATGGGCATCGCAGCCTATCAGACCGGGCACTTTTCGAAGGCGCTCGACTTCTGGTGGCGCTCCTTCGAACTCGCGGAGGCCGGCACCGACCGAATCTCGAAGCGGATCGCGAACCGAGCGGTGGCGGAGTACGCAAAGATGAACGCGCGGATTGGTCGGCGGCATGAACTCGATCGCGTGTTTGATCGAATCAAGTCACGAGACTTCGAAGGGAGCGCCCGGGTGACGCTGGAGAATGCGGTCGAGGGGCGAGCGGTGATGGAGAAGAAGCCTGGAGTGGCGTTCCGATGTGGTCCGTACGCGCTGGTGAACATCGCGCCTCTTCTGGGCCAGGCGGACTCCCCTCGCATCGGCGACTTTCTTCGGCGTGTGCAGTCTCCCAGGGAAGGCTTCTCGCTCAACGAGGTCTTCGCGCAGTCCGAGGAGCTCGGGCTCGAGCTTCAGATGGCCTTCCGAAGCCCAGGCGCGAGCATCATCACGCCTGCCGTCGTCCATTGGGCGGTGGGCCACTACGCCGCGCTGGTCGAGACCCGGGACGGTTATGTACACACGAAGGATCCGACGTTTGGCAACGACACCTGGCTGAGGGAGAGCACGCTCGATGCCGAGGCGAGCGGCTATTTCCTCGTACCTGCAGGACCGTTGCCGACCGGGTGGCGCACCGCGAGTGCGGAGGAGGCGGCCGAGGTGTTCGGCAAGGGCCATTCGGGCAACGGGGACCCAGATGGCACCGGTCCCGACGATCCGCAGACTCCGCCCGACGGCGGAGGTGGTGGGCCCGGCGGACCAGGCGATGGTACCCCGGGCGGTGGTCCTGGTGGGGGTCCAGGAGGAGACGGAGAGCCCGAATCGGGTGGCGAGGGCGACTGCGGTGGTGACATCGCGATGGCGCGCTACCGCGTCCACCTCATGCTCTCGAGTCTGTCGGTGTACGACGTTCCGGTCCGGTACCGGCCTGCATTCGGTCCACCAATCACGGTCAGGGTTCGCTACAACCAGCGCGAGGCCGGCCAACCGACCACGATCGCCTTCACGAACTTCAGCCCAAGTTGGGTGAGCAACTGGATCTCGTACATCGAAGACACGCCGGCCAGCCCGAACGCGAACGTGAAGCTTCGAAGACGCGGAGGCGGCGGTGAGACTCACAAGAACTACAACAGTGGCAGCGGCACCTACGATCAGCAGGCCAAGACGGGCGCGGTGCTGCACAAGCTCACGTCGAACACCTACAAGAAGGTTCACCGCGACGGCACCGTGGAGTTCTACGAGCAATACATCGGGACGACCGGATCGCCGCGCCGAGTTTTCCTCTCCCGGGTGGTCGACCGTCAGGGCAAGGAGTTGGTGATCGACTACGACTCGACCTACCCGTCGAGAATCGAGCAGGTCATCGACGCCACGGGACTCTCTACCCTCTTCTCGTACGAGTACTCGGGCGAACCTTACCTCGTGACGTCGATCGAGGACCCCTACGGGCGGACCGCGACTTTTACGTACACCGAGGTCGACGAGGTGCTGCGACTTCAGTCCACCGAGGATCCGGACGGCATCATCTCGAGCTTCAGCTATGACGACGACGGCGGCATGGTTGGGCTCACCACCCCCTACGGGACCACGAGTTTCGAGCTGAGCCCAATGATCATCGACGGCGGCTACGATCTGATTCGCTACGTGGAGATCACCGATCCGTACGGGAGCCGAGAGCGCGTAGAGTACAACACTCAAGCTGCGCTCACTGGGGTGCCCAACGTGATCGCGGAGCCGCTCCCCAACGACGAGATCGTCGACTACTACTCCATCGACAACGACGACCGGAACACCTTCTACTGGGACAAACAGCAGATGAAGCTCGCGCCGGGCGACCACTCGAAGGCGCAGCTGTACCACTGGCTGACCCCGAACGGCGCGGACGTTGCCACGACGATTCTCGAGAGCCAGAAGCCGCCGCTCGAAGGCCGCATCTGGTACAACTACCCGGGACAGACGCAGCCCTACATCATGGGCACCCTCGCCTCGCCTTCGGTCGTCGCCCGCGTGGTCGAAGACGCGGAGAAGACCCAGCACACCCAGGCTTATCTCTACGAATACAACAGCCTCGGAAACCGGACGAAGCGCACGGACCCGCTCGGGCGGGAGACGGTGACCGTCTACGCCGCCAACGACGTCGACGTGGTCGAGGTGAAGCAGAAGGTCGGTGAATCGACCTACGAGACCTTGGTCAGCTACACCTACGAAGAGACCGACCCGCCGCATTTGCCGTCGACCATGATCGACGCGGCCGGCGAGGTGACCGACTTCACGTACAGCTCGACGACCGGGCAGCTCCTCGAGATCGAAAACGCGCTCGGGCAGATCATCACCTTCACCTACGGCGAAGACGACGAGGAGACGAGCTATCGCCGGCTGGTCTCGATCACGGGCGACGTCCCGGGCGGCAGCCGGACCTTCACCTACGACGACTACGGCCGCGTGCGCACGGTGACGGACTCCGAGAGCTACACGCTGACCTACGACTACGACGACCTCGATCGCGTGCGCGTGGTGACCTACCCCGATGAGTCCTTCACGCAATACGAATACGAAGACCACAGCCTCGTCGCGTCCAAAGACCGCGCCGGCCGCTGGACGCGTCACGCCTACAACGCCCTCCGCGAGCGCGTGGTCACCCGCGACCCCATCGGCCGCACCGTGCAGCAGCAGTGGTGCCGCTGCGGTCAGCTCCGCCGCCTGGTCGACGGTGAAGGCAACATCACCGAGTGGGTGCGCGACGAGCAAGGCCGCGTGGTCGAGAAGGTCTTCGCTGACGATTCGAAGACGCTCTTCACCTACGACTACTCGGGACGCCTCTTGACCGAGACCGACGCCCTCGACCGCACGAAGACCTTCGAATACACCTTGGACGACCGCCTCTCGAAGGTGGACTACGAAGACTCCGGGACGCCGGACGTCGAGTACAGCTACGACCCCTGGTACGGCCGAGTGACCGAGCGCGAAGACGGCGTGGGCACCACCACCTACGTCTACAACGACAACGACGGCGAGACCCTGGGCGCAGGCCAGGTTGCGCTCATCGACGGACCGTTCACGGACGACACGCTGAAGTACACCTACGACGAGCTCGGCCGCGTGGCGCAGATGCAAATCGTCGACGACACCACCCACACCACCGCGAGCTACTCCGAGGCCTATGACTTCGACGTGCGCGGCCGCGTCACCGAGGTCACCAACGATCTCGGGGTGTTCGAATACGCCTACGTGGGCCAGACCGGCCGTGTCTCCGGGGTGGACTACCCAAACGGGATGACCGCGACCTATGATTACTGGACGCAGGCCGGGGACCATCTGTTGAAGCAGCTCAAGTACCTGTCGGCCGGCGGACCGCCGGAGTTGTTGGCCCAGTTCGATTACACCTACGCCCAAGACCGGACGATTTCGACCTGGCGCCAAGAACTCGACGGCCTCGGGGTGAAGTCGTGGACGTTCGGCTACGACGGGGCCATGCAGCTCACCTCCGCCCTCGCCGAAGACGGGAGCGAAGACCTGGTCGAGCACGAGCGCTACGGCTACGACAAAGCCGGCAACCGCATCCAAGTCATCACCGGCACCACAGCCGCCCCCGAGGTCCGAAACTACAAGGTCAACAACCTCAACCAGCTCGTGTCCGAGCGCGGCTTCGGAAAGACGCTCTTCTCCGGCACCCTCGACGAGCCAGCCACCGTGACCGTGAACGGACAGCCGGCCCAGGTGACCAGCACCGCGGGCAGCGCCCCCTATCACTTCGAAGCCTGGGTCCAGATGCCGGCGGGCACGAGCCAGGTGGTGGTGCAGGCCACCGACGGGAGCAGCAACACCACCACCCAAACCTACGAGGTGACCACCACCGGGACCACCGCGCTCTTCGACTACGACTTGGCCGGCAACATGCGCTTCGAGCGCGAGCCGAACGAAGACGTGCGCCGCGAGTACCAGTGGGACCAAAAGAACCGCTTGGTCTACATCGCGGAGGGCGAACACGAGACCGAGATGGTCTACGATGGGGCCACGCGCCGGGTGCGCATCCGGGAGCTCGAGGACGAGGTGGAAGTGGCCGAGCACGTGTACATCTGGTGCGGCTCGAGAATCTGTCAGCAGCGCGAAGACGACGGAGAGACGGTGGTCCGGAACTACTACCGCCAGGGCTTCACAGCGGGCGAGGACACGTTTGTGTACGTGAGAGACCACCTGGGCTCGGTGCAGGCGGTGGTGGCGGACGACGGCGAGACCTTCGAGTCGGCGCGAAGGTACTCACCGTGGGGCGAGACGCGGGAGACCGCGGGCGCGGGGGAGGCGAGCGACTTCGGGTACACGGGGCATTTGGACCACGGGCCGAGTGGGGTGGTGCTGGCGCAGTACCGGGGGTACGACGCGAGACTGGGACGGTGGCTGAGTCGGGACCCGATGAGAGAGGGAGGCGGTCTCAACCTTCACGCGTATGTGGGCAGTGATCCGATTCGGTTCGATGATCCTCTAGGGCTCTACAAGCTCGCCGTACGCATTGGGCTTGGGAACCAGTACACGATCTGGGATCTTGAGCCGAAGAAGGAGAGGAAAACGGAGGATGGCGTCTCGTGGCAGGAGGAGTCCTTGCTTGAAGGTGAGCTGACGTTCGAGGGCGTCCAAGAGCTGGATCCAGGGGAAACCGGTTGCATCCTCTTCTGTGTTTTCGAGGACGAAGAATGGGAGGCGCGCGAAGCCGAGCGACGCTCCCGAATGAATCAATGCCGCAACTCAGGAACATGAGGGGGCAACAGTGATCTCGGTCCTCGACAAGCGTGCAGCCGCACCATGCCAAGCTGAGGGAACCAAATCGAGTAGGCCGCGAGGGGCTGCAGGTGTCTGAACGGTCGGCTCTGGGCAACGCCGTCTTCCTCTTCCTCGTGCCGGTGCTTGGTCTGGGCGTTGCGCTCGGACTGGTTTTGGCGCGCAGGGACCCTCGCGGTGCGGTTTCACTCGCGCTAGCACTCCTCTCCTCGGGTCTCGCCCTGTTGCTGGTGAGGAGGGTCCTCGCAGGCTCAGGGGGACGCGTGGGGCGGATCTTCAAAGAAGCACCCTCGATCCTCAGGAAGATGGTGTTAGCAGTGGCGTATCTGTGCCTCGTGGTGGGTGGAATGCTTGCTCTGATGGTCGTGGGGCTCAATGCGTAGATCCAAGCCAAGGGTGCCAGGTCACCTGCAAGCGCTCGAAAGCCGCGCGATAACGCCGAGGATCGTGAATCAGCTTCCCTCCTCTCGCTCGAGGCCACCGCAGATCGCGACGGCCGCAGCCCCCGCCCGAGGCCCGGCCTCGCTTCACCATCGCCCTGCAATCCAAGTTGCGGCGCCACGCTCACGCCTCCTTCATT
>WYAZ01000065.1 GCA_011526105.1 Deltaproteobacteria bacterium | reverse complement strand
TTGGCTCTCGTCGGTTGAATACAGAGAGTATTCGCCCTCCTCGCGCGACGACCAGACACGAAGATTGCTCGCCGAATTTCGCTAGCCTCCACGTTTCCAGGGGACTAGGAGTGCTCCTCAGCTCGCTGATCGCCGGCTGCTTCTCGACCGCCGCCATCCCTTCGCCCGGCGGCGAAGCGCTCGAGGTCAGCGCCGGCCACTTCCCCCACGAGGCCTTCGACCGCGTGTTGCGCGCCCATGTCGATGCGCAGGGTCGGGTCGACTACCGCGCCCTGCGCAGCGACCGCAGCGAACTCGAACGCTACCTCGCGGCGGTCGCCCATGTCTCGCCCGACTCCCATCCCAAGCTCTTCGGGACCAACGCCGAAAGACTCGCCTACTGGATCAATGCCTACAACGCGCTGACGATCTACGCCGTGACCGAACGTCCAAGGCTGCACTCGGTGCACGACGAGCGTTTCGATTTCTTCTACTTCACGCGATACGTGGTCGGTGGGAGGAAGCTGTCCCTCTACGCGATCGAGAACGACATCGTGCGGGAGCGCTTCCCCGAGCCGAGGATCCACATGGCCCTCAACTGCGCATCAGTGGGGTGTCCGAAGCTCCCCGCCGAGGCCTTTGTGCCCGATCGACTCGAAGAGCAGCTCGGCCGCGAGGCCGTGTTGTTCTGCGCTCACCCGGACAAGTTTCGGACCGAAGGACCGAGCGTTGTCTTATCGCAGATCTTCGACTGGTACGCGGAAGACTTTGTTGGCTCGGGCGGGCCGGTCGAGTTCTGTCGAAGATGGGGCCGAACGGACCTCCCGACGCAGGTGAAGGAGGTTGACCTCGTGTTCGCGCCCTACGATTGGGCTCTCAACGCACAGCCGGGCCGCGCCCTCTCTGACTCGCGCTTGGGCCCTCCTCAGTGAGGATCTCAGGCCGCCTTGGGCGTCTTCGTCTCGAGCGCGGAGGCCATGATCGACTCGAGCAGGTCGAACTCTCCGAGCACGCCATCGTGATACGAGACCGAGGCCGGAGCTTCGAGGGTCATCGCCCACGGCACCCCCAGCGACGCCGCGAGGCCCTTGAGCGTAGCGGCGTTGCTGCTCTCGCCCAGGCCGGGCGTCTTCATCGTGTAGGGCGCGACGTTGCGAACGAGTCGGGGCCACCGCTCTCCGAAGGATCTCAAGGCGGGTGGTAGGATCTCTTTTGCACCGTGGTGCAGGAGCCAGAAGCCATCTCGCTTGGCACCTCCGGAGTGTAGATCCATGACCAGGTCGAAGCCGCCCGACGTCAGCACCCCACGCACCGCGTCCACCTCGGGGTAGGCGCCCGCGGGGCGGTTGAATCGACGGTTGAGATCAACTCCGGCCGGTGTTCGCCGCGTGCCGTTGTGCATGGACCTCGGGTTGACCAGCGGAATCACGGTCAAGTCGATGTGATTGCGAAGTTCTGGGTCCTGCAGCCAGCGCTCGACGAGCAACATCGCGGCGCCAGTGCCGGCCGGCTCGTTGCCGTGGACGCCGCCGGTCACCAGCACCTTCAGCCTGGGAGCGCCGGAGGTCGAAGGGAAGTGAAGCGCGTGGATGGGGAAGTTCTTCGCCTGTCCGATGGTGGTGACCTTCACGTCGTCGCGCCCTTCGAGTTGACCGATTCGCTTCAGGACCTCCGCGACGTCGTTGGGTGGCACCAAGGCCTGCGTGAACTTCGCGGCCTGCTTTAACTCGAGCGGCGAAAGGATCCTGTCGCCATCGTCGACGAGTCGAGCCGCGCCGAGCAGCGCCGATCGACCGGGGAGGGCCTGCTTCGCCACCGTGGCTTCGACGCGACGGGAAGAGAACTCGAGGTCACGCGTGAAGGGTGCGGCCAGCGCTGAGCTCGCATTGCGTAGGGTCTCGAAGTCGATCGTCCCGCCCTTCGGGATCCCGACGATCGCGCGTTCGAGCACACCCGTCACGTCAGCAACCCCGAAGTGCCGAAGAGCCGCGTCGAGCTCCTTTGCGTTGAAGAGGCGCCCTTTGTATTGGCCATTGAAGCCGCGGCCGAGCTGAGCGTGAGTAGGGCTCGCGATGGAGAGCGCGGCGCGACGGAGGTCTGTTCCCGAGAGGATCTTGTCGCCCGCGTCGAAGTGAACGGCTTCGAGGAGCAGCGTCCGACCATCGGTGATGTCGTGATCGGCGGCGACCTCACGAACCTCGTCCCGGTTCCACTCGAAACCTGCGAGCGCTTTGGCCTTCAGAGCGGTCGGCACGTGGGGGAGGAGGGTGCTCACGGCTTCGGATCAGGATCGGCAGGCGGTGACTTTCGTTGCGCCAATCAGCCAGGCCCCCGACCGGCCTCGTGTGAATTCGCACGTTTACTGAGCCGAGCGAACGATGGGGGCTCGGCGTGAGGTCGCGGCTGCGGGGTTTCTGCCGCGGCCATTCATAGCCGCGTCTCGTAGATTCGGCCGCGATCCCCGGCCGCGGTGAGCCAGCCGTCGTGGATCTCGATCGCGCGGAGTTGGACGGGTGAGTCGAGTTCATCCGGCGGCGGTCGGAGCGACGTCGCACAGCCTCTGGCGTCATCGACCGCGATGACCGCCCCGTCGCAGTAGTCCGCGAGCATGTAGAGCCGTTGCGCGCCGGGGCGCGGGTCGGCCTCGAGCTCCACGATGACATGGGACAAGGCGGCAACGCCGCAGGCTCGAATCCCACTCATACAAGAGAGCCATTCCTCCGACCAGTCGAGGTGGACCTGATCCAGCCGTCCGTCCCGCGTCCTGCCCACCCAACCCGCCTTGCCGCCGACCCAAAGCTCCAGCTCCGTCTCGGTCGATCGGGAGGTGATGCTGTTGAGTTCGAGAAGTCCGAGCCCCAACGCGTTGGAGGCGTAGGTATCGAAGACACGCGTGAAGGCGTCACCCAGAAAAGCCTTGTCGGGGGCGGCGAGGGCGTGAGGTCGGGCCGGGTCGGGCGACGGCGCGACGGCCTGGAGCCTCAAAGCGAGATGGAAGGACTGAGGCTCCGTGTCTTCAGGTCGTTTTGTCCACAACAGGCCGTCGTCTGCGACGGCCACCATACGACCCTGGGCATCGACCATGATGTCATTCAGGCGCGACCCTTCCGTGGTCGTGGCGCTTCGAACCATACGCAGGCCTTCATTCGAGAGTACCAGCTCATGGTACGCGCCCCGGCCGCCGTCGCGTCCGCCGCTGACGAACACGGACCGAGAGGCGAGACCCGGACGGCGGTCGATCGCTATCTTGACCATCGTGCCGAAGGACGGAGCCAGGTGCACGACCAGGCTCGGCGTGTCCTGGTACGGGACGTCTTTCTCCAGGAGGAAGACGGTGTCGCGACTCAGCGCAACGACGCGTCGATCATCCACGCGCGCGATCGCCCGGAACTGGATGAGATCGCGGTCCACGTCCACCGAGACCCCTCCCACCGTCGCGCCCGGTGGGATGTGAAACGCCGCAGAGCCGAAGGGCGAGAGTTTGGGCTTGGATGGGCCGAGACAGAGACCAAAGTCGATCGGAAACCGCAGCGCCATCGATCGCACGGCTTCGAGGTGGTTCGGCGTCGCGGCGTGGAAACCTGCTCCCCCGAGACGATGCAGCAGCAGCGTCGCCGACGGTGGCACCGGAATGTGTACGGTGTGTGCCTCGTAGTCGAGGTCCCTGGTTCCGCACACCCAGGCTCCGAAGCGAGCACCCAGCGACTCGGGCCTCGTCTGGTCGAGCAACGGCACGTGGGCATCGAGCTCAGCTTGGCTGAGTCCCAGAAGAACGACCTCGATCTCGTCCTCTTCGAACGCCAGTCGAATCGGCGAGTCGCCTGGATTCTCTCCCTCGGGGACGAGCTCCGGGGACGAGATTCGAGTCAGATGCCCGCTCGCGTCGAAGAACGAGAACAGGCGGTACCGCATCTCAGACGTGTCGAGAGGCACAAACTCAGGCGTCCGGTCGGCCGCGCAGCTCGCCGACCAGAGGCCTGCTGCCCACGCGGTCAGAAGGGCGGTTCGAGGCAGGGGCACCGAGCTCGACTCTACGGCATGGCTTCACGGCGGTCGATGGGGCCGCTGGGACACGGCGAACCCGGTCAATCGGGCGAAGCGACCGGGAGACGAGACTCGGTCGCGAGATTTCACCAAGAAGGTCAGGTTTCGGACGTTGACGCACCGATGCTCACAACTCCCAAGGCCGTCGCGGTCACCCTTGTAGGCTTCGTGCTCGGCCGAAGCATTCCATGGGATGAGCCCGCGCCCGCTCTCGACCGCCCCCGTCTGACCTACGCCGGCGTGCCGCTCAGCGTCTCGCATTGGTCCGCTCGGATCGGGAAGAGCCGCGAAGGCCGGCTTGCCCCTGGGAGAATCGAGATCGAGGTTTCATCGATCGTCGAGCCAGTACAAGGGGGCGCGGATCGGTGCGAGATGGAGAAGTAGGCATCGATCTGCCCTTCTTGCAGAAAAGCGCACTGGGGATCGGTGTTCGGTTGCGACTTGCGCTGCTGGCGTCAGCGCGGATGCAGAGTTCGACCTCGAGCGTGACCTGCGAGATCCTTTCGCGTCCTCCCTCATTGGCCTCGGCGCCGCATTCGCGAACTCGTGCCTCATCGGTGGGGTGCGACGCGGCCCAAGCTGAACCTGCTCGAGAGGTGCGTGGAGCTCGGGACGATCACGGTGTCACCCGCTGAGGCGTGCGGCCAGCAGACATCCGCGGGTCGGGATCCTCCAAGCGCACCGCTCCGCGGAGGGGTCGTGGCGGAGCGCGAAGCCGGCGTCACTTGGACTTCACGCGACGCTTGCCCTAGACAGGAGGCCCAGGCCCTGGATCAAACCCGAGGCATCAAAGCTCGGACGGAAACGTTGCCCGTCATCGACGCTGCAAAAGGGATCTGGGGCGCTTTCACCCGTTTAATCTTAAGAGGCGCTCCTACGCAGGGGCTAGGCGACTGGCGGCAGACTCGACGCTTACGGACCAGGCGAGCGTATGGCCCATTTTGGCGTACGAAGACGAACTTCGCCCGCTCCCTGGACGTCGCCGAGGTCTCGCTCTCCAAAGCCGGATACCTGCTCCTGTCGTTGACGGACTTCGGCCGGCTCGCCGCAGACGACACGTCCTCTGTGCTTGCGAAGATCGACGAGATCGCAGGCACGCTCTAAACCCGTTGCCTGCTTGATACTCGTGCGGGCCTGAGTCACGATAGCATCCCGGCCGGTTGTCCCCCCTGGGATGACGGCCGTCGGCTCTCGTCCGACGTTGGTGGATACCTCGCCCTGAGCTTGAAGCAGAGGCGGTGAGCTGCAAAGACTCATGGCTGGGACATCAAGTGGGATGACTGCAAGCGGGTGGTGCAGAGCGTGTTGAAATTCAAGAATATCCTGCTGGTCGGCGTGATGATCGGGAGCGGGTTGGCCTGCTCCAAGGACCCAGAGATCGTCGACGGTGGATTCAGAGATGGATCGAATGGTGCCGACGGGGCTGTGCTGGATGACGCTGCTGCGCCGCAAGACGCTGCTTTGCTGGAAGACGCTGGTGCGACGGACACGGCCGGCAAAGACCGCGGTCCCCCACTGACTGAACAAGAGCAAAGCTTGATCGACATGCCGGCCGACAGCTGGCTGCGCGTCTCCGCGGGCTATATCGACCGGTGCGAAGCCAAGTACGAAGACGATTGGTACGCTGTCTCGGGTTGTTCTGCCCTGCTTAGCGCCTGGAATTCTGGGGTGTGGGCAGCCGGGCCGAGGCTCTTTCTCCTCTGGGGCGGCGGCCACAACGACTACGCAGGCAACGAGGTCTATGCATTCTCAGCCCGTGATTTCACCTGGGAGCGGCTCACCGAGCCTTCGCCAGGTCCATACGACCAGGACCCGCTCCCCGATGGTCAGCCCGTGTCGCGCCACACCTATGATGGCCTGGCTTGGATGAGCCACCGGGGCGAGATGTATGGCTGGGGTGGCTCGCGCTCCAAGGATGGCAATCCCACCAAGGTGACCTGGCAATTCGACCCGCTGGCGCGCAGTTGGCAGCAGGTCGAGACGACCGGCGTGCCAAATGGCAGCTACGAGAACAGCGCGGTCTACGACGAGGTCACGCGCACGATCTACCTAAAGGTGACTCAGAATTTTTACGCCTACGACATCGAGCAGGCGTCCTACCGCTTGATCGACGACCTCGGCTATCCACCTCTGTGGCCGCGCTACGCGGGCCACAAAGCCACCGGTACTCTGGACAGCGAGCGTCGCCAGCTCTGGTATGTCGGCGGCGGGGGGTACATGATCTACGATATCGATCGGGCGGTCTATGTCACCGACGACTGGATCACCACCGGTGGCAGCACGTTTGACAACTCGGCCAGCGTACCCGGTCGACCTGATCAGCAGATTCAAACCGGCGGCGGCGAGGTGATCCAGGCAGGGGCGCCTGGCCTGGCATACGACAGCAAGGCCGACCAGATGGTCGCCTGGGTGGGCGGGGGTCCCTGGGTGCTGGACCTTGCCAGCAAAGTCTGGACCCAGCGCAGCGCGGTCGACGCGCCGGCCTCGCCCGTTCCCACTGGCACCTACGGCCGGTTTCGCTACCTGCCCGAGTACAACGTCTTCGCGCTCGTGACCACGACCGACGCGGTCTACTTCTACAAAAACAGCGCTGGGCCCTAACGGGCCGGCTCGAGTGCTGCTGCGGGGTTCCGCCTCCGACGCTCCCGTTGCTCGCTACCCTCATCCCGACAAGGCAATGACCAAACAGGAAAGGTTGTGCCTGCGCGGTTACGCTCTTCTGCGCCGCGCTCGGATCTCGTGCCGCGCCGGTCGCGCCGGTCGTTTCCGGACTACGGCGAGGGCTGCTGCCCGACGATCTCTCGCAGGGCCGCCACTCCGGCCGCCGCGCCCTGGATTTCGCGCATCATCTTTCTTGTCTCGCCGCGCTCGTACAAGGCCTCCAGCTTGTCGGCGAAGGCCTCGAGGTAGCTAGTGAGTTTCTGTTCGAGAGCCTTTGTGTCGGGCGCCTTGGGATCCGCATTCACCCATAGGCTCCTCTGAGATGCGTGCTGGATGACCGCACGTGCATCCTTGGTGATCTGCGCGATCGAGACCAGCTCCCCGAGAGAGGTCTGTGCTCGTTCGACGTCGGCAAGGACCTCGCGCAGCTTGGGCCGAGCACCAATCACGCTGGGCTCGAACGGCAGCGCATGCCATAGCTGCTGATCGACGCCGACCAGCTTCCCGCTGCTCGTTGAGGCCCTGAAGTTGGTGTGGAGAAGGTAGAGCGTCTCGTGCTCAGGCACGATGAAGTAGCTCTGGGCGGAGGCGGACTCGGTCCCGTCCTCACGCCTGCCGCCATTCAGCGTAGGCTGGGTGCTCCTTCGAGCGTAGCTCTCGTAGAGCCGCTTGACGTCCGCGTCGTCCGAGAGCTTCCGCGCAAACTCTCCGGGGTCCATCCGGCGGAGCGTCTCGAGTCCACCGAGGTCGGCGACGAAACCCGGCACCTCCTCTGTCGACATCATGTAGGGACCAAAGCTCGGTATCTCCATTTGATCGATGAGCGACAAGAGCCGCTGCTTCTCCTCGACGGACGGAGGTGCGGCCGTGGTCCGCGCGGGCTGGGGGTCGCACGAGCCCCACCAGTCACCGGCGGTCAGCGCGCCGAGCCAGCTCCTTAGCCCCGCGTCATCCAGTGGCCTGGATTGAAAGCCTGGACCAGAGCCCACCGAGTGCTTGGCCCCCCAACCATCGAGCTGGACGCGGGCGAGTGGTCGCTCATGGTAGGCGTCGTCGGCCAGGGCGTGGTTGGGGATCGCCGCCTCTCCTTTGGCTCCGGTCGCGGGGACGGCATCGTCCTGTCTCGCGGCGGTGCGGGCTTCTGCTCCTCCTACAGTTGGCGTCTTCATCACTTCTCCTTTGCGAAGCCATCGATCAGACCATTCGTGCGATCTAGTGTCCCGTCCGAGAAGTTCGATCACGTTCGCGCTTGTCCTTTTCGTCCCTGGCCGACGCGCGGCCTGCGGCCGCCCTTTCGGGCTCCTCGGTCATTGGGGGCGACCCAACTCCCTTCGTAGCG
>WYAZ01000064.1 GCA_011526105.1 Deltaproteobacteria bacterium | reverse complement strand
GACGCTCGACTGGACCCGAACTCGGGCGCGGTGAAAAGTCACGTCGAGTCGGTGGTCTAGAGGCGAGTTCGGGTCCAGTCGAGCGTCCCCCGAACAGGGCACCCAAGGTGGCAAAGCCAGAGGTCCTTTCGCTGCGCCCGAGTTCGGGTCCAGTCGAGCGTCCCCCGAACTTTCCCTCGGCTCATGGTCGCTTGAAGTAGTCGTAGCCCGCGCGCGCTGAGAGCCGCCGCTCGAGCGACTGCTTTTCGTCCTCGCTCATGGGCGTGAACTGCAAGGCGGCCTGCATGTTCTCTCGCACCTCGGCCACGGTCGAGCATCCGATGACCGCAGTATCTGCGAGGCTGGCCGCGTACCGCAGGAGCTCCGCCACCGGTGCGGTTCCGTCGCGTGGGATCTGCCCGGCGGCGAGAGCCTTCATGGCAACGACCCCCATCCCTTGCGCCCTCGCTTCCCGCACGACGCTCGGGATGAACGGAAGCCTCCGACCGTCGGCGGGATTGATCGCGACCAGCACGGTGTCGAAACGGTAGCGCCGCATCGCCTCGAGCAGGACCTCTGGATCGTGGTGCCCAGTGAGACCCACGAAGCGGATGAGACCTTGAGCCTTTGCCTCTTCGACCGCTTCGATCGCGCCTCCGCGGCCGAAGATCAGATCCAAATCCTCGTGCGTCCGCAGGTCGTGAAGCTGCCAGACGTCCAGGTGAGAGGTCCCGAGGCGTCTCAGGCTGTCCTCGAGCAGGCGTAGAGCACCACTTCTCGATCGCTCGTGAGTCTTGGAGGCGAGGACCACCTGGGCCCGAGCCTCAGGCCCGGCTTCGAGGAACGCCTGGCCATAGTAATCCTGACTCTGCGAGTAGGCGGGCGCGGTGTCGCAGTACCTGACCCCCAGGCGCAGGGCCTCGAGGATCACCGGAATGGCCTCCTTTGCCCGGCCCACGGTTCGGAGGACCCCCTCGCCGCCGAGCGAAAACGGAAGCACCTCGGCCCCGGTGCCGCCGAGGGGACGAAGCGGAGGGAAAGCAGCGGCCGCACTCATGCTTCTGCGGTACCAGGAACGGCCGGGCTCGGATAGCTCAGCCGGCGGGCTAGATCTCGCGATTGCCAGGCGCGGAGCCTTCGGGTACGCGATCGCCTATGGCCACCCCGAGGGAGATTCTTCGCACCATGAGCCCGGACCGCTTCACCGAAGTGGTGAGCGCCTCCCCCCGGAAGGTCCGGGAGGAGCTCTACCGGCGACTCGGACTGAAGCCCAAGAAGAACTCGGCCTTCGCCCTCAAGAAGGCCGAAGACGACGACCGGTCCGGGCGACTGTTGGCTGCCATCCAGAACGGCGAGGCTGTGGCCGACGAGGTCTTGGAGGAGCTCATTCGCAGCTATCTCTCGTTCCGGCGTGAGCTCTTGGCCGACGCACTCGATCACTTCGAAATCCCACATGAAAACGGCCTGACCGACCAGGAGATCGACTTCCTCTCCGAACTGCCTAAGGACAAAGCCACCGCGCTGCGCAAGCTCCTCCTCAGCAAGCATCAGCCCGCGGATGTGGACCTCTACTTCGCATACATGAACATCCCGAGCTGATCCCGGCGACGCGAGAGCCTCGCAAGGAAAACGACGAGGCGCATCAAAAACTCGGTCGACCGCCCCCACTCATCGGCGGAGGTTATGAATATGCATCGTTTCTCACCCCTCGCGCTGTCCTTGGCGATCTCCTTTTCTTTCGCGTCGGTCGCCTGCGAAGGCGAAAGCCACGAGCTGGGAACGGAGCCAGACGGAGGCCTGAACCAGGACCTGGGCTCGGACCAACCCACGAATGATTCCGGCGTCATCATCAAGGACCCGAACCGCGAGTGTGCGCCCAACGGCGGAGAGTCCTGCAGCAACGGCAATGAGATCGTGGTCTGCCGAGACGGACAGGAGGAGACCGTGGCCCGCTGCGACGGCCAGTGTCTGCTGATCGACCGCCGACAGTTCACCTGTGAAGGCGGCGCCCGCCCCTTCACCCCCACCGGTGTGGGTCTCATCGTGGACGGTGCGGTTCGCGCCTCGATCTCGACCGTCAGCGGCGCGATCGGCTGCGGGCTCGCCGATGACTACGGCCACTCGCCCGGGCTCGCGGGGGAACAGGTTTACCTTACACTCGCCAACATCGGTTTTGGCTGCCCGGCCGGGCTCTACGGCCTCGATGCGAGTTGCGACGCAGAGCACCCCTCGAGCTCCTCTGCGCGATGTGCCATCTACCGACGGTGGACCTCGACGCGGCTCGAGGCCGCCGAGGCGCTCGCCGGCGCAGTGACCATCTCCTCGGCGCCGTCCGGGGCCTGTCAGTTCGAGGTTGAATTGGTCCTCGGGGGTCAGTCACAGACCGTCCGTTTCAGCGCGGACGTCTCTGCCTCGACCACGCACCAGTCCTGCCCGAGCCCGATGTAGATGGCTCCGGCGAGGGTGGTGCGAGTTATAGTGGCGAAGTGCGCCGGCGCTCCTGGCTGACACTCGCCCTGGTCGCGGTCTCCGCCTTCGCGATCCATCGCGGGCTGATCTGCTCCGAACCCGCCAGCGAAGTCACGATCCCCCGCGAGATCGCGCGAACGAAACCGCGAGTCGTCGCAACTTCCAGTCGCACACGAGACCGGGCGACGCAAGAACACCGAGAAACGGTGACGGCAGAGGTCGACGATCCCTACGCCTCCACTGTGCTCCTCGGCCGCGTCCTGAGCAGTCGGACCGAGAGCGGCATCGCGAATGCGGCGGTCCGAGTCTGGCGTGGCCAGACCCTCGTCGACCAGACCACGAGCGATACAGAGGGCGCGTTCGTGGTCGCCGGACTGCGCCCGGGAGTGCACCGCCTCGAGGCCGAAGCCGACGGGTTCGTGACGACCTCGATCCACCTGCGAAAACTCGACATCCTCGAGGACGACGAAGACGTCCGCCTGGTCCTCGCCCCAAGCGGCCGGCTCGAAGGCTATGTCACCGACCCTTCGGGCGCAGCCGTGGAGGGCGCGAGCGTGAGCTGGCGCCTGCGCGCGGTTTCGGCCAACGACGAACCCGCGGCCTGGACCAGCAGTGATGCTCGAGGCCGATACGTCTTCGAAGTCGCGCCCCTCGAGGAACTCGTCATCGGCGCTCATCATTCTCGCTTCGTTTCGACGGAGGCGCTCCTCGAGGAACGAACGGAGTCGCGAACGCGGCTCGATCTCCGTTTGAAGAACGGCCGCACGCTGACCGGGGAGGTACGAGGCGCCCGAGGCCCCCTTTCCCATGCGATCGTCTGGAACTCGCCTCCCGGACCCACGAAAGCCTCGCCCCGAGCTCAGCTCGATCGCTATGGCGTGCGCACGAATGAGGTCGGTCGCTATCAGCTTCCACTCTTCGATGGAGTCGTGCAGGTCATCGCTTGGGCAGAGGGCCACCAGAGCCGCGGCATGTACGTCGAGCCGACAGACGCCACGCTCGACTTCCTGCTCGAACCGAGTGTGCTCCTTCGGGTGCGGGTGCAAGACGGTGCCGGTTCGCTGATGGCCGGGGTCCTGGTCAGCGCCTTTCAGCACACGGAGAACGCGTGCCAGAGCGTGACGGACTTCGACGGTCAGGTTGTGCTGACGGATCTGGCTGCCGGGAAGGTCGTCGTGAGAGTCACGAGTCCGGTTGGACTGGAGCGCACGCAGCGCTTCACTCTGAACTCGGACCGCGAGAACGAACTCACCATGGAGCTGGGTGGGCTTGGGTCCATCGCGGGGCACCTGGTCGACTCGGAGACGAAGGTCCGTATCACCGAGATGGACCTCATCCTCGGCCGACTCGGGGCTAGACTCACGCAGCGCTCACGCAGCCCGTCGGGGAGCTTCGTTCTCTCCGGGATCGAAGAGGGCACGTGGACGCTCATCAGCCAGAGCTCGGGCTATGCGTCCGCGCGGATTGAGTCGGTGCTCGTGGGATCCGGCAGGACGGATCTTGGGGCGATTGAGCTCGAGCCGCTGGCGGAAGTGGAAGGGAGAGTGAGCCCCCCACCTCGGGGTGCCTTGCTGCTGGGCGAAGCACTCGATCGCGACACCGGCTCGGATGGGGGATTCGACGTCGAGGAGGATGGGAAGTTCCGAACCCAACTCAGAGCCGGCCGCTATGAAGTGGAGATTCGCGACGCGCAGTACCGCGTGGTGGCGCTCACTCATTGGATACTCCGACCGGGCGAGGTCCTTCGCGGGGTGACGATCGAGCTGCGCGAATTTTGAGCTTCCAGGTGCGAAGCGCTATGGTCGGCGCAGCGGATGGCTCGACCTCGGAAGAATCGGGTAGGCGAGTACGCCGCACTCCTGGCCGAAGAGCTGGGGCATCAGATCGAGAAGCGGGTGGCGGTGCGCTTGGCCACGGAGAGCACGAGCCTGCATGCAGACCTGGAGGCGCTTCGAGAGCAGGTCGAGGTTCTCACTCAGCACATCGAGGCGCTCGAAGCTCGGCTCAAGCCCAAGCGCCGGAGTCGACCCAAGGTGGGGCGCTGGGTTCCCGGCGGTCCCGGACGGCCGCCGAAGGATGCGGATGAGCGTATCGCCGCGTTCTCGCAGAGGAAAAAGTGATCTGGGGTGTTATATAAGGGTAAACGATAGTGATCGGTCTGGCGGGCTATGAGGCCGCAGTCCTCAGCGCTCTCGGCCTGACCGAGGAGAGCGTGCCTTGGACCCGCTGGGCAAAGGCGTACGAACGGCTCTCGGTGGCGCTCACCGAAGATCGAAGGAACGTGCTCGCGAAGCAGGCGAGCGGGCATCTCGGCGGGGATGATGCGCGGGCGGTCGCTGCTCTGGTGTTCGGCGCCCGGAGCTTTGCCATCGCCCAGGCCGTGTTCGCCGCGTATCCGCCGGGCCAGGGAGGCTTCGTCGAACTCGGGGCGGGCTGCGGACCGGTGGGGCTCGTGGCCGCCCTTCTCGGACACGAGGTCGAGCTCCGGGATGTGGCTGCATCGGGCCTCGAACTCGCGCCAAATATCTTTCGCGCCGCCGGCGCGGCGACGCCGAAGACCTCGGTCGGCCCCTCGGAAGGGCTTGCGGGCAGTGGTTTTGGCGGGATCGCCCTCGCCTACTCCCTCAATGAGATGATGGCCCGAGCGGGCGCTGATTCCAGGGTGGTTGGAGCTTGGCTTTCGAGATGGCTCGAGCAGCTTGCTCCGGGGGGCCGCCTCTACCTGTTTGAACCAGGGACGAAGGAACAGAGCCAGAGGCTTCAGGGCCTCCGAGACGCCTGGAGAGCTCATGTGCTGGCCCCCTGCCCCCAACGAACGCTGCCGTGTCCACTGCAAGCGCGCGACTGGTGCCACTTCACTTGGGCTCACGATCCCGGTCCCGTCACCCAGCGACTCGCCCAGATGACCCGACGAGATGCCGCGAGCCTGAGATTCTCGTGGCTCGTGCTCCAGGCCGAGCCGGTGTGCGAACGGGGGTCGGGTGCCGCCAGACTCCTCGAGCTGCGCTATCCGGACAAGCATCGGGCCACAGGGATGCTCTGTTCTTCACAGGGGGCTGTGATTCGTTTGACGGCGCTCAAGCGCGACCGGGAGAGCTATGAGCACCTGGTGCGCCTACGGCCAGGGAGCGTTGTGGAAGCTGATGAAGCGGGTTTGGAGGCCAAAGGGGACGGTCTACGTCTGAGCACGCCTGGGGCGCTTCGGATCGTCTCTCAGCTCTAGTCCCCTGGAAAGGTAGAGGCGAGCAAATGTCGCCGGCCCTCTTCGCGGCTGCTCGCCGCGACGCCTTTGGCTCTCGTCGGTTGAATACAGAGAGTATTCGCCCTCCTCGCGCGACGACCAGACACGAAGATTGCTCGCCGAGTTTCGCTCGCCTCAACGTTTCCAGGGGACTAGCGTCGAGACGAGAGGGAAGGGGACAGAGTAGTCCGGCTTGGCTGCGGCCCATTGTCCAAGCCGTAGTGGGATCGAAGACACAGCACCACCAAATCTGGTGGATCGAGTTCCACGTGAAACGGTGAAGGAGAGGTCCGTTCCACGTGGAACGGGGCCACACTCAGGATCGATGCTCGACGAGGCCTTCGAGTTCGGCGAGCTCGCGGAGGAGCTGGTCCACGAGATCCTCCCCGGGGCTCGCGGCCGCCGGGATGCCGAGCGCACCATCCACTCGAGAGGACGCAGTCATCGTCAGCTCCCAGCCCTCGATTCGCTCGCGCAGACGCTCCACGGCCCGATGCACCTCCACGAGCTGAGTCCGAAGACCATGGACCTCATCATCGCGGGCAGAGAGGGCGCTTCGAAGAACGCGAAGCATCTGCTCGCGGTCCTCTCGAACGAGCGCGATCAGGGCGTCCTTCAGGCGTTGTACATCGACCCGCTCAGGCAAGGCTTCCATCCGCTGGACCGGCAGCGTGGTCGGGGTGTCCGTCGTCTGTTCCCCAGAGCTCTCGGGGGGCCGGACCGAGAGGCCCAGTACAGCTCGCTCGGGCCGAGAACTCGCTTCCACCCTGAGCTGGTGCAGCGCCGCCTCGACGTCGCGAGCTGGAATCCGAGTCTCGAGGCCATGCCGGCCCTGAGCCAAGAACCTCTCCGGAAAGACGCCCTCTCGCAACCGCTTGTGCAGCGCCCGCCGACTGATCCCGAGCATCTCCGCGACGTCCTGAAGGTTATAGCTCTCCTCGGTCATAGCCTAACCTCCCTTGGACCCATCTCGACGTTCCCAGGCGCGCTCTACGTCCTCACGGTGTGCACGAAGGAAGTCCTCGACCTCGCCTTCCGTCAGGCCGAGCTCTTCCAGCGTGCCACGAAAGATCTCGATCGCGGCCGCACGGCTCACTTGACCGCGCTCGAGCCCGACCTTGAGACAAGCCGCCCCGAAGAGCTTCTGAGCCTTCGTGCGGGAGGGCAACGGCGCGCTACTCCGCGGCCGCCTCTGCCGGACCGGTTCCAGCTCCGCCACCGCGGCGGCGGCGGCGACGTCGACGCTTGCGCTGCCCTCCACCCGCACCACCCGCGGCGAGGAGTTGGGCCGGAACGATGTGCATCTTGCGGTACAGGCCGTCGCCCTCGGAGATCGTCTCGACGCCTTCCATGCTCGAAATCGTGAGGTGGATCGAGCGTCGGTCGTGCGCAGGCATGGGATGAATCGTGATCACCCGATTCAGCTCTACCGCCTTCTCCGCCAGACGCTCCGCGAGCTGCGAGAGCTCCGGATCCACATCCTCCGGAATATCCTTTGGTTTCGTGAGCTTAGGGACAACATAACCGTTGCCCGGTTCGGTTGGAGCGGCTGCCCGACGAGCCGCGGCACGAGCCGCGACCGAA
Source organism: Deltaproteobacteria bacterium (assembly GCA_011526105.1). GTDB lineage: Bacteria > Myxococcota > Kuafuiibacteriia > Kuafuiibacteriales > Kuafuiibacteriaceae > WYAZ01. Next base: position 17,470 of record WYAZ01000064.1, on the reverse strand, counting down.
GCCGCTTCGACCACGATGTGCTTCCGACCCTCGGGGAAACGATTAACGATCTTGTTCAGCAGGAACTGGAAAGAGGGGAGGGCTGGAGGTCGACTGCCCCCGAAGGCCTCACCGATGTCCTCAGAGCCTTCCACTTCGTTCAGCTCGATGATGATCTCCCGCTCTTCGTCGCGAACCACGACTGCGGCTCGAAGCCCCATCTTCGCCACCAGCTCGGTCGCGACTTCCTTCGCGAGCGCCGCCTTCTCGGGGGCCGGTCCAACGATGCCGGGATGTCCGCCTCCCTCCTCGTCGCTCTCGCTCGAGGGGACGTCGGCTCGTTCGGGGGCCACCGCCTTGATGCGGACCGGCCGCGAGCCGAGACCGAAGAGCCCTCCCGCGCCTTCATCGATCACGCTGTAGTCGAGCTCCGTCTCGGAAAGCCGAAGCGCCTTGCAGGCCTTCTGGACCGCGTCCTCGACCGATCGTCCTTCAAATTCCATTTCTCTTTTCACGTCATCTCCCGCGTGAAGCCGAACCAAAAAAGACACGAGTGGATCGCATGGTGCCGTAACCGAAAGTTGGCGATCGACTCGATCAGGTTGGCTGGCCCGTTTTCTCGTCCGGGTGGCGCTAAGCAGTCGCCGGTTGCGCGGACGATGGCCCTTTTGCCGGGCCAATCGACTTGTTGATAAAGTGCTGCTGCAGGATGGTCAACACGCTGTTGACCAAAATGTAGAAGACGAGCCCGGCCGGTAGGAAGACCATCATCGAACCGAACAGCAGCGGCATCATGTAGAGCATGATCTTCTGCTGCGTGGGGTCCATCGCGGTGGGGGTGGTCTTCTGCTGCACGAACATCACCACGATGAGCAGCGCCGGCAGGATGTAGAGCGGATCCCGCGCGGTCAGGTCCGGAATCCACATGAAGTCAGCCTGATAGAGGTCCACGGACACCCAGAGCGCACGATAGAGCGCGAACCAGATGGGCATCTGGATGAGGATCGGGACACAGCCGCTGGCGGGGTTGACGTTGTACTTCTGGTACAAGCGCATCATCTCTTCGCTTTGGCGCTGCCGGTCGTCGGGGAACTTCACGCGGATGGCATCCATCTCCGGCTTGAGCGCGGACATGGCGCGCATCGATTTACCTGAACGTTGGTTCAGTGGAAAAAGGACGAGCTTCACGAGCACGGTGAGACCGAGAATCGAGAGCCCCCACGATCCGCTGAACCCAAAGATGAGGGCCATGATCGCGAGCAGGCCCTCACAGATGATGGCAAGGTTCAAGCCGAGGATCGTGTAGTCCACCGCGGCCTCGAGCCCCGCATCCACGCGGGTGAGGAACTCCGGCTTCTTCACTCCGAGATAGCTCGTGAACTTGTGCCTCTTCTCTTCGCCCGCATCGAGCTTCGTGAGCGGCATCAGGAGCGAGGCGGATGCGCTGCGACCCGATCCCCGGAGGCGACACTCCGCATCGCTTCCGTCCCGCTGAACGATGGCAGCCACGAAGTACTGCCGATCCATGGCCACCCACTTCACGGCTTGCTCGAAGTGCTTCCCTTCCTCCGCCAAGCTCTGCTGCGCTTCTCGCTCGACCTTGCCCTCGGTGAAACAGAGCCCGCTCAAATGGTCCGGCGCGGGCGCGAAGAAGAACGCACTCTCGGCCGAAGCGGTGCGCTCGAGGACCGAGCTGATCTGAAGCTGCAGGCTCTGGGGCTTGCCTGAGTCGTTCCGAAGCGTCACCGCCATCTCGATCGCGAAGCTGTCCGCGCTCAGGCTGTACTCGCGATCGATCACGAGCCCCTCGGGCGTCTCGTAGCGGTAGAGAATGGTCTTATCGGTCTTGTCGACCACGGTGTAGATGGGTCGTTTCGGAAGCCGGACCGTGGAATCGCCGACGAGTTCGATGCCGGCCATTTGCCGTTCGAGGGCGGGTCCGAGATCGGTCTCGGCCAGGTGGATCACGTTTTCGGTGCTGGCGTTGACGTTGGTGCGCTCGAAGAAAGAGGGCAGGGCGAAGCGTTCGATGCCGCCGCCCAAGTTCGTGAGCGAAAGCTCGTACGGGATCGGCTTACCATCCGATCCCTTCACCTCTCCGCGAAACTCGAAGGTCTCGATCGCGATCTCGGCTTCGCCCGAGGGATCGGCGCCCGCCGCCAATGTACTCGACCGTGTCACGCGCGGTGTGCCCGCGTTCTGTTCCGGTTCCAGACCCGCATCTGCGCTCGAGGCCGGCGCCTGGGTCGAGGCCGGCGGCATGGAAGGAAAGAAATGCTCCCACGCGATGATCACGCCGAAGCAAAGGATGGCGGCGAGGATGAGTCGCTGGGTTTGGGACGAGTCTTCCATGGGAGTCTTGCTCAGGGCGGGTCCATTCCGCCTGGATGCCAAGGATGGCAGCGAGACAGACGAGAGAGGGCACGCAGCGAGCCCCTCCATGCCCCATCCTTCCGAATGACGGCAACTGCATAGGCACTGCAGGTAGGGTGAAATCGACAACCGGCCCCAAGGAAAGTGAAGAGGGGCGAAAGCAACAGCTGGTAGCCGCGGAGCAGGACCAGGAGCAAACGAGCCACGAGGCCTGGTTTTGGAGGCACGGTAGAACTGGATTCGGCCACCGCGTTCATCGCCTGGGCCCGCGCATCTCCGCCTTCTTGCCGGCCTCGATGAGGGCCGGTCCGAGCTCCGCGGACAGGGTCTCGAGCCCGGCGCGGGCCAGCGCCGCGGCGGCCGGGTGCGCAACGACGACGAAGTCCACCGGCAAAAGCTGTGTCTTCAGGCGGCGAAAGGTTTCCCGTATCAATCGGCGGATGCGGTTTCGGACGACCGCGTTCCCCACTCGCTTCGAGATGGCGCAGCCGAGACGAGGCTCAGGCTGAGCTTGATACATCGCAATCACGGTCACGCTGCGACCCCGCACGCGGACTCCAGAACTCTGGATGCGGGTGAAGTCTCGCCGGTGTCGAACCCGGGAGGATCGAGAAAAAGTTCCGCCGGGAGCGAGCGCGAAGGAAGCAGGGTTGCGCTCGGCGTCCCGAGTCACGAGGGCTACTTCTTGTAGATCCCAGGCGTCAGGCGCTTGCGACCCTTGGAGCGACGACGACGCAGCACGTCTTGTCCCTGCTGGGTGGCCATGCGCTTCCTGAACCCGTGGGTCCGCTTGCGGCGAATGCGAGATGGTTGAAAGGTCCGTTTCATGATCGATACTCCGAAAGGGGGTCGTTCTGTGTCTCTTTGCCTGGCCTGTCAAGGGTCGATTCCGCGGATGAGACCCTCGGTTCGACAACCGGCGAGCCGAGGGTGAACTGTTTGCGATTGCCCCGCGCCCGCGCTAGCTTCCGCCGCCCCCTCGAACGAGAGCTGACGTCGCCCCGGTTGCACCGGAGTCGCCGCTGCTCGAGCCCGAAGAGGAATCTGGATCAGAGGAGCGCTCGCACTTGCAAGGATCGACCGAAAGCTCGCCCTTTCCCCGCTGGGATCGGCTGCGTGAAGCGCTAAAAAACCGCCTCAGCCCCCAAGCCTACGCCACCTGGGTCACTCAGATGGCCTGCCTCGAAGACGCCGGTCAAACCCTTAGGATCGGCCTCCCGGACAGCTTCTCGCTGAACTGGGTGAGCGACCACTACCGTCACGTGCTCGAGGAAGAGGTGGCGGCCTTCGGCGATCCCGTCGAGCTGCAGCTCGAACTCCGGCCAGGTGCGCCCGAGGCCGGTCCCGAGTCCCGAAAGGTTGAGCTTTCGCAGGCCACCGCGCCTCGCCGCGCAAGCCTCGAGCGAGGCGCTTCCAGCCGCGACGACGCACGCAGCGCCCCGCGCGTGAACCCCAGGTACACCTTTCAGAGCTTCGTCGTCGGTCCGTCGAACGAGCTCGCCTGGGCCGCGGCTCGTTCGGTGGTGGACAGCGAGATCCCCACCTATTCACCCCTGGTCATCGTGGGTGGCGTCGGTTTGGGCAAGACCCATCTGATGCACGCCATCGCCCACGAGCTGATGAAGCGGCGGCCAAACCTCAAGATCCATCTGCGCACCAGCGAGCAGTTCATCACCGACGTGGTCCAAGGCATCCGCATGAACAAGATGGACGAAGTTCGGTGGGCCTATCGCGCCTGCGACGTGCTCCTCCTCGACGACATCCAGTTTATTTCCGGCAAGGAGACCTGCCAGGAGGAGTTCTTCCACACCTTCAACGCGCTCTACGACGCCCAGAAGCCCATCGTGGTGACCTCGGATCGTCTCCCGCACGAGATCTCCGACATCCAGGAGCGGGTGCGATCCCGCTTCACTTGGGGGCTCATCGCCGATCTCAAGGTCCCCGAGCTCGAGACCAGGGCCGCGATCCTCAAGAGAAAGGCCACCACCGACGGCATTGCGCTCGACGACGACGTGGCCATGTTCTTGGCCCAGTCGATCCGTTCGAACGTACGCGAGCTCGAAGGATGTCTCGTCCGTGTCCACGCCTACTCGTCCCTCACCCGACGCGAGCTCACCCTGTCGCTCGCCCGAGAGGTCTTGAAGGACATCGTCAGCGACAAAGGTAGGGCCCTCACCTGCGACGTCATCGTGCGGGCGGTCTCTGCCCACTTCGACGTCAAGGTCTCGGATCTCAAGTCGGCCCGCCGGAGTCGACTCATCGCGTTTCCGCGGCAGATCGCCATGTATCTGTGCCGAAGGCACACCGGCGCCTCCTACCCCGAGATCGGCCAGGCGCTCGGCGGAAAAGACCATACGACCGCGCTCAACGCCTTCAACAAGATCGGCCAGCGCCTCTCGGACCCGGACGTTCGTTCACACGTCGAGGAGATCGAACGCGTCCTTTTGGACTGATCGGAGCCCCTGATGTGCGAAGTGCTGTGGATGAAGCCCCTGGAAGCTGTGCAAAGCAGTGTGAACAAGGCGAATGATCGGGTCCGCCAGATCTATCCACCGGTCCGCCCCGATCTTTCCACAGGCCGAGCGAAGCGATTTCTCTCACTCGGATCTTGCGCTTATCCCCAGATCGCGCTTTTCACAGGCCCTATTACTCCTATCAAGATCTTAATTAATAGGATCAAGAACGCTGAGCGTTTGAACGGGTGTCGTGCATGGAACTGAAGATCGCAGTCCCAGAACTGAGCAAGGCGCTCCAGCGCGTCCAGGGTATCGTCGAGAAGAAGACGACGATGCCCATCCTCGCGAATGTTGCCATAGAGACCTCGGGGAAGAAGGCCATCTCCGTGTCCGCCACGAACCTCGAGATCGGTCTCACCGGAACCTATCCCGCTGAGGTCAAAAGCGAAGGTGCCATCACGCTCTCTGGAAAGGCGCTGTACGACATCGTTCGCTCGCTTCCGGGTGACACGCTCTCTCTGACGCAAGAAGCCAATCACTGGGTGTCCCTTCAGTGCGGCAAGGTCAGCTATCGCATCGTGGGCATGCCGGCGGAGAACTTCCCGTCGCTGCCTCGCTTCGACGAGGTGGAGTTCTTCAAGATCGACCCGGCGGTCTTTCGCACGATGATCGAGAAGACCTTGTACTCGGTGTCCACCGACGAGACGCGCTACAACCTCACGGGCGTCTACTGCGAGCCCATCGACAAGAACAGCGGTCTACGGATGGTCTCTACGGACGGGCACCGTCTCTCGGTCATCGAAACCAAGATGGCCAAAGCTCCGGTCATGAAAAAGGGCGTCATCGTTCCGCGAAAGGGCGTATCCGAGCTTCGTCGGTTGCTGGAAGACAGCAAGGGTGAAGCAAAGCTCGGTTTTGTGGAGAACAGCGCGGTCTTCGAGACGGACGGCCTGACGCTCACGATGCAGCTCCTCGAGGGTCAGTTCCCCGACTACAACCAGGTCATTCCGTCGAACTCCTCGAAGAAGGCAGTGCTCGATCGCAAACTGCTCCTCGATGCGCTGAAGAGGACCTCTTTGTTGTCTCCGGACAAGGCGCAAGGCGTCCGTCTCGAGCTTTCAAATGGCGCCTTGGCGCTGTCGGCCAACAACCCCGATCTCGGCGAAGCGAGAGAAGAGATCGAAGCCGAGTATCAGGGCGAGGCGCTCAAGATCGGCTTCAACTTTCGGTATCTCATCGACGTCCTCACCGTTCTTTCCGAGGACAAAGTGGAGCTTCATCTGAACGATCCGCTCTCACCGGGTGTCATTGAAGGCGTCGGAACACCGGGCTATCGCGCGATCATCATGCCCATGCGTCTATGACCCGAGTCCTGGCCGAGTCCTATAAAAACACACGCTCGTCTTTCTCTTCGGGCGGTCCTTCTTCCACCGGCGCCGGTCTCTCGGACTCCCCCTGCTCACCGTCGTCGTAAGGCAAGCTCTGATCGTTGCGCGGGTCCACCTCGACCGAGTTCGGATCGGGGGTGATGGACGAGTAGGCCGACTCGCCCTGCCGGAAGGTGTTCTTGTGCAGGTTGACGACCTGCGTGAGATACTCCGCGAGGTCCTTCTCCCCTGAGACCGAGTCGCGCGGCTGCATCACTGCCGCAAAGACGATGCCATTGAAGATCGCGTAGCGCGCATCGGCGGTGTCATCGAAGTTGGCTTGGAGCAAGCGCACCATGAGCGCGCTCTTTGTCTTGGGCGCGCCCTTGAGCTGATGAAGGGCGAAGATGGGGGCCATGATGCGAACGCGATCGGGGTCCACGATGGTCAAGATCATCACGCCCTCGATCGAGATGTGCCAGACGCCCGATCGAGGCGACTTCAGCTTCGTGGACCGGCTTCGCAGGTACCGTTCGATCTGCGTGAGCGTCATGGGCCCTGGCATGAGGAGCGGAGGCCGTATGGTCTCCTTGACGGCGCGCGGAGAACCGCCGTATGTATCCCCGGTCACCGGCGACGAGATCTTCGTCGGCGCGGGTCCCGAGGCGCTCTGGTGGGCGCAGGCGAACGAGGTCAACACCAGCGCACAGAGCACTAGGAGAGAGCCTCGACCTTTGAATCGAAAAGGGGCCATCGTCCTATGACTGTACCGCGGCGGCACGCAAATGCGCATCCTGGCCGCTGAATTGTCAGACTTCCGAAACTTCGAAGAGGTCGCACTCAGGTTCTCCGCAAGCAGAACTGTGCTCGTAGGTGCGAACGGCCAGGGTAAGACCAATCTGCTCGAGGCGCTTTACATGGTCGCGGGTCTGCGTCCGCTGCGTCCGGTGCCGAGAGCCGAGCTCATTCGTCACGCAGCGCGGCGTGCGAAGGTCCGCGTATCGATCACATCGGAGCACAGCGGTCTGACCCACGAACTCGAGCTCGAGCTCTTCAAGACCACTCGACGGCTCGAAAAGGATCACAAGCGCTGCGACACGCAGAGCTTTCTGGGCACCTTCGTAGCGGTCGCTTTTACGCCGGACGATCTCCAACTCACGAAGGGATCGCCCGAGCTTCGTCGCCGCTTCCTGGACCGCGCGATCCTCAACGCTCAGCCGAGCCATCTCGGAAACGCGCTCCGATATGCTCAGGCGCTGAAGGGGCGCAACCGTCTGCTCGCTCAGGACGCGAGTGATGACCTGCTTTCGTCCTACGACGAAGTCCTCGCCAAGGAGGGGGCCAAGCTGATGGCCGCCCGCGAGTCCTACGTGCGTGCGCTCGAGCCGGTGCTCACAGAGATCTTCGAACACATCGCTCAACCGGCCCCACGGCTCGTAGTCCGCTACAGCAGCACAGTTCCCCCCGAAGTGGAGTCTCGATCGCCGGATGCACTCGAGGCTTTGCTAAGCTCGTTGCTCGAGAAGCGACGCACTCACGACCGCCATCGTCGATCCACCTCCGTGGGGCCTCATCGAGATGATCTCGAGCTGTTCTTTGATGACCGCCCGGTCAAGATGCGTGCCTCTCAGGGTCAACACCGGGCGCTCGTCCTCGCCCTCAAGCTCGCGGAGATCCGGATGGTGACGGAGCGCCTCGGAGAGCCGCCGGTCCTGCTCCTCGACGACATCAGCTCGGAGCTGGATCGGGAGCGCAGTCGCCAGCTCTTCGAGGCGGTCGAGGCACTCCGAGGGCAGGTCATTTTGAGCACCACCGATGAACGGCAGGTCCCCGCCCCGCCCGGCACCTACTTCTACGACGTGTCCCAAGGCCGCGTGAGCCCCCGCCCAAGCTCGGCTTGACCTCTGTTTCCGAGGCTCGTTACCTTCTCGCCCCTCATGTCGGGCACATTCAAGGACGCATTCGACGCGTACTCCAGCGGCGGACCTTTCGAGGGCTTCGGCCCGACGGACTTCGAGGCCTACCAGCCCAAGAAGTGGTCCTCGAACGCGTACACGCTCGCCCGTCGCAAGGCGAAAGACAAACTGCTCTCACTCGGACACGCGGTCACGAAGCGTCTGAAGGATCAGCTCGGCCCTCGGGAGCTGCATGGCTCCGACGAAGCGCCGACCGTCGCCAACGGCAAGAAGGTCGAAGCGCAGTGGGCGTTCTTCGTCCGCGACGGCGCGGTGAGGCAGAAGCTGAAGCCGCTGCTCGGCGGCACCAACCTCAGCTCGGGGCACCTGTTCGACATCGCCCTGCATCAACAACACGCCTGTCTTTGTCTGCGCCTCGAGGAGTCGGGCTTCGCCATCGGCTTTGTGGTGATGCCCACCGCGAAGATCGATCGGGACAACATCGGAGCGAAGCTGGGCGCGCCGGAGCATCGAAAAGGTCTCCTGGGGCTGTTTCAGGAGCTTCCGGAGGGTGCCCGAGTGGTCTTTGGAGAAGCCTCCAGCGAGGTGGCTTCGATCTCCGATGAGGAGATCTCGAGTTGGTCGACCCGGCTCGGCAAGGCCGAAGACCGATTTGCGATCGAGCTCTTCATGCCCAAGACCGATGCCCGACTCGGCGAAGAGAGCTTCGTCGAGCACGCTTCGAACGTGCTGCTTCAGTTCATTCCGCTCGCGGACTACCTCGCGTGGAGTGAGGCGAACGACGCCGCCGGACTTCAGCTGACGCTCAAGAAGTCCGCGGACGAGAAGACCAAGGCAACGGCGGAGAAGTTCAAGAAGGGGGATCGCGTGACGATCTTGAGTGGTTTCTTTGCCGGTCAAGGGGGCTTCTTGCTCGAGCTCGATCCCACCACGGGCAAAGCCAAGATCGCCGTGGGACCCGCGTCCTTGTCGGTGGACGTAAAGGATTTGAAGCCCGCGTGACAGTGATGCGGAAGTTCGCTCTGACGGTCCTCGCTGCGACCGTCGGAGGGCTACTCGGCTACGCTTACGCACGGTTGTCACTGCCGCCGGAGGTCCAGAAGAACCAAGCCCTGCTCGCGATGCACGTGTCGGCCGGCGCCGCTTTCGCGGTACTCGGCGTTCGGCTCGCTCAGATCCTCGGCATGGTCCTCCGCGAGACGATGATCCGACGCCGCTCGCGCCGCGACCTTTAGGCCCAGCTTCCTTCGTCACCAGTAGGGGCGAGCAGGTTTTTTGACTACATCATCCGACGCGCACACACTCCGTGGACATGACGAAGGCACTGCCCGAACTGGACCCCTCCGAGCTCGACCGCCCTCTACCCGAACGACAAACCATCATCGACCGCGACCGCCGGCGAAAACGCCGAGTTCGGCTGGAGTTCGAGACCGCGGTCCCGGTGCTCGTGCGGACCCAGAGAGGTTCTCAGCGAGGCCTCGTCCGAAACGTCTCCGACGAAGGCATGCTCATCGAGCTGCCCCTGGCGCCGGGTATCGGCTCGGTGGTGGAGGTCTGCATCGGGGGCCTGGCCGGAACGGAGGCGTCCCCCGCACCGGTCTCGCTCTGGGCTGAGGTTCGGCACCAGATCAACTGGAACTTCCGAGAAGACGACCAAAATCGGTCACTTCAGGCCGTCGGCTTGCGCTTCGTGCGCTCGCCGGAGCCGTCGGTGCCGCCCGGGTTTCCTATTCACTAGCGCCCGAGAGGATTGGGCATCAGACCCGGATGGCGGTGCGGTTGAGCGCCACCTGGCGGGTGAGGGCGTTGGCCTCGTGGTTGGTGTCGATGGGCTTGTTCACGAAGGCCATGTGGACCGCGTGGCTGATGGCGTTGCGCTCGAAGGGCGCGGCGTAGTCGACGCCGGGCTCGAGGCGGAGGGGACGCACCATGGCGTTGTTGGAGCCCATGAGCGTGTTGTAGGTCTTTCGCTGGAGGTCGCCGGTCTTGTTGAAGGTGCCGCCCGGGAGGGAGCGGTTCCTGGCGGACATCTCGCTGTTGTATCCGCCCACGAGCAGCTCACCCACGAAGTTGTCTGCGGGAGCGCCGGAGCCGTTTCCGCCGTTTCCGCCACCCTGGTCCTGGCCCTGGATGGGGTCCTTGGCCTTGAAGGTACCGGAAGTAGCCGCGAATTGACCGGAGCCTACCTGGCCCTTATCCGCCTCGTTCCGAACCGTATCCTGGTTCCGGACCTGCTGATCGACCCTGAGGTTGAGCTGTTGGATTCCCATGACACCGTTGTTATCGGGCTCGGTGATCGAATGTTGCCAAAAAAGTGAAGTACTACGGTAACTTACATCTAACCACGATCGCACACATAGCGTTTCTACCAAGGCAGTCCCCCGTTGACACGGCGATTGCCTCAGCGCACCTTCCCGGCGCGCTTGGCCCGCCTGAGGCGAGGAACACGCGGAAGGAACCAGGTTTAGAGAACTCCTATGCCGAAAGACGACCAGATTGAATGCGAGGGGGTCATCAAAGAAGTGCTCCCCAACGGCATGTTCCGAGTGGAGATCGCGCCCGGACAGAACGTCCTCGCGTATGTTTCCGGCAAGATGCGGAAGTTCTTCATCCGCATCGTGCTTGGTGACAAGGTCACGGTGGCGCTCTCCCCCTACGACCTGACCAAGGGCCGCATCGTCTACCGCGCCCGCTGATGCTCGCGTGGCCATTTGCCGCGCCGAGTGTCGTCCTGCATCATCACCGCGTGCGAGTCAGAGCTCGAAGCGCACTCGGTGTGTCCTTCGTCATCCTCCTGTGTTCGAGGCTCGCTCAGGCGGCGGTTCCTGAAGCCATCGCCGCGCTCGAGGAAGGACTCGTCCACGCCGAGAGCGGTCAGCTCGACGCCGCAAAGAAGAGCTACGAGCTCTCTTTGTCTCTCGACCCCAAGTACGAACGAGCGCGGATCAATCTCGGTATCGTCGAGATCCTTCTCGGCAAGGTCTCCTCGGGCCTCGCGCGCTGTGAGCAAGCGATCGTGTCCGAACCGGGCGCCGCCAAAGCCCACTACTGCGTAGGACTGGCGCGCGTTCGACAGAAGAAGAACGACGCGGCCGCGGCGGCGTTCGCGAAGTCCATCGAGCTGTTTCGCGAGGATCCGATGCCCAAACTCGAGCTCGCGCATCTTCACCGGCAGGCCAAACGCTGGAAGGAAGCGGTGGAGCTCTATCGAGATGCGGTTCGCAAGCGACCGGACGATCCGAATCTGCACGTCCACCTCGGCTATTGCTACAAGCAGCTCGGCGATTGGATCGCGGCCGAAGTCGAGTACCGCAAAGCGGTGCAAAAGGACCCGACCAGCTACTTCGGCCATCTGAACCTCGGGGTGGTCCTGGTGCGCAACGACAAGGACGAGGAAGCACAGCCTCACTACGAGACGGCGGCCGAGCTCGAGCCCGCCGCCCCCGAACCTCACTTCAACCTGGGTAATCTCCACCGCCGCAACGGTCGCCTCGAAGAAGCGCTGTCGGCTTATCAGAACGCGGTGAAGCTGGGCCCCAAGGCCTCGGACCATCACCTCGAGCTCGCCCGAACCTATTGGCGTCTCGGAAAACGCAGCGAGGCGCGCGCTTCGCTCGAGGCCGCTCGAAAGGTCGCTACGGCGGCCGAGGCTCCAACGGTCGAGAAGCTCGCGGCGCAGGTCGAGAAGTACCCAGTTGCCCCGGCGACGGTGACGCGCTCGCGACCCAAGGTCGTCAAGAAGCCGGAAGACACGAAGCCAGTCGCGCGAACTCCCGAGCCGTGAGCGTCTCGGCGCGACGTTTGAGATCGATCTCGGCTGCTTCGGCGGCTGCCTTCAGCACCTCGCCGTCAAAGACGGTACGCATCGAGTTCCAGAGCGTCTTTCGCCGCTGAGAGAACGCAGCACGGACAACTCGTTCGAGCCAGGCTTGGCTGGGCACGGGGAACCGCGGCGCGGACAGCGGTAGAAGTTCGAGCACGGTGGAGGTCACCTCGGGCTTGGGCCAAAAACATGCTGGCGAGACGTCGAAGAGCAGATCGAGATCGAAGTACATCGAGAACAAGATCGTGAGGGAGCCGTAGTCCTTGTTCCCCGGCGCCGCGCCCAGCCTCGCCGCGACCTCGCGCTGGATCATGACCGTGGCGCGCTGGAAGTGCTCTCGCTCCGCGAGCAGTCGCAAGAGCAGCGGCGTGGTCACGCTGTACGGCAGGTTGCCGGCCACATTGATCACGCGGGCGTTCGGCAGGTGTTCCCGCAAGACGAGTTTCGTGGCGTCTCCTTGGACGAAGCGGACCTCCGGTCGATCGGCGAAGAGCTTCGCGAGCACCGGGAGGAGGGCGGGATCTTTCTCGACCGCCACGAGCAAGGGGCTCCGCTCCGCGAGCGCGAGGGTGAGGGAGCCCAGGCCAGGTCCGATCTCGAGCACCGCGTCCGGTTCTCCGCGGGTGGCCGCGTCCGCGATCTTGTCAATGATGTTGGGGTCGATGAGGAAGTTCTGACCAAAAGCCTTCTTGGGACGAAGTCCGGCTTCCTCAGCCAGCCGGCGAACATCGATCCTCACGATCGTCCGAGATCCTGCAGCGGCCAGTGTGCCCGTGCCGCAAGCCCGACGGGGCTGCGTTCACCTCGTGCGAGGCGCACCATTCCGGCGCATGCGATCATGGCAGCGTTGTCGGTGCAGTTCGCGCGCGAAGGCAAGTACACTTGCACCTGATGACCCTTCGCCTTTTCGAGGGCCCTTTCGCGGAGCCGCTGATTTGCCGCCACCCCCCCGACGATGATGAGACGTCCCGTCTGAGACCTTCGAGTGGCGCGCAGCGCCTTTCCCAGGAGGTTCTCCACCACGGCGTCTTGAAAAGACGCGCAGAAGTCGGCCAACCGTTGCCCGGTCAGGGGCAGGGTCTCGCGCTCGAGGAGACGCAGGGCCGCGGTCTTGAGTCCGGAGAAGGAGAAGGCGAAGTTGTCGCGCCCCGGCATCACGTCCGGAAAGCCGAACGCGGTGGGATCGCCGGTCTGGGAGAGTCGGTCGATCTCGACGCCGCCCGGATAGCCGAGGCCGAGGCTCTTGGCGGTCTTGTCGAAGGCTTCACCGGCGGCATCGTCGCGTGTTTGGCCGATCACTTCGTAGGGCCCACCGAGTTCGGGCACCAAGACGATGGACGTGTGGCCGCCAGAGACGATGAGCGCCACGAACGGCGGCTCGGGGGCGGGATTCTCGAGCAACGCCGACGCGATGTGGCCCTCGAGGTGGTGGACACCAATGAGCGGCTTGCGCGCCGCCACCGCCAAGCCCTTGGCCGCTTCGACGCCCGCGAGCAAGGACCCTATGAGACCGGGCCCGGAGGTCACCGCCACTCCGTCGAGCATGCTGGGTGTGACCTTCGCCTTTTCGAGCGCCTCTTCGATCACGAAGCCCACGTGGAGTGCGTGGTCGCGCGACGCAATCTCGGGAACGATGCCGCCGTATGCGGCATGCAGGTCGACCTGCGAACGAACGACGCTGGAGCGGACCGTTCGATCCGCGAGCACCGCGGCGGCCATCTCGTCACAGGAAGACTCCAGTCCGAGGACGATCACTTGGACTTGACGAAGCTCTTGAGCTCGGGCGCGTAGCGGCCCTCGGGTTCGAGCTCGAGATATCGCTGATAACGAACCATGGCGGCGGATTCGTCACTGCGGTTGGAGGCGATGAAACCCAGCACCAAGTGCGCCAGCGCGGTCTTGTCATCTCTGGCGAGCGCAGCGTTCGCGTGCTCGACAGCCTCGGAATCTCGGCGCAGGCCAAAGAGCGCCATGGCGAGACCAGCCTCGGCGTGTGTGCTGTCCTTGTCCCGCTCGAGGCATCCCTCATAGAGAACACGGGCCTCTTCGTACTTGTCCGCGGCGAGCGCGGTATCGGCTTCCGCCAACGCGGGATCGGGCCCGGTGGGTTCGGGTTCCGGCTCCGGTTCCGGTTCCGGTTCTGGTTCGGGCGGCACCACCGGTTCGGGTGGCGGCTCGGCGGTGACGACGGGCGCGGCCTCGGTGGGGAGCTCCTCTTTGTTCCCGTTGCCCGAGAACATGAAGACCGCGATGAGACCCACGATCAGAGCTCCGCCGACGATCAGCGCGAAGGCCGAGCTCTGCTCTCGGACGCCGGTGGGTGGCAGAGGTTCCTCGAAGTAGTTCGTGATCCCTGGATTGCTGGGTTCGATCGAGTGCCTTGCTTGCGTCACGGGTGGCACCGACTTCGGCGCCGCAGGGAAGGGCGTGGTCACGACGGGGGCGGTGACCGCGGCGGCCGACCAGCTCGCCTCCGCGCGCTGCGGACGTTCGGACTCGATGGGCTCCGGGATCTGCGTGGGCTCGGGTCGCTCGAGGTGGCTCGAAGAGGAGAATCGTGGGGGCGCGATCGGAGCGGCCGACGCCATGGGACGCGTGCCGGCGGTCGCCGGGGCTGACGCGCGCGGGTCGAGACCGACGTCGGTGTTGACGGTCCGCTTGCTGAGCTTCGGGGGCGTCTGGCTCACTGCGGCGGGCGGCTCTCCGGCGCTGCTGCTGCGGCTCCGGGTGGGCGGCACCGGCTGGTCGGCCTGCACGGTCTGACGGACCAGGATGGATGGCCGACGCTCGGTGCGTCCTTCTTGGAGTTGGCCCTGATCCGCGCCGCGGAGGATTTGAGACGCCGAGTCTGGGCTGCCGCGGGTGGGGATCATGACTCGGCCGACCTCGGATGGCAGGCTTGGGATGTTCATTCTGGGGCGCGGCTTGGGCGCGGAGCTGAGCCAATCGTTGAGACTCAGCCCGCTGGGCGGGGGAATGATCGACTTGCGGATCTCGGACTCGAGCAAGACCTCGTCGGCGAGGAGGCGTCCGATGATCTGAAGCGCGTGGAGATCATCGACCTCGGCTTCATCGAGGACCTCGAGAATGGTCCGCTTTCCATCGAAGAGACGAAGGAGCTCCTGTGCCTCCGCGGGGAGGTTCACCACCACGTCACCGAGGCGCGTGAAGTCGACATCGATCCGACTGTCGAGCGGCGGGAACCCATTCTCCATGGTGCTCCACTCGTCGACGCGTCGCATGCCCTCGAGCAGGAGGCCTTGGGCTGGTCCTTCGATCTTGACCTCTCGCTCGACCGGTCCGAACTCCATCTCGAACTCGCCGTCGCCCCACATGAGCATGCGATGCACCGCGTCTTCCCCGCGGAGCGCACCCACGTCGGCGTCGATGGGCTGGCCGTCCTGGAAGTAGATGTGGCCGGTCACGCCGCCCTTTGGGGCGAATCCGCCGGCGAGTGAAGCGTCCGAGACCACGCGCAAGGTGCCGGTCTTTTGGCCGACCTCGAAGAGCTGCAACAGATCGACCAAAGCCATGCCGGAGAGGTCGCCGGCGAAGTTGCCGGTCGCGTCTCGTCGCACCATCGCTTGGTGATCACGCCGCTCGAAGATCGCAGCGATTCGAGCCACGATCTCCTTCACAAAAATCGGCTTCACGAGGAAGTCATCTGCGCCGGAGTTGATGCCTTCGATCTTCGCGACCGGCGTGTCGTCCTCGGAGAGAAAGGCGAACGCGGTGCGGTGCGTGGAAGGATCCGCCTTGATCGCTCGGCAGAGATCGTAGCCGCTCTTGCCCGGAAGACTGGTCTCGGAGATCACCAACTCCGGCGGCACCGCGGTGGCGAGATCGAGCGCGCCCTCCGCCGAAGAAGCGGTCGTTACGTCAAACCCTGCTTTCTTCAAGCTGACCGCAAGCACGGTCTGGCTGCGCTCGTCCGAATCGACCAGGAGAATCGTCTTTGCTGACACGGCGGGGGAATCTTTCATGTAGCCAAAAGGGCGGTCAAGTGGACGAACAGGCCAAAACCTCAGGTCTCAGCCAGGTTTCAAGCCCTGCGGCCGATTGTCCGAGGTTGACGGCCTCTCCGTGCAGCATGCTACCCATCGAGCCGACCGGATGGGCGACGAACATAGCACCACCGTCACCGAGGTTCTTCGAGGCTCCGGGCCCGCCACTCGGCTGAATCCGAGCGCGCTCAAGCTCTTTGTCGCCTCCGGACCGGACAAGGGCAAGAGCATCGCGCTCGCGGGCCGTCCGATCATCGTGGGCACGGGGGGGGACGTCGATCTGGAGCTGACGGAACGCAGCGTCTCCCGGCGCCACGCCGAAGCGGTGATTTCAGGCGAGTACGTGGTGGTCAAGGACCTCGGCTCCACCAACGGCACCTACTACCGCGACGCCCGCGTGGGCGAGGTTTACGTCCCCTTGGGCGGTGAGATCTCTTTCGGCAAGGTCAAGGTCAAGGTCGTGCCCGAGGAGGTGGCGCTCGAGAACAAGCCCCACGAGTCGGACCGACTCGGCGGGCTCATTGGCGGCGACCTTCGGATGCGCGAGATCTTCTCGCTCATCGAAGACATCGCCACCAGCGACGTCACCGTGGTGATCGAGGGCGAGACCGGCACCGGCAAGGAGTTGGTCGCCAAGGCGATCCATGAGCGTTCGGGGCGCGCCTCAAAGCCGCTCGTCGTCTTCGACTGCACCAATCAGCCCAAGGACCTCATCGAGAGCGCCTTGTTCGGACACGTCAAAGGCGCCTTCACCGGGGCGACCTCGGAGCGCGCCGGTGCCTTCGAGCGCGCCAACGGTGGGACGATCTTTCTCGACGAGCTCGGCGAGTTCAGCCTGGACCTGCAACCCAAGTTGCTCCGGGTGCTCGAGTCGCGCGAGGTCCAGAAGGTCGGCGGAGACGGCTACGAAGCCGTGGATGTGCGCGTGATCGCCGCGACCAACCGGAACTTGAAGAACGAGGTCCGATCCGGCAACTTTCGCGAGGATCTCTACTACCGCCTCGCGGTGGTGAAGATCCAACTCCCGCCGCTGCGCGACCGTCCCAATGACATCGCGCGCCTGGTCGAACACTTCATCCAGGTCTCCGGGACCGAGTTCTCCATCGATCCGAGCTGCCTCGGAGCACTCAAGGGCTACACCTGGCCCGGCAACGTGCGGCAGCTCAAGAACGTGGTGGACCGGGCAGCCGCGCTCTCGCGAGGCAAAACCAACGTCGACATCTCACGCTTCATTCAGGAGGAAGACCTGGACGGAGATCGCGCACCGTCGGGGTCGAAGCTGAGCATCGACCGCCAGGCCTCGTTTAAGGAAGCAAAGGCCAACATCATCTCCGACTTCGAGAGCCAATACATCGAGGCGCTGCTTCGCGAGCACAACAACAACATCTCCTTGGCCGCCCGCGAGGCCGGCATCGACCGCAAGCACTTCAAGGAGCTGATGCGGAAGTACGGCATCGAGGCCAAGGGCACCGACGACAGCGACTAGTCCCCTGGAAACGTGGAGGCTAGCGAAATTCGGCGAGCAATCTTCGTGTCTGGTCGTCGCGCGAGG
>WYAZ01000063.1 GCA_011526105.1 Deltaproteobacteria bacterium | reverse complement strand
GGCTGAAACTTCGAGCGGGGAACCGACATGCGACACCCCTCGTATGGGCGGATCCGCACCTGACCGCCTACAAACACTGCATGTCACGCATCGCCGCCCTCTCGGGGCTCGTCTTGCTGCTCGCCCCGGGCGGCGCCCTCGCTCAGTTCGAGTTCGGGGCGATTGATCCCAACCCTTACTACTACGACGCGACCCATCGCCCCGAAGGACGCGCCGACCTCGACTTCGCCGAGATCATCGAACAAGCGAAGTACCGATCCCCCGCGGAGCGAGCGCTGATCTTCGGCGCCCCGACGGTCGAGGTCCGTCGCAACTTCGTTTACGTCGAGGACACCGACCGCACGCTGACCATTCCCTGGCAGACGAATCAGGACCTGAACCGGAGCTTCCAGTTCGCGACCGAGGCGCTGTACTCAGTCCTCCCGGACGAGTTCGACATGATCATCCTCTACACCTCGTTTCAGACCGGGGTGGGTGCGTTCTTCTATCAGCCGCTGGCCAACGACATCTGGGGCATCGGCGCACCGCCGTTCGACAACACGGGCAGCTCACCGCTCGAAGGCTTCATCTTCATGAACTACTGGCGGAGCTTCGAGGATCAATGGGGCCAGTACGGTGACCCGGTGGTGCAGGGCTTCATGCGCCACACCTTCAACCAGGAGATGAGCCACCGCTGGCTCGTGTACTTGGGCGGGACGCCCTCGATGGACCGGCTGCTCGGCCGCGACGATGCCCACTGGAACTACTTCATGCACAGCAACGCCAGCCCCATGGAAGGCAACAACTGGCGCGACAACATGGACGGGACCTTCACCACGCTCACCACCTACGAGAACTGGCGGTTCAATGACCTCGACCTCTACCTCATGGGGCTCATGGCGCCCGCCGACGTGCGCCCTTGGTTCGTGATCACGAACCCCAACACGTCCAGCGCCAGAGACATCTACAACCAGCGCCCCACCGTCAGCTCACCGCCACAAATCCTCCAACCGCAACGTATCCCGGGCACCCGCGTGGACTACACCGTCGACGATGTCACGGCGGCGGTGGGCGGCCGAAGCCCGTCCTATCCGGAGGCCAAGAACGCCTGGCGCGTGGCCTTCGTGCTCTTGTCCCCTCAGGGCGGCTTCACCGACAGCCACAAGCGAGAGTTTGAGACCATGGTGGACGACTCCGCGCTGGGCTTTCGGCAGGCCACCCGCGATCGCGGGCGGCTCGACTTCATCTTGGCCGACATCCCCAAGCAGCCTCTGGGAGGCACGTGCATCGATGCCACGGATTGCGACCCGCAGGCCGCGCCGATCTGCGCAACGCCGAACCAAGGGGGCCAAAAGTTCTGCAGCATCGGGTGCAGCACCGCGAGCGACTGCCCCTCGGATTGGTGCTGCGTGACGGACGGCCAGAGCGGAGGCTTCACCTGCCACCCCACCGACCTGTGCCCGCCCCCCGATCCCGCTGACGCCGGCGGTGGTGAATCCGATGGCGGCATGAGCTCGGGGCCCGACGGAAGCACGGTCGACCCGAACCCGGGCGTCTGCGCCTGCGATCAGACGACGGTCTGTGACGCGAACGGGGAGACCTACTGCGCCTGCGATCCAGAGTGCGCCTGCGCCTGCGACCTCACCACCAGCTGCGACGAAGGCTGCGCCTGCGATCCGGATCCGGGTTGCGCGGGCTCTCCCATCCCACCCAAGGACGAGGGCGGGTGCCGCCATGTACAGACCCGAGGCGGGGCCTCGGGCGTGCTCGGCCTGGTTCTCGCCGGACTCGTGCTGCTTGGGTTGCGGCGTCGCCGCCTCGGCTGATTCACCTTTTACGCCGGTCGCTGTAGACCGAACGCGTGAGCACCGTCGTCGATCTCCGCTCGGACACCGTCACCAAACCCACAGCCGGCATGCGCAAAGCCATGGCCGAAGCCGAAGTGGGCGACGATGTCTACGGGGAGGATCCGACGGTGCGCCGGCTCGAAGAACGAGTCGCGGCGCAGCTCGGTAAAGAGGCGGCGTTGTTTGTCCCCTCGGGCTCGATGGCCAACATGATCGCGGTCCGGGTGCACACCGAGGCCTCCGACGAGGTCATCCTCGAGGCGATGGGGCACTCCTACGCCTATGAGGCCGGCGGCATGGCCGGGATCTCGGGGGTGCAGGCCCGCCCCCTCCCGACCCCAGACGGGCTCCTCAGCCCCGAGCAGGTCGAGGCGGCCATCAACCCCAAGAACGCGCACTTCGCGCGGACGCGCCTCGTGATTGTCGAGAACACCTCGAACCGGGGCGGCGGGACGATCTATACCCCCGAGCACATCGAGCGCATGAAGCAGCTGACGGAACGCCACGAACTGGCGCTGCACATGGACGGTGCGCGCCTCTGGAACGCGCACGTGGCGCTCTCGCGGCCGCTCGACGACTTCACGCAGCACGTAGCCTCGGTGAGCGTGTGCCTCTCGAAGGGGCTCGGGTGCCCCGTGGGCAGCCTGCTCGCCGGCACCAGAGCCTTCATCGAGCGCGCGCATCGCTTCCGAAAGATGCTCGGCGGCGGCATGCGTCAGGTGGGCATCTTGGCCGCCGCCGGTCTGTACGCCCTCGATCATCACTTGGCGCGACTCGAGGAAGACCACGCACGGCTCGCTCGCCTCACCGGCGGCCTCGCCCAGATCCCGGGCCTGTCTGTGCAGCCCGAGCGCCATCCCACGAACATCGGCTTCGTGGAGCTGGCGCCCGGATCCCCCGATGCCAAGAGCTTCGTGGAGCGCCTCCGCGCCCTCGGAGTGCTCGCGAACGCCACGGGGACGCGCAGCCTGCGCGTCCTGACGCACCTCGACGTGGACGATGCATCCATCGAGCGCGCGCTGGACGGCTTCCGGCGCGCATTGGCCTGACCTCCAGAGTCTGCTAGCTAGGTCTCATGCGCATCGTTCACGGATCCCTCTCTATGGATGTCCCCGACGAGTGGGTGGATCAGTCCCAAATCGCCTTCGCCGAGCCCATCGACCGAAGCATCGCGCTCGAGTTCGCGCGCGCCGCGGCGCAGTCCGGGGCCGCGCGGAACCTCCAGGCCCCCGCGGAACACAAGCCTCGCACCAACTTCGTGCTGTCGACGAAGAGCTTCTTTGGCGAGGGCGTGGATCCGATCGAGTTCGCGACCAGGGAGCTGCAGGCCATGCTCAGTCAGGTCCAGACCGGCGATCGCAGCGAGATGACCATCCAGAAGCTCGCCGGTCATGACGCGGCGGTGATGGAGATCGAGTTTGGCTACGAGGAGATGAACCTCCGCCAACTCCATGGGCTGTGCCTCATCGGAGACCGGGTGCTCCACTTCTGCGGCACCGCCACCCCGGGCAGCTTCGAGAAGATGCGGCCGGAGTTTCTGCGCGTGATGGCCTCGATCGAGTGGGTCTCGGATAACCCGTAAGCTCGATCTGCCCACCGATGCGAACGATCGCACCTCGAAAGGTGCACTCTGCAACTCCCTGCGAACGAGCTTAATCGGACTGACGCCTGTTGGCGCCAGGGGTGACGCTGGCATGCGCCATGCTCTGTCTCTCAGTCATCATGAACTATCCCCTCGTCGGCCAAGGCAACCCCATGATGAACCGGATGATCCGCTGGAACGTGGACAGCGACGGCAACACACACGGGGCGAGCCGAGATGCTCAGTCGCGGATAAACGCACGCACCGGCCAGCAGGACCACTGGTCCTCCGCCAAGGCCAACGCCGGCGAGGCCGCGTGGGACGCGATCGGGATGATCCCTGTGGTGGGCAGCGTCGCCAACATCGGCCGAGGCATCGTCAAGGGCATCGCGGGGCTTCTGACCGGGAAGGGATACCTCGCCAAGGAAGGCCTCCGAAACATCGGCAAGGGCATCCTCTACGCGGTGCCCGGGCTCGGCACGATGGCGGCCGGGGTGAACCTGGCGAAGAACTCATTCGACACCGTCGCCCACACCGCTTTCGCCGCGGGCGACAAGGCGCGCTACGGCGGCAACGAGGCCAAACAGAATTTCATGATGCAGATGATGGGCGGCAACATGGGCTACGGAATGAGCCTCGCCAGTCCGTACGGCCGGATGAACTACGGTCAGCCAGCCTTCCAGATGTAGATGGTCCACGGGACCGGGCGCATAGGACGTGCGCCCTGGACCTTCAGCTGCCTTGAGGGAAGTTCAGCGTCACCGCTTGTGAGCGGTTCTCTTTGTCGGCCGGCGCGAGCCCGCGGTTGGTCAGCGGCACCCGGAAGTTCTCGAGATACAGCCCGGTGTTGAGCGCGAGCTGGGCCGGTCCAAACTCGCCGGGGATCCGCACCGTGAAGGGGTCCACCACGATCTCGCCCGGCTGCCAGACGTCCGTGGGATAGGCCGCCTCCGCCGGGAAGTGGTCGCCGTGGATGCGGCGAGCTCCGCCGCCAATCGCGTCGCCGTGGACGAAGACTTGGTACTCCTCATCCACCGGAGCGCTGGTCGACCAATAGAAGCTCACCCGCACCTTGTCTCCGCGCTTGGGCACCGCTGGGTCCAGCGTGTAGCCGAGCAGCTTGATGCTGCCGAACTCGGCGTCGACGCGAACCATGTCCGAGGGCGGCTCGGAGAGGATCACCTTCCCGCGCAGCGAGTCTCGATCAAAGGAAGCGCGACGCTCCTTCACCGACTGAGGGTTCGGGAGACACGCGAACCCCACGAGGGACGCGAGCACAAGGACATGCAGCCGAGGTGTCATGACGGGAAGGCGCGAATCCTCAGCTCAGTACTTGGGGAGCTGAGGGAGCTCCTCGAGCTTCGGCATCAAGATGATCTCGAGCCGACGGTTCTGGGCGCGACCCTCCTTGGTGGTGTTGTCGGCGACGGGGTCGAACTCGGCGAAGCCGGCGGCCGCCATCCGCTCAGCGGGGACGCCCTTTCCGATCATGAGCTTCACGACTTCGACCGCGCGCGCGGTGCTGAGCTCCCAGTTGGACTTGAAGGCGCCGCCTCGTTTCGTGGGAATGGGGTCGGTGTGGCCGGAGATGATGAAGTCGCGGTCGACGTCCTTCAAAACGTCCGCCACCTGCTCGAGGGCGGCACGGCCATCCTTCTTGAGGTCCTTGCTGCCGGTGGGAAAGAGGATGTCGTCGGGGAGCTTGAGGGTCATACGGCCCTTGCGCGTCACGACCTCGAGCTTGCCGGAGTCGACCATCGACTTGAGCTTCTTCGCGACCTCCTGGTACGCGCGAGCCGCCTTCTCGAGCTCGGCGCGCTGGCGCCGACACTCGTTGATCTCGCCCTGGCTGGCCTCGAGGTTCGCCTGCGAATCCGACAGGCTCTCGGAGAGGCCCTCCACCTTGGCCGCCGCCTCCGACAGCGTGCCACCGAGACGCTTGACCTCGGCTTCGCAGACCGAGATCCGGCGGTTTCGCTGGTCGGTCTCGCTCTTGTGGGCGGCCTGCATCTTCTCCATCTCGCCGCCGAGGAGCGCCTTTTGGTCGGCCAAGGCCTTGTCGTGTTCCTCCTGTGGGACGCCGCAGGCGACGAAGCTGACGAGGGATGAAGCAACGAGTAGCTCTAGAATGGAACGCATGGACACCTCTGGGCGCGGCGACGAAGGACGCGCCGATTTGTGGAGTTCATGCCCACTGACGCGACCGGAGGCAAGCCGAAAGGGGTCACTTCAGCGGGGTTTGGGCGTCAATATCTCTTCCACCAAGCTCTTGGTGCGTTCAGAGGCGCGGCCGCCGCCGGTCAAACCTCCGTCGAGAGAGCGGATGTCCGCCTGGGTGATATCCACCTCCGGCACTAGAAGGTCGAAGTGCGCGGTCTTGACGATCCTCCGCGCAACTTCTTCGGCGGTCTCGCCTTTGCCCGGCCGCACGGGGGCGTAGAAGATCTCGCTGCCGTCGCGGAGCCGCAGCGAGACCCGTGACTCCGCCACGCTGAGCACGAAGCCGTGCTGGGCTTCTCGAAAGAAGGGTGAGCTCTCGAGCCAGTCCACGGCCTTAAGGGCCGCCGCCGATTTTTGGTCGGCGACGATCTGAACCGGTAGGCCAAAGCCCAGGCGTCGAAGAAGCGCAGGGTCCTGGCCGAGCACGCTTTGATACAGCGCCTGCGCGTTCACGAGATCCCGCGAGCGCTCCGCCGCGACCGCCCCGAAAGCCGCCGCCCTCGCCCGCTTCAGGCTCTCCATCGGCGCGAGATTGGACACCGCAAAGAGTGCAGCCTCTTTCGCTTCCTCGTAGCGGCCCGCCCCGAAGTGGGCCTCGGCCTCGAAGGCCCGAAAGACGGGCTCCGAGAGCGCCGGGCTCAAGGTCTCCTCCTTGCGAGCGGCCTGAATCGCCGCCCACGCAACACCTGAACCCACGAGCCCCACGACCTCTCCATCGAGCCAGCTGGGCAGCTCCACGGAGCCCGGACACTCGGGCCGAAGCGAAGTGATGAGCCGATCGGGGGCAGCGAGGAGACTCGCCGCCCGGCGACCCGCCATCCAAGCTTCGAAACGCAGCTTCAAAGCCTCGGCTCTCAGCCTCAGCGCCGAACGCAGCGGCGACCACACCGCCTCTTCCTCTCTCCGCCGCGCCACCTCGAGCTTCGTCACCCGATCCATGATGAGGTTGCCTGCTTCACTCTGCTCCGCGGAGGCGCTGCTGGTGCCCTGGCGATCGGGGCGGGCCGCAACACGCTCGGTGATGCGAAGTGCGTCTTCACCGTGACCGGCCACCATGAGCACCGAAGCCACGGTGAGCTCCGCGTCGGCTTGGTCCTGTTGATCGAAGTACGGAGGGCGGGCGAGCCGATAGTCGCGCATCTCTTTGAGTGCGGAGACCGCCTCCGCAAAGCGCCCTTGTTGCAGATAGAGGTGCGCCAGGCGTCCCCACGGATTAATCGTCGGCTCGACTGCCCTCTTGGTGCTTTCGAGCAGGAGCCGCTCCGCTTCATCGAACCTGAACATCTCGATCGCAGCCGCCGCCGCGTTCGAGAGCGTCACCGCCCCGCCCATGCCACGCTCGAGCGGCGTCTCCGCCGCGCGCATGCAGGCGTCGTAGGCCTCCTGTCGCTGCCGAGCTTCGCTGTAGACGGCGCACAACGCGGTCAGGGCCATCGATTCCCAGGCAGAGTCGTGCTCACCGGACTCGAGCGCATCTTCCGCCAGACGACGTGCTTCATCGAAGCGACCGAGCTTCATGAGCGGCCAGGACTTGAACGGGGTGTAGTCGAAGCCGAGGCGAACGTTGAGCTCATCCACCCAGTGGATCTTCTCCTCGTGATGGTCCATCTCGCCGTGGACGTAGGTGAGTTCGAGCAAGGTGAGGCGATAGACCGTGAGACCATCGAATTCTTGCTGGGCCGGATACCGACCGTAGCGCTCCACCAGGAGCTTCTCGGCCCGCTCGAGGTAAAAGAGCGCGCGAGGCAGGTTCATCTCTCCTACGTGCTGCACGAAGCCCATCAAGAAGTGCGCACGAAAGGACCTGGGCGCCTCGCGCAACGCGCGCTCGGCCAAGCGACGCATGGAGATGCGCTTGTCGTCGTCGCTCATGAGGCAGTAGGCGCGTCGCTCGGTGAGCGTGCCGCCAAAGGCCTCGGCCCCAAAACAGTCGGGCGAGAGTGTGTCGTCGTCGATCTGCGCGAGCGCATCACCTCGGGTGGAGGTGACCGCGCCGGCCGGCGCCGAGCTGGAGGGGTGCCGGGTATTGGACTCCTGCGCGCGAGCCGCGCCAGAAGGCGCGCCGAGCCAAAGCCCGACCGCCAGGACCACCACCTTCGCGTTCATACCCGCGTCAGCGTGGCCCTCGCCACTCGCTCGATGGCCGGTTTGAGCGCGGCCGCGATCACCCGATCGCCCTCATCGGCGCCGGCCCCGAGCTCGAGACGATGCAAGAACACACGCGGAAGGATGACCTCGAGATCCTCAGCGTTGACGAAGTCGCGGCCGCGGATCATCGCCCGCGCCTGGAGCGCCGGGAGCGCGAGGACCAAAGAGCGTGTCGATACCCCCTGGAGGACCCGACGGTCTTCCCGGAGCGCACGGGCCGCGTCCACGAGGACCTCGTGGATGATCGGGTCCACACGCACCCGATCCTCGATCGCACGACGCGCACGAAGGATCTCGTCGCGCGTCACCCCGCGCAGATGCTTGGCGCCTACGTCTCGCCGGGTCTTGACGGTCGCGAGCACGTCCAGCTCCGCCGCGCGATCGATGTGCGTCATCCGGATCTTGAAGAGGAAGCGATCGAGCTGCGCGACCGGCAGGGGGTAGGTGCCGGCGAGATCGAGCGGGTTCTGCGTCGCAATGACGAAGAACAGCGCGTCGAGGGGCCGAGTGTGGTTGTCGACCGTCACCTGCTTTTCGGCCATGGCTTCGAGCATCGCGGACTGCACCTTCGGCGAAGTGCGGTTGATCTCGTCCGCGAGCACGACGTGCGCGAAGACCGGACCGGGGTGGAAGCTGAAGCTCCCCGTCTTCGGCTCGAAGACGGTGGTGCCCGTGACGTCCGAGGGCAGGAGGTCCGGCGTGAACTGAATGCGACGAAAAGCCTCGATGGCCCCACGCTGCTCCGGTGGACGCTGGTCCTCGATCGCCTCCCCGAGCGCCTTGGCGAGCGTGGTCTTGCCGCTCCCCGGGAAGTCCTCGAGCAGCACGTGTCCGTCCGAGAAGAGGGCGATGAGCACGAGCTCGATGACCTCGTCGCGACCGCGAACGACCTCGCGAATTCGGTCGAAGAGACGGCGGCTGACGTCCCAGCTCTCTTCGAGCCCGTGACTGCCCGCGGCCGGCGGCGGCTCGGAGGCCGGAGGGGTCATGGGTTCTAGCGCGTCCATCATCGATTCATCACCTTCCATCGAGCCCGAGCGGCGGTCTAGCGCGACCACCACCAAGAGATCGGATTCAAGAAACCCAGCCCCACTCGCCAGAGCGGAGCACCGAGCCGAAGCTCTCTCGCGACGCCAGAGACCAGCTCCGGCAACTCCATGAAACGTGCACGACCCTCGGCGAGACGCTGAGAGCCGAGCGCGACCCCCACGTGTACGTCCGTGATCGGGCGGAAGCTCGGGCTCATCACGTCCATGCGTGCCGCGAAGTGCTCGCGCGACTCCCCATACTGGCGATGGAGCCCAAACATGGCGAGCCAGTCCAGCGCCGCTCGGTAGGCGACCTTGGGTTGCCTCCGCCACGAGAGCACGTACGGCGCGAGCAGACGCCAGGTCTTGGTCAGGTAGGCCAAGCCGAGGAGCGCGAGCAACACGTAGGGCACCATGTCGACAAAGGGTTTGAGCAGCTCGGCGAGCGAAGGCGGCGGCTGCGTCTGCTCGAGCCCCTCGCCTTCGCGGCGGGCCATCTCACCGAGGAGCTGCTGCAGATCATGCTCGTTGAACTCGGTGGGTTCGACGTCGGTCTTCTCCGGCGTGATCTCGATGGGCACCCAGCCTACCCCGCGTACGTAGAGCTCCGCCCAGGCGTGTGCATCCCCCTGCTTGATGAGGAGCGCGGAGCCCGAACCCAGGTTCTGGGCCGCCACCGCATACCCGGCGCTCACCCGAGCTGGGATACCCATCGCGCGCATCAGGAACGCGGCCGCGTGCGAGAGGTGAACGCAGTATCCGAGCTTCTCCTCCGAGAAGAGAAACGAGGCGGTGGGATCGGACTCGCCCTCGTGGTTGTTCTTGAAGGAGTAGGTCGCGTTTTCCTCGAGGTAGCGCTTGATGGTGAGGGCCTTGGCCAGGGGCTCATCTCGATACTCGGGGCGCACACTCGCCTGCAGCTCGGCCGCGAGCTCGAAGTAGCGCGGGTCCTTGGGCATCTCGGTGTAGTACTCCCAGAGATCCTCGGACCACTCGAGTTCGCCCGCAGCCCGCCCAATCAGATCCTCGTACGGATCGGTATAGACCTGAGACACCACGCGATAGGCCCGCCGGAACCGACTCGGGTCGGGGTTGGCGAGCGGCGCAACCTGGCTTGCATCCGCCAGGGTGAAGATCTTCGGATGATCGACGAGCAGCGCCACATCGGTGGCGACGCTCGTACGACCGACACCGAGCTGATGAACGCCTTCGAAGATGCGCGAGGCGGTCGGGAAGCTCGCCTCCTTGTCGGGGTCCGCATCGGCGCGGCTGGTCTTGACCAACCGGATCCCGTTCCACTGCGAAAAGACCGCGTGCCGGAAGTAGAACGTGCCCCAAGGCGGAGTGGCCTCGTGATGAAACACCACCACCGCCGCCGGACGGTCCTTGCCCGAGCCGCCTGGCTTCGGGAGGTCCTCGGGCGGCTGCGTGCCCTTGCCGTCGCCCGGTGGCGCGGCCCCGTTTCCGCCTTCGCCGGACTGAGCACGCGCCTCGGCCTTCTCTTTGGCCTCCTGGCGCTGCTTCGCCTCTTCCTCGTCTTGCTCGCTGCCCTTTCCGCCCATGAGGTCGCGCCGGTCCTCGGGATCGAGCCCATGCAGACGCCCGGCCAAGAAAGCCCCCAGAAACAGGACGAACAGGAGCTGCCCCAAGGTTCGCCCGAAACGGCGGCCCGAGGCGATGACTCCGGCCAAGAGCAGCGCCGCGAACAGGCCGAGCGCGAGGAAGGCGAGGACCGGGTCGAGGCCCTGGGTCCAGAACCAGTCCGCCACCTGGAGCGGACGGGCGATCATGCCGTCGCGATGCGCGGCCACGGTCGAGGCGACTGACAGTACGACGACCGCGCCCTCGATGGCGAGCGCGGCCCTGAGACGCAGCGCGAGCCCGCGCAGCACCAGCACCACCGCGCTGGAGATGAAGACCGCTCGGACCGCGTCGGCGAGCTCGAGTGACAGGGAGCCGCCGAGCCACCCGGGGATGAGCTGGGTGCGCACGAACACGAGGTCCGCGAGCCACCCGCCCATCGCGAGCGAAAGCGCGAGCAGGAGCACGGCAGAGAAGCGATACCGCCGTTCATGGAGTGCGGCGGCCGCGAGGGTGCCGATGAGCGCACCCACCGCAGCGCCGACGAGCCCGGCGGGCAGAGCCACCGGCGCGGCGAAGATGGCGGCGGCCGCGCCGAGGATGAGGCCGTGAAACAGCGTGGCGGCTCCGCTCATCGTCCTCACGAGGCCATCCTCCGGCCGCTCGACCCCACCGGCAAGCTCTTCCCGGTGACGCGGTCGAGGACCACGATCTCGGTCCCCAGGGCGGCGAGCGTCCCCACCACGCGCTCTAGTCCCTCGGAGGTCGCGAGCCAGCGCGGCGCTGGGTCTGGGTCGGGCGCTCGCAGCCACGCGAGACGGCGCTTGGGTTCGTCCTCGCGTTCGAGTCCATCACTCACCACGACCGCGCTTTTGGCGCCGGGAAACCGCCGAAGCCCCGCCGCGACGGCGTCGAGCCAAGGCCCGGGACGCGCAGGAACAAAGAGGACCAAACGCACGCGGTCCGCATCGCGATGCTCGGCGAGCAGCCGGTCTAGGCCGCGGCCTTCGCCCTGCTCGGAGTCTCGTGCCGCTCGAGAAGCGACGATCATCGCCTGAGCTTCCTCGCTGCGCTCGGTCGGCCTCAGCGCACCGTCGGCGAAGAACGACCACTGCCTTCCGAAGATCCCGCTCTCGAGCGCGACCCGCGCCGCGGCGGCGGCCGGTTCGTCCCACGTGGTCGCCGGCAAGTAGCCGAGGATCCGCAGCGCCGGGCTCACCGCGCGCTCGGGGGTTCGGACCATCAGCTCTCCGGTGCGTGCGTAGACCTTCCACAACAGGAGCCGAAGCGGGTCGCCGGCGACGTAGCGCCGCATGTCGACGCGATCGCCCACCGCCTCCCCCATGGGGTACGGCACATCCTCACCGCTGGCGTGCGCGCGCAGCATCGGCACGCCGGAGAGCCGCCCCACGAACGGACGCACACGCACCGGCCGCGGATCGGTGATCGCAAAGTCGAGCCGCGCCAGCCCGAAGGCGTCTTCGACGACGAAGCGTCGGGTCAGAGACTCGCTCGACGCGCGCTCGCGTCCTTCGATGTGCTCCACGAAGTTGCCGCCCTGCGTCTCGAGCTGCAGCCTGAGGCCCGGGGCGTCTTCGAGCGTCCAGCTCACCTCGAGCAGCGGCAGAAACCGCCATCGCGGGAGCTCGAGCCCCACCGCATACCCGCGCTCGGCTTCGAGCTCGAAGCGACCTCGGTCGAGTCCCTTCAGCCCCTTCAATGCGGCGCGGCGGACGAGCAGCGCGCCCGGGATGACGGAGAGCAAAGCCAGCAGCGTGAGGCCCGAGGCGAGCAAGGCCACGAGCTGAAGCACGTAGTCGAGACGCGGACGGGCGAAGCCCAGATAGGCGAGCACCGATGCGCCTCCGACGAGGATCCCGAGCCCTGTGAGCGGGAAATAGCCGCGGACCCGGCGGAGGGCCGAGGCCAGCCGGCGCGGAAGGGGCGCGCTCAGCCATCGGATCTTGCGCCGAAGAAATGCCAACGGTGACGACTCTACCAAAGCCAGGCTACATTCCGAGCCCGCCCCGTGGGAACGCCGAGCCAAGCCACCCTCTTCCGGTCCGTTTCGATACTCGCGCTCCTCTCGGGGCTCGTGTCGCTCGGCGCGGGCTGCCGCGCGGCCCGCGTGCCTGGGCCCGGGGCCCGCCCGTGGCCGCAGAACGCGGTGGATCGCGAGATTCGCCGGCTGTCGGAGCAGGCTGTGGCGGAGACCCGGGTCGTCCCGGGCGCCGCTGCGAGCGCGCGCAAACGAACGCTGCTCGAACGCCTCGAGCGGCTGCCGGCCGAAGAGAGCCCCGGGTACCGGCTCGACCGAGCCCTCCTCGAGGGCCACCTCCGGCATGAGCTCGGCGAGCCCGAGGAAACCCGTGGTTCGACGAGGACCCTCGCGCGTGACGTGCTCCCCGCGTCCGAGCGGGACAGGGCGCGGGCACTCCTCGCTGCACTCGTCCAGGTCGGCGTGGCCGAGGCGGCCGGACTCGAGCCCACGCAGAGCGCGACCCGGGCGGTCTCGGCGGCGTTCCTGGCGCTCGCGGCCCACGTGCGCCCCGGCATGCCGCTGTCACCGGCTCGGCAGGCCTTCGAGACGCCGGGGTTTCGGCTCGCATGGGCCCGACTCGGACCGCGCATCCTCTGGGACCTCGGGGCAACCGCGCCGCCGCTGGATCGAAGCGTCGACCCAGGCGACGGCATCGCCGCCGCGTACGAGCACATCCGCCGCGTCCAGGGCCCGAGGTTTCGGGCCTGGGATACAGCTCGGCTCTTGCTCGGCCTCGGCAGCGAAGACGGAGCGCTGCTCATGGTCGCGCTCGAAGACATGGGCGTGGTCGCGGGGGAAGGCTGGGCCCGCGATCAAGGCAGCACCGAGTAGCTCGTGAGCTCCTCCGTCTGACCGCCGAGTTCCTTCACCTTACCTACGCCCGGCGAGTACCAGTAGGTCTTCTCGGCGTCGTTGCCGCTCCGCGACCTTCGGATGCGTACGCACTTGAAGCTGCCGGCGGCGACCTCGATCAGCTCATTCTCGGCCTCGATGATGAACTCGTGGGTGCGAGCCTCGGCGAGCAGGAGCGTCCCGTTCGGATCGAAGGTGGACTTGGTGTGGACATCGGTGAAGCGGGTCCCGGCCGAGGTGCGTCCCGAGTCCACGCGAAGGGCGGGCGGCTCGTATTGAAATCGCTCCTTCAGCACGCCGGCGTTGTCGTAGGCGAGCTCGGAGACACGAAGGTGCCTCGTGCCGTCGACGGTCTGCACGGACTCGTCGTTGAGGACGCCGTCCTGGTCGGTCGTGAAGACAAAGCCGGTCTGCCCATTCACGGAGATGGTGGCGGTGACGGTCTGCACCTTCGTGACCACCGACCCGTTCCCTTTGGTCACGCGATAGGTCCACTGGTTCCCGACCCGGGTGGGCAAGAGCGACGGTGGGCCCGCGTCCAGGGAGCCGGCATCTGGGAAGTCGGGGGGCGCGTCCCCGCAGGCCGCAGCAAAGCCCGCGCAGAGTGCGACCGTCAGCCATGACCTCGAGTTCATAGTTTCACCGAACCTTTCAAAGTCTCTAGGGATTCACAGTGAACGCCTGAGATCCTGTCGCCCGCCGCCTCCATCACCTTGTCGACGATGAGCTGCGGCTTTACCTCGCCGGTGTTCTCGAGGTCGAAGCGGAGCTCTTGAGCTTCGAGCTTGAGGGTGCTGGATCGCACGAGGACCGGGAACTCCTCGATGGCGGCCTGCACGAGATCCGCGACCCCGCGCGGGTCGCTGCTGCGGACCGTGAGCCGGACGAAGCCGGTCGGCCGCTTTCGGCTGTGCATGTCCAGCAGCGCGAGCACCACCACGACGAAGCCGGCGCAGACCAGCGCGCCTTGGACGGACCCCAGGCCGCAGGCCATGCCGAGGCCGATGAGCAGGAAGAAGACCGCAGCGTCGCGTGGGTCGCGAATGCCGGTGCGAAAGCGAATGAAGCCGCCGAGGCCAACCAGACCGAAGGCGCGAGCCAGGCTGTCTCCGATGACCGAGACCGCGATGGCGCCGGCGACCGCGATCAGGATCTGAGCGTGCAGCATCTCCCGCGGGATGCTCGACATCCCCATCAGCATTCGCCACGGCCGGCTCGCGACGATCGTGCCGAGAATGAGCGCCAGCCCCAGATTGATGACCAGCGACAAGTAATCGAAGTCCTCGAGATGCATGATTACTCCAGGCTCACACCCACAAAGAGGGTGAGCCTCGTGCTCTGATGCACGATGAAGGCCGCTTGTACGGCGTAGCGATCGAGCTCGAGGCCCACTCGAAGGGCACGAAGCCAGATGAGGTTCAGTCCGCCTCGAAGCCCGGTGCCGAGATCGTCGGTCGTCTGAAGATTGGGGTCCATGAGCTCCGCCGCGAGATAGGGCTGCAGCTCGAGCGTGCCCGAAAGGCCGAGCGTGTAGCCAAACATGCCTCGAACACCAAAGAAGCTGCTCATGTCATCGGCGCGCGCTGGATTCGGCAGGAGCCCCACCGATCCACCGAGCAGCACCTCCACGATCGCGAAGATCGCCTTGCGTTGATACTGAAATCCCAGGCCGCCCGAATAACCCCGGCCATCGACCCCGCCCGAGGTTCGCGTCGACATGCCCGACAGGTGCAGGCGCCCCCCCTTGAGCAGGCGCGCGCTCAGATCGAAGCCAAAGTCCTCGCTCGGCGGGCCCTCCAGGTCACCGTAGCCCCCCACCACCAGCTCCGGCGACAGCGGCACACGCTTCAAGCGCAGTCTGGTCTCCAACCCGAAGCGGCGACCCACGAAATCGAGCGGCGTGCGGTCCAGAACCTGTGAGATGAGCCCTCGATTGATCACCGGAAGCTCGAAGCGCCCGGGACGCTCGAAGGCCCCAAAAGGCACCTTCATCTGTCCCACGCGGAAGCGCAGCGCCGAGATCGGGCGGACCTCGAGGAAGATGTCGGCGAGGTCGACGTTGCTCGAGGAAGGCTCGGCGCCGGGTGAGATGAGGTTTCGGAACTCCGGCTCCAGGTTCGCTCGGAGCCATCGGCCGAGCCGGAGGTCGAGCTTCATACGCGCGCGCGTCAGGCTCGCATCGCTGGCCCAGGTCCCGCCGTCCGCACGCACCCCTCGCAGGCGTGTAAAGACCGCCGCCTTGACCTCGGCCCGGAGGGGACCCAGACCCTCGGCGGTCGAGGAGGTCTGACCGATGAGCGGCAGCGCCTCGGCCGAATTGCCGAGGAGGAGAGTCGTCAGGAGCACTCCGGCGCAAAGACGCATCGGGGTGGAGCATAACGCGAGAGGCGACCTATTCTCACGAACTTGGCCGTTTTCTCAGATTTCTGAGGTCTCGCGCCGCTGCTCGCTGGATTGAGCTAGGATGCGGGCCGATGCGAGTCATTGCCGGTGTGCTCGGCGGCCGCCACCTCGTCGCGCCCAAGGGTCTGGTGGCGCGTCCTACCCCCGACCGAGTCCGAGAGGCGCTCTTCTCCATTCTCGGGGACGTCGACGACCTGCGGGTGCTCGACCTCTACAGCGGGACCGGGGCGCTCGCGATCGAAGCCCTGTCCCGAGGCGCGAAGGACGCGGTGCTCGTGGAGAAGGACCGCAGCTCGAAGGCCGCGATCGAAGAGAACCTCGAGACCCTCGGGCTCGAGGACCGAGCGGAGCTCATCTTCTCGGATGTCGCGCGCGCCCTCGCCCGTCTCACGGCGAGCGGCCAGCGCTTCGACCTCGTGTTGGCGGATCCGCCCTACGCGGACGCGGCCGCGCAGCTCGGCTCGATCCTCCCCGCCCTGCCCGCGCTGCTCTGCGAAGGCGGGCGCGTCGTCTTGGAGCACGGCCGCCGCACGGACCCTCCGGAGGCGCCGGTGGGTCTGGTCTTCGAGGACACCCGACGTTATGGAGAGACGGCTCTCAGCTTCTACACAAAGACCTGAAGAGGATTCAACGTGATCAAGACGCAACTCGCCCGCCGCATGGACGGCGTCGCCCCCTCCGCCACTTTGGCGCTCGCCGAGAAGGCCAAGCAGCTGCAGGCCCAGGGCCTCGACGTGGTGAGCCTCACCGCCGGGGAGCCGGACCGAGCACCCGCCGAGCCGATCATCGAGGCGCTCTGCGCCGCAGCGAAAGCCGGTCAGACGCGGTACACCGCGGTCTCCGGCATCGAGCCGCTTCGCGAGGCGATCGCAGCGGACCTGCTTCGGCGCGACGGTCTCAGCTACGCCACCGGCCAAGTGGTGGTCAGCACCGGCGCCAAGCAAGCCATCTTCAACGCGCTGCAAGCGCTCGTGGATCCGGGCGACGAGGTGGTCTTCGCCGCCCCGTACTGGCTCTCGTACCGCGACATGGCGTTGCTCGCCGGCGGTGTCCCGGTCGTGATCGAGACCGCGTTCGACGACGGCTTCGTGCTCCGGCCCGACGCGCTCGACCGATCGCTGGGGCCGAAGAGCAAGGTGCTCATCCTGAACAGCCCGAGCAACCCGACCGGCGGTGCCTATCGGCGCGCGGACTTCGAAGCCATCGCGGAGGTGCTGCGCAGGCACCCGGGCGTCTTCGTCGTCGCGGACGAGATCTATCGACGCTTCATCTACGAAGCCGGCGCGGGTGAAGGTTTGCTCGGCGTCGCGCCCGATCTTCAGGACCGAACACTCGTGATCGACGGCTGTTCCAAGACCTACGCCATGACCGGGCTTCGCATCGGCTGGGCGGCCGGGCCCAAGCCGGTGATCGCTGCGGTCGCGATGCTTCAGGGCCAGTCGACCTCCAATCCGTGCTCCACCTCGCAACACGCCGCGCTCGCCGCCTTGACCGGTGACCAAAGCTGGGTGGACGAGATGGTCGCCACCTTCGATCGGCGAAGGCAGAAGGTGCTCGAGCTCCTGTCGAGCATCCCGGGCCTGCGAACCTTCGCCCCGCTGGGTGCATTCTACGTGTTCCCGGATGTCTCCGGCCTCGTCGGCCGGAAGACCCCGAGTGGTCAGGTGATTTCGGACGGGACCAGCTTCGCGAGTTATCTGCTCGAGTCGCACCAGCTCACCGTGGTCCCGGGCGCGCCGTTTGGGGCGGCGAATCACATCCGCCTGTCGTACGCGACCGGCGAGGCGACGATCGAGAAGGGCCTGGAGAGGCTCGCGGCGGCGGTGACGGCGCTGAGCTGAGCGCCCCCGAATCTTCTCAGGACTCCTCCGCTCGCGCGTCTCCTCCGAGCGTGTGCAGCTTCAGGACGTTCGTCGCGACGCTCGCATCAAACGGCATCTTCGTGGTGATCACCAACTTCGCGCCCGCGTGCAGCCCTCGCGTCTTGCCGGCCGCCTCCTCGACGAGCTGAACCAGCTCTTCGAAGGAATTGGGGGCCGCGATCTGCATCGGCTTCACCCCCCAGTAGAGGTTCATGCGCCGGGTCGCCTCGACCGTGCTCGCGCAGCCCAGGATCATCGAGCGGGGCCGCCACGCGGAGATGAGGCGCGGACCCAGCCCGCGATCGGTGAAGGCCACGATCGCCTCCGCCTTCATGTCGTCCGCCGTGAGCACCGCCGCTCTCGAGATGACCCCAGGATAGGAGTCCTGCACCGTGTCGACGAAGCGACCGAGCGGCTCGGCCTGCGTGGAGGCGTGGTCCGCCGCGCGAACGATCTCCGCCATGGTCTCGACCGTCTTCACCGGATACTTCCCGGCCGCGGTCTCCTCCGAGAGCATGACCGCGTCGGTACCGTGAAAGACGGCGTTCGCCACGTCTGAGACCTCCGCGTGGGTGGGCCTCGGGGCGTTGGTCATGGAGACCAGCATCTGGGTCGCGACGATCGTGAACTTGCCGCGCTCGCGCGCCAGTCGGATCGCGCGCCGCTGAACGCCGGGCACGGCCTCCGGCGGCAGTTCGACGCCGAGATCACCGCGCGCCACCATGATGCCGTCGGAGAGCTCGGTGATGGCCTCGAGGAACTCGACCGCCTGAGGCTTCTCGATCTTCGAGATGATGGGGACCACGCGCCCCAAGCGACGCATCTCGTTTCGGAGCAGCGTCACATCGTGCGGCATCCGGACGAAGGAGAGCGCCACATAGTCCACGCCCATCGCGAGACCGGCCTCGAGGTCCTCGATGTCCTTCTCCGTCAGTGACGGGATCGAGAGCTCCGAGCCCGGCATGTTCAGGCCCTTGTTCGAGCTGACCACGCCGCCCACGACAACCTCAGCCACGACGTCGCGCCCCTTGATCTCTTTCGCGGTCAAGACCAACTGACCATCCGCGAGCAAGATGCGATCTCCGCGGCGCACGTCCGCGGCGAGGCGTTCGTAGGTGGTGGGAATTCGATCCGCGTTTCCGAGGAAGTCATTGTCGCTGGAGAGGACGACCGTCGCCCCGACCGCGAGCGTGACCTTGCCGTCGAGTTTTCCCAGCCGGATCTTTGGGCCTTGAAGATCCTGCAGCACGGCGATCGGACGGCCGGCCGCGCTCTCGACCTCGCGCACCATCTTCATGGCGGCCTGATGGCCCTCATGGGAACCGTGGCTGAAGTTGAATCGGGTGACGTCGACGCCGGCTCTAACGAGCTCGGTGATCACTTCCGGGGTGCCGGAGGCCGGTCCCAGCGTAGCCACGATCTTCGTGCGACGAGGCTCGTACAGAGGCTCCACGTCCTGGGTCTAGCCGCTTTGCACGCCGGGGCAAAGCCCGACCTCGGCGAACCCAGAGAACCCCGAAGAGCCCGAGGACGAGCCACGGGAGGTCGTCATGGGCGCGTTCGAGCGCGCCGCAACCGGAGCTGTCGCGTCTGGCCCGCTCCCCGCCGCGCGGCAGCGTCGCCGAGCCATCCACCGTCGCGACCAGCGTGATCTCCGCTTCCGCGGACTCGAGGCGGATGTCCGTCACCACGAGTGTGATGAGCTCGGGGACCGTCGAGGTGGGCACCCCCGTGAATCGGCTCTCGCTTTCCTGTACCGAGAGTTCGAGGCCCTCGGGCAAGCGACCAGCCGCGATCGAGAACGAGTACGGCGGGACCCCGCCTTCGGCCAGCAAGGGAATCGTGTTCTCCGTGTTGAGCTTCGCCGCCACACGCGTCGGCATCACGATCGCGAGCGGACGGAGGGCCTCGATCTCGAGGCTCAGCTCGACCCGAGCGGAAGCGCCGAGCGTGTCTTCGACCCGCAGGCTCACCGCCCCACGATGCTCTTCGAGCGGCGTGCCCACGAGCAGCCCGTCGGGGGCCAACGAGAGGCCGGAGGGCAGGCCGTTCGAGGACACCGTCCACGAGTACGGGGGCTGACCCCCTTCGGCCGCGAGCCGGACCTGATAGGGGAAGTCGACGACGCCGCGCGGGAGACTCCGCGTGACGACGACCAACGGCGTGGCGACCGCGACTTCGAGCCGCAGTGTTCCCCCCGCGAAGCCGCCGGCGCTGTCGGCGACCGAGATCTCGATGAAGTGCACCCCCGCGGCGTCCGGCGTACCCGACAGCTCGCCGTCGGAGCGGAGCTGAAGCCAGGCGGGCGAACCAGAGACCGCCAAGAAAGCGTAGGGCGGGCTGCCTCCGCTCGCGGCCAAGCGGGCCGAGTAGGGACTGCCCACCGCACCTCGGGGAAGCGCCGCGGCCACGAGCCGAAGACCACCGGGCGGGACCACGTTCAGCACGAAGTCCCACGTCGCGCTCCCGAGCGCCGAGTCGGTCGCTTGAACTCGAAAGGCGTAGGTCCCGTCGATCGTCGGAATGCCAGCCAGAACGCCCGAGGCCGACAGCGACAGACCCGCGCCGGGGTCACCGGTGACGATCGACCAGATCGGGTTCGAGCCGGCGGAAGCCTCGAGCTGATAGCTGTACGCCTCGGAGACCACAGCCGGCGGGAGCGTGCGTGTCGTGATCTCGAATCCGGGGGTGGCAGGCGGGATCGTGATGTTCCCGGCGCTCACCATGTTGTTCGTGCGGTCCTCTTCGCTCACCAGCCCGGCCGGGTCGGCGACCACACGCACGACGTAGCTGCCCGAGGCGGAGCTCGGCACGGTACCCCTCAGGGTCAAGCTCCGCACCTGGCCCGCCGATAGACCCGAGGACACGGAGGTGCGACCGAGGACCGGGTCCGAGACCTCGTAGAGCCCGTTCTGATCGAGGACCGCCAGCACGTCGAATCCGGCAGCCGCCGTCTCTCCTTGATTTCGAACCTCGAGCTGAAGATCGAAGCTGGCGCCGACAGCCGCCTGCGCAGGGGCGGCGCTCTGGCTGGTGACCACGAGGTCGGCCGGCAGAGGGGGCTGAGTACCGCGCGGAACGAAGGCGATGAACTGCTCCGCGGTCAGATCGAGGCTCGTGCAGGATGGTGTGCAGGTTTCTGGGAGTCCCTCTGCGCCGCTCGGGCTTTCGATGCCGATCGAAGCAGAGCCAAAGACCGCGTTGCCGATCGAGCCGAAGTGCAGATCGAGCTCCGACCCGCCCTCCATGATCCATATCTGGAACGTGATCACGCTCGCCGGCTGGGCGCGAACTTGTACGCCCGCGTACTCGACCACGAGCACCTGCTCCCCGGTGGTGAGCGAGAAGACGCCGTGATAAACCCCGCCCGAGCCGAGCTCGAGGTCGTCCCAGAAGCCCGCGATGAAGCCGTTGGGTGAGGCCCCGAAGGGGATGCCGACGTTCTCATACTCGGAGCTCGACGTGCCGAGGGCCACGAACCCATTGACGCTCACCTGGAGGGGCGAGCCCGCCGGGTACAGCACCCCGAAGTAGGTGACGTCGAACGGGAGGGAGATGGTCGCCGACCCGTCATCGGGGTCGGAAAAGGAGAGCGCGGTCGCCCCCAACGTGGTGATGGGGGTGTATGCCGACTGCCCTGTGAGGCGGTCGTAGGCCTGGGCGCGCGCGCCGGGAGCCCAGCAAAGGCCGAGGGCCAGAGAGAACACGATCGGAAGCTTTCGCATGAGTCCTCGCGGCGTTCTTACGCCGGCCAGGACGGAAGCTTCCCCGAGGGCTACTCTTCTTCGTCGTCTTCGTCGAGATCGTCGTCGTCGTCGTCGTCGTCGAGATCGTCGTCGTCGTCGTCGTCGTCGTCGAGGTCGTCAAAGTCATCGTCGTCGAGGTCGTCGTCCTCGTCGTCTTCGTCTTCGTCTTCATCCTCGTCGTCGAGGTCGTCGACGAGGGCGTCCACGTCGTCTTCGTCTTTGTCATCGTGGGTCATCTGCCGCTCCTCCTGCTCATCTCTGTCTCGCGCGCTCAGTTCCTGGTGACGTGGCCGCCCGCCGGCATTCTACCGCTCTCCCAGGCGCGCGCGGCGCCGTCTGTTAGTGTCCCCCGGAGCTTTTGTCGAGGGGTGTTTCGGAAGAATCAACGCGTCAATTCGCCCTAGGCGGTTTTCCAGGACTGGACAAGTGGCGTCCGCTTCGCTCCACCTTCCTCCATGATGCTGCTCCTCGGTGCCACCTCACTGGCTCTCAGCCTCGCTGCCACTGCGAGCAGTCCAGAACGCGCGCAAGAGGCCCGAAGACGCGTCTGCATCGTTCGCCACGCGGAGAGCTTCAAGAACCTGGAGCATCCTCCGGCGCACCTCAGCGAGGCGGAACTCGGCGGCCTCACCGAAGCCGGCAAAGCCCAAGCTCGCACGACCCGCGAGCGCCTCGCGCTCGGAAAAGCGGCACGCGTCTTTGCCTCTCCGGTGCAACGAGCGCAGGCGACCGCGGCGATCATCGCCGCGGGACGTCCAGTAAAGAGCTGGACCGCGCTGCAGTACCTCGAGGACGACGGCAGCGCGGAGCAGGCTCTGAAGGCGCTGAGAGCGGAGATCGAACGCGCGCTCTCGAGCACTCCTGCCCCCAACCCTTTGGTCCTCATCACTCACAGCGACATCTCTGCGCTGCTGCTCGGTGAGCCCGCGGGGACCCCGATCGCCGAGCGGGCGAAGGTTCACGCGCTGAACACCGGCGCCTTCGAATGTGTCGCGTGGCCGAAACAGAAGGCGGGCGCTTCACCCTGAAGAAGCACGCTTCGCGTCCTGCCACATCCGTTCAAGCGACTCCAAAGGCGTATCGGCCACGCTCTTGCCGGCCTTCGCGAGCTGCGCTTCCACTCGCTGAAACCGGGCCATGAATCGATCGGTGGTGTTTCGCAAGGCGTCCTCGGCGCCGACTTGCAGGAAGCGAGCGACGTTCACCACCGAGAAGAGCAGGTCCCCGAGCTCGGCCTCGACCGCGCTCTGGTCCTTCGACGCGATGGCTTCCTGGAGTTCCGCGAGTTCTTCACGAATCTTGTCGATGGGTCCGTCTAGACCCGGCCAGTCGAAGCCCACCTGGCTCGCCTTCTCGCCGACCCGCTGCGCACGAAGGAGCGCGGGGAGATTGCGCGGAACACCCCCGAGGACCGAGCGCCCCTTCTTCTCTTCCGCCTTCCGCTGCTCCCAGTGCTTGAGCGCTTCCGAAGCTTCCTCTACCCCTTGGTGCTCGAAGACATGGGGATGGCGTCGGACGAGCTTGTCGGCGATGCCGTGCGCGACGTCCGCCGCGTCGAAGGCGCCCTCCTCTCGTCGCAGCTCCGCCTGAAAGACGACCTGAAGCAGCAGATCGCCGAGCTCCTCCCGATGCTCGTCGGCGCCGCCGAGATCGATGGCTTCGAGCACCTCGTAGGCCTCTTCGACGAGGTAGGGCTTCAGCGAAGCCAAGGTTTGTTCTCGATCCCAGGGGCATCCGCCGGGCGCGCGGAGCCGAGCCATCACCCCGACCAGGCGCTCGAAGGCCAAGCCGAAGCTATCGCGATCGCCAGGGGTGGGCTCGATCAGCCGGGCCTCGTCTCTCCAAGGCACGGGTCGGGTCGAAGCTTCGCGGGGCATGGGCGGCAAGCTAGCGAACTCCGCCGCCTCCGTGAATCCAAACCTGCGTCCACGCCCGAGCATGCACAAAGATCAGGCAGATCCGATGAAAGCCGTTCGATCTCAGGCGGTTCAGGGATCGTGTAGGGCCCCTGCTCACACCTTTTTCACAAGTCGAGTGAATCGCCGTCGAACCGCGCCGAGGACCAGATCGATCTCCTCGAGCCCCAAAAGACGAGCCAAAAACGCGAAGCTGAGGCCG
The DNA here is from genome assembly GCA_011526105.1 of Deltaproteobacteria bacterium. Lineage (GTDB taxonomy): Bacteria > Myxococcota > Kuafuiibacteriia > Kuafuiibacteriales > Kuafuiibacteriaceae > WYAZ01. Next base: position 28,218 of record WYAZ01000063.1, on the reverse strand, counting down.
ACCACAACCAGGAGCCCGAGCAAGAGGCTCGCGCCCTGCAGCTTCCCCACCGCGTACCAGTCGAGGCGCTCCGCCAGGAAAAACGCCGCTGCCGCACCGGGCAACGTGGCGATCGCGGTGCGGATCGCGTGGGAAGGCAGGCTGGGCCCCCCCACCGAAGGCAGCACCTCGCCCGGGCTCCGACGCCGAATCGCTCGTCGAAACAACCCAAAGAGCAGGCCCGCCTGAATGACCGCGGCGATCGAGGTCGCGGCGACGAGCCCGTGGATCTCGTAGGCCTCCTTTACGGTGTGACCGATGATGAAGGTGGCCGCCAGCGAAGCCATGGCCGCGTAGACCGGCGTCTTCGTGTCGCCGAGGGCGTAGAAAGCGGGCACGATCACCCGCGCCGCCCCCACTGGCACCATCGCGAGCGCGAGGAGGATGAGGAGCTCCGCGGTCATCACCGCGGCGTCGGTCCCGTAGGCCCCGTGCCGAAACAAAACGCCCACGATCGGGGCGGAGAGCACGAGCAAGCCGAAGGTCGAGGGAATGGTCACGAAGTTCGTGATCAGGAGGGCCCGCCTGAAGGTGGCGCGCATGCGCGCGAAGTCGCCGGAGGCCGCGTGTAGAGACAGCGTGGGGAGCGCCGCCACGCTCACACTCACCGCAAAGACCCCGAGCGCGAACTCTTGCAGGCGAGTCGCGTTGTAGTAGCAGGAGAGCTGGCCACTCGGCAGGTAAGAGCCGATCTGCCGGATGACCATGATGTTGATCTGATACACAGCGACGCCAAAGATCGCGGGCACCATGCGCCGAAGCAGCTCGAGCAGCGCGGGGTGTCTGAGCTCGATCCGCGGCACGACCAGCAGCCCTCGACGAGCCAAGGCGGGGAGCTGCAGGGCGAGCTGCAAGACGCCCCCGAGCAAGACGCCGTAGCCCACGGCATCGATCGGTGCGTCAAAGTACTCCCGCAGACCGAGCGCAAAGCCGATGACGGCAACGTTGAGCAGCACGGGGGCGGCGGCCGGGGCCGCGAAGACGCCCTCGGTGTTCAGCGCGCCCCCGGCGAGCGCCATCAGCGAGATGAAGAAGATGTAGCCCATCATGATGCGCGTGAGACGCACCGCGATCTCCGCGCGCTCGGGCTCGAAGCCGGGTGCAAACGCGGTGACGAGCGGCTCGGGGAACAGAACGCCCGCTGCGGTCAGCAGGAGCAGCACCGGGATCAGGATCCCGAGCACACTCGAGAAGAAGCTCCGCATCGCGGGGCGCCCGCCGCGACGCCTCTCCTCGGCGAGCAGCGGCACGAAGGTGATGACCAGCGAGCCTTCGGCGACCAAGCGACGGAGGAAGTTCGGGATCGTGTGGGCGACGACGAAGGCGTCGTAGGCGGCGCTGGCACCGAAAAGGTTGGCGAGCGTGGCGTCGCGAACATAGCCGAGGACACGACTCAGAAGGGTAAATACGGCGACCACACCCGCTCGTTTGGCGACCGTCTCCCCCTCGGTGGGTCGGGCGTCCGCGCCCGCGGCGGACCCGGATTCGTCCGGCGGCAGGGGGGGCGCAGTCATCGCTTGACACTCCGTGGCTCAGCGTTTACCCACGCGGACTCACAAAGAGGGAACCTCGTGGCACAGCACAAGTCTGCCGAAAAGCGAAATCGCCAAAACCAAAAACGCAGCGCCCGAAACACGGCGCTACGATCACGCATGCGCAAGGCGCTCAAGGCGGCTCGCAGCGCGCTCGAGACCGGCGCCGCGGACAAGGCAGAGCTCGTCGCGCTCGCCATCCGCGAGGTCCAAAAGGCCGGCACCAAGAACGTGCTGAACGGCAACACCGTCAGCCGATACGTCTCTCGGCTCGCCCGAGCGGCAAACCGATAACCCCCCCGCCGCCCTAGCCGAGCGGCTCCGCCATGGGCGAAAGCTTCCGGCAAGCACTGCACCGCCTCGAGTTGCGCCTCTTTCAGGCCAATCAGCGGCTGATCAATCAAGCGGTCGAAGGATACACCGACGAGTTCCGTCGTTACGAGCAACGTTACGATCAAACCGTACGACGAGCCGAGTCGCCCGCTTCGTACAGCGCGCTGCTCCGAGCCGCGGGGCAGGCTCGGGTCGTGCTGTTTGGCGACTACCACACCTTCGCGCCCGCTCAGCGAGCTTTTGTGCGACTGGTCCGTCGCCAGACGCGAAAGCGCCCCATCACGATCGGGCTCGAGGCTTTTCGCGGCTCGGACCAGCCGGCCCTCGATCGCTTTTTGCGCGGTCGGCTGAGCGAGCGAAGCTTCCTGCGACAGACCAGCTTCGAGGCCCGCTGGCCGTTCGGGCCCTTCTCGGCCTTTCGGCCGCTGTTCGACCTCGCCCGCGAGCGAGGCTTCGGGATCATCGGGCTCGACCATCCCTTCGACGTGCGCCCCAGCCTCGCCGACCGCGATCTGTACGCTGCGGAGCGCCTGCTCGACGCCCTCGAAGAGCATCCGGAGCGACGTGTGTTTGTGCTCATCGGCGAGATGCATCTCGCCCCACCCCATCTGCCGTCGTCGCTGGTGCGCTCCGCGAAGCGAAGAAAGGCGCCGGCCCCCGAGACGCTGCGTGTCCACTTCAACTCACACACCGTCTACTTCTCGCTCGCCGAGAAGGGCCTCACCGACCGACATGATGTGTTTCGTCTTCCGAGCGGCGCCTACTCGCTGCACTCGGCTTCGCCGGTGGTCTGTCAGCAGTCATTTCTCACCTGGCTCGACGCTCTCGAGGAAGGTGATCTCGCAGAAGGCACGTTCGAGCCCGAGGCCGCGCGTCGGGTGGTTCGGCAGGCCCTTCGCACCATCGGCCACGCCCTGGGCTTGAAGGTCAGCGGGGCGGAGCGCCGCGTCGAGGTGACCGGCCCCGAGGACCTCTCGTTCCTCGAGCGAGAGAAGTCCGGCGGCCGACTCACCAAGAGCGAACTCGAGAAGCTCCGCAAGCACGTGCTATCGAGCGAGAGCTGCTACATCCCAAAGGCGAGGCTCATCTACCTCGCGAAGTCCAACATCACCCACGCGGCGGAGGAAGCCGCCCACTACCTGCGGCATCATCTCTCCGGTGAAGGCATGGACGACCCCAAGGGGCTCGTGGACGCCTTCTATGTCCGGATTCTGAACGAGGCGGTGGGCTTCCTCGGCAGCAAGCTGGTGAACACGAAGCGGCGCGCCCCTCACGCCAAGGAGCTCGAGGAACTTCGGGGCTCGAGCCCGGGCGCGACGGTCCGCGAGCTGGACATCGAAGCGGCGCGTCTCGCGCTCGAGCACATCGAGCTCGAGCGCGGCCATGGGACGCCTGTGCTCGCACGCATCTACTCCGCCCCACCCGCGGTGTTTAATGCCGTCACCCACATGCTGGGCTACATGCTCGGCGACCGCCTCTACTACGGCCTGGTGCAGCACAAGCTCTCCACCGCTGAGGCCCGCGCGCTCTTCATCGAGCCCTTCGAGGAAGAAGGGGGGTCGATCCTCGCGTACTTCGAGCTCCTCGGCCGCACGCGCACGGTGCGTATTCCGCGACGGCTTCCGAGCGCCGAGCGCTCGATCATCTCGAAGCCGCCGCTGTCACCCGAGACTTAGGGCGCCTAGCGCTGCCAGCGCCCACCGGGGAGCAGGTACTTCAGCGCCGCCGGCAGGTCCGCCACGATGCGATCGGGGTCCGCCTTGATCTGCAGCTCCTTGGTGCGGTGACCACCCTCGAGCAGCCAGACCTCGAAGCCCAGGCTGCGCGCGCACTTCACGTCACCCTCGGTGTCACCCAGATACACGGTCTCGGTGGGCAAGATGCGGTAGCGCTTCCGGACGAGCTCTGCCTTGTGCTTCCAGCGCGCGTCCTTGTCCGGCCGACGCAGGACCTCGGGCGCACCCGAGAGAACCTCGACGAAGTACTTCCGGATCCCGAGCATCTCGAGCTGATTGAGCAGCTCGTCGTGCGCCCGCCGCTGAGTCACCAGGCAGATGGGCGTCTTGGTGTAGAGCTTGCCGAGCGCCGTCTCGACCCCCTCGCGAACAGTGTCCAAGGAGAGCATCTCCGAAGTCTCGAGGCGCTCCTCGAAGGCCTGCTTGAAGGCCTTGTACTTGGGCGGAAAGAGCCTGGACCGCTTCAGGATCTCATCCACCGCTTTGGCTTCTTGCCGGAGGCCCCAATACTCCTTGAGCGGAATGGGCACCCCGCGGAGCTCCGGGGCCGAGAGCACCTCTACGTAGGTGGCGTAGTGCCGATCGCGATCGTCGAGCAGCGTGCCGTCGAGGTCGAGGTAGAGCACGCCCTACCGCCCGAGCGCCCGCGCGCCGATGTCGGTTCGGAAGTGCTGACCTTCGAAGTGAATCGCCGCGACGCCCCGATAGGCCGCCTCCTTGGCCGCCGCGAGGTCCGCGCCCATCCCGGTCACCGCGAGCACACGACCACCGGCGGTCCGGACTTCGCCGCCCACCTGCTCGGTCCCCGCATGGTAGACGTGGACCCCAGGAATCGCCTCGGCCTCTTTGAGCCCGTGGATCACGTCACCGCGGCGCGGCCTCGCCGGATAACCGGCGGCGGCCATCACAACCGTGAGCGCGGCCTGGTCGATCTCATCGACCGGGCCGGGACGAAGCTGGCCGGTGGCGGCGGAGAGCAAGAGTTCGAAGACGTCCCCGCGGAGCCGAGGCAGCAGGACCTCGGCCTCGGGGTCTCCGAAACGGACGTTGTACTCGAGGACCTTCGGGCCGTCCGCGGTGAGCATGATGCCCGCGTAGAGCACGCCCGAAAAGGGAGCGCCGAGCTCCGCCAGCCGGTCGAGCACCGGACGAAGCGCGGTACGCTCGATCTCGTCGAGCAAGGCTCGGGTCCCCTTGGGGGCCGGTGAGTAGGCCCCCATACCGCCGGTGTTGGGCCCCTCATCGTGGTCGCGAACACGCTTGTGGTCTTGCGCGCCGCTGAAGGTCGCGATGTGAGTGCCGTCCGTGAGCGCGAGGACCGAGAGTTCTTCTCCTTCGAGTCGCTCTTCGACCACCAAGCCGTCCCGCGCAGCCGCGTCGCCTGCGAGCTGCCGGATGGCCGAGATGGCTTCGGCTTCATCCCCCGCCACGATCACGCCCTTGCCGGCGGCGAGTCCGTCCGCCTTGACCGCCACGCGACCCGAAAGCGAGCGCGCGAACTCGATGGCCTCATCCTGATCCGAAGTCGAGAGGAAGCGCGCGGTGGGCACCCGCGCTTCGGCCATGATCTTCTTGGAGAAGGACTTGCTGCCCTCGAGGCGTGCGGCCGCCGCTCGCGGCCCCAGCGCCGGGATGCCACGCTCCCCGAGACGGTCCACGAGCCCGAGAACGAGCGGGACCTCCGGCCCCACGACGACGAGGTCCAGTCGCCGCTCGATGGCGGCGGACACGAGCTCCAAAACCGCGTCGGCGGCGATGGGCAGGTTCTTGGCGCGAGCCGCGGTGCCCGCGTTGCCCGGCGCCGCGAAGATCTCGGGCGAAGAAGGGGAGCGATGCAGGGCCTCGACGAGCGCGTGCTCGCGTCCCCCACCGCCGACGACCAGAACTTTGCGCTTCATGCCCATCAGCCTCCCAAGGTGCGAAGGAGCCGGCGAAGACGCAGCGAATACGGATTCACTCTGAAGACCGGTTGCACACGCTTGAGCGCCGCCTCCTTGTCGTTCTTGGCGTGTTCGAGGTAGCCCTGCTCCACCACCGCTGGCGCGAAGCCTCGGCTCGTTCGAAGCGCGATGTCGAGATGCTCCTGCGCCGCCAGGAAGTCGCGACGCTCGAGCGACGCCCGCGCTGCGATCAGGTTCCCGATCAGCGAGGTCTTTTCGACCTTGAGGACCCGCGCGAGTGCCTTCTGCGCCCGCGAAGGCTCACCGCGCTCGAGCGCGAGATGAGCGTCGTAGAGCAGAGCGACGACGTTGCCGCTGTCTCCTCGAATCGCTCGCTCGAAGGCCTCGCGCGCGGCCGAGGTGCGCCCGGAGTGATACTCGAGCACGCCGATCGCAGAGTGAGAGAGCGAGCGATTGCGGTCCTGCTTGAGGTGCTGTTCGAAGCTCTCCTGGGCCTCGCTGATCGCGAAGGGAGACAGCCCGAGGAGGCTCTGACGGTTCCGTGCGTCTCGTTCTCCGGGGTCGATCTCGGTCACCTTGCGCAGAATCGTAAAGGCCTGGACCTCGCTATTGAACTTGAGATACGCGGCGGCGAGGATGCTCCAGAGCCGGGGGTCTCGCGCGTCGTTCTGGCAGGCCTCCTCGAGGAGCTTCACGGCCTCGGGCAGTTTGCCGGCCTTGACCTGCAATCGCCCGAGCACCACCAAGGCCGCCGGCTCGCCCCGCTGCAGATCCAGGGTCCGTTTTGCCATGTCTTCGGCGGTGGTGGCGGAGCCGGTCTCGAGCGCCACCTCCGCCCGGACGAGCAGCGCCGCGGGCTCACGTGTGCCGAGGGCCAGCGCGGCTCTCGCGAGCTGATCGGCCCGCCCCCACTGACGCCGAAGGAGCTCGGCGCGCGCCCAGCCCGAGTACGCGGCCCGCCGATGAGGCGCCGTCTGCGACTGGTCCTCGGCGAGTCTACGGTACGTTGAAATGGCTCCGTCCAGGGAGTCGCGCTCGATGAGCAGGCTGCCGAGCGCAAGGCGCGCCTCGTTGACCGCGCCCTTGCCCGCCACCGCAGCGCGGTACCGCGCCTCGGCGTTCGCGAGCTGACCCAGCGCCCGATCGACATCGCCGTACAGCTGGAGAACCGCGGCGTTGTCCTTGTCCTTCGCCAGGCGAGCGTCCAAGACCCGATAGGCTGAGGTGTACCGGCCGGCGAGCAGATAGGCACGCGCGAGAACTCGGTCGACTCGCCGGAGCTCGGGCGCCGCGGAGGACGCCGCCTCACCCTCCAGGATGGCGAAGTCGTAGTTCCCTTCGACGAAGGCTTCCGCCAAGAGGAGCTTGGCTCGGATGTCGCTCGCGTCGCGTTTGAGCGCCTGTTCGGCCGCGTTGCGCGCTTCGTCGAGTTCCCCGACCAGCAGCTGATAGGCGGCCTTGGCGCGATGCCCGGCCGAACGCTCGGGGGCCCTCTTGACCGCCCACTCCGCCACCGAACTCACGAGATCGAGGTCTTGACCCGAGAGCGCGCCGCTGCGTCCGAGGATCTCGTTCTCGGCGTACTCCGCCGCCAGGTCCGGATCCGATGGGGAACGAACCAACGCCTGCTCGAGCAGCGTGCGCGCCTCGGCATACCCAGCGGCAGTGTCGAGCGCGAACGCTTTGGCGGCCCGTGCGCGCAGCACCTCGGGGGCTTCGGTGACCGCACCGTGCTTCTTTTTGAAATCGGGGATGCGCGCGGAGAGCGGATTGCCCGGGCCCACCAAAGTGCCACCGCCCATGCTGCGCAGCTTGTCCACGTACTCCATCGCGGTGTCCGGCGCCACGATGTACAAGATGCCGCCGCCCACAGCCACGGCAGAGAGAAAGACGAACGGCCACAACAGAAAGCCAAAGTTGATGGGGACGCGCCTCGGCTCGATCTGGGGTTTGGCGGCCGAAGCTTCCGCGAGGGCAAAGAGGTTCTCGAGCTCTGGGATGCGACGCGCCTCCTTGAAGGACGCATCGGTCTCGGTGGAGAAGCGATCGTCCGAGGTCACCGCTCGACTTCGCACTTGAGACTTCAGCTCCTCGAAGGAGTAAGGACCGATCACCTCGCCATCGGCCTTCTTGACCCGGTACCGACCACCTCCGCCGCCTCGTGCCGGCGAGCTCTCTGCGCCACCACCGCCTGCGCGCTCGCGCTGGTGGGCCTCACAGAGCCCAATGACCTTGTCGAACTCGTCCAGAAGCGGCGTACCGCAGACGTTGCACTTGGCCTCGGTGTCGAGCTCGATGCCACCCCCGCCGAAACGCCCCCCGGTATCGAGTTCGAGGGCCGGAGCCGACTTTCGCCCCGCGCCGCCCCCGTAGAGCCCTTGCTCTTGCTCGAGCTCGGGCGCGTGGCCTCCCCTGCGGGCCGGTTCGACGGTCAGCCCCTGGGGCTCCGGACGACCTCCCCTCGCGTCGAGCGTGACCACCTTGACGTGCTGGCAGTAGGGACACTGGGCGCCAATGGGCTGATCCGACAACAGGGCGTCGTCGATGTTGTAGACGGCTTTACAGCTCTCGCAGTCGATCCGCATCTAGGCTTCCCAAAGACCTCGGCTCAGTGCCGGAAGTGTCTGACTCCGGTGAAGACCATCGCCAGGCCATGTTCGTCGGCCGCAGCGATGACCTCCTCATCGCGCACGCTTCCTCCTGGTTGAATCACTGCCGTCGCGCCCGCCTGCGCGAGCTGATCGAGCCCGTCGCGGAAGGGAAAGAACGCGTCCGAAGCCGCTACCGTTTTGGCGAGGCGTCCCTTGGCCTTGTGTCGCGCGATCTCGGCCGAATCGACTCGGCTCATCTGACCCGCGCCCACGGCCGCGACGCGATCCGCGTAGCCGTAGACGATCGCGTTGGAGCGTACGTGTTTGGCGACCGCCCACGTGAAGGCCAGCGCCTCACGCTCTTCCGCGGTGGGGCTCCGCTTGGTCACGACCCGCGCCGAAAGGGCCTCGTCCCGAGGTGCCCCGCGGTCTTCCGACTGCACCAAGAGCCCGCCCTGCACCCGCCTGAACTCGACGTTCACGTCGCTCTCTTTGAGACCACGGAGCTCGAGCAGGCGCAGGTTCTTCTTGCGCCCGAGGATGTCGACCGCCTCCGCCGAAAAGCCTGGAGCGAGGATGACCTCGAGGAAGGTCTCTGCGAGCAGAGCCGCGGCCGCCGCATCCACCGACTTCCCCATGGCCACGACCGCACCAAAGGCGGAGACCGGATCGACCTCTCGCGCCTTGCGGAGGGCCTCGACGAGCACCGGGTCAATCGCGGCGCCGCAGGGGTTGTTGTGCTTGATGTAGACGGCGGCTTCGGAACCGAGATCCATGACCAAGCGAAGCGCAGCGTCCGCGTCCAGGAGGTTGTTGTACGAGAGCTCTTTGCCGCCGAGCTGTTTGGCCGAGGCGAGTGAAGCCGAGCCCTCCTCGCTGGCTCGATAGAACGCGGCCACTTGATGCGGGTTCTCGCCGTAGCGGAGGTCTTGGATCTTCTCGAAGACCAAGCCGATGCGAGCGGGCATCACCTCGGCGCGAGGGGCTTCCGAGACCGCCTTGGCGAAGTACGCGCTGACCATCGCGTCATAACGCGCAGTGTGGGCGAAGACCTTGGCCGCGAGTTGTCTTCTGAACTCTGCGTCCGGGCCTTCGGGACGCCCCAGGGCGGCGAGGACGTCGGCGTAGTCACTGGGGTCCACCACCGGGAGCACGAACGCGTGGTTCTTCGCAGACGCTCGAAGCATGGTGGGCCCGCCGATGTCGATCTCCTCCATCACCTCGCCGAAGCTAGCCTCGGCGTTGGAGGCGGCGGTCTCGAAGTCGTAGAGATTGACCGCGACCAGATCGATCGGCGGGATGCCGTGCTTCTCGAGTTCACTCATGTGCTTCTCGAGATCGCGACGGGCGAGGATGCCGCCATGAACTCGGGGGTGCAGCGTCTTGACGCGGCCGTCGAGCATCTCCGGGGAGCCCGTGTGCTCCGCCACATCCACGACCGTCAACCCGGCCTCGATGAGGATCCGGCGTGTGCCGCCGGTAGATAGGATCTGAAACCCGTGTGTCGTCAAGCCGCGGGCAAATTCCACGACTCCGGTCTTGTCGGTCACGCTGAGAAGGGCTCGTTTCTCGGTCACAAGACGGCTCTACCAGCTTGCCGACTTGGGCGCGAGGGCCCCGGTCTCGAGCAGGATCAGAGCTCGCGGCCGTCCATGAAGGTCTCGAGCGAGACCTCGCCATCGCGCAGCTTCTGCAAGCCACTGACCTCGACCTGACGGATGCGCTCGCGGGTCAGGTTCATGATGTCGCCGACCTCCTCGAGCGTGATGCCGCCCTTCTCGGCGACGTCGAGCGCGCAGGTCTCCGCGAGCTCCCAGACCTCTTTGTCTGGGAAGTTGATCTTGATGGAGCCGGTGTTGGGATTGACGTCGAGATAGAGATGATAACGACAAGCGACGTAGAGGCAGGGACGATTTCCATCTCGGCACTGCACGCGCGTGTTGGGTCGCTCGTATTCGACCACCTCGGGGATGAGGCCTTGCGCGATCATGCGCCGACGCTCGCGCATCATCTGCTTGCGAGCGATGGTCTTGCTGCGACGGCGGCCGTCGTCGTCCTCGGGGCCGACCGGGCGCTGGACCTCGTCCTCGGAAGCGGCGACCTGTTCTTCGTCGCTGTCCTCGTCCTCGTCTTGCTCTTCCTCGGGGGACTCGAGCGGGTCGGGCAACTCGGATCGAGCCTCGATCAGGGAGTCTTGGTGGTCATCACCAGCGTCCGCCTCGGGCTCCGCGTGCCAGGCGTGACTGTCGTGGTCGCCCGACCACTCCACCGGCTTCTTGGGCTTGGCCTCGGAATCGTTCTGGTTACGCAAGGTTGCGCGCTCGCCTTCTGTACGACCGGAGGGCCTCTGCCTGCCCGGCGGAAAATTTTTTGACGCTCCGATGGCGTTACGCTAGGGGCGACCGGATCTGGTGTCAAGGTGGGCAAGGTGCGTCAGCGCGGGGTGAGGCTCAGGGAGACGTTGCTCGTACCGTCCTCAACGAAGCACTCAGGATCCGACGGGTTCACCTTGTTCTGGTTCCGGGGCGGCTTCACCACCAGGATCCCCTCGACACAGCCTTCGGCCATCCGAGCCCCTTTGCCCTGCGACTCGCTCGTCACGGCAAGGTAGACGATGCGGTCTGGACCTGGGGGCGCAGAGGTCAACGTGGCGTATCCAAAATCCGGGTCGCCCGGCGGCGTGAGCGCCACCGCGACGGAGTTGGTTGTGCTGACCGTCCGATCATCGAAGAGCTCCGGCCCCTGTCCGAGAAGACGCGCGCAGTCCACGGGGTTGCCGACGGAGTCCGTCGGGAGAATCACGGCCATAGTCACGCTACGCGCACCCACCGCTTCCGGAGGAACGTCGAACGCGACTCGGATCTGTCCCCGCTCGCAGAGATCGCTCGGTAGCTCCTGACAACGCTCGCTCTCGCAGACGTGGGTGTCCGGCCGCGCAAAGCAGCTCTCACAGAAGCTCACGACCTGCACGTTGTTGGGCCCGCCGCACTGCGCGAAGGTGCAGCATTCCGCGTCTGCGCTGCACTCGCGCAGGCCGCCGTCGGCGCCCGGGTCGGGTGTGGAGTCACCGCAGGCCAAGGCGAAGACGGAGCTGAAGAGGAGGAAACGAGGCTTCATCGCGGCGCATCTTGCCCGGCTCCGCCGCGGCTCGCATCGGTCGAACGGTCCGGCGTGGCCTCGGGCTTTGCGCGCCCTGTGGGCTCAGCGCCGAGGGAACTCGAACACGACCTTCTCGGAGCCGCCCGGCGTGATCGTCACATCACGTGTGAGCTTCGGTTTCCCCTGCAGCTCGACTTCGACACGGAAGGCGCGGCCCCCGGGGACATCCGAGAACGTGGCGGGCGTGCGTGCGCCCTTCACCTCGAAGCCCTCGAGGTAGATCTTGGCGCCGCTCGGTGCGGTCTCGATGCGCAGGGTGCTCGCCGCTTCGAGTCGGATGCGCTCGGTCTTCACGCCCGGATGCGCATCGGCCTTGAAGCTCATCCTGCGCGTCGCGTGCTCGTGAAGACGAAACTCGAGCTGATGCTCGACGCCGGGGATGAGCGAGAGGGTTTGGGGGGTCAGGCCCTCTTGCTTGCTGCCATCGAGCACGATGGTCGCGCCGACCGGGTCCGTCTCGAAGTGATAATCCCCGGTCATGGCCTGCGCCTGCTTGGGCGCCGCCGGGGAGAGCCCGAGCGCCGTGAGCGCGTCTTTCCATCGATCGCCGGCCAGGAGAAAGGCACCGCCCCCGATCAGCCCGAGGACCAAGAGGACGAGCAGCACGGTCAGAGGGCGAAGACCTCGGCTCGGGCGCCGCGCCGAGCCGCCCGGACGCGGACGCGGCGAGGCTCCGACCGGCCGAGGAGCATGCCGGGACGGGGGATGATACGCGTCGCCGTAGCCGGCCCCGTGGTCACGATCGTCGAGCTCGAGCTCGAGCTTCTCTGAAGACGCACCCGTGTCCAGGGGCAGCTCGATCTCTCTCGCGTTCACGACCATGGGCGCCACGGGTGCCGCGGGGCGCGCGGTCTCTGGAGGCTTCTCTTTCTGCTCCCACGACCGCGGGACGGCCTTCAGCCCTTGCGGCTCCTTCTGCCCGCTGGCCTCGAGGTTGACCCCAAAGACCTCCTCGTACTTTTGCGCCGCCTCCATGCCGAGCTTGGCGCTGGCCTTGTCGGCCGCCGACGCGGCGGTGTGGCTCGCGGGCTGGACCATCCCGCCCCCGGTGGTGATCGCGTCCGGGTTCTCGATGCGCCCGTCGACCAGGTCTTTGATGTACTCGGCCAGCGCGGCGACACCGGCATAGTGCGTCATGGCCGCGAGAAAACGCTCGGCTTCGAGGTACATCTCCTTGGCGCTGGAGTGGCGCTGCTCGGGGTGAAGAGCGAGCGCGGTCTGAAGCAGCCGGTCGAACTGCTTCGGGACGTCCGGCCGCAGGGCCGAGACCGGCGGCACCTCACGGCGATAGTCCGGCGCGCGCTCGAGCTTCGCGTCGTGCAGCCGAGTGTTGGTCGTCAGCTCCCACAGACAGATGCCCAAGGAGAAGACATCCGTGCGCGGATCCACGGTTTCGCCGCGCGACTGCTCGGGGCTCATGTAGCCAAACTTGCCCACCGCGCCCTTCGCCTGAACGCGCGTCAGACCCGCGCGGGCCTTGGCAATGCCGAAGTCCACGATCTTCACGGTTCCGTCGACCGACACGATCAGGTTGTGCGGGGAGGCGTCTCGGTGCACGAGGCCGAGCGAGACGTTGCTCGCATCCGTCAAGCTGTGTGCGTAGTGCAGGCCCTGCGCGGCTTGAGCGCCGATCAGAGCGATGTGTTCGATGGGCATGAACTTGCCGATCGATTTGTGCTTCCGGCGGATGTCGTCGACGGTGTAGCCGGGCACGTACTCCATCGCCATGTAGTAGACGTTGTCCACGATGCCGAAGTCGTAGATCTGAGCGATGTTCGGGTGGTTCAGGAGCGCCGCGAGCCGAGCTTCGTCGAGGAAGAGCTGCACGAAGGCTTGGTCCTTCGCCAGCTGCGGTAACACACACTTGAGGACGACCGGCTTGATGAAGCCTTCGGGGCCGACCTTCTCGCCGAGGTAGACCTCGCCCATCCCGCCCACGGCCAGTCGGCGCCGTAAACGATAGTCACCGAGCCGATCCACCAAGACGCATGCTAGCAAAGTTCCAGGAAAGAAGCTGGCCAGCGAAGCTCAGTCTTCCTCGGGTTTCGGATCATAGGCGAGCTGCCCGTCGTCGTAGACCAGGATGGTGCGCCCGTACTCCTTGGGCCAGTAGAGCTGGAAGCCTTCGAAGTACAGGCTCCCGAAGAGGCGCTGGGCCCACTCCTCGACGTAGGCCAAGACCGGCGGGGTGGTCGCCAGCACGAGCCCATCCTCGAAGCCGATGGGCGTCCTCCGCTTGGAGACCTCGGTGGCGAGGATGAACGACCGGAGTCCCATGACGAGGTACGCCAGCTCCGTGCCCCGCAGGCCCATGGGACGACCAGCGAGGTCGTTTTGCGCTCGGCCTCGGACCTCCTTGAGTTCGGCCTCCGCGACCCCGATTCGTTCGAGCATCTGCTTCACGAGATCGTGCCGTTTGGCGAGCGCCTCCACGTGAAGGATCGCTCGAATCGAGGGACGCAAGGCGGCAAAGCCGTGCTCGAGGCGAGTCACCAGCTCGACGATCCGAACCGGACCGAGCAGCACCGCGATCGCAGCGAGCAACCGTGGGAGCTGATCCTGATCCGCGATAGAGGGCCCAAAACGCTCGAGGATGCCCTTGGGGCCCCAGTTGCCATCCACGACGAGGGGCGCGAAATCGCCCTCCAGGCCGCTGGGAGGAAGCGTGCCCCCGACCTTACCGATCACGAACTCATGGTGAGCGAAGAGGAGAGAGAATGGAAGACGGCAGAGATGTGGCGGTGGGCCCCTCGACTTTGGAGCCCACCGCGACCAGGCCTAGCTCACTGGATGAGGCACACCGAGCCAGCGTCGGTGTCGCAGCCCTGCAACACGAAGCCCTCGGTGATGTGCACCGTGCGGTCCAGGTTGCTGCCCGAGCCGAAGCGCCAGATGTCGTTGTACTGCACCGGACTTCGGATGCCCTGGATGTACGCGCTCAGTCCCGATGCCAAGAAGCTCTCCCGGAGCCCCGCGGCGTCCGGGAAGCTGATGGAGTTGCCCTGCGGCGCGTACACCAACCAGGTCCGACCGCCGTTCTGCAGCTCCACCCGCATGACCTTGGCGTCGTCGGCGCCCGCGGTCTTGGTGTAGCTCGCGCTCGCGACCGAGATGGAGCCTTCCGGCATCGTCATGAAGGCGGCGCTGCCGAAGTTATCCGTCTCGTTGACTCGGTCCTTGAAGGCCACGAGGCCAGAGAGCTGAACGCCTGCGCTGGTGATGGTGTCGGGATCCAGCGAGAGGGCGATCAGCGCGAGCTGGCTGCCTTCGATGCCGGAGTGCGCGGGCGCCATGGAGAGCGCGGTGTAGCCGTCCTGCAGCTTCTCGGAGTCCGGTCCGAAGGGCTTGTCGATGCCCGCGACCTTGCCGTCCTGAACCTCGCCGTCCAGCGAATCGAGGCCGACCGAGAGACCGAGCGGGATGAGACCACGACCCGGGGTGACCGCCGCCCCGAGCACCACGACGCCACCCGAGAACTTGCCTCCGGGGAGCCGCGGAAGCGTGGGGATGAGCACCTTGGAGAGCACGCCGAGGTCGCGGCTGGCCGCGAGAGGGATCTTCTCGTACTTGGTGAAGTCACCGCGGCACTTGTCGTCGTAGCCATCGAGCGCGAGGTTCGTGCAGTCGACTTGGTACTTGCAGAAGCCCAGCGCCGCGTCACAGACCTGGTCCTGCTTGGTGCAGGGCTTGGTCTCGCTGCACTGGTCGTCCGAGATCGACGGCACACGCGGGAACTCCTCCACGACCACCCCGGGGTTGATGCCGTGGTAGAGGCGCTGAAAGAGCGGGAGGATGGCGGTCAGGATGCCGCCCACTGCGATCTCTTCTTCGCCGCCAAAGGCGTTGGACAGCGTGCCGACGATGGGCGTCACGTCCGAGAGCCGAAGCTGACCCGCGAGGGCCCAAGCCGCCACCGGGCCGGCCGGTGCACGCGCAGCGTAGCAGCCGAGCTCGACCGCCGCGTTGGGCTTCTCGCCCTGGCAGCGGATGCCGCCGCCGGGCTGACCGGTGTCGTCGGTGAACATGTTGTTCGACAGCGCCAGCATGATGCCGCCGGGCAGGCCGACCGCCTGGTTGTCCAGGCCGAGGTCCGGCGCGTTGATGACGGTGGGAACGAAGTCACCGATGAGCGACTCGAAGTCGAAGTCGAGCAGGTTGAACGGCAAGGACGGCGCCACGAGGCCGAGCTTGATGTCGGCCTTGCGAGTGGCCGAGAGGTCGACGTTTCCTCGGAATCCGCCGGCCTTGGACAGGTCCGGATCGGCCGGGATGGGCAGGTAGATGTCCTTGGTGCCCGGCCCCACGACCGAAACCGACTGCCAGCCCGCCTTGACCACGGTGACTGAATCCACGGCGGTGGCGAGGTCGACGGTAACCGAACCATCCGAGCCCGTCTGGTTCTCGGTGGCGTTGCCTCCCGAGATGATGACCACGTTGGCCTGGGCCACGGGCGCACCGTTCTTGTCGGAGACGACGACGACGCGCGCCTGATTGGGGCCGATGGCCGCAAAGTTCTGGAGCGCGACCGCGCCGGTGCAAGCGACCTGAGTGCCTTCGACTCGAGCGCTGACGTTGGCGGTGCCGGAGCTCGCGCCGCCGGTGGCGGTGTTGCCGGTGATGCTGACCGCGCCGGTGTTGTCGCTCTCCCACCCGAAGCGGATGAGAGGGAGCACGACGCCATTGGCGTTCTTGGCCACGGCCACGAGCTCGAGGGTCGAGCCCTGCTGCATGGACGCGCCTGCGGTGAGCACTCGGCAGCTCGCCGCGTCGGCCTGATTGGGGGCCGAGGCGCACTCACCGCCGAGGCAGACGTTGCCGCCACCGCAGTCCGCGTCGCGCTGGCAGACCGGGGTCTCGCAGATCTTCTGCAGCGAGCAGGTCTTGGGGGCTTCGCAGTCTGCGTTGGTGGCGCAGACCACCTTGAGGCAGATGTTGGCCGCCTTGTCCGGATCGTACAGGGCTTCGGTGCTGATGTTGCAGATGCTGCCCGCCGCGCAGTTGATGCTGTAGTCGCAGCAGTCGCCGTCCGCTCGGCAGCCGAGGCAATCGCCACCACATGCGTCGGCGGCTTTGCAGGTGCCGGTCGGGATGTCGCAGACCTGGCCCTCGTTACACTCGGCGTTGGTCGTACAGCCCGTGTCGGTGTCGCCGCAGCCGGCGGTCAGCGCAAGGCCGAGCCCGAATAAGCCGGAGAGAAGTGGCCGCAGGATGCTGCTCCTCAGGATGTTTTTCATTGGTCTGTGACTCCGTTCAGTCAGTCTCATGTCTCGCTTTGTTCGAGCACGACGGTGTCGGGGGCCGCGAACATTCGCGAGAGGCCCTCGTATTTAATGGTGCCGCTGGTAACGCATTCCCGACCGGCGAGTCAACGGAGCATCGCGGATGCTACACTGGCGACAAGGTGCGACACTGCGCCCGATCCGCCTTCCCGCTTTCCATGCCGGCACGCGGCCTATACCGTGACCCTCGGTGCGTCGGCGCAGTCATCCCGAGCCCATCGGCCGTGTGCTCAGCACGTGGGTCAAGGAGGTCGAGGCGCCGGGCCGAAGTCGCGGCCAGATGGTCTGGAAGGTCTTTTCGGCCTTCGAGAAGCTGGGCCCGCCGATGACCTCCCACGCGGAGCCCTCACAGTTCCGCGGCGGCGTCCTTCACCTGATCGTGGACGACTCCACCTGGCTCACCGAGCTCGGGTTCTTGAAGACGGAGATCCTCGGCCGCATCAACGGCTCGCTGGGACGCGAGGTGGTCAAGGAGCTGCGCATGCGGCACGGGGTGCTCCGGAAGCGACCCGATCCGCGCGCCCAAACGAAGAGACCCAAACCGGTGTTGGCGGAGACGGAAGATCGCGAGGTCCAAAGCTGGGCAGAGACGATCGAGGATCCGGAGCTCCGCGAGCGTTTCATCGCGGCGGCGCGCTGGAGCCTCTCGAACCGAAAGCGCGAGCCCTGAGACTCAGGCCTTGGGCTGCTGCTTCAAGTAGGCCTCGAGCCCCTTCGACACCGACGTGAGGTTGGGCGTCAGGAGCGCGACGATGAACTTCTCGATGACCGGCGCGACGGTGCCCGCGAGGAAGCTCGGCACGCCTTTGACCCCCTTGAGGTCGATGTCGAGCTGCCCGCGGATCTGAAGCACGGTGCTCTCGCCCTGGTCGATGAACTGGTTCTTGCCGCGACAGCGGATGTTGTCCTTGAAGAAGTGCGGCTCCACCCGCCACTCGCAGCTCCACTCGTTTTGATCCCACAGCGCGTGGTCGTCCCAAGCCAGCATGTCCGGCTTGATGACCGCTTGGGCGACCTTGGGCACGTCACCCTCCGCCCGCCACAGATTGAGCTTTCGGGTCTTGCCCTCGGCCCCTTGGGGCGCGTCCTCGGACTCCTTGACCTGAATCGAGCGAACGTTCGGGAGGTGGGGGACCAGGTCCGCGAGCTTGTCTCGGTAGGTCGAAAACACCAGGGCCCTGGGGAACGCTATCTTGGCGTCGGCTTCGATCTTCATCGGTGGGGACCCTGCGTCCTCCCAGGCCCCAGCGCAAGCGGAAAACAAAGCTTGCCCCTCCCCCGCCGGTTGGCTAGACCGCGCGGCGAACATGAGCACCGCTACCCATTCATCCAAGGCTTCCGACCCAGTCGGCAAGGTCCTCCAAGTCATGGGCCCTGTCGTCGACGTCGAGTTCCCGCCCGGCCAGTTGCCCTCGATCTACAACGCGCTGCGCGTGACGAACCAGGATCTCGGCGGCACCGACTGGAACCTCGTGCTCGAGGTCGCTCAGCACCTCGGCCAAAACACGGTGCGAACCATCGCCATGGAAGGCACGGACGGTCTGGTCCGTGGCGCCGCGGTCAAAGACACGGGCGCGCCCATTCAGGCCCCGGTCGGTCGCGAGGTCCTCGGTCGGATCCTCAACGTCATCGGTGAACCGGTGGACGAAGGTCCTGCGCTCGGCGCCACCAAGTTCGCCCCCATCCACCGGGCCCCGCCTCCCTTCGTGGAGCAGGCCACCGAGATCGAAGCCTTCGAGACGGGCATCAAGGTCATCGACCTGCTCGCCCCCTACATGCGCGGCGGCAAGATCGGCCTCTTCGGCGGCGCCGGCGTGGGCAAGACCGTGCTCCTGCAGGAGCTCATTCGAAACGTCGCGGTCGAGCGCGGCGGCTTCTCCGTCTTCGCCGGCGTGGGCGAGCGAACCCGCGAGGGCCGAGACCTCTACGACGAGATGGTGGAGTCAGACGTCATCAAGGTGGAGCGAGACGAAAACAAGCACCCGATCAAGGACGAAAAGGGTCGCTACAAGGTCAAGGTCGGCGAGTCCCAAGTCGCGCTGATCTTTGGTCAGATGAACGAGCCCCCCGGCGCTCGCGCTCGAGTGGCACTCACCGGTCTCACCGTCGCCGAGCACTTCCGCGACGAGGGTCGTGAAGTGCTGATGTTCATCGACAACATCTTCCGCTTCACGCAGGCCGGCTCCGAGGTGTCCGCGCTGCTCGGTCGTATCCCGGCCGCGGTCGGTTACCAGCCCACGTTGGCCACCGAGATGGGAACACTCCAAGAGCGCATCACGACCACCAGCAAAGGCGCCATCACCTCCGTGCAGGCGATCTACGTCCCCGCGGACGACCTCACGGACCCCGCGCCCGCTACGACCTTTGCGCACTTGGACGCCACCACCGTGCTCTCCCGCGGCATCGCGGAGCTCGGCATCTATCCCGCCGTCGACCCCCTCGACTCGACCAGCCGTCTGTTGTCCCCGGACATCGTCGGCCCCGAGCACTACAAGGTCGCGCGCGAGGTGCAGCGCATCTTGTCTCGCTACAAGGAGCTTCAGGACATCATCGCGATCCTCGGCTTGGACGAGCTGTCGCCGGACGACCGCGCGATCGTCAATCGAGCGCGCCGCATCCAGAAGTTCATGTCGCAGCCCTTCCACGTCGCGGAGCAGTTCACCGGTGCCCCCGGAAAGAACGTGACGCTCAAGGACACCATCCGCTCGTTCAAGGAGCTGGTCGAAGGCAAGTGGGACCACATCCCGGAGAAGTACTTCATGTACGCGGGCCCCATCGAAGACGTCGTCAACCGCGCCAAGAAAGACGGAGTGATCGACTGATGGGCCTGCAGCTCTCCGTCGTCACCCCTTCGGCCGAGGTCTTGAAGTCCGAAGTCGACGAGGTCATCGTGCCCGGGCTCAAGGGCGAGATCGGCATGCTGCCCGGCCACGTGCCCTTGGTCTCCGCGCTGAAGCCCGGGGTGCTCGTCATCCTTCAAGGCGGCAAGAAGAAGTTCTACGCGGTCAGCTCCGGCTTCACCGAGATCGACGCCGACCAGGTCACGATCCTGACCGATACCTGCGAGCCGGCCGAGGGCATCGACGGCGAACGCGCCAAGCGAGCCTTGGTCTCGGCGCAAGCGGAGCTCGAGGGCCTCGGCCCCGAAGACCCCGGCTACGGCAAGACCCGGCGCCGCGTCGAACGCGCGTTGTCCCGTCTAGACGCGGTCTCCCGCATCGACTCCGGCGCACGGAGCTGAGCCTTTGGTCGCGGTGCTCGCCGCCACCCTCGTCGCGTTGTTCGCGGCGAGCCTCGCCTTGTTCATTCAGGGCCTGCTCACTCGGCGCGAAGCCCAAAGAGACATCCTCAGGCAACGCGTCGTGCAGGCGGCCGAAGCCTCGAAGAGCCCGATCGGTTTCGAGGAGGCGCGAGCGGTCCTGGGTCTAGAGAACGCGAAGGCAAATGCGTTTCTCTTGCGGCTCGTGGACGATCGCACCTTGTTTGTCGCGGTGGATGAGCGTCAGGGTCGGCTGTGCTTGTACGGTCCCAGCCATCGACCTTCGGAGCCCCCGAGCGCGGTGAATCGCCGGCGGCGCGGCTGAGCTCGGAGCGCTCGCATCTTCGGTGACCGGGCGCTACTTCTCGGCGACTCGAAAAGCCGGGGCCATTCGGCGGCGAGCGTCTCGAGAGAGCCCGAGCTTCTCGGCCTCTTCCGCCCATGCCGAGACGGATCGCCGCACGCTTGCCAGGATCTTTTCGGCGGCCTTCGGCCGAAGCCGAAAATACTCGGCCACGCTGAGGAGGAGATCTGGATCCTGCGCGTTGTCGGTCTCGGAGATGTTCAGCGTGAGGCCATCCGCGCCAGCGACGGGGTTGAGATCGTAAGCCGGCGCGAGGCGCCAGCCATGGGGCGTCAAGAGGAAGCCATGATTCCGCAGATGGTCGTCCACGTTCGAGATGCACACGAAGAAGGCCATCCTCCGCCAGAGCTGCTCGAGATCGGCGGAGGTGCTCGCGCCGCGCTGAACCAAGACCTCCGCTAGGTCCAGGTAGGAGGCGCCGACCTCCCCATCGGCGCGCTCGAGCATGGTCATCGCGGAGGCGAAGTGAATCCGAGTCCCGGAGGGCCCGCGATCGAAACGACGAGACAAAAACGTGTGATGTGGACCTCGAAATTTCTCGGTGCGCCAGGGGGCGGTCTCGACCCCCGCGCGCTTCGCGAGGGCATGCGCCACCGCCTCCCAGGCGCCGACGTCCTCCACGTCATTCGTGCTCGGAAACTTCGCGATCCAGAGCGCGCCTTTCGCGTCGATGACGCTGGCCTTGGGGCGTGCACCGCCCAGAGAGCGCCCGGGAGCAATGAGGAGCCCGAGCCACTTCGCGTACTGGGGGTCGTCCTCGGCGTCCGCGGCCTCCAGCTTCACCGAGGCGGCCTGGAGTTCGCGGAGTTTCGTCCATGGCGGCGAAGCGAGCGCCGCGTCGTCGTCGAGGAAAGGCAGCTCACCCGAGCGGCGGTACCGGAGCGCGCCCAAGCGATGCCCATCGTAGACGCCGAGGAGGTAGTCCATCTCTCCCAAGCTTCGCGGCTTTCGACCTTCGGTTCGGGCTCTGAGCCCTTCGCGCCGGTCCATGAGCACGCGCCCCCAGCGATCGGGCGCCGAATCCAAGAAGACGCCGAAGTTCTCTCTTCCGCTCGGCGGGTACTGCGCCCCCGCGTAGAGGTCGAGTCGGGGGTCGAGCGCGAGCGCGTTCGCGGACCGGAGCCACGCCTCATCGTAGCGGAAGGAGAACACTTCCTCGCCTCGGACCCGCACCGCGCCCAGGACCCCGGCCCTCGCAGGCTCCGCCGGCGGTTGCCACGACGCCCAGACCTCGACCGACTGCGACTGAGTCACCGCTCGCTCCGCTCGAACTTAGCGTCTTGGAGCTTCCGCCCCAGCACGTCATCAGCCCCCACCTGGGCCAGATCGGCCTCGAAGCCGAGGACGTGCAGCACGTTGGCCAGCGCTCCGAGGGTCACGCTGGGCTCTCCCCGTTCCACCGCCCGCAAGGTCGGCCGAGACATGCCCGCGCGTTCAGCGACCAAGGCGGCGGAGAGGCCGCGACGCTTGCGGGCGAGCCGAACGTTGTCGCCCAGCGTTCGAAGGGATCGGGCGACGCTCGGATGAGGGGAGACGGTGCGACGCGGCATGGAAGCTATTCTTGCCGTTCCTGTCTGAAATGGCAATAATACTTTCCACTTATGCCGCGCCGGCCGGAAGAGGAACCCTAAGGCAGGATGGCGCTGATCAAGAGACCCGGCCCCGCCGCCCCCTCGGCCCCGAGCGCGACGATGTCGCTGAAGTTGAGCGTGAGGCCAATTCGCAACTCGACCGGCGGGAGGAGAAATCGAACCCCCGGGATGATCGAAGCGACGACCACGTCTTCGCTCAAGGCCAAGCGCCCGTTCTGGAAGAGCTGAAGGTCGTTGTCGAAGCTCCCCGCCCCACGCCCGTTACACTCCTCGGCGGTCCGAGCGATGCAGATGATCCGCGGGCCTTCTTCGGACTTCGTCAGGCCCACGATCTGAAGACGGAGTCCGAGCTCGAACCAGTCGGTGATCCGAACCCCAGCTTCGACCGCGCCTTGGACCATCAGGCGAGGGTCGTCTTCCAAGAGCGCGCCGGCATCGGCGTGGACCGCCCCAAAGATCGCCCCTTCCTTGGTGCGCAGGCTCACGCCACCGAGGATGGACGCCGAGGACTCGACCCAGAGCTGCGGGTCATAGAGACCCCTCGCGGTGGCCGCCGCGCCCCGTGCGATACGCCAGAAGCCGTTGCTGTGCTCGCTCTGATCTTGAGCTTGCGCGGCCGGAGCGGTGAACGAGATATGCGGCTCGACGCTCAGCGCCTCCGAACCAAAGGTGTGGCCAAAGGCGAGCTCGGGATTGCCGACCGCGGCCAACACGCCCACGTTCGAAAATGATCCCACCACCAAGGGCAGGCGGAAGCGAAGGGCGGAACCGGTGGAGAAGCCCAAAGAGAGCCCGGCCACGGGAGAGAAGGTGCTCAGGGTGCCGGCCGTCTCCGAAGCAAAGAGCGTCCCGAGCTCCAGGTTCGCGCCCACCGTGACTTGGGCACGCGCCTCGGTGACCACCCCCAGTCCCAGAGCCAAGAGTGGGAGTTGGGCGGTGAGACGGGATACTCGGTATCTCATGGAGCCCGTGAGTATACCTGTACTCATGGAGCCTCTGACAACCGGCTTCGAGAACTCAGGTTTCGGTGCTTTCGGGCTCGGGCTCGAGTTCGTCGGCGACTTCGGCTCCGTCCTCCGCCGAGGCGCTCTCCGCCGCGCGCGCCGCGCGCTCGGCCTTGACCAGCTCGAAGAGCCCATAGGTCAGCGGCGCGAGACCATCACCCGCCACCGCGGACACGACGAAGAACGGCGCGCCGACCCGCTCGGCCAAAGCGCGCACCTCGTCCTCGGCGGCGAGGGTGTCCGGCAGGTCAGCCTTGGCGAGCACGATGACCCGCGGCTTCTCGAGCAGCGACTTCGAGTACTGCCCGAGCTCGCGCTCGAGGGTCTCGTAGTCGGTCACCGGGTGTCTCTGGGCCTCCCAGCCGACATCGAGCACAAAGGCCAAAGCGGCGACGCGCTCGACGTGACGGAGGAACTGATGCCCGAGCCCCGCCCCTTCGGCCGCCCCTTCGATGATCCCGGGGATGTCGGCGAGCACGAAGCTGTTGTCTTCGCCGACCTTCACGACGCCCAAGTTGGGGGTCAAGGTCGTGAAGGGGTAGTCAGCGATCTTGGGGCGCGCGGCCGAGAGGCGACTGACCAGCGTCGACTTGCCCGCGTTCGGAAAGCCGACCAGCCCGACGTCGGCGATGAGCTTCAGCTCGAGGCGTATCCACTTCTCACGGAACGGCCCGCCCGACTCGGCGAACTGAGGGGCCTGGTTCGTGGAGCTCTTGAAGTGCACGTTGCCGCGGCCGCCCTTGCCGCCGCGCGCCGCGACGTAGGTCGCGCCCGGCTGGTCGAGATCCGCGAGCAGCTCGCCGGTGTCCTCGTCGTGGACCACCGTCCCGACCGGAACGACGACGATCTTGTCGGCGCCGGCCTTTCCGAACATCTGGTTCCGCATCCCGTTCTCACCGTGCTCGGCGCGGTAGTGCGGGTTGAAGCGGACCTGCAATAGGCTGCCTTGGTTTGGATCCGCGCGAAGGATCACGCTGCCGCCGCGGCCACCATCTCCGCCGTCCGGTCCACCCATGGGGACAAACTTCGCGCGCAGGTATGAGCGTGAGCCGTCCCCGCCCTTGCCAGAGCGCACGTAGATGCGGGCTTCGTCGACGAACTGCATGAATGATTCCTGCGGGTCCCGCTCGGAGTGAATCCGAGCGCCCGCATTCGCTTGCCGGTGGCTCGCTGCGCGCCCGTCGGGCTTGCGCATCCAGCCGGGGCGTCGAGCAGCGGGGCTGGATTACTCGGGCTTGGCGACGACAACCGCGCGAACGCGGTCGTTTCGAAACCGCTCGAAGTGCACGATGCCGTCTTCGAGCGCGAACAGCGTGTGGTCGCGGCCCACGCCGACGTTGCGGCCGGGGTGGATGCGCGTGCCGCGCTGACGAACGAGGATGGTGCCCGCGAGCACGTTCTGTCCGGCGTAGCGCTTCACGCCGAGAAACTTTGGTTGGCTGTCGCGACCGTTGCGCGTCGAGCCCTGTCCTTTTTTATGTGCCATGGTTCAGACCTCGATCCCGGTGACACGGATGTCCGTGTACGGCTGGCGATGACCGCGGAGCTTCTTGAAGTGCTTCCGGCGGCGACGCTTGAAGACGATGACCTTCTTGAAGAGCCCGTGATCGACGATCTCGGCCGCGACCTTCGCGCCGGCGACCATCGGGGTGCCGACCTTCACGGTCTCGCCGCCGCCGATCATCAGGACTTCATGGAGCGTGATCTTCTGGCCGACCTCGCCCTCGAGCTTTTCGATGCGGAGCACATCACCGGCGCGGACGCGGTGCTGCTTGCCGCCTGTTTTTACGACTGCATACATGACGTTTGAACCTCTGGAAGCCGAGACGTGTACGGCTGAGAATCCGAGGTGTCAAGCGAACATGGGACGGGGTGGGAGTCGGGACGGCGCGGGAGTCGGGACAGGGCGCAGGGTGGAACGAGGACGGAGCCTGAGGTGGGGAGGCCTGCTTAACGCGGTTTCCCCCCAGGCCGGCTTCCCCGGGGACGGTCGGAGTGAATCCTCCCTCCCGGCTTCGCGAGGCTTCGCCTCGCTGCGCGCTGCGCTTGCTGGGCCCCTGGGCCCCCCCGCTCGCGCGGCCTCCCTCCGAGGCGCCGAGGGGCGTTCTGCGGCCCTCTCTAGGCTCTCACGAGCGTTGGGCACCTCGGTGATTGGGGGAGGAGACCGGAGGCGGTGCGGGGCGTTTGGGGTGGGTTCCCGTGGCCTTGGGCCCCCCGCCGTGCTCTAGAGGGGTCATGTTGCGAAGCACGCTTTGCGCCCTCAGCCTGGGCGCGTTTCTCGTTGCCTGTGAGTCCAAGCCGGCGGTGCCGCCGCCCGGGAAGACGCCGGGGGCCATGCCCTCGGGGCACCCGACCTCGATGCCGAGTTCGGCGCCGGCCGAGAAGATCCCGCTGAAGCCGGGCGAAGGGGTGGCGGCCGGGAAGCCGTTCTCGGGTCTCATCAAGCTGGGTGAAGGGGTGACCGAGGCGGACCTGAAGGGCAGCGACGTCCTCTTCATCATGGCTCGAACCAGCCAAGGTGAAGGGCTCGCCGGATCGCTGGTCGCGGTTCAGCGCGTGATGAACGCGAAGTACCCGCTCAGGTACGAGATGAGCGCCAAGGATCTGATGATGCCGGCCGTTCCGTTCTCGGGCCCGTTCATCGTGCACGCGCGCCTCGACCGTGACGGCGATCCGATGACCCGCGATGCCAACGATCTGTATGGCTCGTTCGCCGGCGAAGTGGCGAACGGCGACGAGGGCGTTCACATGGTGCTGGTGAAGAAGACCATGGATCAGATCGAGCTCAAGCCGCCGGGTGGTGCACCTTCGAGCGCGCCCGCGCCCGCGCCACCGGCGGCCCCAGCCAGCCAGCCCAAGTGAGGCCCGGCTTCAGGGACAGCCGGCGGCCGAGACGAGGCTGGTGATCACGCCCCCTGCCGTGAACAGAGACGAACCTGCCGCGGCGCTGATGTCGATGCGCCCCACGTGCCAGAGGTCGCCGCAGGTGTTGAGCGTTTGGCTGGGCTGCGCGGCCAACTGTCCGAGCAAATTCACGGAGACCGAGGCGACGGAGGGGCGACCGCCCACCGGGGCCCGATAGAAGTGAACGTAGACGTTGTAGCGAGACTCCTGGGCCGCGACGAGGTTCGCGAGCTCGGGTCCGAAGCCGCTGGTGTCGTCGCGATCGAGGTACGGATCATCGAGTGACTCGCCGACCACCCCCCAGTTGGGATTTTTCTGGGCGAAGTAGCAGTCGTGGACGCCGTCGAAGGGCTGCCGGTCCCCGCGAACGAGGTGCAGATCGAAGTCGGTGTCCGGCGTGTCCCAGGTGAGCTGGACCGAGATGTCGGTCTCCGCTGGCCCAGGGGGCACGACTTCGCCGCGCAGTGAGATCGTGTGGCTGGTGCCACCCCCGATCTCCTCCATCACGAACTGCGCTTGGTGAAACGCAGGCGCACCGAGCCCCCGCAGGCCGAGCTCGAAGGTCACCGCCTGACCGCTGCCGATGGTCGCGCCCGCCGCCGGTGGCCCGTAGACCGCGAACTGGTCGGCGGATCCGGACGCGAAGCTCAGCGCCGAGAACCCAGCGCTCCCACCGCTGGCGCGACACGAGATGCTCACCCGCGAGACCTGACCGCGCGAGACCTGACCGAAGTCATGACTCATCGGGACGCACGAAATGGTTCCGCGGCGGAAGCCAGTGCCCGAGACCGGAATGACCACGCTCTCGCCGCTCTCGAAGCGGAGCTCGATGTTGGACTGCGTTTGCACCTCGTCCATGGGCGCGAAGTAGACGCTCAACACATGTCCCGAGTTCGGCCCGAACACGTAATTGCGCAGCGGCGCCTGGCTCTGCGCGCGGGAGAGGTAGAACGAGGTACCGTCGATGCGATCGGGCAGCGGCGACCCTCCGACGAGCACCTCGGTGAGCCGCAGCGTGCGACCCCCCGTGTTCTCGACTTCGAGGTTCACGCTGGCTCGACTTCCGAGGGGGACACCGCCGAAGTCGATCACACTCGGCCGGAGTTCGAGCGAGAGCGGCTCGAGGATACCTTCGGCGGTGATGGGCAGAGGGACCTCGTCCTCCCCGATGGAGATGAACATGGTCGTGTCGTAGCGACGCAGATCGATGGGGTCGAAGTGCACGAGGAAGTCGAGCGAACGGCTCGGGTTCAGCGCTTGGCCGGTCAAGGTATCGTTACGCTCGGGAGTCCGCGCGACGAAGGCCGCGACATCCGGCTCGAAGCGGACCGCCCCCACCACGGCCGCCTCGCCCGAGCAGTTCGTCAAGGTCACGCGCTCGCTGTAACGCGCGCCGATGGGCCGCGGCCCAAAGTCGAGCGTGTTCGGCTTCAGACAGTCTCGGCTCGGGATGATGTTGTCGCCTTCGCAGCCGAGGAGGAACATCGACCCCACCGCGACGAGGACCGCAAGCACTCCTGCCGTCCCTAGGAGCCCCAAGGAGTGTTCTGGTGCTGAACCCCTACGCATCGAGATCCAGAGTGCCACGCCGGGGGAAACAGGCCCAGACTCCCCCGCGCGCGACCTACCCCTCTGCGTGTTCGCGCTCCGCTGTCATCAGCCGCCGCGGCGCGGGCATCTCTCCATCGTCCAGGTACTTCCGCGGCGGCGATCCGGCCGAGAGGGGCTTGATTCGTGGGCGCTGGAGGCCGTTCACAACTGGAGCCATCCAGAGAGAGTCCAGTATTTCCCAGTCTTGCGTACCGGATCTCGGGGTAAAGCGCGAAGTAGTCTTGCGTCCCCCAGCCGGCTTCGTAGCCGGCTGGGTTTGATCGGAAATGTGGCAACAGACCGGATGTCATGTAGTCCGTCGGCTAGGCCGAGTTCCCACCCTATCCGCTTGGAGGTGTGAGTGTTTTCAGAGATGAGAACGACGAGGTGCTTGCAGTTGTAGATGAGGGTCCTTACATGATGCGATTGCTCGAGCTTTAGTACGTGTTCGCCCTCGCAGGACTGGACGCCGATCTGAGCGCCCCCGACTCGCGGTTTGATGCAACCACCCCGCCGCCCCCGACGCCAGTTCACCACCGCTGACAAAGCCCGCATCGCGGCCAGAGGCCACGAGCTGTCCGCCTCGGGTTTGGGCCTTGGGGCCTCGGCCGCGAAGCTCGACGTCCTCGAGAGTTCGCTTCGGCTTTGGATGAAGCAGCACCCGCGGGTCGCTCCGAGGCTTCGACGCGTTCGACTGGTCGATCCGTCTCCTGCGGCGGCGGTCGTCGCGGAGCCACCGGCCTCGCAAGCGTCCGTCATCACCCCTGACGGCTTCCGCATCGAAGGCCTCAGCATCAATGACGCCATCGCGATCCTCGAGAGGCTCCGTTGATCCCGGGCGTCACCCGGCGCGTGAAGGTCTACTGCTCGACCACGCCGACCGACATGCGCAAGAGCTTCGACACCCTCGGCCACCTCGTGAAGGCCGAGATGGG
>WYAZ01000062.1 GCA_011526105.1 Deltaproteobacteria bacterium | reverse complement strand
GCTAGCGAAATTCGGCGAGCAATCTTCGTGTCTGGTCGTCGCGCGAGGAGGGCGAATACTCTCTGTATTCAACCGACGAGAGCCAAAGGCGTCGCGGCGAGCAGCCGCGAAGAGGGCCGGCGACATCTGCTAGCCTCTACGTTTCCAGGGGACTAGAAGAGCGCGAGCTGCTTCGGCGGTACCAGCGAGAAGACGCGTACCCCTTCAGCGCGCAAGTCGGCCGAGAGCTCCTCGACGAAACCGCCGGTCAGATAGACCTCGGCCGCCCCAGTGCCCTTGATGAAGCGCTTGAGATCTTCGTAGTCGCAGGCATCCGCGAGCGGGAAAGCGGCGTCCACGCGCTGCTGAACCGCAAAGCCGGGCTCCACCGCGCGACCGGTGACCATCGCGGTGCGGGACTTGCGCAGTTTCCGGATGGCCGCGTGTTTTCGGAGCACCGGCGGAAAGATGACGACCTCGTCGCGCGCTGGGGTGCCGCCAAAGCGCCGTGCGTTGGGGAGCGAGATGCCGAGCTCGCGATAGACCTTCGCAACCTCGTAGATGGAGCCGTGAACACGCAGCTTGTATCCGGCTTCACCGAGAACACGCATCAGCTCTTGCGATAGACCCACGCGCTCCGCGATCAAGACCGGGTTGGCGCCATCGTTGAGGCACTCATCGATGAACTGCCGGATGGAGACGATGACCTCTTCGCGCGGCGGGAAGCGATAGAGCGGAAGTCCATACGTCGCGGGCACACTCAGCACATCGCACTCGAGGGGCTTTGCCTTTTCCGCGGTGGCCGAGGGCCGGGTGTTGACGTCGGAGGTGTACACGAGTCGACGACCGCCACGCTCAATCAAGATCTGGGCCGAACCGAGCACGTGTCCGGCCGGGTGCATCTCCAAAGAGAGCGGACCTAACGTGAACCTTCGTCGATAAGGCGACGTGAGCGCATCCACCTTGCCAGTTGCGTGCGTGAGAATGCGGACGGTCTTGTCCGTGGCGAGGATGCGTCGGTGTTTTCCGATGAAGTCCGCGTGCGCGTGCGACAGGAACACGAGGTCGCGACGTCGGTCGCAGTCACACCACAGAACGGAGTCCGTGAGGTGGATGCCGCCCACGTACTCAAACTCGCGAAGTGGCTCCGTTTCGAAGAGACCCACCTGACGCGGGTCGACTGGTTCTGACCTCAGCGAAGCAGGACGCGCAGGTGCAAGCATCTCCTTGGCCAAGGAGCTCGAGTCATCGAGAGGGTCATCTTCCGGGATGGTGGCAGTGGCGGCGCTGCCACGGGTCCGCCTTCCGCGCGCGCCAGGCACAGAAGCCCCTCCGCGGCCATAGCTGCGCCGGTCGAAGAGTTCACCGGGCTCTTGTCCCGAGGTCCGCTTGCGCGCGGCCATGGTGGCCAAACTCTATCGGTCTTCTCCCGCTACCTGCAAGTGAAACACCAGATATAGGGGTGCGCAGACACCCACCACCCAAGCGGTCGGTTGAGGGTTTTTATGAGGCCGTCGAAGGCGTGCAGAGCTCGGAGAGCTCTTCGCCCGTGATGCTCTCCTTCTCGAGGAGCCGGGCTGCGGCTCGTTTCAGACTCTCGAGCTGACCACGAAGCAGCCCGCGGCTGCGCTGGTACTGGCCCTCGATAATCGCTTGAATTTCCAGGTCGATCTCTCGCGCCGTGGCCTCGCTGAACTCGCGGCTCTCTTGGCGGGGTCCCAGGAAGCCGGGTTGGATGTCCCGGCTATGGGACACCTGCCCGAGCTTCTCGCTCATCCCGTATTGGGTGACCATGTTCCGAGCGATGTCGCTGGCCTTGCGAAGGTCGTCGGCCGCCCCGGTGGAGACCTCGCCGTAGACCAGTTCCTCGGCCGCCCGGCCTCCGAGCAGCACCGCAATGCGATTCTCCAGCTCGGCCCGGGTCATGAGGAAGCGATCCTCGGTCGGGGCCTGAAGGGTATAACCCAGCGCCGCGACACCACGCGGGATGATGGAGATCTTCTGGATGGGGTCCTGACCGGGGATGGAGATCGCGACCAGCGCGTGCCCCACCTCATGATGTGCGACCCGCTCCTTCTCTTTCGGCGCCAAGACACGGCTCTTTTTCTCGAGCCCCGCGATAACGCGCTCGACCGCTTCATCCAGATCGGCTTGCGCCACCGCGTCGCGTCCACGCCGCACCGCAAGCAGCGCGGCTTCGTTGATGATGTTGGCGAGGTCGGCGCCCGCAAAGCCGGCGGTCATACTCGCGAGCCGCTCGAGATCGGCATCTGGTCCCAGCGGCACGTTCTTGGCGTGCAGTTTCAGAATGGCGATGCGACCGATCTTGTCCGGACGATCCACGAGCACCTGGCGATCAAAACGACCCGCCCGCAAGAGCGCCTGATCGAGGATCTCCGGACGGTTTGTGGCGGCCATGATGATGACCCCGACGCGCGTATCGAAGCCATCGAGCTCGACCAAGAGCTGATTCAAAGTCTGCTCTCGCTCTTCGTGGACGTTCAGACCCACGCCGCGCGCCTTTCCGATCGCGTCGAGCTCATCGATGAACACGATCGCCGGCGCTTTGCTCTTGGCTTGCTCGAAGAGGTCGCGCACGCGCGCCGCTCCTACCCCCACGAACATCTCGACGAAGTCCGAACCGCTGATCGAAAAGAACGGAACCCCGGCCTCCCCCGCCACCGCCCGTGCGAGCAGCGTCTTTCCCGTGCCCGGAGGACCGACCAGCAGAATGCCCTTGGGCATCCTGCCGCCGAGCCGGCCGAACTTCTCCGGGGTCTTCAAGAACTCGATGACTTCCGAGAGCTCTTCCTTGGCTTCGTCCACCCCGGCAACGTCGGCGAAGCTCACCCCGACGTCTTTTTCGACATAGACCTTCGCCTTGCTCTTGCCGACGGTCATGAAGCCGCCCTGCCCTTCCCGCATTCGACGCGTGAGCAAGAAGAAGAGGCCGCCAAAGAGCACGAGCATGAAGATCGTGGGGACCCACTCCTTGGCGAAGCCGCCGTCCGAGATGCCGGTGATCTTCACCTCGGCGCGCTCGAGTTCGCGCACCAGATCTTCGTCCGCGACCGGGACGGTGCGAAAGACGAGGTCCTCCGGCGCCGCGCCGCCGTCACCTCCGGCGTCGGCCGAAGTCTCGCCCGGCTTGGGCTTCATGGTGCCGGTGATGATCTCCGAAGCGAGGTTGACCTCGACGATGCGACCTTCGCGCAACGCGGTCTTGAACTCGCTGTACGAGAGTTGCTCGCCGCCGAAGAGCGACCCGCCCGCAAAACGGAAGACAGTGAGCACCAACCAGAAGCCGAGCAGCCAGAGCCAGAAGCGCGGCCCGAACGGTCCGGACGCGGCGGGTCCCGGCGGTCGCGGGCTTTCCTTTGGGGGTTTCGTCGCCGGGGCCATGCGCGGGGCGCACTGTAGTCCCGTACCCCGCGCCGTCCAACCACCATCGTCGTCTCCGTTGATCCCGGGCCGGGTATGAGCTAACCGCAAGCCCGTGCCGACGATGAACCTCATCGAGGCGGTGAACAGCGCGCTCTCCTTAGAGATGGCCGCGGACGATCGCGTCGTCGTGCTCGGTGAAGACGTCGGGAAGTTCGGGGGCGTCTTTCGCGCCACCAAGGGGCTCTACGAAGCCTTCGGCCCAGAGCGCTCCATCGACACGCCGCTCGCCGAGGGCGGCATCATCGGCGCCGCGATCGGCATGGCGATGTACGGCCTCAGGCCAGTGGCGGAGATTCAGTTCTCCGACTTCATATTCCCCGGCTTCGATCAAATCGTGAGCGAGCTGGCCAAGCTGCGTTATCGCTCCGGGGGAGACTACGCGGCGCCCATGGTCATCCGAACCCCGGTGGGCGGAGGCATTCGCGGCGGCCACTACCACTCGCAGTCCCCCGAGACCTACTTCCTCCACACCCCGGGGCTCAAGGTCGTGTGCCCCTCGAACCCGTACGACGCAAAAGGGCTGCTCATCTCGGCCATCCGCGACGAAGACCCCGTGATGTTCTTCGAGCCGAAACGGATCTACCGCGCCGCCCGCGGTGAGGTGCCGAGCGAGTCGTACACGGTCCCGCTGGGGAAGGCGGCGACGCTCCGAACGGGCAAGGACGTCACCGTGATCTCATGGGGCGCCATGGTCCACGAAGCCTCCCTCGCTTGTGAGAGCGCCGCCAAGGAGGGCGTGGACGCGGAGCTCATCGACCTGCGGACTCTCTTGCCACTCGACGTGGAGACGCTCATCGAGAGCGTGAAGAAGACCGGCCGGATGGTGGTCGTGCACGAAGCCCCGCGCACCTGCGGCTTCGCCGGCGAGCTCATCACGCTCACGCTCGAAAGAGCGTTCTATCATCTGCAAGCCCAGCCGCGACGGGTCACAGGCTTCGACACCCCGTTCCCGTATACGCTCGAGGACGAGTATCTCCCGCTCGCGCCTCGGATCCTGAGCTCGATTCTAGAGATCGCACACGAAGGTTGATCACGGCGCGCCGCAGGCGAGCCAGTCTGCCAGCATGTTGCGCTCAGCCTCGCTGGGACCATCGGGCCCCGGAGGCATGTATGTGTTGTCCGCCGCCGAGTTGAGAAAGACCCGGTCGCGTTGATCGCGGATCGACTGCACGGTGACGAAGGCGCGCGAGCTGTACCCGTTCGGACCGCCGTGGCACTCGACGCAGTAGGTGGCGAAGAAGGCTTCGCCGAAGTTCTCGTAGGTGTGCTCGGTGCCCGCGGGAGGACACGGGTGCTCCGAGATGTCCGTCCCTGGGTTGCACGCGGTGAAACACGCCACAGCGAGTGCGCAGACGAGCGCGGGGATCACGCCCCGAATCCGCCGTCTCATCACGGGAGCCCCGGGAGCGCGTAGTTGAAGCCAACTCCACCGGTGACTCCGAAGTAGGCCGCAGGTCCGAGGGCCGCATCCGGGAAGAGCGTGAGGTTGAGGTTGCTCACCACGACCCACTCGAAGTCCTCATCCCCTTCAAAAGGGATCTCGATGCCGATCGCGGCGCCGCCGCCGGCGCGATGTCGAATGCCGGCGCCGATGCCAAACAGCGCGCCAAAGGGGTTGTCGGACACCGAGACCAGCGATTCCTCGTGTTGATGGATGAAGAAGAGGCGGAGCGAGGTCCGCACCGCGTCGAAGCGCAAGAAACCGGTGAGCCCGAACGTGAGCCCTGTATTGAGGCGAGCGTCGACGCTCGACAGCTCCTCCCAGATCACCGTGTCCAACGCGAAGACCTCGGCGAAGCGATAGCCGAAGCGAAGCTGCGGACCGGCGCCGAAGTCGCCGCGCCAGGTGGAGGCTTTGGCGTTCAGACCGGCGTCGAGCTGGATCTCGCCTGCCTGCGCCGGGGCGGAGAGAAGGAGCCCGAGCACGACAACGAGCCGCCTCCAGGAGATGGTTCTGCGTGGCGGCATCGAGCGCGGAACGTAGCCGAAACGTCGGAGCGCGGATACCGCTCGGAGAGGGGTGACGGCACGCACCAAAGAAGGACCGCAGGCGCCACTCAGGGGGTGATGCGAAGCAACGCGGCATCCTCGGGCACGAGCGCCCACAGAGATGTCTCGTCGGCGTGGACGGTGAAGACGGAGAGATCGGAGACCTCCACCGCGACGGGACGGTAGCGGGCCCAAGGCTCTGCGGCGAGATCGATCACTGAGAGGAGCGTCGCGACGCGGTCTCCCCTCTGAACACCCACGAACGAGGCCAGCAAGTCGGAGCGCCCCGGCCAGGCGCTGAGCCGCAGCCCGATCGAGTCCTCACCGGCGAACTGCAGCGGCGTCCAATCACACTGAGGGCCCAGCCCGTGCGTGAAGCAGGGCTCGATGCCGGCATGGGCCACGAACCCCGCGAGCTCGAAGTCCCGGCCGGCGACGAAGAGACGGCTGTGACCCGGGTCGTACGTGAGGTCCGAGATCTTCACCCCCCCGCGCGCGCCTCGCAGCGCCACGCCCACGAAGCCTTGTTCCGGGTCCAGGATGTGGACCGTGTCGTTTTCGATCTCGTTGACGAGCAGAAAGCGGCCCGCTGACCTGACCCGACCAAACTTGATCGAGTGGGCGCTCGTGCCGGAGGCTGCCCTCCAATACCGGGAGCGTTCGAGCTCCGGGGCGAGGCTCTCGCGGCTAAAGCGAATGATCGCACTGTCGGTGAGATCTTGAAGAGCTTCGCCACGAAGGGTCACGAAGATCGCATCATCGTGAATCGCGAGTCCATGAACGTCGACCGCATTCAGCTCAACCGAGATCTCACTGCGCTTCACCTCTCGGCCTTCCCGATCAAACCGTCCGAGGACGACTGAGTCCGGACTGGTCACGTAGACTCCGAGGAAACTCTCACCGTTCGGGTCCGGCTCGAGATGATAGAGACAGGGCGAGGCCGTGGCGGTACCCACCTCGGTGAGCTCCTCCCCGGAGCGAAGGAATCGGGCGAGCCGAGGCCCGGAGGGCTCCCGCTCCAAACACCCCTCCATCGGTCCATGGACCAGACTGACGACGACTCGATCGTTCAGCACCACGAAGTCCGCGAGGCCACCGTACGGGAGGCCCCGCGAGAGCCAGTGAGAGCTGGAGTCGCCCAAGAAGCGCGGCTCGGGTCCTTTGTACGAGGGGACGAGATGTCCGAGCGACCACCGACGGATCGTGGGCGCCAGCGTCTGGCGCGCGGCGACGCGGACCCGACACTGAACGCCGAAACCATCCTCGAGCAGGACTGAAGGCTCCCTCCCGCGCTCGGGCGTCCCTTCGATGCCCGAGCCGCATAGCAGTGTCTCTCCCTCGATTCGGACCTCGAGCGGTGAGAGCTGGCAGCCCGAGAAGTTCACCTCGAACGTGCAGGGCCCTTTCGCCCGGCGCTCTCGAGGGCACCAGAAGCCTCCGCACTCGCTGAAATCGAACCATAGCTCTGGCTCTGCTTCCGGGCAGCGTCCTTCCAGCCAGCTCGCGGTGAGCGGAGGCGCGGAGGCGCCTGTCTTCCACGTCTCCTCCTCGAGCTCCGACTCGAACACCGGCTCCGGAAGGCGTGGGTCGCATCCAGAGGCGAGCCGTGGAGGGGAGAGCGCAGCCTGGGACGCGAGCGCGGCCGTATCCAGCTCCGGCGCGAGCGCTCGTATGGACTCTTCCGTATAGCCGAGGACCAAGCGCCGCCCCGGCCTCGACGCGCGCAACGCGACCGGCAGAGGCGTCTCCACAGGCACCGGACCGACCGCGTTCAGCAGCACACCCGCTCTGTCGAGCTCCAGAAAGACGAGCCAGCGAGCCTCGGCGGGAATCGGGGCCGGGTTGGTTTGGGCATCCACGCACGAGAGGGCGAGCAGCGCGATCGCCATGGATCTCCCTCCCCCTCCCATGTACATCGAGCCTCGATCCTCGCGGGGATTCGGTCAACCCGTTGTCCGTCTGGGTCCAAGGTGATAGCCAAGCCGAGTGAAGCGCACCAAGGTACTCGTCATCGGAAGCGGCCCCGCCGGTTACACCGCCGCCATCTACGCCGCCCGGGCCAACCTCGAGCCGGTCATGGTCGAGGGTGATCTGGATCCGGCGAACCAGTCCGTGCTGCCGGGTGGTCAGCTCATGATCACGACCGAAGTCGAGAATTATCCCGGCTTTCCCGAGGGCATCCAGGGTCCCGAGCTGATGGATCACTTCCGCAAGCAAGCGGAACGGTTTGGCACCGAGATCGTTCGCGGCTTCGTGACCAAGGTCGACCTCTCGAAGCGACCCTTCGCGGTCGAGGTCGGCGGCGTCCCAACGTACGAAGCGGACGCGTTGATCGTCGCCACAGGGGCGGTCGCCAAGCTGCTCGAGATCCCGGGCGAACGAACGCTCATGGGTTTTGGGGTCTCCGCCTGCGCCACCTGCGACGGGGCCTTCTTTCGCAACCAGGACGTCGCCGTCAGCGGCGGCGGCGACACGGCGCTCGAAGAGGCGACCTTCCTCACCCGCTTTGCGCGCAAGGTGACGGTGATCCACCGCAGGGACAAGCTGAGGGCGTCCAAGGTCATGCAGGATCGGGCGATGAAGAACCCCAAGATCGAGTTCCTCTGGAACACGGTCGTCGAGGAGGCCCTCGGCAAGCGCCCCGAAGGCATCGGGGTGGCGGGGGGCGGACTTACGGGTTTGCGAGTGCGGAATGTCGTCAGCGGCGAGGTTTCAGAACTCCCGGTTACGGGATTCTTTGTAGCGATCGGTCACCAGCCCAATACCAAACTGTTCGAAGGTCAGCTCAAACTGGAGTCGTCTGGGTATATCGACGTGGAGCGCGGTTCCACCCGAACCTCGGTCGAAGGGGTCTTTGCCTGTGGCGACGTGGTGGACAAGGTCTACCGGCAGGCAATCACCGCGGCGGGCACGGGCTGCATGGCAGCCATCGACGCCGAGCGCTGGCTCGAAGCGCAGCACTGATTGAATCGCAACCGAGGCTCTTGGGACGGGCCGAGGACGAAGATGTTGAAGAAGAAATGGAACGCGAGTGTGGCGCTCTTCGCACTCTTGATGGTCGCATGTGACGATGGCGGCAACGTCAGCGTCACCCCGCCCCAAGATCGCGACGCAGGATGTCTGCGCGTGGAAGAACCGGTGAGCTACGACATCTACTTCGTGGTGGATGTCTCGGGCTCCATGGCGCCGTTTCTGACCTCCGTGCGAAACGAACTCATCGCCTTTGCGCAGGGCTTTCCGGAAGAGAACGCTGAGGGACGTCGGGTGCGCGTCGACTACCACCTCATCGCCTTCGTCAACGATGTGAAGGCCTTTGGTGGGGGGCGAATGACCAGCCTCATCGCGGTCCAGGCTGCGTTCGACGAAGCCATCGCCGCCGGCGCCTCGAACTACAACCTCAACACCCGAACCTTCAACGCGGAGGTTCAAGAGAACACGCTCGACGCCATCGCCACCGCGATCGCTCTGCCTTCCGCGGCCGAGGCCCGCATCGTGATCTTCGCGG
Source organism: Deltaproteobacteria bacterium (assembly GCA_011526105.1). Classification (GTDB taxonomy): domain Bacteria; phylum Myxococcota; class Kuafuiibacteriia; order Kuafuiibacteriales; family Kuafuiibacteriaceae; genus WYAZ01. Next base: position 27,818 of record WYAZ01000062.1, on the reverse strand, counting down.
GGGACGCGGAGTTCTACGAAGCGCCCGCGAGTCTCGCCGAGAACATCACCGTCTCGAACACCTACGCCGGAGTTCGACAGGGACTCAGCGACTCCGGCATACGCATCCATGCGTTTACCAAGCGCGGGATGGAAGGCTTTTTTCTTCCTTACGCAGGGCAAGCGCCGCTCACCGACCTTCCTGGTTCCAAGGTCTACGCGCTGGAGGATTTGGTGGGCGCCAGCACAGAGGTCGCTGACACGCTCTTCGAGATCGCTCGAGACGCAGCCTGCTTCTGAGTGCATCGAGGAGTCTCGGCCATGCATCATCATCCTTCTCTCGCTCTGGGCCTCGTGCTCTCGTCGCTCGCGTTCGTAGGATGCGGCGGCGAGGATGTCTGCGCGATCGAAGCGAACTTCAGCTCGATCCACGCGAACCGGCTGAGCACCGGCTCTTGCGCGCTCAGCTCTTGCCACGGCGCCGCCGCCGAGGGCGGCATGAACTTCAGCCTCTCAAAGAACGAGGTTCACGCGTTCCTCGTCGGTGAGTTGTCGGCAGGCGGTGGGAACCTCCAGCGTGTGGCCACGAGCAGCCGAGCCATCAGCTTCCTCTACCTCAAGATCTCGGACGACAACGCCGAAGGCGGTCGCATGCCTCCGCTGGGTGACAGGCTGCCGCAGTGTGAGATCGACGCCATCGGGGCATGGATCGACAAGGGCGCCCCCAACGACTGAGCGGCGCGCTCAGCGTTTACGTCGCTTGCCCGACGGGCCCTTGGCCCGAGCCTCGCGCAGCTCTCGAAGCTTCCTCTGCTTTGGCGGAGGGTCGATGCGATCCGCCGCCGCCCGAAGTCGCTGGGCCTCAGCCCGGTCTTCTGCCTTCTCAAAGAGGTCGGCGGCGCGACGATAGAGCGGCGCGGAGGCCCCCGAGAGCTGAGCCGCCTCCCGAGCATGGTCGCCGGCGTCCCGGTAGTTCGATAGCTGCTCGAGCACGTTCGCCAAACGAACGTGAATGACCACGTTGCCCGGGTCGAGGGTGGCTGCGGCTTCGAGCTGGGTCCGTGCTCCCTCGAGATCCTTCGAGGCCTCGAGGACCTGGGCCAGTCCCAACCGAGCCTCCGCCACGTCGGGCCGAAGCTCGAGCGCACGACGCCAGTGCCGTGCCGCCACCTGGAGCTCGCCGCTCTGCGCCAGCGCCTCTGCGTAGTGGTGATGCGCCCGCGGGTTGTCAGGCAAGAGACCTACTGCCTTCTCGAGCCCGGCAAGGATGACGGCCGGGGGTTCATCGAGCAGGACCTGACTCTCGGCCAAGTGCAGATAGGCGAGCCCGTTCTCCAGGTCGGCAGAAAGAGCGGACTCGAAGGCGGACACCGCGTCTAGGTGGCGGCCTTGCTGTTGAAGCTGCACACCCTCCTTCAGGCGTTCGTAGCTCAGTCCGCTCTGCCTGGGCTTCGAAGACGTGCCCGAACCTTGGGACGAGCCGCCTTCGGACGGGCCCGCGCAGGCGGCGAGAAGCCCCAGACCGAGGACGCGAACCAGTCGGCCCCGTCGACCCGGTCCGCTCCTTTTTTCCGCCGCGCTCATCCAGGCTTCCCTAGCACACCTCCCTGAGGGTAACACAGTCGAGGAAGCTCATGGATCTCGCCCACCACCGACTCGACCTCGGGGTCGTAAAGACCGCCATTCAGAAACGCGTTCGCACGCCGCTGGGGGTCTCCGCCGCGCTCCGCCTGGTGCCTTTCGACGACCTCGCGGCCGCGACCGCTCGGATCGATCTCATCCGTCAGGGTAGGACCCTCCTCACCCGGGCCCAAGAGCCCCCGGTGGGCGGCGCGGAGGACGTCCGCGCCGCGCTGGAGTTCGGGGAGAAGGGAGCCCGGCTGGATGGCGATGTGCTCCGATCCATTGCGAGGACCATGGCGACCAGCGCTGCCACACGGCGGTTCCTGCTCGCGCGAGAAGAGCTCGTCCCGGGCCTGTTCGCCCTCGGGGCCTCCATCGCCGACTTCCAACGGAGCGCGGACGAGGTGCTGCAATGTTTCGGTCCAGATGGCCGGCTGGCCGATCACGCCTCCCCCGATCTCGGGCCGCTCCGTCAGCGCCTCCGCCACCTGCACGAGAAGATCGAAGAGAAGCTCCACGAACTCCTGCATTCCGAGGAGACGAAGCGTCTGCTTCAGGAGAACTACTTCACCGTACGTGGCGACCGATATGTGCTGCCGTTCAAGGCCTCGTTTCAGGGCGAGGTCACCGGAATCGTCCACGACGCCTCGAGCTCAGGGCAGACCGTGTTCATCGAGCCGCAAGCGGTCGTCGATCTCGGCAACCGGCTGAAGATCGCGCAGAGCCAGGTCAAGGAGGAGGAAGAGCGGATCCTCAGCGCCCTCACCGAGCTCGTCGTCGATGAGGCGCCCGCGATCCGCGAGGCGCTCGACGCGCTCGAGCACATCGACCTCCTCATGGGCTGCGCTCGGCTCGCCGAAGATCTGCGATGTGCGGCGGTGGTGCCGACCATCCACACAGACCTTCAGCTCTTCGCGGCTCGCCACCCACTGCTCGCGCTTCAGAAGCTCGAGAAGCCGGAGCTCCCCCTGGTGGCGAACGACCTCGGGTTGAAGCCCGATCAGCGCGTGCTCGTGCTCACCGGCCCCAACACCGGCGGCAAGACCGTCGCACTCAAGACCATCGGTCTCTTCGCGCTGATGGTCCGGATGGGGCTTCACATCCCGTGCCGAGAGGACTCGAAGATCGGATGGTTTCAAACCATCGAGGCGGCCATTGGGGACCAGCAATCACTCGAGGCCCACCTCTCCACCTTCGCGGCCCACGTGCGCGATTTGATCCGAATCATGGATACCGCCGGGCCCCAGTCGCTGGTGCTGCTCGATGAGGTCGCCGCCGACACCGACCCAACACAGGGACAGGCGCTGGCTCAGGCGATCCTCGAGGCCTTCGCCGACCGCGGCAGCCTCACCGTCGCAACCACACACTTCGAGCAGCTCAAGGCCCTCCCCTACGCCGACAAGCGCTTCCGCAACGCAGGCGTGGGCTTCGACCCTCGCCAGCTCCGCCCCACCTACAAGGTTGAGCTCGATGTCCCGCAGAGCTCGAGCGCGATGGAGATCGCATCCTCCCTCGGCTTGAACGCAGATGTGGTCGAACGAGCTCGCGCGCTCACCGGCGAGAACAGCCGCGCTCTCGAAGCCTTGCTCCGGAGCCTGCAAGATAAGACCGCGGAGCTCGACGGCGCTCAGCGCGAGGCGGAGGCGAAGTCCGCCGAGCTCGACAAGGCTCGCTTGGACCTCGAATCAGAGCGACAAGCCCTCCGCGACCTCGAGTCCAAGCTCCTCAAAGGAGAGCGCGGCGAGCTCATCAACGAGATCGAAGGTCATCGGGAGGAGCTCCGCCGAATCATCTCGAGTCTGCAGGACGCCGTGGCGTCGGACTCGGTCAAAGAAGCCATGCGGCTCGCCCAAGAAGCGCAGGTTCGCGTTGAAGCCGAACGCGCGGAACAGGTGGCGCGCTTCGAGGAGACCATCCTACGAGACTCGCAGCCGCCGGTCGCGCTCTCGGACGTCGTGGTCGGCGACTGGGTGCACGTCCCCAAGCTCGGTAAGGACGGCGAGGTCGTCGCGCTCGAGGGTAAGATCGCACTGGTGTCCGTGGGGAGCATGCGGACCCGACTGGGCTTGGATGAGATCACGCCGCCGCAGACCAAGCGCCCAAAGAAGACTCGCGCGGCCTCGAAGGAGATCCAAAAGGCGCTCGAGGAAGCGCGGATCGCCACTGAGGATCGTGTCTTCACCAGCGACGAAGTGCTCGATCTCAGGGGGCACACCCAAGAAGAAGCGATCGCGCGCATCGACGCTTTTCTCGATCACCACTACGGCAGCACCACGACCCACGTCCGCATCATTCACGGCCACGGGAGCGGCGCCTTGAAGAAGGCGGCCCGCGACCACCTCGCGCAGTCCGGCTACTCTCGGAGCTTTCGGCCAGGGAAAGACCACGAAGGTGGGGACGGCGTCACGATCGTCACGCTCGTCTGAAGCTCACCATGGAACCACTGAGCGCCGATCTCACGCGCTGCGTTCCCGATTCCCGGTTCACATTCACATTCCCCGCTCCGATTGCTGTTCCCTGCTCCCAGTTCCCTGTTCCCTGTTTTGTGGCGCGCGGGCTGAGCCGCCCCGGATCGGGGTGAGGCTCACAGAAACCAGGGAACCGGGAGCTGGGAACAGGGAATGAGGAAGGTGAATCGGAACGGGGAATGTGAATGTGAACCGGGAATTGGAATGAGCGGTCGGTTCGAGGCCCTTGACCTGTGTGGGTAGGACGCGGCACGTAGGCGCGGTCATGGCCAAAGAAAACAGCCGCTTCGAAACCCTCGCCATCCACGCCGGATGCGCCCCCGAACCCGTCACCGGCTCGGTGAACGTACCCATCTTTCAGACCTCGACCTACGCGCAGCGCGGGCCCGGCGATCACACCGGCTTCGAGTACTCCCGAACCCGAAACCCGACGCGCGATGCGCTCGAGGCCAACCTCGCCGCGCTCGAGGGCGCCAAACACGGTGCTTGCTTCGGCTCCGGCTGCGCGGCCACCGACGCCATCATGCACTGCCTGAGCGTCGGTGATCACGTCGTTTCGGCAGACGACATCTACGGCGGGACCTTTCGGCTGTTCGACAAGGTGTATCGTCGGCATGGCCTCGACTTCAGCTTCGTGCCCGCGGCAGACACCAACGCTTACGTGTCCGCGATGACCGACCGCACCAAGCTGGTCTGGCTCGAGACCCCGACGAATCCGCTCTTGTCCATCGCGGACATCGAAGCCATTTGCGCCGCGGCCAAGAAGCGCGGCGTCCCGGTGGTCGTCGACAACACCTTTGCCACGCCCTATCTGCAGCGACCGCTCGAGCTCGGCGCCACCATGGTCCTGCACTCGGTGACCAAGTATCTCGGGGGCCACTCGGACGTCGTGGGCGGCGCAGTGCTCGCCTCGGACGACGCCTGGATGGAGCGCGTCAAGTTCGTGCAGAACGCGGCAGGCGGAGTACCGGCCCCCATGGACTGCTTCCTCACCCTTCGAGGCACCAAGACCCTCGCTGTGCGCATGGACCGCCACTGCGACAACGCGGGTCAGATCGCGGAGCTGCTCGTGGGGCACAAGAAGGTCGAGAAGGTCATCTACCCCGGTCTCACCAGTCACCCGCAGCACGCCCTGGCCTCGCGACAGATGAAGAAGCCGGGCGGCATGATCTCGTTTGTGGTGAAGGGCGGGCTCGAATCCGCGCGTCGCCTGCTTCAAGGCATGAAGGTCTTTACGCTCGCGGAGTCACTCGGCGGGGTCGAGTCCTTGATCGAACACCCCGCGATCATGACCCACGCGTCCATCCCGCGCGAGCTGCGTGAGGCGCGAGGGCTTTCGGACGGCCTCGTTCGTATCTCCGTGGGCATCGAGAACGTCGCGGACCTCGCGGACGATCTCCAAGCCGCGCTCGACCGCGCCTAGGCCGCCGGCTCTTCGGGTGTCTCAGGCTCTTCCGACGACGCCTTCGCTTTGGGTCTCCACTTTGCGACCCTTCTCATCGCCAGATAGAGAAACAAGAATCCGATCAGACTCAGGAAGATGAAGACGTAGTTGAACAGCGGGAAATGATCGTAGCTCCGGTCGACCGTCCGCATCGAGACGAGGTTCGGATACAGGTTGAGGAGATTGACGCGCCATCCGTAGTAGGTGGCCAACACCACCGGCTTGCTGGCGTCGTTCGCGAAGTTGCTCGCCTGTCCCGCGAGGTCGCCGGAGTCGAACTTGAAGTACGGGGGCCAACCCCAGTTCGTGTCTTCGTTGCGAAAGACCTTGGTGCCGCCGTTGAGAGGCTCGGTCATCACGTAGCGAACGTCTCGGCTCTGCTCCGTCCCGTCCTTCAGCGTGGTCTCGTGACGTTTAACCTCGGTGCCAGTGACGTTCACCTTCACCGTGCGCGGCAGATAGTAGAAACAGGTGAGAGCGTAGAAGGCGAGGAGCAGGAGGACCAGCGTCACGCCGATCTTGCGGAGCACCGCGAGGATCTTCTCTTTCATGGGTTCTGAATCCTCCGTAGAGCCCGCCGGACAAAGTCCGCGTGGCTCGCGTACAGGGCCTCTAGGTTCTCGGGGGTGAGCGCCATCCAGCGCACCTCGCTGGCGTCGTCCCCGGCCCTAGGCGCGAGGCTCGCGGCGAACGCGGGGCTGAGATGTTTGTGTTTCACAACCGTCTCCATCCAGGCGTGGTCTGTGTTGCGAGGATCATCGACATAGCCTCGGTACAGCTCGTGAGCGTCGCGCATGTCCAGGGTCACTCCGGCTTCTTCCATGAACTCCCGGGCGAGAGTCTCTGAGATCTCCTCGCCGCGGTCCACCATGCCTCCGGGGATGGCCCACTCCCCCGTGTCGCGGCGGCGGATCGCAAGCATCTCCACCACGCCCGGACGAGCGCCGTCTCGGGTCACGATGGGGTCGGCGGCGAAGTTCGCCCCCCACCGCCCGAGCACGCCGCGCCCAGAGATCCCGGTGCGTCCCATGGGGTTCAGCGGTCGCCCTTCTCCATCGACCGCGACGGGTCCGGTGTGGCTCTGAAAGACCCCAGTCAGCTTGGTCACATCCGGGGGATCCGCCCAGCCGTTGGGCCAGTTCTCGAGCACCGAAGGCGCAGTGAAGCTCACCGGACGATACTCGGGGTAGGCCACCGTCCATGGGACACGGTCGTCCGGGATCGCGACCCCGTGATTACGCTCCGGATAACTCGCGTGCCGCAGAAAGCGCGCCTTCTCGTGCAGCTGACTCGCCCGAGGCCCGCTCACTCCAGTACGTCCTCGCCCAGCCGAAACACCCGATCAGCGACGTTCTCGAGCTCGGAGGCGAGACCGGCTGGAAACGCCGCCACATCCACACGGAGTCCCCTGCGTTTGAGGAACCGCACCAGCGCGGCGAAGTCGCCGTCACCCGTGGCGAGGATGATCTCGCTCGAGCGTTCGCTCTCGGTCACCGCCTCAATCGCGATGTCCATGTCCCAGTCTGCCTTGCTTCGGCCGTCTTCGAAGCGTTTCGGCTTCTTGACGCGGAGCTCGTAGCCGTTTCGCCGAAGTACATCGAGGAAGCCGTCAAAGGCGGCGCCGCCGTTGTCGACCACAAACGCCACCGCACGATCGATCTCCCGGCCATCCAGAAGCGCGTCGCGCACGCGGCCGAAGTCGACCTTGCGCCCGTGTGCGTCCCTCGCGGTCGCAGCGAGGTTAGCCTGATCGACGAGCAGTACACGACGCGACACAGGCGCTCGTGACGCATCGACGTCACCGCTCTCGAGGGCGATGATGCGCTCGCGAGCTCGCCGGAGCTCCTCCCGGGTTTGGTCGAGATCCCGGCGCATCCGCTGTCGCTCGCGGTCCAGCTCCTCGCGTTCCCGGCGGTGCCCTTGTTCGAGGCGCTGGATCTGTCGATTGAGTTCGTCGGCGCGCCGGTGCCCGTCCTCGAGCTCTTGCTGAAGTTGGGTCAGGGAGTCGGCCGCGCCCGCGAGCTTCTCGAGGCGCCGAACCTTCTGCTGAAGGTCGGCCGCCACCGCACGAGCCTCGATCTCGCGGGCCTTGGCGTCTTCAGCCTCCCGCTCCTTGATCTCGAGATCCTCGAGCCGCTCCTTCAGACCTCGAAGCTGCTGTGCCAGGTCTTCCTTCGCTTCGCTGGCCTCGCTTTGACCACGCTGCTTGGCGCCGATCTCGGCCATGAGCCTGGCGCGCTCCGCCTCGAATCGCGACAGCTTGCTCTCCAGGGCCGACACCCGGGAGGTCGCCTCCACGAGTTGCTCGGCTTGAGCCTGGATGCGCCGCGCCACCTCCACGTCCTCGCCCAGCCCGTGGCCGTCTCCATCGAGCGTCTCTTTCGCGCGCTCTTGGTCCGCCACCTCCTGGAAGAACTCTCGGATGATGTTGTTGGCTAGACCTCTCACCACCGCGCGTTCGTCCCGGGCCAAGGCCCAGACGAACTTGGCTCGTTCACGCTTCAAGGCGATGGCGCGGTAGGACCCCACGCGCTCCGGAGCCTGGGCCTCCGGGATGGACGCGACGATGTGCCTCTCTTTTTGGCAGGCCCGATCCATGTCTTTGACGACCTGATAGGCCACCTCCTCGGACTCGAAGAACCATCCGGTGATGGGCCCGATCAGCTCGGCTCGGGGCACCGAGCTCAAGCGAGCCTTGATGGTCCCCTTGCCGAACTTGGCCACGATCGCCTCGGCGGACCGGCGCTCGAGGGCATCGAGCAGCACCACCCCAATGGAGTGCGCGTCGAAGACCAACTTCAGGGACTCGAGGGCGGACTTCCACTCGCTCGACTTGAACTTTGGGACCGTTTGAACCACGGGGCGGCGCGACTGTAGCAGAGGAGCCCTCGAGACTGCTATCGTTCGCGCGGTGAACACGCGCCCGAAGACCGGAGTGCTGCTCGTGAACCTGGGCACCCCCGACGGCCCGGATGTCCCCGCGGTGCGACGCTATCTCGCCGAGTTCCTCGATGACCCGCGGGTCATCGACATCAACCCGGTGGCGCGATGGCTCCTTCTTCGTCTCTTCATTCTCCCGTTTCGACCTGCGAAGTCGGCAGAGGCCTACCAGAAGATCTGGACGGAGCGCGGCTCTCCCCTCTTGTTTCACGGACAGGATCTCGCCCAGCGTGTGCGGGAGCGCATGACCTCGCTCGAGATCGAACTCGCGATGCGCTACGGGAACCCATCCATTCGCGCGGGGCTCACAGCACTCAAGGACAGGGGCTGTGACGGGCTCGTCATCTTCCCGCTCTACCCGCACTACGCGGCGAGCTCCACCGGCTCCACGATCGAGAAGGTGTACGAGGAGGTGAAGGGGCTCTGGAACACGCCCTACCTCACCATGATGCCTCCCTTCTTTGACCACGCCGAGTTCATCGGCGCCTTCGGTGAGATCGGCCGGTCGGTCATCGGTGATTTCTCGCCCGACCACATCCTGTTCAGCTTTCACGGGCTGCCGGAGCGGCACATGAAGAAGAGCGACGAGACCGGCGGCCGGCACTGCCTCACCTCGGCGAGCTGCTGCGATGCGATCGTGCCGGCCAACCGCAACTGCTATCGGGCGCAGTGTTTCGCGACCGCTCGCGCCCTCGAGGTGGAGCTGAATCTCCCCGCCGGCGGCTATTCCGTGGCCTTCCAGTCCAGGCTCGGCCGAGACCCTTGGATCAAGCCGTACACCGACGAGGTGCTGATGGAGCTTCCGAAACGCGGAGTGAAGAGGCTGGCGGTGTTCTGTCCGGCCTTCGTGGCGGACTGCCTCGAGACCATCGAGGAGATCGGCATCCGCGCGAAGGAGAGCTTCATCGAGTCCGGCGGACAAGACCTGCGACTGGTGCCGTCTCTGAACGCCTCACCGGTATGGGCGGACGCCGTCGCCAAGATGCTGCGCACGCATCTGCCCACGGTCGGCTGAGGGGTGAGCTTGTTTGCCCGTCTTTACTTGCTTCTCGTTTCGCTCCTCTCGATGGGGCTGTGTGCCTGCGCCGATACGCCGCCTATCAGTTTGATCCTCGGCGAAGACGCGCACTCCATCGTCTTGGCGAGGTCGCTCGAGGCGAGCGTGACGCTGGAGGCTCGCGACCTCGGAGATCCCGATTCAACGCGCGTTCTCCTGGATCCGCTGCCGAGATCAGTGACTCGCGTGCTCGTGTACCGAACCCCGCTCTCCGATCTCGGGCTCCAAGACGGGACTGTCGTGATCGATGCGAACGGCGGCCCGCTTCCACGCCCCGACGCCGTCTTCGTGCTCGATGAGAGCGCCGCCGAGTCCTCCGGCTTTCGAGAGCTCGATGCGCTCCCGGCTGATCTCGAGTCCGTGCGCATCGCGGCCACGAACCCGTGCGTCCCGTTCGTCGTTGAAGAGGTGACGTGGATTCCTAGACTCGGTGACGTGGTCGTGACCGTCGCCATCGCCATCGACGAGGCGCGCGTCTTGGTTGGGGTGGTGGATGGCCGGTTGTTCGTGCTCGATGGGGGCGGCCTGACGCAGGTCGAGTCCCCGCTGAGCGGCGGCTCCCTCGGAGCTGGGGTCATCGATGCCGGGGGAGAGGTCTGGCTCGCAGACAAGGAGGGCGCTGTATTTCGTGGACACCCGTATCGAGGCTTCCAGGCCGAGCCAACCCTGCCTCTCGCGTCCGGGGAGACCGTAGCTTTGGTCTCGGGCCCGCCCTCTTCAGCGTTCGAGCTGTACGCGGTGACCTCTTCGTTCGGGGTCTTCGAGTTCGCGGGTGGGGCGTGGTCAGAGCTTCACGCCCGTTCGGGAACTGTCGCGGAGAGGAGCCGGCTCGACGCGGCGTGGCTGGCGCCGGGACAAATTGCGGCCATCGGAAGCCAAGCGGAGACAATCCTCGAGTTCGGCCGCGACGGCTCTTTGGTGACGCAACACATCGGACTTCCGCTTCGCCCGACATCGGACGCGCTCTACGGGATCGAATGGGTGGAGGGTCTGGGAGCGGTGGTCGGTAGCCGCTACAGCGCCGCTCTGCTCCGCGGTGCCAGCGACTGGGAGCTGCTGCCGCTGCCCAGCTCCTCTCCGGTCGCGCACTTGATGCTCGATCTCGGCGACCGCTCCTTCTTGGCCGGCGGTGAAGCGGGACTCTTCATGCAGTGGCTCCCGGGGCGTGGTCAATGCCCGCCGCTGCCCATCTCGGGGACCGGCGGGGACGTGAGACACGCCGCACGTACGGGAGCCGGCTTCGTCACGGTGTCCATGCCCATCAACGGCTCGATCGCGCTCGCTCGCTACCGGCGCCCCCTCATCCCGTAGCGACCGTCACTAGAGCTCGTCCCAAAACCCCTTCGGTCGCGAGTTCGGCCGATCCGCGTCGGCCCGCCGTGTTGGGCCGCCTCGCGTTATCGCAGGATAGCGCATTCGTCGGCCCGCCTTGTGGGCCTTGCGTCTTGGCCGTCCCGCTCGGATCGGCTCTCTAGTCGCGGTAGCCGCGGTTCCGCCAGTAGTCTGCGTCGTCGAGGCGGCGATCCATGTCCCGCTTCCAACTGTCGTACTCGTACGACGAGCGGCGCGTATCGTAGCTGCTGCTCCGGGCCCGGTCCGCCTCGAGGTCGGCCCGACGGCGATCGGCGGCCGCATCGTCGGCCTTGCGATCGAAGTATTTGATGTCGTCGTGGAACACCAGATCGTTCTGATGAACGTAGTTCCGGTACCAGTTGCGATCAGCGGTCTCGCGGTACCAGTTGTCCCGGCGCTTGTGGATGTTCCGCGCCAAGATGTGCTCGGCGAGATTCTCCGGGGTGATGGTGCCTTTGTCTTTGAGCTTCTTCTCGTAGGTCACGAGGAGATGGCCCACCGCGGCTTCGGAGGCGGCCTTCTCCGCCTTCGCACGCTTGGCCCGGCGCTCGGACTTGGTGAGGCCCTTGTACTTCTCGAGCTCCTTGACCGCCGCCCCACGCTCGATCTGCATCTCGAGGTTGGAGAGCGCCTTCACCGCTTCGCTTCCTTCGGTGGACGTCACCGCTCCGACCGACGGCGGGGCCTCGATGACCGCGGAAGCCTTGGGCGCGGCCTCGTAGGCGTCGGAGCCCAGGGCGCGCGTCTTGTCGCCTGCGGCGGGAGCCTGGGCCGGGGACTCGGGGGTCACACCCTTGGCCTCGAGCTCGGCGACCCGTGAGGCAATGCTCTTGCAGTTGTTGGCGTCGTGAAGCTCGGCCTCGCTCGCCTGCGCCTGGACCTCGGCCATGCGCGCGGGCGGGCGATGCTCCCGGAGCCGCTGCCCGCCCGTGTGGACGCCCAAGCGAACAGGCTTCTTGTTGAAGCGAGACCAGTCCATGGCCTTACCTCATGATCTCCTTGATCCGGCGATGCGAGTCTTCGAGGAAGTGCTTCGCCATATCCATGATGTTGCCGCGCAACTGGGTGATGCGGTCGAGTTCGAACAGCAGGATTTCGCGCGACTTCGGCGCTTCCTGCGTCTCCCTCTGCAGCCGATCGATGTCGCCTTCGAGCTGCTGGCGCTTGTTGTCGTTTTCGACCACGCGCTTTCCGCTCGCGACGACCGCGGCTTCCGCCTTCTTGATCGCGTCCGGATCACCGCCTGCCTTCGCGTCCGTGAGGGCCTTCTCGGCCTTCTCGTGCTCGACTTGGAGCTGACCGGAACGCTCCTGCACGTTCTTGAGCCCGTCTTGGTTGCGCTGCAGCAGCTGGTGCTTCTCGGCATCCATGCGGTCGAGCTCGGCGAGCTCTTCCATCTTGATCTTGCGCTCTTCGTCCGCGAACGCGGCGAACCACATCATGAAGAGGAAGATCTTGTCCTCGATCGAGAGGCAGGGGTCGTTCAGCACCATGCTGATGACCGCGGAGCGCTGCGCGTAGAGCTGAGCGCGCTGGCTGCCGGCGTCGCGCGGATTGCCGCTGCCGGTGATGCCCGCGATGCCAAACTGATGCGGCGCCCCGGTGCGGAGCTGGCCCACATCCACCTTGAAAGGATCGAACGAATCGGGCGTCCGGGTGGCCGCCAGGTCGAGGTGCGGTTGAAGCGCGGCCAGGTACTGCTCCGGGTTCGCGGCGAACAACGTGATCTGCGTCAGCGCATCGGCCTTCATCATCGCCACGCGCTCGGCCTCGCCCTCGCCGCCAGCGCCAATGCCAGAGGCCAGCAGGGCCTTCACCGACTCTAGACGAGGGTGCGGAATTCCGGTCTGCTCGCGGAAATAGTCCGCGGCCTTCGCGATGATCTCCTTGTCGTTCTTTGCACCGCCGATGATCTGAGCGAGCGCACCCACGACGCGTTTGCCTTCGGGCGACTTGGGGTCGAGCGAGCGAAGGGGCGACTCGGGCGGCCCCATCTGGGCGATGCGGGCGAGCTCGGCCTCGGCGCTCTTGCGCAGCTCCGGGGTGATCTGTGCCTGAGCCCCCGCCTCCAGCTTCGCCTTGCCCTTCTCGAGCGCGCGAGCGGCCGGGCTGCCCGGACGCAGCTCCGCGTTGAGTTGTTTGGCGACCTTCTTGGCCTCGGGACCCCCGAGGTTTCCGAGCAAGCCGGTCATCTTACCGAGCAAGTCGGAGTTGGGCTCTTCGACGGGCCGACCAAGCTCCGCGTTGATGAGGTTGCCGAGCGCAAAACCGGCGAGCTCGTCCAAGCTGTCCGCGAGCTTCTTCTTGCCCGGCTCTCGGGCGAGGATTTCGTCCACCTTGGCGGGATTGGCGGCGCTGAGGGCCTTGTCCATCGCGCTCGTGATCTGCGCGGCGATACCGACGACCCCTGCATCGCCTCCGCTCTGGGCCTCCTTGATGGCAGCGAGCTCTCTGAAGGCGTTGGCCGCGACTCCGGTGATCCGAAGCTCGCCCCCGGGAGCGGTGGAGTCGGCCTCGAGGACCTTGTGCAGGACGAGTTCGATCTTCTTGCGTTCCTCGGCCGTGAGCTTCTTTCCGCCGGAGGCCTCGGCTTGCTCCGCGAAGGCATCCGCGATCTTGGTCGCGAGCTTGGCATGCTCGGCGCTGCCGCTCTTGGCCTTGTTGAACTGCGAGAGGTTTCGCGCGAGCAGCGCGATCGCGTTGTTCTTGTTGCCCGTTCCCGTGGACTCGGGGGCCGTGGCCTCGAGGCCCTGGTTGCGAGTCGGAGCCTCCCCCATGGGTTCGTTCGGGGTGGGGGCCGGGGCACTTGTGGTCTTCTGAGTCTGGGCGACCTTGGAGGTCTGTTCGACCGCGGAGGTGCTCGCTTCAGCGAGCTTCGGACTGTACCTCGGGAGGACCTGGACGAGATCGTTCCATGTCTTCTTCTCGAGCGTGTCAGACTTGTTCGAGCCCAGGGCCTCTCGGAGCATGTCCGCGACGTTCTGTGGCAGATCCTTGGGATCGATACCGAGGTTTTTCAGCAACTTCCCGACGCCATGCTCGGGTGCGGCCAAGGTGGCATGCAAGACGAGCTTGCCGCCTGATTCCTGGAAGAACTCGCCGTTGGAGAGCCGCTTGGGGATCTTCGCCGCGTTGCCAGTGGGCAGTCGTGGCAAACGCGTGCGGAGCTTGACCGCTCCATCCTCTTTGGCGGCCTCGCGGAGTCGGGACAAGGCGTCGGCGAGCGCTTCGTCGGAGGGATGACCACCGGCCTTCGCAAACTCCTCGACCAAGGCCTTCGAGAGTTCCTTGGCCTTGGGGCCCAGCCTGTCCGCGGACAACCCTGCCGCCTTCAGAACCTCGTCCCTCGCGCCGGTGGCGAGCTTCAGGTCCTTTTGAGGGAGCTTTGGTTGGGGTCCGGAGATGTTACCTGTGGTGCGCGCCATCGTGTTTCTTTCTCCCACACACTACTACGATTTGGGTTGTCGGTGAACCGCGCCGAAAGTTGCGCTTTTCGATCACATCCCGGGCACTTAGGCGGCCAGTGTGACTTAATACACGGAGATCAGGCCAGTTCCCGGCGCCGCCATCGCCGCCTACTCCGGGAACCGCAGCTCCAAGATCTGACCCCGCGTGTCCGCGACCGTGAAGATCCCAAAGCTGGCCTCCAGCGCAGTGGGCTCGTCTAGACCGAGGGGAATCGAGAGCGCGCAGGCCCCGGCGACGTCGATGTTGAGCAGCTCGCCGCAGCGTCCCTCGGTGGCGAGGACCAGACCCGCCTGGAGACTCGCGACATTCGAGCGGCTGAGGCTGCGCCGACCGCACGCGTCCGGCGAGGTCGCGCACGAGGTCAGCGCGCCGAGCTGAAAGCTCAGCGCTTGGAGGTCGCCGCCCGGTGATAGCTGCCAGAGCCCGCTGCCATACGTGCCGACGACGACCCTGGGCGAGGGCCCCACCACCGACGCGAGCCCCAGGACCGGGGTTGCGACCTCCCCCAGGACCTCGGCGGTCACGACTTCGAGGCCCTCGTAGAAGTCGCCCACGACGAGGTTCCCGTTCTCAGAGCCCGCGATGTGCTTCAGCGACGGATGCTCGGTGGCCAGGACCCTTCGGAACCAAGAGCGCGACGGAACACGAGCGGAGCGCGCCGTCGCGCCTCGACTCGGCATCGAAAGAATGAGCCCCTCCGCCCCCACCGCGACGTAGCGCCCGTCCCCCACGGAGGCGATCGCACCCGGTCCACTGCCGCGCCCGTACACCGTCGAGGTCCGAACCGGAGGCAGCAAGCCCGACTCGTCGATCTCGAGTTCGAAGACGCCGCCCCCGGTAGGCTCCGACTGACCGATGACCCCGTAGCTCGCCGAGGCGTAGACCGCTCGCACCACGCCATCGGCGTCGCGGCGCGACACCGCGACTCCGGACCACGCCCAGCCCGGTGAGGCGGGCGCAACCCCAGGCGGAGGCATCAGCTCGTTCGCTCGGATGTGCTCGCTTGGGAGATCCGCGTAGCGCCGACCGCGTTGCAGAACGAAGAGCGCCGCATAGCTCTGCACCAGGATGCGGTCGGCGTCGATTCGAAGGAGGTTGCGAAAGACCAGGTCCACCGCTCGAGGCTCCACGAGCGTACGGCCGGCGAGTGTCGACCCGGCGGGGAGTGAGACGTCGGTCAGCGATTCGATCTGACTTGGGCGCGAAGCGCGACAGGTCGTGGCGTCCTGCGGGACCTCCACCGCGATCTCGTCCAGGGACGACGCCGAGCTCGAGACGGCCTCAAACACCCCTCCCTCGATCGCGAGCGTGTAGCTTCGTGGCTTCAGCGTCCCGATCGGAACGCTCCAGCCTCCGCCTTCGCGCGCGCGAGCCTCCCCGCAACTCGGGTCGCGGGGGCCCGCTTCGATCCGCCACCAGGACTCGGCGTCGAGCTGAGGCAGCCGCTCCAGCAACTCCTCACGGATCCAGCCGTGCAGGTGGACGCGACCTGAATCCGAGGCTTCGAGCAGGAAGCTCAGAGACGCGCGGCGCGAACTTTCGCCGTCCACCGCCGCCACACCGATCAGCTCCAGCCGCTCATCCGCCTCTCGAACCACGACCGCGACCTCGAGCTCTGTGGGCCAGTTCACCAGGATCGGTGCTCGCTCCGTGCAGCCGAAGAGGCAAAGAGCAAGGCTAGCCACGAAGCGTCTCACCCAGCCGCCATCGTAGCGCATTCGGCCCCCGGCTCAATCGGCCCAGAGCTCATCTCAAAACCCCTTCGGTCGCGATTTCGGCCGATACGCGTCGGTGCCCAGTGTTGAGCCTCCTCGCGCTATCGAAGGATAGCGCGTTCGTCGGCTCGCCTTGTGCACCTCGCGTCTCGGCCGTCTCGCTCGGTCAGGGGTCCTGAGATGAGCTCTAGTCTTCTACACAGTGGACCGTCACTTCCGGCCGTCCACCGTGAGGCCCGCGAAGACAAGCACTCACCGCGCGGACCATCTTCTCCTCGAGCGCCTCGGTGCGGCTCTCTGCGAGCTTGGAGAGCGCGGACTCGATCGCGTTCGTCGTCTTCGCGTGGAGCTCGAGACCAAGGCCCGTCAGCCGAACGGAGCGCACCCTCCGAGTTCGATCGAGGTGCACGGTGACAAAGACCGCGCCGCTCGAGCCGAGCCGCTGAAGCGCGGAGACCTCCCGCCACTCGATGACCGAGCCATCTTCGGCCAGGGCGACGCGCCCCGCGTCCTCGATCGGTCCGAGCCTGACCCCCGAAGCGGCGAGCACCACCGACTCTCCGTTCTCGATGACGAAGATCTGGTCGCGCGGAACACCCGCGGCAAGGGCGGTGCGCGCGTGCGCCTCGAGCATGATTCGATCACCGTGCATGGGTACGAAGGCCTTCGGCCGAAGCCACGACAGCATCTGTGCCTGCTCCGCAGCCGTGGCGTGACCAGAGCTGTGGATGGGCCGCTCTTTGGCCTGCACGATCTCGACCCCGAGCCTCACCAATCGGTTCAAGAGCCGCCGGACCTGAAGCTCGCTGCCCGGGATGACGCGCGCCGAGAGCACGACCTTGTCGCCGGCGTGCAGCGAGAAGCCGTGGAACTCGCCGGTGGCCAGCCGTGAGAGGCCGGCCCTCGGCTCCCCCTGCGTCCCGCTGATGACGACGAGGAGCCGCCCCCGCGCCACGCTCTTCATGCGCCGCTCGTCCACGATCTCGGAGCGGTCGATGTCGATCTCGCCCCGAGCCATCGCGAGCTCGAACATGCGCTTCTGCGAGCGACCCACCACCGCGATGCGCCGGCCCGACAGCCGGGCCGCTCGCACGACCGCGGCGAGACGATGCACATGCGTGGAGAAGGTGGTCACCACGCAACAGCCTTCGGTCTGTTGCACGATGGCTTCGAGTTCGCGCTCGACCGCACGTTCGCCGAGGCTGTGTCCGGATCGCTCGCTGTTCGTGGAGTCGGAGAGGAAGAGCGCTACGCCTTCGTCACCCAGCTCGCGGATGCGGCCCTCGTCCGTGAGACGACCGTCCCCCGGCTCGGGGTCGAGCTTGAAGTCCCCGCTGTGCACGACCATGCCCGCAGCCGTGCGAATGGCGAGCAGACCGTTGTCGGGGATGGAGTGGGTGGTGTGGACGGACTCGATCTCGAAGGGGCCCGCCGAGAAGCGACTCCCGATCGGAACCTCCCGAAGGTCGGCCCCGCGCAGGCCCGATTCCTCGAGACGTCCGCGCAGAAGATCCAGCGCAAGCGGCGGTCCGAAGACCGGCCCCTGCCACCCGCGCAAGAGGTGAGGCACCCCGCCGATGTGATCGAGGTGGCCGTGCGTCAAGACCACGGCGTCGAGCGTTCGACCTTGGCGTCGGATGGCCTCGAAGTCCGAGACCAGCTTGTCGATGACCGGAGTCTGGATGCCGCCGATCTGCACCCCGCAGTCGACCAAGATCCCGCGCGTCTCGTCCGCATAGAGCGTGGCGTTCATGCCCATCTCGCCGCAGCCGCCGAGCGGCATGACGAGCAGCTCCGAAGCGCTGGTCACTTGCGGCTCTTTCTCCGCTTCTTCAGCCAGTCGACGAACTTCGGAATGCCCACAGTCACCGGCGTCTTCGGGTCGTAGCCGAGTTCGGCGCGCGCGCGGCTCACGTCCGCGAAGGTGCGCGGTACGTCTCCGGGCTGATCATCCTCGCGCTCGATGATCGCGGTCTTGTCCGCCGCCTCTTCGATGGTGCGGACGAGCTCATCGAGCGTGGTCGTCTCCGACTTGCCGAGGTTGTAGATGCGATAGCCGGACGTGGTCGTCGACCGATCGATCGACGCCACCACTCCGGACACACAGTCGTCGATGTACGTATAGTCGCGGCTCGAGGAGCCGTCCCCAAAGAGCTTGATGGGCCGACCGTCGAGGATACGGTCGGCAAAGAGGTGAATGGCCATCTCTGGGCGCTGACGCGGCCCATACACGGTGAAGAAACGAAGGCCGATGAAGTGGGTGCCGAAGAGGTGATGATAGGTGTAGCCGAGGAGCTCGCCGGCCTTCTTGGTGGCGGCGTAGGGGCTGATGGGATCATCGACGCGGTCGTCCTCGCGAAACGGGACCTGCTTTCGCGCCCCGTACACGCTGCTCGAGGAGGCAAAAACGAACGGCCTCACTTCGAAGCGGCGCGAAAGCTCGAGCAACCGGTTCGTGCCCTCGACGTTGTTCGACTGATAGACGAGCGGCTTCTGTATGGAGGGTCGCACCCCCGCCCAAGCCGCGAGGTGGCAGACCACGTCCGGGCGCGTCTCCGGGTCCTGAAACAGCGCTTCGATGATGGGCGCCTCCGTGACCAGGTCCGCGCGTACGAGCTGGAAGCGCCCCGCGCGGTCCTTCTTTTTGACCTCCGCGACGTTGGCTTCCTTGATCGAGGGGTCGTAGAACTCGTTGAAGTTATCCACGCCCAGGACGGTGTCCCCGCGCTGGATCAGCGCATCTGCCACCGACGAACCAATAAACCCGGCGGCTCCGGTCAGGAGGACCTTCATGGGCGCCGACCCTCGCCAAAGGGGTCTGTTCGGTCAACCAGAGCCTTTCTTGACACGATCGCGAGGCCGGGCGATGCCGTAGGAGATGCTGCGGGGATTGTCCTGTGCTCTGGTCTTTGGCCTGGGCCTTTCGGCTTCGACCTCTGCTTCGGCGGCCGGAAACGACTTCCGACTCAACTCGAAGCTCGCAAACGGAGATGGGATCTTCTTCTCGCAGGCGGGCAACGTGTTCTCGAGCAACCCGGCGGCATGGAACAGCTTTGTCGGTGAGCTCTCCTACGTCTTCGCCCCGCGCTTCGTCACCCCCGCCGAGACCCTCGGCTACGCCGGCTTCCACGTCGGCCTGATGTACAGCGCGACCTTCGTCTCCTCTGACGCCCCGTATTGGTTCTCGACCGAGAACGCCGCGAGCACCGGAGCCCCGGACGGCGCGCTGCAGACCCTTCAGCTCGACGTGCGAAAGGGCCTACCGGGCTCGCTCGAGATCGGCCTCAACCTTCTGTGGCTCGCCAACAGCTCGATGTTTGCGCCCGGCCTGATGCTCGACTGGGCGATGCTCGAAGGCTACACCTACGCCCCCGACGTGAGCGTGCGCGCGGGCGTGAACACGGTGGTGGGCATGCGCGACATGGACCTCACCGTGGCCGCCTTCGACATCGCCGTCTCGAAGGGCTTTGGGCTCGGCGGCATGTTCCACCTCGCGCCCTACCTCGCCTACTCGATGATGCTGAGCGGCGCGGCCTCGCGCGTGATCGATCCGACCCCCGAGGTCGAGAACGACGCTGACCGCAGCATCGTCATGGACAAGATCGGCTTTGGCGACATGCTCCAGCACCGACTCACCATCGGTACGCGCATGCTGGTCTACATCCTCTCCATCACGCTCCAGGGCGAGTTCGAGTTTTTGCGCGATGACCCAGACGGCCGAAAGCTGTTTGGGGGGGTCGCAACCGTGAGCGCCAAGCTCGGGCTCGACTTCTAGCCGCGCTCGACCTCGCTCAGTCAAGGCCCTGCTCCCCAAGGGGTATTGGGCTTTCGCTCAGTGACCCAGCGTGCGCGTTGCGGCATGCCCCTTACAGACGAGGCGTGCTCCTTTCATCATCATCGGGAGTGCGTGCGACTCACCTCCGACCCCACGCGGTCAGGGAGACTCCAGCATGTCCATGAAGCGCCGTAATATCCTCGCATTCTCAGCAGTTTGGCTGCTCGGCGCCCTCGGCGCGAGCTGCGGAAGCACAACCAGCACGCTCGACGGGCGCCTCGACACCACGCAGTTCAGATTGGTCGACGCCCAGATCATCGCCATCGACGCCACCGGCTCCACGCGACGCGCTCCCGTCGCCAGCGACGGGTCTTTCCTCCTCGAACTGCCGGTGCCTGGAACCTACAACATCCGATTTGCCAACAAAACCAGCCGTCCTGGGCACTACGATGCGTTTGCGGTCCTGACCGAGAAGAACGCGAGTGGTCGCTCGGCCGAGCGTTTCAGCCTGAGGAACGGCGGAACGATGACCCTCGGCCTCGTGCGACGTCCGATCGGCACGACCCGACTGGGACTGGGCGAAGAGGACGACGCCGACTCCGACAGCACGGACGCGGACTCCGACAGCACGGACGCGGACTCCGACAGCACGGACGCGGACTCCGATGACTCCGACTCCGATTCCGATAGCGACGACCGCGGCGGCCAGGACGATGTCACGCTCGTCTGCGACCTCGGAGGAGGCAGCGACTACGCCAACGTCGAGGCCGAGGCCGACCTCGGCCCCTATGTCGACTCGGATGGAGACGGCGCCCTCGATGCAGAGGACGAAGGAAGCAGCTGCAGCGACTCCGACTCCGACTCCGACTCCGACTCCGATGCCACTGCGACATCCACGAGCGCGGACGACGACTCGGACTCCGATGGAGACTCCGATTCCGATAGCGACTCCGATGGTCGCGCGTGCACCGACGACGGGCTCGAGGACGACCTCGACGCACCTTGCGGCGGCGGTGGTGGGTCAGACGTTCCGCCGGCCGAGACCGACCCCAACGGAAACACCGACCCCGCGACCCCGCCGGATGGTCAGGTGGTCCCCGGCAACCTCGACTTCTGAGCCAGCCGAGACGCGAGGAGCACCGATGAGAGCGCTCCTCCGAAACGCCCTCCCCAACTCGATCGTCGCCTTCGCGCTGCTCGGCGCGTGGGCGACGTCCGAGTTCAGCCCTACATTTCATCAACGACAGCTGCAGGAGGACGGGGTCGTCGAGTGGGCCACCTTCTTCGCTTTCCTGATCGCAGCCGCCGTAGCCACCCGGCAACTCCTGAGGACACACGGTCGAACGCTCGATCGTGTCGCGCTGCTCGGAGTCGGGCTCTTCTGCGTGTTCGTCGCTGGGGAAGAGATCTCTTGGGGGCAACGCATCCTTGGTTTCAAACCTCCCGACGTGTTCCTCGAGCACAACTACCAGCAGGAAACCAACCTCCATAACTTCCTCAAGACGATTCTCGACACGCGCTGGATCGTTCTGTTCATCGCGCTGGTCTATGGGGTGTTCGCGCCGCTGGTCGCGCGCAGGTGGAAGCTCCTCGCGCCGCTCGCGCCCGCGATCGGGGTCGCGCCCAGCTTCGCCATCGTCGCCTTCCTCGAAGGTTTCTATCCCTTTGAGCTGTCCGGCGAGCTCGCCGAGCTCCTCCTCGGGCTCTGCTTTCTCACCGACGTGCTCCTCCGCTCCCACGAGACCTCGATACGCCGGCTGCTCGGAGCGCAGCTCGTCGCCATCACCCTCGGTATCGTCGGTACGCCACTCATCGAACGGATGCTCTACGGCGACGCGACCGTGCGGGTCGCCGAGTGTCGTGCGGAGCTCGAACTCTTGCGAAAGGACCTCGCCCGAGCTCAGGTGCTCGAGAAGAAGCTCCTCACAAAGAGGCGCGTTCACAAGCGCCTCTACACCGCGACCCGGTCTCGCTACCTCCGCCTCGGACCGGACAGCGAGTTCCTCGAAGGCTCGCTCAGCCCGGCCGAGTCCCACCTCGCGGGCGCACGCCGAGACCGGCGTGGCTTCTTCCTGGACCCGTGGAACCAGCCCTACTGGATCCTCTTTCTCCGGGATCGCGACGGAGTTCGGCGGCTCCTGATCTACTCGTTCGGGCCGAATCGACGCCGAGACTCGGCGCTCGAGTCGATCCGGGCCGAGGGCATGCCGAGTGCGCTCTTCGAGGATGACCTCGGCGTGATCGTGGAGGTCGGATCCGAGGACGTTCCATGACACCTCGAGGGCTTGCGGAGATCAGGGCTCGCGCTCGGCCTCAAGCAGGCTGGCGACGCGACACGTTCGCGGCGGCCGGGCCCGGCGCCCGTGGGCGTCTGGACAGCAGAAACTCCACCTCCCGAACCAGCTTCTCGATGGCCACGGGCTTGTCGAGCCAAGTGGAGCCGGGCGGAAGCTCGGTATCGGCGAACTTCTCTCGGCGCCGAGCCCCGCTCATGAAGAGCACCTCCATGCTGCCTCGGTCCGCCAGCAGCCGGTGCGCGAGATCGATCCCCGACATGCCCGGCATCACGACGTCGCTCAGCAGGAGATCGATCGGTCCCTTTTCAGCCTCGGAGAGGAGGATGGCCTCGGTGGGCCCCGGCGCCACGAGCACCCTCAAGCCCCGGTCCTCGAGCGCGCGCCGAGTCACTTCTCGCACCGAAGCATCGTCCTCGGCGAGAAGGATGGTGCGCGCCGGGCCCAACTCGATCGGGGGAGGGACGAGACTGAGGCGTGGCGGCATGCTTTCGGGCTGTTGGGTGGCCGGAAAACAGATCTGAAAGGACGTGCCGCGGCCGAGTTCGCTGCGAACTTCGATGTGACCACCGAACTGCTCCACGATACCCTTCACGGTCGCGAGACCAAGTCCACTTCCCGCTTCCCCGCTCTTGGTCGTGAAGTAGGGCTCGAAGGCGCGGCGACGAACGTCCTCGCTCATGCCGTCGCCGCTGTCCGTGACCGTGACGAGCACGTGGGTGCGCCCAACGACCTCCCCCATGCCCCCCTGGCTCTGGACCACGGGTCTCGTGACGAGCCCCGTCGTGAGAGTGAGACGCCCTCCTTTAGGCATCGCATCTCGGGCATTTGCGGCCAGGTTCAGCATGACTCGCTCGAACTGGCTGACGTCGATCAGAACCGGTGTCTCCTCGGCCTGCAGTACCAGGGACAGCTCCACGTCTTCACCCAGCATGCGCCGAAGCATCTTGTCCATTTCACGAAGGACGCGGTCGAGCACGGCCGGTTCGGGCCGGAAGGAGTCCGGGCGCGTGAAGGAGAGGAGGTGCCGCGTCAGTGTCGACGCCCGTTTGACGGCACGGCAGATCTCGTCGATGTCAGTTTGCATCGGGTGCTGCGGAGAGACCTGAGTCTGCAGGAACTGTGAGTAGGCCCCGATGACCGTGAGGATGTTGTTGAAGTCGTGAACCACTCCGAAGACCAGACTCCCGACCGCCTCGACGCGTCGCGCCGAGGTGGGTGGCGCGGCGGCGGGCGGGCTGACGCATGCCGCCTCCGCCCGACGGGCGGCAGCCATCCTCGCGAGATTGGCGAGGCGCAGGCAGAAGTCCGAGGCATCGAAGGGCGAGCTGACGACGTCGTCATAGCCGGCGCGCAGGGCCCGGCGACGCGCACGTCGGACGGGCCCGTCCCAGACCAGGAGCATGGGCGTGCCAGGGTCCTTCTGAGACATCGCAGTTCGCAAAGTCCGGGCGGCCTGAAACGGATCGAGTCCCGGCGTTCCACCATCCACGACGATGACGTCGAAGGGCTGTTGTCGGACGAGAACCTCGGCCATGGACACCTGATCCACCCAGGCCGTCACGAAGCGACTGCTGCGTAGGAGCCGGTGAATCGAGCCCGCGGCCCGCGGCACGGCCAAGAACAAGAGGCGAGCCGGGGATCCGGCTCTGGGGGCTCCTTGCTGGTGTTCTCGGGCGCTGCTCAACTGCTTCTCCGACCCTCACCTGGATCGGCCGAAACGAAGCGGACTTAACCGTGAGGCGCGGGCGATGAGCTCAGCCCAGACGGTAGCGCTTCAGCATGCGCCTCAGATTGGCACGATCGATGCCAGAGCGGCGCGCCGCCTCGGAGATGTTACCCTCCGTCGCCTCGAGCAGGTCTTGAAGGTAGCACCGATCAAAGCCCTCGAGCAGGTCGTGACGCGCGCGCTGGTAGGGAGGCAGGACCACCTCCACCGGGATCGCGTTTCGTGCCCGCGCCCGCGACCCCAGCCCAGAAGTGGTCACGTAAGAGGGCAGATGACAGAGTTCGATGACCGAGTGGTCGGCGAGGGTGGCCGCATGCTCGACGGCGCTGGCCAGCTGCCGGACGTTTCCCGGCCAGTGGAAGGCCTCCAGCGCGGCGAGCACCCCGATGGAGAGCTGCATCCGCTCTCGACCGATCCGGCAGGTGTGGGCGTCGAGGAGGTGCTGCGCGAGGACGGGGATGTCTCCTCGGCGTTCCCGCAGCGGGGGAAGCGAGATGCGAAACGTGCTCAAACGATAGTAGAGGTCCTCGCGAAACTGACCCGCTCTCATCGACGCTTCCAGGTCGACGTTGGTGGCGGCGAGGATTCGGATATCGACGCTTCGGCTCTGCGCCGATCCCACTCGACGGACCTCGCGCTCTTGGAGCGCGCGAAGAATGCGAGCCTGAGTGGGCAAGGGCATGTCGCCCACTTCGTCGAGAAAGAGCGTTCCGCCGTTGGCCGCCTCAAATAGGCCCACGTGAGAACTGGTCGCCCCGGTGAAGGCCCCGCGCTCGTGTCCGAAGAGCTCGCTCTCGAGGAGACTCTCGCTGATCGCGCTGCAGTTGAACGCGATGAAGGGACCTTGACTGCGGTCTCCCGAGCGATGAATGGCCCGCGCGACGAGCTCCTTGCCGGTCCCGCTCTCGCCTTGAATCAGGACGTTGGTCGACGACCCCGCCATGCGCTGAATGAGTACACGAACCTTCTCGAGGGCCGCGCTCTCCCCGATGAGGTCCTTGTTCGGCCCAAGAGCCTCGAGACGCGCCGACAGCGATCGGTTGAGATCGCAAAGGCGCTTGTGCTCAATCGCGGCTTCGAGCTTGCGAAGGAACTCCGGGAAGTCCTCGACGGGCTTGCAGACAAAGTCGAACGCGCCCCGCCTCATCGCGGCGACCGCGTTCTCGACCGTCCCGGCACCCGTGAGCATGATGACCTCGGGTGGTTCGGTCTGGTCGCGGAGTTCGTCGAGCAGCGTCATGCCGTCACAACCGGGCATCCTGACATCGAGAAGAACGACGTCGGAACCAGCGCCCGTTCGCAGCGAAGCTCGTGCCTCGAGCGCGTCATCGAACACGCTCACGTCGTACTGGTCCTTGAGCAGCCCTTGCCAAGCTCTGAGCAGCAGCGGCTCATCGTCGACGACAGCTACACGAGCGCGACTCACCACAGGTCAACCTCCCGGCCCTCGGCCCAGCGCAGCCGAGCGATCTCGCGAGGCGACGAAGCACCCCAGAACTCAAACGCCGTTCCCTCGGAAGTTCGGACACTTGGACCAACGATTCTCACGGGTGGGAACTTCGAGCAGGACACTCCGTGCATCATTAATCAGTTGCTATTTTGATTCAAGAGTCGCCAATGACACTATGTCTCGTGACCTAATCAGGCTAGGGGGCTATCGACGGGCGCAGCGGCAAGGCGGTCAGGGGTTGTGGCTCCGACTGGACGGGAGTCATTCGGTCCATCACACACACCCTGCGTCCCAAAACGATGGCGATCGGCGCGACCGCGGCGCTGAGCAGCGCGCCCAGCTTGGCCGCCGACTGAAGGTGTGGATCTGTGAAGGCCACCCCTGAGACGAAGAGCGCGACGGTGAGCCCGAGCGCCGCGATCAGACCCGCCACCGCCAACCCCGCAGGGGAGAGGCCTTCTGGAAGTCTGAAGCCCAGCCGGTGCGCGCCGTAGGACGCGATGAAGATCCCACACGTCTTTCCCACGACCAGCGCGAGGAACACGGCATAGGTGGCGGTGCCCACCGCACCTACGGTGACCCCGGCGTTGACGAGTCCAAAGACAAAGAGCCCGAGATCAACCGGTACCTTCGCCGCGTGCTCGAAGCGGCTCAGAGTGTCTCCGCGCTCGAGCTCACGCACATCGAAGAGACCGAGGTCCGATTTCGCGGAGGGCATGAGCGGCACGATGAACACCAGCGCTAGCGCGGGATGCAGGTGGGCCAAGTGCAGACCCACCCAGGACAGCACCCCCGGCCCGAGCAAGTACCAGCCGTAGCCTTTGATCCGCGCGCGGCGCATCGCATAGGCCGACATCGAGGCCGCGACGACGAGCCCGAAGTAGGCGGGGCTCACCGGATGCGCGGGGTCCGGATAGAAGACGGCGATGATCAGCAGGCCAATGCCGTCGTCCGCGACGGCGAGTAGCAACAGGAAGGACACCGCGGGGTGCCCTCGTCCGAAAGCGATTCGTGCCACCAGCCAGGCGAGCGCGATGTCGGTCGCGGTGGGAACTCCCCAGCCCCGCGCGATGCTCTGGTCGCCCGAGTACCAGACGACGAACATGAAGACGCTGACCGGCCCGAGCACGCCCCCGACAGTTCCGACGATCGGATTCACCGCCCGACGAACAGAGTTGAGCGCACCGCCCGGGAGGCAGGCCTCGGTGATCTCCTTCATGGCGAGCCCGAAGAACAGGGCCATGAAGATGTCATTCACCAAGAAGTGGATCGTGACCGGTGCGCTCGCGCCAAAGGGCATCCAATGCGTCATGTGCAGGTAGCCGCTGGGATCTAGATTCGCCCACACCACCGCCAGAACCACACCGAGGACGAGGGGACCCGACATCTCCATGAAGAACAGGACCTGCTTCCGGATGAGTTGCGACATCGACCCCCGGAATCGGCCGAGCCGCTCACGCCTTAAGCCCGGCGACTCCCGGCCGACACAGCTCGAGTGAGTGTCTCTCTCGCGCCCATCTCGATGTCGGTCTCGCCTACCCCGGAGCTCGTAAGCGAGCTTCAGGCCCGCACCCTAGCGCGGCTGGAACTCGAGGAACCGCTCGACACGCTCCTCCCTTCGGTCGCTCGCGACGTCTACATGTTGGCCGCTGATCCGGAGACACCCATGTCCGCCGTGGCTCAGGTGATCGCGAAGGATCCGGCGATGTCGGCTCGGGTGGTCTCGATGGCGAACAGCGCCTACTATCGTCGCGCGATTGAGATCGACTCCGTGACCGCCGCGGTCCTGCGCCTCGGCCTCGAAGGCGTGCGCAACATGGTGATCCTTCCTCGCATCCGGGCGAAGCTGGAGCGCGATCCGCTTTCGGAGAAGCTCTGGCGGCACGCTTGCGGCGTCGCGGTGACATCGCAGTTCATCGCCCGCAGAGCCAAGATTGGCGCGGAAACCGCCTACCTCGCCGGTCTGCTTCACGACATGGGGAGGATGGTCCTCTGGCGTGAGGCCCGGAACCTCAGCGCTCAGCCCTCGGAGCCGGTCCTCGAGGAGGCCATGAACCAGCTCCACGAGTCTGTGGGAGAGATCCTGCTCGCTCGTTGGTCTTTGCCAGAAGTCATCGTCTTCGCGGCCGGATGGCACCACAACCCGCCGCCGATTGCGACCACACCCTCGGAACGTATGGCGCACGTGGTTGCCCTCGCGAACATGCTCGTCGAGGCCGTCGAAGGCTCGTCCGAGCCCGACCCCCAGTGCTTGCATTCCTCGGAGGTGTTGGAGATCAGCGAGGCTCAACTCGACGAAGTCTGGCGCTTGGTCCCCGAGATCCTGCTGCAATCGATCGCCTAGTGTCCCGTCCGAGAAGTTCGATTATGTTCCCGCGAAGTATCTTTCGTCGCTGGTCGGCGCGCTACGAAGGGAGTTGGGTCGCCCCCAATGACCGAGGAGCCCGAAAGGGCGGCCGCAGGCCGCGCGTCGGCCAGCGGCGAAAAG
Source organism: Deltaproteobacteria bacterium (assembly GCA_011526105.1). Taxonomy (GTDB): domain Bacteria; phylum Myxococcota; class Kuafuiibacteriia; order Kuafuiibacteriales; family Kuafuiibacteriaceae; genus WYAZ01. The sequence continues at coordinate 36 of WYAZ01000062.1, read as the reverse complement.
GACAAGCGCGAACGTGATCTGAACTTTTCGGACGGG
>WYAZ01000061.1:117500-120419 GCA_011526105.1 Deltaproteobacteria bacterium | reverse complement strand
ATAGGGACCGAACTGTCTCACGACGTTCTGAACCCAGCTCGCGTACCGCTTTAATTGGCGAACAGCCAAACCCTTGGGACCGACTTCAGCCCCAGGATGCGATGAGCCGACATCGAGGTGCCAAACCTCCCCGTCGATGTGAACTCTTGGGGGAGATAAGCCTGTTATCCCCAGAGTACCTTTTATCCGTTGAGCGATGGCCCTTCCATGCAGAACCACCGGATCACTATGACCTACTTTCGTACCTGCTCGACCCGTCGGTCTCGCAGTCAAGCCCCCTTCTGCCATTGCACTCTACGGCTGGTTTCCAATCAGCCTGAGGGGACCTTCGCGCGCCTCCGTTACTCTTTTGGAGGCGACCGCCCCAGTCAAACTGCCCACCAGACAGTGTCCCTGACCCGGATTACGGGCCCAGGTTAGACGCCCAGAATAAACAGGGTGGTATTTCAAGGTTGGCTCCACCTGGACCAGAATCCAAGCTTCAAAGCCTCCCACCTATCCTACGCAATTCATTCCGAACGTCAGTGCCAAGTTGCAGTGAAGGTTCATGGGGTCTTTCCGTCCTTCTGCGGGAACGCGGTCTCTTCACCGCGAGGTCAATTTCGCTGAGTCTCTGGTAGAGACAGTGGGGAAGTCGTTACTCCATTCGTGCAGGACGGAACTTACCCGCCAAGGAATTTCGCTACCTTAGGACCGTTATAGTTACGGCCGCCGTTTACCGGGGCTTCGGTTCATGCCTTCGTTTGCACTGAGCAATCCCCTTAACCTTCCGGCACCGGGCAGGAGTCAGCTCCTATACGTCGTCTTTCGACTTAGCAGAAGCCTGTGTTTTTGATAAACAGTCGCTACCCCCGCTTAGCTGCGGCCCTCGGCTGCTTCCCTCGCGAAGAGGTACACATCCGGGGGCACACCTTATCCCGAAGTTACGGTGCTAATTTGCAGAGTTCCTTTACCAGAGTTCTCTCAAGCGCCTTGGTGTTCTCCACCCACCCACCTGAGTCGGTTTCGGGTACGGATACCGATACGTCTCCATCCGCGGCTTTTCTTGGAAGCATGGGATCGACGAGTTCCATCGCGGCCGTAGCTTTGATGTCTCATCACGTCTCGGAAACGCTCCGCCTTTTGATCGTATCGGAGCTACCTACACGCTTGAACCGGAGATTCCGACCCCGGCTCGTCTACCCTTCTTCGTCCCCGCTGATTTCTACGACAAATCGGTAGTGCAGGAATATTAACCTGCTTGCCATCGCCTACGCTGTAAAGCCTCGGCTTAGGTTCCGACTGACCCTAGGAGGATTAGCCTCGCCTAGGAAACCTTGGGTTTTCGGCGAACAGGTTTCTCACCTGTTTTATCGCTACTTATGTCCACATATTCTCTCGAAGTTCCTCCAGCCGTCCTTACGGTCGACCTTCACAGGCGACTTCGATGCTCCCCTACCGCTCTCCTTACGGAGAGCCCGCAGCTTCGGTGCTATGCTTTAGCCCCGTTATATTTTCCGCGCAGGTTCGCTAGACCAGTGAGCTGTTACGCTTTCTTTCAAGGATGGCTGCTTCTAAGCCAACCTCCTGGTTGTCTGTGCGCTCCCACATCGTTTTCCACTTAGCATAGACTTGGGGACCTTAGCTGGCGATCTGGGCTCTTTCCCTCTCGGCTACGAATCTTATCACTCGCAGCCTGCCTCCCGAGATAACACTTGCCGGCATTCGGAGTTTCATTGGGTTTGGTAGGCTGGTAGGCCCCCTAGCCCATTGAGTGCTCTACCTCCGGCAGTGAATTGCTCGAGGCAATACCTAAATATTTTTCGGGGAGAACCAGCTATCACGCAGTTTGATTAGCCTTTCACCCCTACACACAGCTCATCTCCTAAATTTTCAACTTTAGTGAGTTCGGTCCTCCACGTAGCTTTACCTACGCTTCAACCTGGCCATGTGTAGATCACAACGCTTCGGGTCTGCGTCACGCCACTCAACGCCCATTTAGGACTCGGTTTCCCTTCGGCTACACCTTTACGGCTTAACCTTGCGACGTAACGCAACTCGTGGACTCATCATACAAAAGGAACGCTCTCAGGCGTGGCCGAAGCCATAGCCCTCGAACGGCTTGTAAGCAGACGGTTTCAGGTACTATTTCACTCCCCTAAACGGGGTTCTTTTCACCTTTCCCTCACGGTACTAGTTCACTATCGGTCGCGCAGGAGTACTTAGGCTTGGAAGATGGTCCTCCCAGATTCCCACCGGCTTGCACGTGGCCTGTGGTACTCAGGATACCTCTAGGGTCTGCTCAGGTTTCGCATACGGGCCTATCACCCCCTACGGGAGCCCTTTCCAGGGCGTTTCTGCTACCCTTACCGATCCCACATCGAGGTCCTACAACCCCGAGGAGACGAATCTCCTCGGTTTAGCCTGATCCGCGTTCGCTCGCCGCTACTGACGGAGTCTCGTTTGATTTCTCTTCCTCTGGGTACTGAGATGTTTCACTTCCCCAGGTTGACTTCAGGCACCTATGTATTCAGTGCAAGATGAACGGTCGAGCCGTTCGGGTTTCCCCATTCGGACATCTCCGGGTCAAAGGTTGCTTAGCACCTCACCGAAGCTTTTCGCAGCTAGCCACGTCCTTCATCGTCTCTGCGCGCCAAGGCATCCACCGTCTGCCCTTAATAGCTTGACCACCGAAAATCGGTCGAGATTAGGGTTCGATGAACGAACCCTTCACCCTTGTTCCGGAGCTCGAGCGGACTGCCGAGGCAGCCTTCAGAGCTCCGAGTCAAGATTAGGCGCTGTGCGCGATTGACACCGCACACATCATTATTAACTCGTGTCGTCTTCTTCGGTTTTCAAAGAGCAAAGAGAAAAGTTGGAGCTGGACGGGATCGAACCGACGGCCTCAGGCTTGCAAAGCCCGCGCTCTCCCAACTGAGC
>WYAZ01000061.1:0-115000 GCA_011526105.1 Deltaproteobacteria bacterium | reverse complement strand
TCCATCGTCGGCGGCAACAAGAAGATCAAGAGCGCATCGGGGAGTCGTGTCTTGATCTGCGCGCCACCCTGCACGTCGATGTCGAGGAGAACGTCGAGACCTTCATCGAGCTTCTGAACCGTCGCGGACCAGCCGGTGCCGTATCGCTTTCCGAAGACCTCTGCCCACTCGAGAAATTCACCGGCCTGCACCAGTCGATCGAACTCCTGATCGGACACGAAGTGATAGTCGATGCCATCACGCTCCGAACCGCGAGGTGTTCGAGTGGTGTACGAAACGCTGCGCGTGACGTTCGAGAGCATCTCGAAGAGCTTCAAGCAAAGGCTCGTTTTGCCGGTGCCAGAAGCGGCAGAGACGACGATTGGGATCCCTCGTCGCTTCGATTGTGGCAGCTCACTCGACATTCTGAACTTGCTCCCGCATGCGCTCTAGCGCGGACTTGAGATCGACGACGAGATGGGACAGCGCAACGCTCCCGCTCTTCGAACCGATCGTGTTCGTCTCTCGATGCATCTCTTGAAGCAAGAAATCGAGCTTCCTGCCCACGGGCTCGGGCGCCGACAAGAGACGACGGAACTGCTCCACATGGCTGCGCAGCCGCGTCACCTCTTCGGTGACGTCCGACTTGTCAGCGAGGATCGCAACCTCTTGCGCGAGCCGGATCGGATCGACGGACGATCCGATCTGCAGCTCGCGGAGGCGGTCTTCGAGTCGGTCCTTGCGCTGCTTGTTCGCCTCGGGGGTCTCCCTGGCGATGCCATCGACGCCGGCCTCGACCGACTCGAGGAGACGACCCAGCTCAGCCGACAGCGCCCCACCCTCCCGGCGCCGCATGGCGTCGAGCTCATCGAGGGCCGCACTCAAGACCCCGTTGAGCGCCTCTTCGAAGCTCGGTACATCGATCGTGCGGTCGGGCGCGCGGACAACCCCGGGGAGTCCGGCGATGAGGTCGATTCCGGGGCCTTCCACGATGCCGAGCTTCCTGGCGAGCTCGGAGATACCTGCGTAGTAGGCCCGGGCCAGGGGCTCGTCGATCTCGGGTCTCGAGGCGGCGTCGGGGGCAGGCTGCAGCTCGATGGAGAGGTCCACCCGGCCACGAGCCACCCGGGCGCGCACCAGAGTCTGGGCCGGGTTCTCAAAGGCCAGCAGCTCCTTGGGCAGCCTCGAGCGGACGTCGCAGTACTTGTGATTGACGCTTCGGACCTCACACACGAACAGCCGATCGCGCTCGACGATCCGGGCGGTTCCAAAGCCGGTCATACTCAACAAGGCCCTTTGGAGTGAGCCTAGGGCTGAGCCAGAAGTCAATCCACCCCGCCGGGTCGCAGCGTCACCTGCTCGAGGATGGAGAGCGCGCGCTGCACCGTCTCCTCCTCGCCGAGCTGTATCAGCGGCAGAGCGGCGTGGGGAGCGGTCTGATAACCCCAGCGGGAGAGATCGTCGTGGAGGAAGAGCGAGACCGTCGGAACGCCGAGCGCCACCGCGAGGTGCATGGGACCGGTGTCGTTGGTGACGACGGCATCGAGTCCGCTCAAGAGCGCGGCGAGCTCTTCGAGGTTGGTGGGCGGCGCGAGCGGAGCACCCATGGCCCAGCCCAGAGTCGCCGCCAGCGATTCCTCGCCCGGTCCGTAGACCACGACCGGACGCATGCCCCTCGCCCGCAGCCCCAGGCCAATCGCGGCGAAGACGCCGACCGGAGCCCGGCGATCGAGCTTGCGTGCCCCCGGAAGCAGGCCCACCAGCCGCTCCGCGGGCAGGCGCTGGGTCTCGAGCCAGCTCAGGACCGAAGGCGGCCGCGGTGTCGAACGAAGGCTCGTGTCGGTCCGCGTGTCTTCCTCGCTGATACCCAGAGGCTCGAGGAGACGCAGCTTCGTCCGGGCGTCGTGTTCTCGCTTGGACGGGGGTGCCGCGAGCTGTGTGGCAAAGAGCCCCGCTTCCCCGCGTCCATGCGCCACGCGCCACCTCGCGCGCGTGAGGCCGAGGAGCAAGGCGGAGGTGAGGCTGAACACGTCCCAGTGCGAGGCGTCGATCGCCAGATCGTAGCGCCGTTTTCGAAGGGCCCGAAGCTGCTTCAGGAAGCGGAGCGGGTGCAGGAAGAAGTCCTTCTTGCGGAACGGGATCGCGCGCGCCAGATCGCCGATGAGCGGCATCTTCGGGGCCGACACCAGAACCTCCAGCTCGGCGGACGGGAAATGACGGGCCAGCGCGCGGATGAGCGGCGTGGTGAGCAAGACGTTGCCCACGCGCTCATCGATGCGAATGAGGAGAATACGAGAGACCTGCTCCTTTCTCACCGGGCTCGGGACCGCGCCCGGGAGCCCCAGAACCCCAGCGAACAGCCGGGCCAGGCCACTCTTTCGCTCTCTCTGTGACATTCGACTCGAGCCCAGTACTCAGACGCCGCGGACGATGTCGAGTGTTGCTTCGGTCTGAGCGACCAGTCGAGACATCCTCGCCCGCGAGGCCTGTGCCGCCTCGACCACGGAGGTCAGCGCCGCCTGGCCCATGGGTGAAAGGCCGCCTTCTTCGGCCACCACCAGGTCCGCCTCGAGCTGCGCCAGCCGTTCGAGGACCTCGGCCTCCAAATAGCCGTCGAGGCGAAGCCCCGCGATGGCGCGGGCTAGCCTCGGGCCGGAGCCCTGGGCGCGACCCGCGAGCTCTGAGAACTCGTTGGCACCCCCGGCGAGTTCGGCGCTCGTTCGCTCCAGGGCGCGGAGCGCCTCCACGACCCGTTCCTCGATCCGAAGGAGGAGCAGTCCGGATTCTTGAAGCGCACCCATGAGCGCCGGCTCGAGCTCCGCGCCCGAGGTCGGCCCTCCGGTGGCCGTCTCGGCCAGCGTCGAAGCGACATGAGATGTCTCTGCGCGAACCCGACCCAGGTTCTGACGCAGTGACGCCACCGCTTCGCGCCCGCGCTTGAGCGCCAGCGCCGCCCGTGTCGAGAGCACTTTTGCCCCCTCGTCGGAACCCTCGGACTCCGGCGGGCGACGTCGAAAATCGTCGAGAAGGCCAAGGCACTCCTCGATCGCCTCGAGGCGGGTCTCCGCCGCGGCGAGCTCCCCCAGCACGGCCCGCAGCTCGCTCAGTCGTCGCGCCGCGACCGACAGCTCGGCTCGGTGCTGCTGGACGGATCGCCTCAGCTCTCGGGAGAAGACGTGCAGCCCCTCGAGTCCACCTTCGAGGCGGCCCACACTCCCCTCGAGTTCGAGCTCCGCGCTCTGTGCGGCGCCCGAGATCCGGACGAGGGCGTCGCGCTGCTCGGCGAACGCCACCGCCATGCGCCGCGTCGCCTTGGCCATGCCGGCCGAGCCTCCGGCGAGGGCGCTCGCCTCCGAGTGGATCTCGCGCACCCTCGAGGAGAGCTGCTTGCGGCTCTCCTCGACCGCCCGAGCCAAAGGCTCGAGGTTGCCGGTCACCGCGGAGCTCGTCGACGAGAGATCACCTTCGCCCAGGGTCTCGATCGAACGCGCGAGCTCGGCGAACGCGCTGCGGTCGTTCTGCAGCGAGAGCTCGGCCGCGTGCTGGCCACGCTGGATCAGCGCATTCAGGAGGCGAGCGATCGCACGCGCATCGCGGGCGCCGAGATCCTCGTCGAGTTCGACGAGCGGACGGCCGTGGACGTGCTCCCAACCCAAGCGCTCGGCCTCGGCCATCGGGCCCGCCCAGCGCTGGCGGAGCCACCACCCGAGCAACAGGAGCCCGAGCGCGAGACCGGCGACCCCGGCGATCACCGAGGTCCCAGAGAGATCCCGCCACGGATCGGCGAGCACCGAGAGCGCACCGGCGGTCTGCGCGAGCGCGGCGCTCGCACGTGCGCGACGCGTCTCCTCGGTCTGCGCGGGATCGGGATCGGCGAGCGCGCCGCGAGCGGTTTCGAGCGTGCTCAGCGCCGCTCGGCTCGCCGCGACCGACGGCGCCTCGCCGAAACGGTCGGCTGCGAGCGGAGCGACGAGAAGGGCGCCCGCGAGCCCCAACAACCCGGCCAGCGTCGACAAGAGGAGGACCACCGAGGTACCGCGGAGGCCACCGAAGGCTCGTGCGCCCGAGGGCGGCCTATCCGGTGGGACCGTCATGTCGGGGATGCTACTTCAACTGAGGCTTTGGTCGCCAATCGCCGGCTCAGACCTGGCCGGTGTTCAGGCTGCGATCGATCCAGAACGTGGTGTTCATGGGGATCTCTTTCCAGTCCGGCCCCGGCGAGCCCGAGCTCCCTGAGCTGACCACAACCGCCCGAAAGCGCTTGAGGGCTTCGACGACGAGCTGCACGTCGTGAAGATCGGGATCCAGGGGGCCCTCGGGCACCGCCTCCAGGCCCTCCTGGCGCTTGGTGTACAAGGCCGGGCCGTGTCGGCCGGCGATGACCGCCCGCCCGTTGGTCGCCCCGAAGCTGGCCTCTGGTCCCGAGACCCCGGCCTCGTGCGCCAAGGCGCGCATCATCTCGACCGTGCGCTTCATCGACTCCGCGTACAAACGGGGCTCGAGCAGGATGTCGTCGATCTGACCGCGCTCGTGAAGCTCGCGAAGGAACATACCAAACGCCAGCTCGCTCGGGTTCGCGTCCTGCAGCTCGCTGCGAATGAAGCCCGGCAGGGCATCGATGATCTTGGGCCGGAGCACCGAAAGGACCGAGAGGTCGCCCAAGGCAGTAAACAGCCACCGCCGAAAACGATGAGGCGCGGACTGCGTGTTGTCTTTGGGCCGTCGTTCGACCGTTGCGATCACGACGGAGCTCTTCACCTTCGCCGCGAGTTCATAGAGGCTGCGCCGCTCGAGCAGATCGCCGGGCTTGCGCATCGTGAGCGCGCGTTCGTCGGCGTAGTAGCCCAGCCCGAAGACATCGCTCACACCCTCTTGGGCCGGCGGAGCGGCGTCGAGTAATCCGCGAAGCGCATACATGAGGGACGGCATGTGCTCCGAATCCGTCGCCATGGCCGCCAAGAGCTGCATCATCACCACCTCTGTCCTCTAAGGGTCGAAAGCGCCGTACGCCCAACACGGCCGCGGGCCTTGGAAACCACCCCTCCCGGGATGGATCCCGCCCAAACCGCTCGAATGTCAGCACGCCCCGGGACCCGCCCATCCTACGGCTCGGGCGAGCGCATCATCAAGCCCGAGCACAATCCCAAGTGAAATCAGGATGTTCTATCGTCCGTCGAAGTGGGAGGTCGCTGCACACGGGCGAACTTCGTGCTAGGTTCCAACCGATGCATCTTCGCCCGACGAGGAACGGCCCATGAGCGAGATTGCGATGGGGATCGACCTCGGCACCAGCTACACCTGCGTGGCCATCATCGAGGACGGCGTACCGACGGTCATCCCCAACGAGTGGGGCGAGCGAACCCACGCATCGGTCGTGTCGTTCATGGACGACGGTCGTGTGCTGGTGGGTAACGACGCCAAGAAGCAGATCATCACCAACCCAGATCACACGGTCTACTCCTCGAAGCGCCTGATGGGGCGCTTCTTCTTCTCGGAGGAAGTCCGACGCGCGCAAGAGATGGTGCCGTACACCTTGGTTGAAGGACCGAACAACTCGGTCCGCATCCAGATTCGAAACCAGACCTATTCGCCGCCCGAAATCGCCGCGATCATCCTGAAGGAGATGAGGCAGATCGTCGAGACCCATACCGGGACCGAGGTGAGGAAAGCGGTCATCACCGTTCCCGCGTACTTCAACGACAACCAGCGACAGGCCACGAAAGATGCCGGGAAGATCGCGGGGCTCGAGGTGCTTCGAATCATCAACGAGCCGACGGCGGCGGCGCTCACCTACGGATTCGGCCAGGGCTATCATCAGCGGGTCGCGCTCTACGACCTCGGCGGCGGCACCTTCGACATCTCGGTGCTCGATATCGGCGACGACGTCTTCGAGGTCCTGTCGACCGCCGGTGACACCTACTTGGGGGGGGACGACTTCGACGATCGGATCATGCATTGGCTCGCGGACTCGTTTCAGGCGAAGCAGGGCGTGAATCTTCGCAAGAACAAGTACGCGCTGCAGAAGCTCAAGGAGGCGGCGGAGAAGGCCAAGATCGGGCTGTCTGAGCACGAAGTGGTCCAGATCCATATTCCGCTCATCCACACCGACGAGTCGGGTTACTCGCTCGACTTCTCCACCACGCTCTCGCGCACCGACTTCAACCGCATGGTCATGGACCTCGTGCAGCGCACGTTCAAAGTCTGCGACGAAGCGCTGAGCTCGTCGCAGCTCACGGCCGCCAACATGGATTGCGTCATCTTGGTGGGTGGGCCCACTCGCCTCCCCATCATCAAGAGCTCCGTGCGGCACTACTTCCAGAAGCAGCCGCTCACAGACGTGGACCCCGATGAGGTGGTGGGCATGGGGGCGGCGATCCAGGCGCACGCACTCCTCGACAGTCAGCAGTCGACCTTCTTGCTCGACGTCACGCCGCTGACCCTTCGCCTGGGAACCGTCGGCGGTTACTCCGAAAAGGTCATCGACAAGAACACGCCCATCCCCATCGACCGAACGCGCTGTTTCACCACCGCGGCCGACAACCAGGAGAAGGTGAAGATCCGGATCTACCAGGGTGAGTCGAACCGCGCGGACGAGAACGCGCTCCTCGGGGAGTTCGAGTTCTCGGGTTTCCGCGTAGCATCCCGCGGTGAGGTGACCATCGAGGTGACCTTCGAGATCGACACCGACGGGATCGTGAACGTGTCGGCCAGAGATGTGGAAACGGGTGCGCGTGCAAGCACGCACCTCAACCTGAGTTCGGGCCTGTCCGAGCAGGAGGTGGCTGCGGCCCACGCGCGCCACCAGGATCTGCAGATCGCCCAGCGCTGAGATCGTATGCCGAGCTGCGTGAGGACCGGTCGTGCCCGTTGACCCCAACATCCACCCGCACTGGGCCCAAGAGACCAAGGAGCTGGCGGCCCGTTTGGACGAACTCGACTACTTCGAGGTGCTCGGAGTGGCCCAGGTCGCGCCTATCGTCGAGATCAAAGAGCAGTACCACTCGCTGCAGCGTGCCTACCACCCAGACACCTTCTATCAGTCCCCCGACACGGATCTGAAGGACGCAGTCTTTCGGATCGCGAAGCGCCTCTCGGAAGCCTACGTCGTGCTCCGGGATCCAGCACGTCGCGCGCGCTACTTAAAAGACGTGAGCGGGGACGAGCGCAAGCAGAAGCTCCGCTTCACGGAGGAGTCCGAGAGCAAGGTCCGCAAGGATCAAGAGGCGACGCAAGGACAAACCTCGCAGGGGAGGAACCTCGTCGCCAAGGCTCTCAAGGCCATCGACGACGGAGATCTGAGATCCGCCGAGCGCGATCTCAAGACCGCCCTGCTCTTCGAGCCCAAGAACACCTCCATCCAGAGTCGCTTGGAGCTCCTCCGAGAGCAGATGAAGAGCGGCTGAGAGTTTACAAAGAGCGCACCATCCCGCACGATCTTGGGGTCGTGAGTCTCTATTCTCGCATCGCCGAACTCGAACGCGCGGGGGCGAGGGCTGCGGTCGTGACGCTCGTCCGCGCCGCCGGTTCCACGCCCCGGTCCGCCGGCGCCCGCATGATCGTCTTCCCGGACGGAAGGATCGAGGGAAGCATCGGTGGAGGTAAAGTGGAGCATCAGGCCTTCGAGGCCGCGCAAGAAGCGCTGGCGCGGGGCGAGTCACAGCTGCTCGAGTTCAAACTCACCGCCGAGTTGGGCATGTGCTGCGGAGGGCAGGTGTCCGTCTTCATCGAGCCCATGAGCCAAGGGCCGCTGCTCATCCTCTTTGGGGCGGGCCACGTGGGCGCTGCCTTGGCCCGGTCCGCGGCGTCCGCCGGCTTCTCGGTGCACGTGGCGGACGAGCGCTCGGCGCTCCTGCACGCGGCCGATCTCTCTTTGGACACCCACCGGTACGAACTCCTGGACGACCCCGATCTGCCCTTTGGCGCCGAAGCCTACGTGATGATCGCCACCCACGACCATGGCCTCGATCAGCGGCTGCTCGAACGTTGTCTGACGCTGCCCCACCGCTGGCTCGGCGTCATCGGAAGCCGGCGCAAGGGGGTCATCACTCGGAAGCGGCTCGCCCACAAAGGCTTCACGGACGCGCAGATTGCCGAGGTTCGGATCCCGGTGGGCCTCGCGATCGGCGCGGAGACGCCCCAAGAGATCGCGGTCTCGATCTTGGCGGAGCTCATCGCGGTGAGGCGCGGCGCCGCCCTCCTCGGCGAGTCCGAGCAGAGCCGAGCGCGGCTCGAGACCAAACCACCTCCAGATCGGTCACCCCTGTCGGAGGAAGAGACGACGACCGCGAAATGAGCGCCTCGGAGCGCAAGACCGAGCCCACGGCGGGGATCATTCTCGCCGCCGGTCGTTCGAGAAGAATGGGTACCCCCAAGGCCCTCATTCACCTCGGGGGGCGAACGCTCCTCGATCGCCTCGTCGAGACTTTTCTCAGGGCCCATGTGAGCCCGCTCGTCGTCGTCGCCAGCGGGGTCACGCTCGAGCTCGCGAGATCACTCGAGGGCATCGAGCTCGTCGAAGGCGACTCCGAACTTCCCATGATCGACTCCGTGGCCCGAGGTCTCAAACGCGTCGAGAACCGCGCCCACTGGGCGCTCGTGCAACCGGTCGACGCCCCGTTCACTTCGGTGGAGATGATCGCGGCGCTCCGCGGCGGCGGAGGTTTGCTCGCGCGGGCTCTGTGCCACCTCGGCCGGCCGGGTCATCCCATCCTGCTCCCGCGCAGCCTGTACCCGGAGATCCTCGAGCGCCCGGAGGGCGGCATTCGGGCGATCCTGGGTCGCTACGATGTCGAGCTGGTCGAGTGGCCGGACGCCGCTCCGCTCGCGGATCTCGACACACCCGAGGACCTCGAACAATGGCAGAGCGCCCACGGTGGGACGCTGCACTAGAGCTCACCTCAAAACCCCCGACCGAGTGAGACGCCCGAGACGCGAGGTGCGCAAGGCGGGCCGACGCGGATCGGCCGAAATCGCGACCGAGGGAGTTTTGAGATGAGCTCTAGCCGATGATAGATACCGAACCCATGGTGACGTGGTCCCGTTGGATGCTCGTGATGGCGCTGGGAGGTCTCAGTGCATGCGCAAGCGCCCGGCCGCCCCCTTCGTTCGAGAACTTCGTGTTGGACAAGACCCCGGGCGCCGACGCACACCCCGGCGCTCCAGCCGTGGTCCTGCTCGACCGGGCCACCCTCACCTTCTACGCCGACGGCTCCGACCCCGCGGCACGCGCATTCCTGAGACGTTACCTCCGGGTGAAGATCCTCCGCGAGACCGGCCTGAGTGCCGCGGACATCAGCCTCCCCTACGATCCGGGCTCCTGGATCCGGAACCTCATCGCCCGCGTGACCTCACCAGAGGGCGAGACGCGCGAGGTCTCCAAGAGCGGTATGGCGGATGTCGAACACGCAGGCGGGACACGAGCGGTCAGCTTCGTGGCCGACGGCGCGAGGGTCGGGTCGGTCATCGACCTCACCTACGATCTCGAGATCGAGGACCCGCGCTTCACCCCGCCATGGCCTTTCAGGCAGGTGCTGCCGACCGAGCGCTCCGAGCTCGCAGTCGTGGTCCCGCCCGGTTTCGAGGTGGACTGCCGGCTGACCGAGAACGGGGCGCCGCTCGATCGTCCGCCAGAACGTTTCGAGGTCCCCGAGGGCACGCGGCTCTCCTGGACGTTCCAGAACCAGCCTCCCATTCATCCAGAGCCGGACCGCCCCGAACTTCTGATGATCGCCCCTACCGCCCATGTGATCTTCATGCGCGCCGCGATGCCCGGCTACCAAGACCCGGAGGGCTTCTCGAGCTGGAACGCCTTCGGTGACTGGTTCCTCGCCGAACACCCAAGCTGGGCGCGGCTCTCAGCGGAGCAAGCCAGCGAGGCCAAGGCGGTCGCGGGTGACGCCCCCATCGAGGAGCGCGCGCTCAAGCTCTACACCGTGGTGGCGCGTGATCTCGGCTGGGACCCTGGCCCCCGAGTCCCCCTGTGGCGCGCCGTCGCCCCGTCCGCCGAGAGCGTGCTCGACATGAAGCGCGGCAATCACACCAGCCGAGGCCTGCTCCTCACTGCTCTCCTGCGCGCGGCCGGTATCGAAGCGCAGCCCGCGTTCTTCGCCTATCGCGACCGAGGCTTGCTCCTTCCCGACCTCCCCACCGTGCACGCGATCGACGGCATCGTCAGCGTCATCAACGGTCCGCGGGGCCCGATCGTGCTTGATCCATCTCAGTTCACCGCGTCGACCGAGGTCCCGCCGCCTCGGCTTCAAGGCACACGCATCGTGCTCTTGGGGGAGGCCTCCACCGAGCTCATGCGGGTGTCGACCTCGAAGCCGGAGGACAGCCTCACAGAGGTCGAGCTCAAGCTCGACGTCGACCGAGAAGGCACGGTCTCAGGCACCGCTGAAGCCCGACTGCTGGGCGCAGAGGCCGGTTCATTGCGCGCATTGCTGCTCGCGTCCGAGCCCACGCAGTATCCGGAGATCGTCTCCGGCTTCCTGCAGAGCCGCGGCGCCCACCTCTCGCTGGATGCGGTCACCGTGGCGGACGTTCGCGAGCTGCGACGGCCCCTCGTGTTCAAGGGCACCGTCACACGCGCGAAGATCTGGCGTCGAGCTGAGGACGAGAGCGCCACGCTCGAGCTCGGAGCACTGATCGGAGGCACATCGGAGACGCCGCGCGAACGCAGAGGTGCGGCGCTCATCTTGGATGCGCCGCGCGTCGCACGTGTGCGCGCGCGACTGCTCTTCCCCGAGGACCACGACCTCGTCGACCTGCCGCCGAAGTTCGAGACCCGTTGGGACGGCGGGGCGGTCGTGATCGAGGCGCGGAGTGAGTCGCGTCGCCGGCTCGTGGTCACCCGAGAGCACACCCAGAGCGCCCTTCAAGTCCCCTTCGACGGATATCCCGCTTATCGAGGTTTTCTGATTGAGGTGCGTCGCGCAGAGACGGCGGAGGTCACCGCGCGACGTCCAGCACCGAGAACACCCGAATACTGAGACCGGACGTGGCGGACGCCGGAAGTGCCGTCGTCGCACGCGCGATCGAGAGAGCCCTGGAGGGACCCGACTGGGGCCCGGCCTTGACCGGGCAGCACGAATCCGGCATCGGACCTGCAGAGGGCTCTCCAGTGCGGAGGCTCAGAGCCAAGATGGTTAGCATCCGTTCTCTCCTCATCGTTGGACTCGCGCTGGGTCTTTGCGCCTGCAACGCGTCCACCGCCGTCCCACACGAGTCGGACCGCGGGGATGCAGGCATCGTTCCTCGGGACGCTGGCAGCAGCTCGATCGACGCGGGCATGGCGGACGTCGCCGACTACGTCGCGACCGAACTCGAGCGGCGTCAACTCGTGGATGGCGCGCGGGTCTTCGAGGCCAGACGAGTCCGCATCACGCGGCCGGACGAAGGCCGAACCTATGTGGAGTTCTATGCGTCCGACCGACCGGGACCGCGGCCCCTTGTCGTGGCCACCATCCCTTATGCTGGTATCGACTGGAGCGGCGAGGCGCTCGATCTCCGCTGGGCCACCAGCCAGCCGAGGATGGATGGCACCTACCTCGACGTCGACGGCCCAGACTTCGACGGCTCGCGCGGGATCGTCTACGAACCGCCGGTCGCAGGCGCCAGCGATGATCAGGCGCGCATTCATCTCCTCAACGACGCGAGTGTCCTCCTCGTCTACGGCCGCTTCTACGCCGGGGGAGATGTACGCGATGATGTGATGGATATGGCGGCCGGCATGTGGTTTGCGGCCGAGCAGGAGGCTGTGGACGCTTCTCGGATTGGGGTCTTCGGAGGCTCTTGGGGAGGCTTCGAGGCCATCTACGCCGCCGCCTACGCAGATGCCCGAGCGCCGGCCCGAGTGGTGGCCGCACTCTTCCCCCCGGTGGACTTCCCGAGCTTCGAAGCACATGTCTCGAGCGCACCCATTTCGGGCGGATTCTTCGACGCCTACCGCGCTCGAATTCACCATGCGACCGGAGGTCCAAGCGACGCTCCTGGTGCGGACTACTCGGGACTGAGGTTCTCCGACCTTTGCGCGGGGCTACCTCCGGCCACGCTCCTTCTGCATGACGAGTGGGATGCGCTGGTGCCCATCGCGCAGAGCACGCAGCTCGTCGCGGAGTGTGGAGGCGAGCTGCTGCTCTGGCCTCGCCAGAGCGCGCTCGACCCGACGCTCACTTCGCACGGCCCGATAGCCCTCGAGTCCCCGTTCCCTTCGAGCTGGCTCTACGCCCTCGCCTACATCCATCTGCACCTGGCCCTGCCCGATCAGCCCGCGATTGTGCTCGTGTACTCTTCGGCCACGCTGATCGAGCACCTGGAGACGATTCGAGCGGAGCAGCTCGCGGGTGGTGACGTGGACTTCGTGCTCCCTCGCCTTCGCGAGCTGCTCGATCCGCGGCTGTCTCTGCTGCGCGTCGAAGACTCCGCGGTGGTCAGTGGAGCGCTCGCCGTCGCAGAATCGGTCAACGCGGTGTGGGGCACCCGTTTCGACGCGACCTCGATCCGTGCCGGCCTCGAGCCCGGCCTTCCGCAATAGCGCCGTTCTACGCCGGTTTGGACGGCCGAAGGGCCGGCTTCCACCGGCGGTGGCTCCAAAACCACTGCTCCGGGTGAGCGCGGATCGCACGCTCGATCACCCGCGTGTAGACCTGCGTCATCTGCTGCAGCGTCTGCGCGCGGTCGGCCTGAGCTTCGAAAGGGATCTCCGGATGCAAAACCAACAGATGTGTACCGTCCGGCCTTCGATGCGCGCTGGCCGCGATGACCGGTGCGCCCGTCCGCTCCGCGACCACCGCCAAGGCCACGAGCCCCTGCGCAGCTCGACCAAAGAACTGAACCGGCACCCCGGTATCGCCCGGCGCGTGCTGATCGAGCACGAAAGCGACCAACTCTTGGCGCTTGAGCGCCCAAAAGACCGACTTCAGCGCCCCCTTCGCCGGGATGACATCGGTGCCGCCGCGCCGACGAACGGAGACGACGAAGCGATCCACGCCGCCGGGGAGCGGTTTCACGATCAACCAGCTCTTGTTGGGTCTGAGCAACCGGGCGACCGCGGCCGCGGTCATCTCGAAGGAGCCCAAGTGTCCGGCGAGGCACAAAACACCTTTGCCTTTGGCGAACGCGGCCTCGTAGTGCTCGAGGCCGAGGCACTCGACGTTGTCAAAGTTCCGAGCTGCGTACCTTGGAATGCGCAGAAACTCGAGGAAGGTGAGCACGAGGTGCTGCCCCACCTGACGAGAGAGCGTTCGTCGCTCGGCGAGACCCAACTCGGGAAAAGAGGCCTCGAGGTTCTGGGCGATGACCGCCCTTCGATACCCGAAGAGCCCAAAGATCAACCAGGCGAGACCCCTCGCTAAGCGACGGGTTGCGCGCTCAGAGAGAAGCATCACGAGTCTCGAGATGCTCGACAGCAAGAGGTTCGCGAGTCCGCCCATCAGAACGGGCCTCGGCGCAAGGCCCGCTCCAGCGCGCGTTCGAGTTCGACCTCGCCCGAGAGCAACACCGGTTCGATGCTGAGCGTGAACAGCGGCGCGGCTCCGGCCACGCCGGACAAACGGGCGCCGTCCTTCTCGGTGGTCAAGAGGTACTCCGCGCCCCGCCGATGAGCCTCGCTCACAAACTGGGCGAGTTCCGCCGTGCTCATGAAGGCGTGATCGCGGAGGAAGCGTTCGTGCACCACTTCGAGCGCTCCCAGGCCCTGCACCGCGCGCCGAAAACGCTCGGGACGTGCGATCGCCGCCAGCAGGGCGACACGTTTTCCCGCGAGGATCGCCGCCGGCTGCCTCGAGCCTCCGAGCAGCGGTCCCACGGAGGTCGGCAACATCGCCACTTCGACCTGAGGGATCCCATCGGGCACGCCGGCGAGCCGCCCCACCGATCGCCAGGCTTGATGGCCACGATGCACGACCAAAAGGTCCGCACGAGAGAGCGCCGCCTGCGGTTCTCTCAGAGTCCCGGCAGGAAACAGACGACCGTTTCCGAAGGGCTCGGAACCGTCGATCATGACGATGTCGAGGTCGCGCCCGAGCCTCCAGTGCTGAAAGCCGTCGTCGAGCAGCACCACGTCCACGCCCCGCTCGTCGAAGGCGAAACGCGCACCGGAGGTCCGATCGATGGAGACCACGACTTGGGCTCGCGTCTTGGTGGCGATGAGAACCGGCTCGTCTCCGGCCCCGGCGGCGTCGAGCAACAGCCGCCCCTCGTCTCCGACCAACTTCGGCGAACGCGCCTTGAGCTTGGCCCCGTAGCCTCGGGACACCACCGCGACCGAGAGCCCTCGCGCCTCCAGTCGATTCGCGAGGAAGATGGTCATGGGGGTCTTGCCGTTGCCCCCCAGGGTGATGTTGCCCACGCTGATCACCGGGCCGTCGGCCCGACGAGTCTTCCAAACCCCGAGCGAGTAGAGCGCGCGACGAGCAAGCACCGCCCCCTCGAGCGCGAGGGCGCCTACGCCCAAGAGAGGCGCATAAGGCCCGCCGAGTGGTGGCTTCGTGCTCACCGCATCGACTTGGCCCCGGTGCGCTCCGAGGTCAAGATGCGCGTGCCGCTCGATAGAGCTCGAGCACCCGCTCGGCGACGAGCTCGCGGCGAATCACCTCGAGTTCCCGGCGCGCCCCCGCCTCGCTCGCGCGCCAGAGCGCCTCCGGGTCCGTCGAGGACAAGAGCACGTCCGCCGCCTGGGCCAAGCCACCTTCATCCACCGCGACCACCCGAACCCCGACCGCCCTCGCCTGCATGGCGGCGCGGCCCCCGTAGTCGTTGCCCAGGCCGAGGATCCACACCTCGTCGAGGACCTGAAGCCAGCGCAAGAAGTCTGCGCCCGATTGATAGCCCACAAACCGCACGCGCGCTTCGATGCCCAGTCCGCGTGCCTGGTCGCGGAGTGTGTCCGTGAGAACGCCATCGCCCACCAAGTACAAGCGCGCATCCGGCCGGTGCTGAAGGAGTCGTTCAAACGCCTCGAGCCCCAGGTCGTGACGCCGAGAGGGCTGAAAGGTCGAGACCATTCCGATCACGGGGTCCCCAATCACCCCGAGGGCTCGGCGCAAGCCCGGCCGGTCTTGGGAGGGGACGAAATCCGGCCCGGCAAAGGCCGGAAGCACCATGCTCTGCGCGCGCGCAAGGCGCTCGCGCTCGCGCGAGCTGGGCACGGTGTACGCGTCCGCGGGCGGCATGAGCCGGCGAAGTGATCGAGGCGCGTGGATCGAACGGACGAGTAGCGCCGCGCGAGGCCGACCGAGGCTCGCGAGGAAGTGGTCGTGACTCATATGCGCGTGCACGATGTCGAGCTCGAGACGGCGAAGAATGGCTCGATCGCGCCACATCCCGAGCGGCGTCGAGCGGGTGGAGAGCTCCATCCCGTGATCCGCGAGCACGCCGCCGGCCTCGAAGCGCGGGACCGCGAGCTCCTCCGAGGGCGCCACTCGGCGCTTGGTGTCGACGCACACGAAGACCTCATGGCCCGCCGCGCGTTGCGCGAGCGCCAGATCGAAGATGATCTCGGCCGGGCCGCTCCAATACGGGCTCGCGAGGAGGTGCAGGATACGGAGCGTGCTCATGACTCCGCCCCCAGATCCTGCGCATACCCAACTCGAAGTTCCTCGATCTCGCTCGCCGGATGTCTCGTGCCCACCAGGCGCGCTCGGCTCCCGATCACTCGGAGGAACAGGCCGAGGATCACATCGAGGTTTCGGTGCGCGTGCACGAACAGAGCGTCGGCACGCAGCGTCCCCCAAAGGCCGCAGCAAGAAACACGGGGCTGGTCCGGTGCAAGGGCGGCGCCGAGGACCTGCGGTTCGAAGCCCTCATCGAGTGCGCGCACGACGAACTCGACGTGACGCGTCACCCCGGTTCGACGGCGGTGGAGCTGAAGGTGGAGCACACGCGTCATCGGACCGCCCTCGGCCCTTAGCAGGTCTGGCAGAGGGAGTGAACGGGTGCCGACTATCGGCACGAGCAAGCCTTGCGGTAACCTGCTCGCGTGTTGATGCAGGCAAAAACTCTTCTGCAACGTGTGCGAGACTTTTCGGGCCGTGAGCTGCTCGTGCTCGGCGATCCCGTCGTCGACCGCTATATCCTCGGATCCACGCACCGGATCAGTCGCGAGGCGCCCGTCCTGATCGTTCGCGAGGACGAATCCGAAGCGCGGCTCGGGGGCGCCGCCAACACAGCCGCCAACCTCGCCGCGCTCGGGGCCAAGGTCTCGCTGCTCGGCTTGGTGGGCGACGACCCCGATCGAGTGGAGCTGGAACGAAGCACCAAGTCCCTGGGTATTCGGCTCGAGGCCCTCGCGCCCGACGGTTTCAGGACGATCGTCAAGACACGCATCCTCGCTGGCGCGCTCCACACCCGAAGGCAACAGATGCTGCGCATCGATCGCGGACCCCGAGAGCCATTCGATCCCAAAGCGGTGGCGGATGAGCATCAGGCGCGCGCCGAGGTCCTCCTGCATTCGGCCGAAGCCTTGATCATCTCCGACTACTCCGAGGGCTACGTGATGACTCCGCTCTACCGGCGAGTCGCGGAGGTCGCACTTCGGCTCGGCAAACCGGTCATCGTCGATAGTCGGAGCTCCATTCACGAGTATCCGGGGGTCACCGCGGTCACCCCGAATGAGCCCGAGATCCGAACCGCGCTAGGCTCCGTCGGTCCGTGGAGCGCCGAGACCGCCCTCGCCTCCGCCGACCAACTGCGACAGCGACTGGGCTGCGGGTCGGTGCTGCTCACGCGCGGCCGGGAGGGCATGGCCATTGTGGACGCTTCGGGTCGTTTTCTCCTCGCGGCGCACGGTCCGGCGGAGGCCGTCGACGTCACCGGCGCCGGCGACACCGTCGTGGCGGCCTTCACGCTCGCGCTGAGCGCTGGGGCTTCCACTGCCGAGGCGGCGGTGATCGCCAACTGCGCCGCATCGGTGACCGTCCAGCAGACCGGCGCCGCGACCGTTTCTCCGGCGGTCCTGCTCGAGACGCTTGCCACGTTCGACGAGAGCGCGTTGCGAGAGGTTCCCCGATGAGCGCGAACCCGTCCGCGGCCAAGATCTGCACGGTCGAGGCGCTCGCCGCCCTCCGCCCTGAGTGGAAGGCGCGCGGCGAGACGCTGGTCCTGGCCAACGGCGTCTTTGACGTGTTGCATGTGGGCCATGCACGGTATCTCGAAGCCGCTCGCGCGCTGGGCGATCGGCTGGTCGTGGCGGTGAACACAGATCGATCGACACGTGCCTACAAGGGCGCGGGCCGTCCCGTTGTGCCCGAAGCCGAGCGCGCGGAGCTCATCGCCGCCCTGGCCGCGGTCGATCACGTGGTCCTCTTCGACGATGACAGCGCCGCGCGCGTCCTCGAGACCCTCACCCCCGACGTCCACGCCAAGGGCACGGACTACACCCCCGAGACCATCCCGGAGCGAGGTATCGTGGCGGCCTACGGGGGCCGAAGCGTGGTCTGCGGCGACCCCAAAGCGCACAGCTCGAGCGCCCTCATCGAGACCATCGGCCGCGATCGGTGACCGGGTCCAGGCGGTCCGGCTCAGGTCTCGCTTGACTCTGAAATGGCGCTCTCATTGGCTCTTTCGCCATGGCAGACGTGACCACGGTGAAGAGGGTGCTGGCCGGGAAGTCGGCGGTCGGGGACAAGGTGCGGGTCGAGGGTTGGGTGCGGACCAAACGCGACTCGAAGGCCGGCCTCTCCTTCCTCAATCTTTCGGACGGCTCGTGCTTCGACGCGCTCCAAGTGGTGGCGGCCAACACGCTGCCGAACTACGCCGCCGAGATCGCGCGCCTGACCTCGGGCTGCGCGGTGAGCGCCACCGGCACCCTCGTAGAGAGCCAGGGCAAGGGGCAGAACGTGGAGCTCCAGGCGGAGGAGGTGGAGGTCGTGGGCTGGGTCGAGGACCCCGACCACTATCCCATTCAACCCAAAGCCCACAGCTTCGAGTACTTGCGCGAGGTCGCTCACCTCAGGCCGCGCACCAACACCTTTGGCGCCATCACCCGCGTTCGGCACACCCTCGCGATGGCCATGCACCGCTTCTTCGATCAGGAGGGCTTTCTGTGGGTGCACACGCCGATCATCACCGGCTCGGACGCCGAAGGCGCGGGCGCGATGTTTCGCGTCTCCACCCTCGACATGGAGAACCTGCCTCGCACCAAAGACGGCAAGGTCGACTTCAGCCAGGACTTCTTTGGCAAAGAGACCCACCTCACGGTGTCGGGGCAGCTCAGCGTGGAGGCGTATTGTCTGGCGCTCTCGAAGGTCTACACCTTCGGTCCGACCTTTAGGGCGGAGAACTCGAACACGAGCCGGCATCTCGCCGAGTTCTGGATGATCGAACCCGAGATCGCCTTTGCGGATCTGAAGGCCGACGCCGACCTCGCGGAGCGGTTCCTGAAGGCGATCTTCCGCGACCTCTTGAACGAGCGCCCGGACGACATGAAGTTCTTCGCCGAACGCATCGATAAGGAATGCATCACACGCCTCGAGCGATTCGTGGAGGCGAGCTTTGAACGCATGGACTACGGCGATGCGGTGAAGCATCTCGAGAAGGCGATCGAGAAGGGCAAAAAGTTCGAGTTCCCGGTGAAGTGGGGCACCGATCTCCAGAGCGAGCACGAGCGCTACCTCACCGAGGAGCTGATCGGTCGGCCGGTGGTGGTCATGAACTACCCCAAAGACATCAAGGCGTTCTACATGCGTCTCAATGACGACGAGCGCACCGTCGCCGCCATGGACGTGCTGGCGCCCGGCATCGGCGAGATCATCGGCGGCTCGCAGCGCGAAGAGCGGCTCTCGGTCCTCGACCGGCGCATCCAAGAGATGGGGCTCGAGCCTTCGGACTACGACTGGTACCGCGACCTGCGCCGCTACGGGACGGTGCCGCACGCCGGCTTCGGGCTCGGCTTCGAGCGCACCATCATCTACGCGACCGGGATGCAGAACATCCGCGACGTCATCCCCTACCCTCGCGCGCCGAACCAGGCCGAGTTCTGAGGGCGCATCAGGAACTGGGTTTCTCGGGCACGTAGCCCTCGGGGCGCGCCGCCCCCTCACCGTAGAAGTAGGCGCGGCACTGTTCGAGCAGCGTCTCTTGAGCTTTTGGATCGATCGGGTTCATGCGGTACTCGTTGATGAGCATCTTCGAGTGCTCGACCCACTGCCCCCAAGCCTCGGCCGAAACCTCGTTCTGGAGCTTCTCGCCGAACTCGCCCGGATAGGGCCGGCGCTTCAGCGCAGGCAGATCGGCCTCGAGCTTCACACACCTCACCTTGCGCGTGGGATCCGCGAAACGATTGAGCTCGCCCGTGGGCGCCGCGGGCGCGTGGTCATGGTGATGGTCGTGGGCGACGTGCTCGGGCTCGGGCGTAGGGGGCGCGGGTGCGGGCGCCCCGATGTCGCGATAGTTGCGTCCCTTGGGTGCGTCCCCCACCTCGACCGCTAGCCCCGCGGCTCGCCAACCCGGAATGACGATCTCGCCGTCATCGTTGGGTTCGCCGAGAAAGCCTGCCTGCAGATCGAGGAGCTCCGTGTACCCGGCTTGACGAAGCTTCTCCTGGGCCCGCAAGGAACGCGGTCCGGAGGCACAGGAGAGGATGACCTTGGCGGTCTTGTCCGGAAAGGCGGAACGAAAGCGCGCCTCGAACTCTTGGTTGGTCACCATGCCGGTGGGGGTTCGTCTCAAGAACGGGACGTTGTAGGCCCCTTTTGGATGCCCCTCGACGAACTCCTCCACGGATCGGACGTCGACGATGGTGTATCCTTCGCGCTGGGTCAGCTCGAAGGCTTTCTCTGGTAGAACTCGCTTGGCGCTCATGACTTCTTTCGCCCGGCTGCGGGGCCGGGACTGCATATCGTCACCCAAGGCGGTCCCACTGCAAGCTCTTTTCGCGCTGACCGTCCTCGGCTTGGGCGCCGGGTGCGGGCTCCGGACCCGAAGCACCATCCAGCGCGAGCACCTCGCCCAGGCTCGGCCGCTCGTGATCTCGGGGCAGACCGAGACCGCCACCACGACCACCGCCCTCACCGTACGGGTGTACGTGGACGACGAGCACGCGCGACAGGTGGGCGACTTCGAGGCGAGACTTCGGGCTCAGGTCGAGCGTGCCAATCGGACCCTGAGGGCCGCGCTCGACGCAGAGCTGCAGATCGTGGAGGTCCGCGTCGGATGGTCCTGGTTCACGGGGAACCCGGGCCTCGAAGCGGCGCTCGCGGCGCTCGAGCATCAGGACCCCGCAGCCGACGTCGATCTCGTGCTCGGACTCGTGAGCCCGCTCGCGCTGACCAGCCCCGACTACCATCAGCTCGGCCTCGCTCGCCAGCCGGGCCGGCACTTCGTTCTGAGAGGCATGGACGATCCAGAGGACCTCGAGCGCCTGACGCAGTCGGCCGACGCACTCCCCAGAACCGAGGTCCTCGCGGTCTACCACGCGAGGCGGAAGCACCGAGAGACCGCGGTCCTGCTTCACGAGTTGGCACACACGCTCGGGGCCTCACACGTGGAGGCCCAAGAGACGCTCATGAGCTCGGCGCACAGCCACCGCTCGACGCGTTTCAGCATGGAGACGGTGGAGGTGATGCGCCGGGGGCTGAGGCGGCGCCCGCCGGTTGGGACAACGATCTCCAGAGAGACCAACGAGGATGAGCGCGCACGCAGGTTCCTGGATCGCGGACGCCCCGAGGACGCGATCGCACTGCTCGCTCCGCTGGTGGAAGCGGAGCGAGCGAGCGCCGTCGGCCACACGCTGCTCTGCGAGGCTCTCAGCCAGGACCCGGCCGCGACATCACGCAGCCGGGCGGTGTGTTCGAAGGCCGCCGAGTTCGCGCCCGGGAGTCCGCTGCCTCCGCTCGCGCTCGCCCGCGCTGCGCTTCTCGCACACGATCGCGAGAGCGCCCAGCACCACGCGGACGCCGCGCTCGCGCGCATGCTCGGGACCAGTGGACTCAGCCCACACGGGGCGGCGCTCGCCTCCATCTATCGAGCACTGTTCGATCTCGTCGGCGCAGAGAAAGCGATCTCGGCCTCGGAGGCCAGCGAAGCGCGAGACCACGTCGCCGCGTGGGCGCACTCGACCCGCGAGCGCCTGGAGGCGGAGGTCCTCGGCGACGCAAACACGGACGCGGGCCGTGTGTTCATTCGCGTTCTTCTCGCGGCGGAGGAGCAGTACAGCGTCGGCGCATACGCAGAGTGCCTCCGGATGCTGCGCACGGCGCCCAAACGCTACCTAGACAGCGGCGCCAAGCTCAGCCTCGAGTGCGCGGCGCTGCATCGAGCGGGCCGGCTCAAAGACGCCGAGCGCGTCTGTCGCGACGGCACAAAGCGACACCCAGCGAGCGCGAATCTCTGGCTGACGCTCGGGCGGGTCCACGCCGCGCGCGGCAACATCCAGGCTGCGCTGCGGGCCCTGGAGCGCGGAGCCGCGGTGGCAAGCGAGGGCCACGAGGTCTTTCCGTTGCTCATCCAGCTCTATCGGGCCGCGGGGCGAACGGAGAAAGCCGACGCCCTGGATGAGCTCCACCGGCAGCGATTCGGGCGTGGACTCCCTTCTGGTTGACCTTTGGGTCCGAGCGCCCTTCCATGCCCCGATGAGCGAGACCGAGGCGAAAGCGCGGTATCACCTCATGACCTACGGGTGCCGGGTGAATCAGGCCGATGCCGAAGGCATCCGTGCGAGCCTCGAGGCGGCCAAGATGCAGCCGGCACGCGGCCGTTCGGACGCAAGCCTGGTGGTGCTGCACTCGTGCACCGTGACGCACCGCTCCGACGCCGACATCAAGAAGGCGGTCCAGCGCATCAAGCGGGAGAATCCCGGCGCCGAGGTCTTGGTCTCTGGCTGCTACGCCCAACGTGATCCCGACGCGATCGCCGCGCTTCCCGGCACGAGCGCGGTGGTCGGTCACGCGCCCCCGGCCGAGGTCGCCGCGGTGGGTCTCGGACTGCTTTCGGGCCGCCGCGATCGCCCTCGAGCTGCGGCACCGGTGATCATCCGACGCGAGATAGACAAATCCGAGCCCGAAGATCTGCCCCCGGTGGAGCCGCTCGCGTTCGTGCAGGACCGAACCCGCCCCTTCGTGAAGATCCAAGACGGGTGCGACGCGTACTGCACCTACTGCGTCATCCCCGCCGTTCGAGGCGCCGCCCGAAGCGCCCCGCCGGAGCGCGTCAAACTCGCGGTGGAGCGACTCGTGGCCCACGGGTATTTCGAAGTCGTCATCACCGGGGTTCATCTAGGCACCTATGGAGAGCACCTGCGCCCGCGATCGAGCTTGCTCGAGCTGACCAAGTCGCTGCTCGAGATCGAGGGCCTCGGGCGTCTGCGTCTCTCCTGCGTGGAGCCCATGGCGTTCCCCCTCGAGCTGGCCGAGCTGGCCTCCAAGGAGCCCAGGCTCGCCCCGCATTTTCACCTCCCGCTGCAGTCGGGCTCGGACGCGGTGCTGAGGCGCATGGCCCGCCCCTATCGAGGCGAAGACTACGCGGCGGTGCTTCGTGAGATCCGCCGTCTCGTTCCCAGGGCCTGCTTGGCGACGGATGTGATCGTCGGCTTTCCCGGCGAGACCGAAGAAGACTTCGAGGACACGCTCCGCGTGGTGCGGGAGAGCGACCTCGACGCGGTGCACGTCTTCAGTTACTCGGATCGTCCGGGCGTTCCCTCCACCCGCTTGTCCGGTCATCTGGGGTCGCAGGTCATCAAAGACCGAGCGCGGCGCTTGGCGGAGCTGTCGAACGAACGGCTCGGATCTTTCTTGGATCGCCAAGTCGGCGCGTGCGTCGCCGCGCTCAGCCTGCAAACGCTGGACGCCGCCGCCACCACGACCGCCCTCAGCGACCACTACGCAAAGATCCAACTCGACACGCGGGTGCCTCCGAACCTCGAGCTGCGCGTGCGCGTGACCGGCCGGACCGCGGACGCGCTCACCGGGAAGGTGGAGCGGATCATTCGGGCGCCGGATCCTGGAGCGGCGTTTCCGAGACCTCTGCTCTGAACACCGTACCCTCGAAGGCGAAGTACAGCCCCTCTTCGTCCTCGAAGAGGCGCTCCGCGAGTGTCATGGCGGCCTCCCGTTCAAACGTCGCCGTGAGCCGCCCGTCGCGCACTTGGCAGTAGAGCAGACCATCCGGGCCTTGCCGCAGGGTCGCGGGGCGCAGCGTCTCGGTGCGAGCGTCTGAGAGTTCGAGCTCGGCCCGGTCGCCCATGAGACGAACTCGGCGCACAAAGATCGGCGCGCCTTCGATGTGGCAAAAGGCCCAGTTGATCTCGTTCTTCAGGATGTAGCGGCCATCCTCACCGAGATCGACCCAGCGATCGAAGGCTCGCTCGATCGCTTCAGTCTCGATGCGTTCGCCGTCATGAAACCAGCGACCGCGCTCGTCGCGTCGGATCGTGGTCTCTCGCGAAAAGCCGAGACGGAGGTGCTCGTCTCCTCCTGCCACCCTCGAACCGTACGCGGTGCAGAGGGAGATGGGAACTCAGCGCGAGACGAGTTCGGTCTTGGTGGAAGCTGCAGCGGCGCTGGGCGCCGGTTCGGGGGGCTCGCGAAAGGTGCCCGCCGAGCCACCAAAGAGGCCAGGATAAGCCTCCATACCCATCTCGGAGAGGTCGAGTCCGTTGATCTCCTGTTCGAGACCCACCCGGAGCCCCACGAACTTCTTCAGCAGCCACCAGAGGCCAAAAGAGCTGCCGAGCCCATACACCGCGAAGACGAGGATCCCCGCCAACTGCCGTAGCAGGAGATCAAAACCCCCGCCGTACAAGAGGCCATAGCTACCCTGCACGCCGCCGCTGAGTCTCAGCTCCGGCGACGCAAAGAGCCCCACACAGACCGTCCCAAAGACGCCGGACACGAGATGAACCGAGACCGCGCCCACCGGGTCGTCGACGCGCCGCTTCTCGAAGAACTGAACCGCGAAGATGACCAGCGCGCCCGCGGAAGCGCCGATGAAGATCGCGGCCACCGGGGTCACCACCGCACAACCGGCGGTGA
This sequence comes from Deltaproteobacteria bacterium, assembly GCA_011526105.1. GTDB lineage: Bacteria > Myxococcota > Kuafuiibacteriia > Kuafuiibacteriales > Kuafuiibacteriaceae > WYAZ01. The sequence continues at coordinate 91,058 of WYAZ01000061.1, read as the reverse complement.
TCGCGACCAGCCCCGCGAGGCCCCCGTTCAGAGACATCGCGAGGTCCGGGTAGCCAAAGCGCCACTCGGAGATGAGCGTCGCGCTCAGGATGGCGGCGCACGCCGAGAGGTTGGTGGTGAGCACGATGTGCAGCGTTCCGCCGTCGAGCGCGAGCTGAGAGCCAGGATTGAAGCCGAACCATCCGAGCCACAGGATGAAGGTGCCCAGGGTGGCCAGAGGGATGCTGTGGCCGGGCATCGCGCGTACGCGGCCGTCTTTGGTGTACTTGCCGTGCCGAGGACCGAGGGTGATCGCGCCGGCGAGCGCCGCCCAGCCGCCCAAAGAGTGAACGACCGTGGAGCCGGCGAAGTCGAAGAAGCCCAGTTCGGCGAGGAACCCGCCGCCCCAGACCCAGTGCCCGCCGATGGGGTAGATGACCCCTGCGAGCAGCGCGGCGAAGATCAAGAACGCGTTGTAGCGAACCCGCTCGGCCACCGCTCCGCTGACGATCGAGGCCGCGGTCGCCGCGAAGGTGAGCTGAAAGAAGAAGAAGGCCAGCGTGGGGATCGCCACCGGCGAGGGTTCGGAGCCGTTCACGAAGAAGCCCGAGGTGCCGAGGACCGAGCCGAGCCAGCCCTCGGCCGGTCCGAACATCAGCGCGTAACCCACCGCCCAGAAGCCGAGTGAGGCGAGCGCAAAGACGATGAAGTTCTTCCCGAGGATGTTGGTGGTGTTCTTCTGCCGACAGAGCCCCGCCTCGAGCAGCGCAAAGCCGGCGTTCATGAAGAAGACGAGCAGCGCGGCAACCACGACCCAGAGCGTGTTGACCATGACATCGGCGTCCATCAGGTGGGAGGCCCGAGCGGTAACACGCCGTCCGGAGGTCGACAAGAGGAGGCGGCGAGCCTCGAAGCCGCGGCCAACCATCCCGCCCCGAGGACGGTCCGGAGCACACCCGAGAGTTGTTGAGTCAGAAACCCCGCGATGACCCAGGCCGTTCCGGTCCGACCGATGCGGACATCGATGAGCGAGAGCGTGACGAGTACGAAGAGTCCCCCGATCGCCCAGGGCAAGCTCGCGGCCAGGACCAGCCTTGGGCGGAGGAACGCGGAGAAGAAGCCCCGAACGGCGAGCCCCAGAGGCGCGCCGGAGACGACGAGGGCCCGTGCTACGTCGCCGCTCGCTCGAGCGTGAACGAGGAACAGCGCGCCCAGGGCCGTGAGGCTCAGTCGAATGAAGAACGCGGTTCGCTCATCGGCGAGTTCCTCGACGACAAAGCGCCCGAGTCGATGGAGTCCGTAGGCGGGGAGGAGCCCCAGAGCGACGAGGAGGACGAAGCTCGCCGGCCACAGCCTGAGCAGAGGCACCATCGCCTGCCCGCCCTCCCGCCAGACCGAGACGCCCGCGGCGGCAGAGTTGGGCCGCTGCAGCGCCCGGAGCAGCGCCCCGTCGAGGAACAAGAGCGCGAGCATCAGGAGAGGCATGGCGGCAAGGAACGCGACGAGGCCGGCGCCGAGCGCGGGTTCGATGCGGCGCACGAACTCGAGCAGCAGCGCGGGCTCGAGCGCGGCGGCAAAACGCTCCGCCTCGAGCGAATGAGCGAGCTCTCGGTGGACGAGCGCGCCAAAGCCGATGGCGACCGGCAGCGTGAGCAAGAACTTGGAGAGGTGTACGCGCAGCACCACCGAGAAGCTGCGGCGAAGTGCCCGGAGATCGGCGCCCATGCCCTGCCCGTCCCGCTCGATCACAAGAGGAACCTCAGGGCATCGAGGATGAGGCCCACGACGTACCCGCTGTGTCCCGCGAAGACGAAGGCGGGTCGATGCTCGGCCTCGAGTCGTCGCGCACGATGGATCTGTGTCTGGTTGAGTGGATCGTTGTCCGCGCCGAAGAGCTCCGCTTTCACCGCCCGCGGGCCTTGGTGCTCGAAGCGCCACCAACGCCGCCGTCCTTTGATCTTATGCCTGAGAACCGCTCCGTCCTCGAGGGTCAGAAGCAGCTCGGCCGGTCGCATCATCTCGCCGCGGCGCTCCACCACCACCGTCGTGAAGAACCCCGGCGCGCGGGTCGAGGTGCGGGCAGAGGTCACAACTCGATCCGCCTCGAGCCGAACCTCCGCGATGCCGCGAGGCTCGGGTACCGGTCGACTCACAAGCTCGCTGACCGCGAGCTCGAAGCCTCCGGGGCGAAACAAGGGCTCGGTCACCCATTCGGGCAGAGGGCCATGGGCCTCTGCTTCGATCGCGCGAAGGAGGTCCGCGCTGCGCGGAGCGCCATACCGATGCGCAACCGCATAACGATAGAGCGCGCGATCCAGCGTCTTTGCCCCATACAGCTGCTCGAGCCGCATGAAGAAGCGCACCGGACGCGCATACACCCCCACTCGATAGGAGCGGAGGTCCCGGAACATCCACGACGGTTGAATCGTGGGGTCCTGGTCGGGGGCGGAGAGGAGCCGCGCGAGCTCGATCTCGCGGAACTCGAAGGGGTGAACGAACCACGGGCTCAGCGGAACACCGAAGAGAGACGGCGCGAATCGGAGCGTTCGGCCGTAGGTCTGCTCGTAGACGCGGAGGGTCGCGTAGCTCGTGAGACCCTCGTCGAGCCACGCCTCTTGGACCTCGTTGGTGCCCACCAGTCCATAGAAGAACTGGTGCCCGATCTCGTGGATCGTCACCGACTCAGGGACCGGCATGGAGGCCGGAGCCCCGAAACGGGCGCCAGCGGTGATGAGCGTGGGATACTCCATCCCTCCGGTCTCGCCCGCGCCCGGCGGCGGATCGACGACGGTGAGCGTGGAATAGGGATAGGGCCCGAATCGCAGCGAGAGTTCGCGCAGCGCGTGGAAGGCGGCGGTGAAATAGCGCTCGATCGCGAAGCGACGCTCCGGGCGAATGAGAAGGATGACCTTCACGTCGGAGCCGCGAAGCACCTCGGCCTCGATGCCCAGGTGTGCCGCGGCCGACGAACGCCTCGCCTCGCTGAGCTCACGCGTCGCCTCGAATCGCCGCTCGTGGCGTTCGAGTCTCGGATCCACCACGAAGGCGAAGTCGTGGACCTTGTCCTGCTGATGCACGTGGCGGGTTCGGCCGCTCGAGGTCTTCATCTCGACACGCGGCCCGGTCGCACCGACCTCGTGTCCGTCGGGTACATCGATGGTGACTCGGTACCGCCCGAAGGGGGCGAAGAACTCGCCGATCGCGTGGTACTGGTGGCAGCTCCAGCGGGCCTCGGTCCCGCCCGCGGCCGGCTCGAGCACGCCGAGCTTGGGATACCACTGGGCGGCCATCATGAAGCCGCCGATGGCTCCGGCCCGAGCGACCGGCTTCGGAAGCTGGCTGACAAAGGAGAGCTCGAGCTCGATGTCCGCGCCGGGATCGAGCGGCGACTTCAGCGGGACCTCGAGCACGGTGCGATCCTCGGGGCGGCCATCGTCCGGCGAGATGTACCGCGCGTTGGCTAGCAGGTCGGAGCCTGCGCCCTCCTCTTCGAGACTGAGCAGCTCCACGAAGCCGTGCTCGTCGAGCTCGAGCCGCGGGGCCTCGACGGACAGCTCGCGCATGAAGGTCGACGCCTCGTTTCGAAAGGCGTTGAGGTAGAGGTGAAAGCAGAGCCGATCCGCCGGAGCCTTGGTGCTGTTGCGGAAGCGGAGCGTGCCCGAACCATGAAGCCTCCGCGTGTCGGGTTCGACTCGGACCTCGAGCTCGTATTCGACGACCGGTGGTGGTTCAGGGAGGGTTGGGTTCGAGACGCTGAGCGCGAAGAGCGCCGTCGGCACGAGCCCAAACATGGTGGGCATCGTACACGAGAGGTGGTCGGGATGAGGGCGAGAGGAATCGAACCTCTAACCTATGGATTAAGAGTCCATTGCTCTGCCAATTGAGCTACGCCCCCGAGTTTTCAAAGACGGGTGATAGACGGGGCTTGAACCCGCGACCTTCGGAACCACAATCCGACGCTCTACCAACTGAGCTACTACCACCAGATCGAAGGCCGACCCCGAAGCACCAGCCCTAAAGCCGCCCTCGGATGCCACAATCGAAAGCAAAAGCCAACAATAAGCGCACCAGAGAGGATTCGAACCCCTGACCGTCGGCTTAGAAGGCCGCTGCTCTATCCGCCTGAGCTACTGGTGCGGGGTGGCGGTCCCGGCATCCCGGATCCCCGGCTTCTAAGACCCACGTTTACGAAAAGTCGGGGCGAGAGGATTCGAACCTCCGACCCCCTGCTCCCAAAGCAGGTGCGCTAGCCAGACTGCGCCACACCCCGTCGACCCACTCGTAGGTTCACCCGGTCTACGGGGGCGCGCCGCCCGCGGCAAGGGAAAAGTAGGCGAGCAGTGTGGGCTGAAGGCGGAGCAAGGCTTCTCCGCGGTGCGAGATCGCCTGCTTCTCCGCCGGGCTGAGCTCCGCCATCGTGCGCCCGGGCGTCGCCGCCGGCAAGAAGACCGGGTCGTAGCCGAAGCCGCCCTCCCCGCGCGGCGAGGCCGCGATCTCGCCGCGCACCTCGCCCGTCGCGACCGCCGTGTGCGCGCCCGGCGCGGCGAAAGCCAGCGCACAGACGAAGCGAGCGGTCCGAGCCGATGCGTCGATCCCTTGGAGCACCGAGAGCAGCTTGTTGTATCGATCCTTGTCCGTGCCCTCGGCGTAGCGGGCCGAGTGCACGCCGGGGGCGCCCGCGAGCGCATCGACCGCGAGGCCAGAGTCGTCACCGAGCGCCGGCAGACCGAGGACCGTCGCGATGTGCTCGGCCTTCTGACGCGCGTTGGCCTCGAACGTGGCCCCGGCCTCCTCCGGCATCACGACCTCGGGATGATCCGCCAGGCTCTCGACTCGGAGACGACCCAAGAAGAAGGCCTCGAACTCGCGCGCCTTGCCGCGATTCTGCGTCGCGAGGACGAGCCGGGGTGGCACACCGCTCCCCGAGGAAGCGGACGAGCTCACCGACTGGCCTCGAGGACCTGCTGCTGCGCGACGAAGAGCGACTCGATCCCCTTGCGGCCGAGATCGAGCATCTGATCCAGCTCCGTGCGAGAGAACGGCGGCCCCTCGGCCGTGCCTTGCACCTCGATGATGCCTTGGTCGCTGCCCATGACGAGATTGAGGTCGGTGTCTGCCTTCTGGTCCTCGACATACGCGAGGTCGAGGCGTGCCTCCCGCTCGAACACGCCGATGGAGATCGCGGCGACCTGGCGCACCATCGGCTGTCCTTTGATGCCGCCTCGCTGCTGCTGGCGTTCGATGGCCAAAGCGAGCGCGAGCCACGCGCCGGTGATGGCCGCGGTCCGCGTGCCGCCGTCGGCCTGGATCACGTCACAGTCGAGCGTAAAGGAGCACTCGCCGAGTTTCTTGCGATCGACCGCGGCTCGGAGCGCCCGCCCGATGAGGCGAGAGATCTCCTGCGTGCGGCCACCGAGCTTGCCTTTGACCGCCTCGCGCTGCGTGCGCTGGTCGGTGGCCCGCGGGAGCATCGAGTACTCGGCGGTGACCCAGCCCTCGCCTTTGTCCTTCATCCACGGAGGGACGCGCGGCTCGTAGGAGGCGTTGCAGAGGACCTTGGTGTCACCAAAACAGGCGAGCACCGAGCCTTCGGCCCACTTGGTGTAGTTCGGGATGAGCTGAATGGGACGCAGCTCATCGAGCGCGCGCCCATCGGGTCGCATCAGTGTCATGAGGCCCGGAGGCTAGCCCGAAGCGCCGTAGGATCTCCAGGTCATTCTCCGGTTTTGTCCGCGCTCAGCCGGGACGAGCGCTCAGGTAGCGGACCAGCGCCCGCGCCAGGCGGGCACTCTCTCGACGGCTGTCGGCGATTCGGAGGCCGGCCAGGATGGGGTCGACGTCGTCGCTGGGTCCGCGGACGTCTCATCGTCCCCGGGTCGACGAGCGAATCCCGCAAACAGGGGCCCCATCGGGTCCACGCTCGTGCTGAAGAGACCGTCCGGAAGTTGCCCGCGCAACGCTCAGTTCTATCAGCGGCTCGCGCACTCGCTGCTCTGCGAGCCAGCTTGCCCTTCTACCAGACAACCGAGCTCGCGGAGCACCTCCTCGCTGATGGATTGGACCGCCCTTGCGCGTCCAAGCATTGCACGGGCCTCGGCGACCCTCCCTCCCTCGATCGCGAGGCGCACAGCGTTGTACGCCACCGAGCCGCAATCGAAACGACGATCGGCATCCGCGGCGCATGCGCGCGCGAAAAGCGCAGCGAATGCGATGCTTGCCTTGGCAGCATCGAAGTTGCCGACGACGAGCGCGTCGCGAAACGCGAGATTGTTCTCCATGAGCGTGAGATCGGCACACGCTTGGGCACGCGGCCGGGATACGCCCCCGCAGAGCTTCGAGCGCTGCGCGGGCAGGTCGCGACGCAGGACCTCGAGGCATGGCTTGCCGGCGGCGTGCAGCGCGGAGATGTAGACCACGGCCGCAGGCTCGGCGATGCTCGACGGGCCTTCGAAAGTGAGCGCTCGAGCAAGCGCGATCGCTTCCTCGTAGCGCGCGGCCTCGAAGAGCAGCAGCGCCCGCTCGTACCGGAGTGTCCAGCGCTGGTTTTCCGTAATGCCGGCGTCTCGCTCCTGCGTGGCGAGAGCACCGAGCCTTCGCTCCTGTTCACTCGAGGGTGTATGGGCGGAATCCGTGGGCTCTGCGCACGTGGGCGGAGTCGACGCCCGAACAACGGACGACACGTTCGTCCCCGCGTCCGGCGGCTCAGCCGTGATGGCAGAGGGCGTGGGGGCCGCGCGCTGTGCAGCGCCGCACGAAGGCACAAGCAAGAGACCAGCGGCGAGGTAGAGCTTCATCAGCGCGAGGTTCTAGCGCAGTAGACCACGCGGGCAAACTGAACTCGAAGATGCCCGGGGCCTCGAATATCAGAGGCTCACCGAGCCCGACACCTGGCCACTGGGAGCGGAAGCCAGCTCCGCCGCCTTCGGGGCCAGACTCCGTGAGGCCAAATCGCTCACGCGCGGATAAACACCCGTGGCCGACGAAGCGAGATGCTCGGGCGAAGCGCCGTCCAGCATCGTCTGGGGCCGCGTCAGCAACTCTACGTTCCCGCCGCCCAGGCGAAGGGCTCGGTCGAGCCCGGTGCTCGCGATGGCCGCACATCCGTCTCCGACGGGCGCGGAGACCGTCGACGCCACGAAGTGCTCGCTCCACTCCGGCGTCACGAGCGAATCGAACCCGCGCAGGGCTCGCGGAGAAACGCGTCGAGCCGGTCGCGCATGGGAAGGTGCCTCTGCGCGAGCTCGCGGCAGCGCGTCGTGGCGTCCTCGACGAGCGGCGTCAGATCCTTTGGAACCATGGCCGGTTGGGATCCGCCGCCGCCGCCCGCAAACCGCTGACCAGGCCACCCACGAGACGGTGGACGGCGATGCCTTCACCTCGAGCAATTCGCGCCGACGATGGGCAAGCTCCGCGGGGCGCAGGCTTCGACACGCGCGGGGCTTCACATCTCCGCGTCGACGATCAAGCGCCTCAAAGACCGCGGCAGGTCCGGGCGTCTGCCACCGAGGCCCATCGGAGCTGGTGCAAGCGCAACGACGTCGAGTTGGGGTGCGCGAGCAAAGACTCCTTCTGCGGGAGCTCGGCAGCCGAGCGGTTCTTTCGAACGCTCGAGACGGAATGGCCGCGGCGCATCCAGGCCCCGATCCGTCGCGATGACTTTCGCCTGGCGATGAGCCGGCACATCGACGGGCATCACGAGCACCGGCCGCGCTGGGAGTGAGGCCGGGCGCGGAGCTCGAGTTCGTCGTCACGTTGGCCGACGAAACCACGCCTCGTCCCCCAGGGCCTCGTCCTTGATGAGGCCGCGGCCCTCGAGCCTGCGAACGAAGCGCCGCTCGACGTCCTCGGCGTGGCCGTGGTACTCCTCGGAGACCGGCGCGTGCGCCGTGAAAGACGAGCTCCTCGTCGCTCGCATCGGAATCGGCTCCGTCGAGCATGAGTACGTGGAGAGTTCACCCACCTCGACACACGCATGCTGCTTCTCCGGAGGGCTATCGAAACGCAGAACTCGAGCGCCGACTGATGCGACTGATCCGGCTGGCCGTCGCGGGCTCAGTAGGCGGACTCGTTGGCTTGGCGGCGGAGTCGGTGCATCAGCATGCCGGGGTGTGGGAGCCATCGGGGAGCGATTCGCTCCCGGTCTGGATTGTGGCTGCGTACGCAGTCTGCCTGTTCGCTGGCGGCTGGGGATTCTCGCAGTTCGAGCGGCGCCATGGCCTGAGGGTCAGTCGTCGGCGCCTCGCGCTCGAAGCGGGCCTCTTCGGGTGCGGATTTTTGGCCCCCGTCGTGCTCCACGAGCACGAATGGTCGCTGTTCCTGATGACCTCAGCCTATCTGGCGGGACGCTTGCGATGGGGACGTGAGCGGGGCGATTGGGAGGTCGTCGTCTTCGTAATGATCTTCGACCTCGTGGCGGAAGGTGCGCTCGTCGCCGCCTCGATGTACCACTACCCGAACGCTCACTACCTGCCGCTGCCCCTTTGGCTCGCACCGCTGTGGGGAGGGCTCGCGTTCGGCCTCCGCAGGTTCTTCTGCGCCCTGACGCCCGGCAGGCGCTCAACCGCGTGAACCACGACGGATGGCGCACCCGAGCGTGCAACCGCGCCGCGCGGAACCAGAGCTATCCGCTAACCGGCCCATACAGACCGTGGACGACCTGTAACTCCCCACCAAGGTTGTGGCCGAGGCGAGGGGGCGCTATCAGCCTAGTGCATGTCCACCGAACGACGGGAAGGAGGTTTCATCGAAGACCTCTTGGATCGTTGGGTGGACTACACGTTGCGGCACCGTCCGCTTGTCATTCTCGGCGTCCTGCTCGTGACCGCCACCTTGGGCTGGTCGGCCTCTCGATTGCCTTTTATGACCGCGTACCGCGACTACGTGCCGCCAGACACGGTCGGCATGGACGCGTGGGAGGCGGCCCGGGCACGATTTGGCGGCGATGAGGTCGTCCTCTTGTCGCTGGAGGCGGACGACCATTTCACGGCGAGTGGTCTAGCGCGCCTCGATCGAATCACCAGAAGGCTGGCCGAACAACCGATGGTCGAGCGGGTCACGTCTCTGACGAATGCTCAGCAAGTGTGGACGGATTCAGAGGACCCTGACGCCGGACTCTTCGTCGAAACCTACCTGCGCCAAGGAGTCACGCCAGAAGCGCTCAAAGCGGGTGTACTCGACGATCCTCTGCTCGCAGATTGGCTGGTGAGTCGCGATGCGCGCACCGTAGTCATTGCGGTTCAGTATGTGGCCACCCGGGACGACGTGGCCGCTCGTCAAGAGATACGGCGAGAAGTGGACCGTCGCACCGCATCCCTCCCTGGAATCGACATCCAGCGGGATCAGGCGGGTGGGCGAGCGCGTCTTCTGGACCTCAGCAAGCAGATGGCAAGCCTCGAGCTCGTGGACTTGGTTGCGGCGGAAGGCTTTCCGCCGGAACGGATCCACGCGATCGGATTCCTGCACACCGTCGCTAGTGTCTACGACGAGATGGTTCTGAACCTGCAAGTGATCCTTCCCTTGGTGGTAGGCATGACCGCGCTGGTCCTGTTCTTGTTGCTGCGGCGATTCGTCGATGTCGCGCTCGTGTTTGTCTGTCTCTTGCCCGCCGTGGTTTGGGCCGTGGGTTTGGGTGGCCTACTGTTTGGGCGGATCACGATCTTGACGAGTCTCGCTCCCGCCATGGTGCACGTGGTGGGCATCTCCGACGTCGTTCATCTGGTCACCCAGTTCCGTCAGGAGTTGACTCGGGGGGCGGCCAAGGAACAGGCCATTCGGCTGGCCTTTCGCCATGTGGGCGCCGCCTGTTTGTTCACCAGCTTCACCACGCTCGTGGGCTTTGGCTCCATGGCGTTCTTGCCCATGGCGATGTTGAGAGAGCTTGGAGTGTTTGCGGCGTTTGGGGTTGCGACCGCATTTGTGCTGGCGTTCTTGATATGCCCGGTCGCGCTCTCCCACCTTCGACCCGAAGCCATCGTCCCTCGGCCTTCGCGCGCAACGGAACACTTGTTTGCCGTGCTGCGCCGTGTGGCTCGCGGTCTTCGGCCGCGCGCCCGGGCGATGATGCTGATGGGGGTCGTGGCGACCGTGGTCGCGACGGGCGCGGTATCTCAGCTCGAGGTGGATACTTCCCTCGTGCGAAACTTCGCACCGGGGCACCCGGTACGAGGGGGCGCTGCAACGCTCGAGAGGGCTTTCGGTTCCAGCGTCGAGTTTGAGATCTTGATCGATGCGAACGGGCCTGACGGTCTCAAGGAGCCGCAGACGGTCACCAAGCTCATCCAGCTCCAGGAGGATATGGAGGCGGACCCACGCATTGGGAAGACAATGTCGATCGCGGATCTCGTGACGCGGCTGCACTCCGTGATCTCCCCAGATGCCTTCGCTGAGAGACCGGTGCCCGAATCGAAGGGACAGATCGCACAGTACCTTCTCTTGTACGAGCTGTCTGGAGGAAGGGACCTGCATAGTCTTGTCGATCCCAGCTTTCAGCACGCGCGCATGGTGGTTCGAGCTGTGGAGACCTCGGCCGAGCACGCGGTGGAGTTGGCGAACGACATCGAAACCATGGCGCGAAACGTGATGCCGGGGAACGTGTCGGTTCGGGCGAACGGCATGCCCGTCTTGTTGGGTCGACTGTCTTCCCGAATCCGGTCAGCATCTCTTCTTGGTTTTGGCGTGGCCATGCTCCTGATGGGTGCGCTCGTGGCTTTGCTGTTTCGATCGATACGCGTCGGGCTGCTCAGCCTCGTTCCAAACGTGCTGCCCGTGGCCCTAGGCGTGGGGGGCGTCGTCGTGTTCTGCGGCCAGGCGGATTCGGACGTGTTCAGTTTCATGGCGATCGGAATCGGATTGGCCGTAGACGACACGATTCACTTTCTCGCGCGCTACCGGATCGAACGCGTGGCCGGGCGCGATCGGCCTGCAGCCGTCGAGGCCACGATGTTGGGAGCCGGTCACGGGATCATTCGAACCTCTGTCGTGTTGATCGCGGGGTTCTTGCCCTACCTGATCTCGAACTATCAAACGACGATTACGCTGGGCATCATGCTGCCCGTGACTGTCGCGAGCGCGCTTGTGCTGGACTTGACTTTGGTTCCCGCCATGGCGCAGCTCGGGCTGCTCGAGCCCAAGCGTTTGAAGTGATTGGACGCTACTCGCCGGAGGGAATCTGATGAAGGTCGGCCCTTGACCACGCAGCGGAGGTGTTAGGAGAGGAATCGCATGCGCCTGCCTCGATCTTTGCCTGCTTTCAACCGCGGCGGGCGCTCACGTAACGCACGAGCGCCCGCGCGAGCGCACGCGCCGTCTGCTTCTGCGTGGACTTCTCGGCCAGAGACCGCCCCTGCTCTACGTGCGACAGATAACCCAACTCGACGAGCACCGCAGGCACCCGAGCGCGCCTCAGAACGAGAAACGGAGCCTGCCGCAAGCCTCGGCTCGGAGAGAGCGTGACGACGGTGGCCAGCTCGTCTTGGATGGTCCGCGCGAGACGGGCGCTCTCCCTGTGGGTGTCCGCGAGCCGAAGATCGGCCAGGATGGCCTCCACGTCGCCGCTCGGCCCCTCGGCCGCCACGTCTTCCTCGGTGCCGACTTCGCCCGCCTCCTCGAGTTCGAGCAGCGAAGCGGCCTCTTCATCGGAGGCATCCGCCGACAGGATGTACGTCTCGGCCCCGCGCCTTGCGGGCACCGGAGACCAGTTGGCGTGAATCGACACGAACGCGTCCGCCGCGATCTCGTTCGCCATGTGCGCGCGCGCGGTGAGCGCCGGGTGCACCTCGTGATCGCGGGTGAGCATCACGCGCATGCCGTTCTTCTCGAGCTCGGCCTTCAGGAGCTTTCCGATGCTGAGCACGATGCTCGACTCGGTCTTTTCGTCCGCGTTCTTCGCGCCCGGCTTGTCCCCACCGTGACCCGGGTCGAGCACGATGAGCGGCTGTGCGGCCGCCGGCACAGGGACCAAGAGCAGCCCCGCGAGACATGCGCCCACGAGCGGAGCTGCTCGACTACTTGGACCACGCATCCGACACCTTCGCCTCGACCTCGACCGGCACCGCTCGCACAAACGCCGCGCCCGCGGCCACCATCTCCCTCACCATGACCGCACGCGCGCGCTCGGCGTCGGCGAGGGAGGCCTCGAGCACCAGCTCGTCGTGCACCATGTTCACGAGGAAGCCATCGATCCCCTCGCGTTGCAAGGCGCGGTGAATGCGCGCCATCGCCAGCTTGGTCATGTCCGCGTTCGTGCCCTGGATCGGCATGTTCTTCGCGACGCGGATCTTCTGGCCGTGGTCAGCGCCCTTTCGGTCCATGTCCGAGAACCAAAACCGCCTTCCCGCGAGGGTCTCGGCGTAGCCCCGCTCGAGCGCTCGACGCGCGGAGTCTTCGAGGAACCCGCGGATGGCCGGGAACGCGCGGAAGTATCGTTCGAGCAGCTCCTCGGCCTCCCGCATGGAGGCGCCGATCTGTTGAGCGAGCCCGCCTGCCCCCATCCCGTACGCGAGCCCGAAGTTGATCGCCTTGGCTCGCGCTCGCAGCTCGGGGTTCTCGGTCTTGGAGACCGGCTTTCGGAACACCTGCGAGGCGACGATCGCGTGCAGGTCGCCCCCCGCCCGAAACGTCTGCACGAAGACTGGGTCCCTCGACATCTCGGCCAGGATACGCAGCTCCGCCGCCGAGTAGTCGGCGGTGATGAGCTTTCGTCCTTCGGGAGCTCGAAAGCAGGCGCGAAACTGAGAACCGGCGGGGATGTTTTGAAGGTTCGGCTCACGGGAGGCCGAGCGGCCGGTGACCGCCCCGATGGACTTGAAGGACGAGTGGAGCCGCCCGGTCTTGGGATGAACGTGCGACAGAAAACTCTCGCCGTAGGTGGACACGACCTTCTGATGCTCCCGATAGCGCACGAGTGCCGCCGCGGCGGGGTGTCCGGTGGCGAGCAAGAGTTCGCGGCGAGTCGACTCGATCTCGAGGCCGAGCTGCGCCAGCGCCGTCAAGACCTCCTGGTCGCTCTCGTAGTTGATGCTGGTGTGCCCAAAGAGATCGCGGCTGAGCACCGCGTCGAACTCGCGGTCGAGCTCCTCCCTCGCGACCGCCTTGCCATCGTTGGCGGAAGCCACGACCGCCCGCCACGCCTCCGCGTCGATGGGCATGCCGCGCCACTCCATGTCGGCGAAGGCCTGAGAGGCGTCGCCCTCGATGGCCGCCGCCCGCAGGAGGCCGTCCGCCGCGAGACGCACCAGCTGACGCTCGAAGACTCGGTAGGTCGCTTCCACGTCGCGGCATGCGTAGCGAAGCTCCGCCGGGCCGAGTGCGTCCAGCGAACGCGCGCCCATGAAGCCTTCTCGCACGGACTTGTCGAGATCCATGCCCGCGTATCGCTCGGCCAACACCGCGAGCCCGACGCCCCCGTGCGACAGATCCTGCCTCCGTCCGTTCATCAGGAGCTGCTCGTTGAGCATGGTGTCCATCACCAAAGCGTCTTCGGCCAATACCCCCAGGCTGCGGAGCATCTCGAGATCAAACTTCGCGTGGTGCATGACCACGAGGCGGTCCCCGGAGAAGATCCGAGCCGCGGCGGCGCGCCCGACCCGCTCGGCATCGATGAGGGCCTGCCGCTCCGCGGTCCCGACCTGGAGCAAGAGCACCCGATCCTGGTGCGGATCGAGCCCGGTGGTCTCGGTGTCCAAGGCGAGAAAGGGCGCCCTCTCGACTTCCGACAGAAAGGCCCCCACCGCCTCCTCGTCGCGTAAGATGGCCAGGCCTTCCGCCACCCACGGGGAAATCGGCGATGGCCGGCCCCGGGGTCAACCAGGTCTGGGGGCTGAGGCGGCGGTGCCTGGGGGAAACCTCCGACCCCGAAGGCCACCCGAACTGACTTCGGGTCCTTCCGGTCGGGTCGGACCACCGCTATCCTCGCGCCGGGGACAGAGCGGGATGACGGTAGCGCGCGTAATTGGCATCGACCTCGGCACGACGAACTCGTGCGCGGCGGTCGTGGAGGGGCACGACCAGAAGGTCACGCTCATCCCATACAAAGGCGGCTCCTTTACCATCCCTTCGATCTTCGCCATCGACGAGAAAGGCAACGAGCTCGTTGGGCACGAGGCGAAGCGGCAGTGGCAGCTCAACCCTCGCCAGACCGTCTACGGGAGCAAGCGACTCCTGGGACGCCAGTACGATCCGAATCTCGCGGAGAAGATGCATCAATACTTCGCCTACGAGATCAAGTCCTCGCAGGCGGAGGAGGTCGAGGTCCCGCTCGCGGGTAGGGAGTTCTCGCTCCAAGAGATCTCGAGCAAGATCCTGCAGAAGATCAAAGACGTCGCGGCCGACTACCTTCAAGCGCCGGTCACCCGCGCGGTCGTCACTGTGCCCGCGTACTTCAACGACCGCCAAAGACAGGCGGTCAAAGAAGCCGGCCGAATGATCGGCCTCGAAGTCATTCGAGTGATCAACGAGCCCACCGCCGCCGCGCTCGCTTTCGGCGTGGGGCGAGCGCTCAACAAGGAGCTGGTCGCCATCTACGATCTGGGCGGCGGCACCTTCGATATCTCGGTGATCGAGATCCGAGACCGAGTCTTCGAGGTGAAGGCCACGGGAGGCGACGTCTTCCTCGGTGGCGTCGACTTCGACAATCGCATCATCGACTGGGCGGTAAGCGAGTTCGCGGCCAAGAACCCGGGCGTCGATCTGCGGCTGGACCCCATCGCCATGCAGCGCATCAAGGACATGGCCGAGCGCGCGAAGATCGACCTCTCCACGCGCCAAGATGTGCCTTTCAACATCCCCTTCGTCACTGTGACCCCGGAAGGCATGCCGCTCGACCTGGATCTCAAGCTCAGCCGCGCGCAGTTCGAGAACCTCACCCAGGACCTCGTGGCGTCGACGATGGAGACCTGCACACGCGTGGTCGCCGACGCCGGGGTCACCACCGCCGACATCCAACACGTGCTCCTGGTCGGGGGGCAGACCCGGATGCCGGCGGTGCAAGACGCGGTGACCCGCTTCTTCGGTCGCTCGCCGTCGAAGCAGGTCAATCCGGATGAAGCGGTGGCGGTGGGGGCGGCGATGTTCGCCTACTCCTTCGAGGACGACTCCAACCTGCGGGTTCAGGTGCTCGACGTCATCCCCATGGCCATCGGCATCGCGGACGCGACCGGGAAGCTGTACGAGATCTTCAAACGCAACGAGTCCGTACCCAACCTCAAGACGGTCAACTTCACGACCAGCGTCGATGGCCAGCAGGATCTGCAGATGCGGATCTATCAGGGCGACCACGTTGATCAAGCCAGCAAGAACGAGATGCTCGGCGAGTTCACCTTCTCGGGGATCCGAATCGGCCCCGCAGGCAGCGTGCGGGTGGAAGTTGCGTTCAACCTGACGCAAGACGGCATCTTGGAGATGTCGGCCAATGATCGAGACACCGGGGCAGAGATGAAGACCACGGTGAACCTCGGAGTCGCCAAGGGCGCCTGAGGAGCGCGAGCGTCCCCTCGTTTCCGCTCGGCAACGTTCACGTTCACGTTCACGTTCACGACCACGCTTGCAGACCTGCTGCGAGAATGAGGGGATCGGAGACCTCAGAACACGTAGCGCCTCGCGCCCACGTTCAGAGCGATGCCCACTCCGATCATTGCGGTCACCAAAAACGATCCGCCATAGCTCCAGAGCGGCAGCGGCACACCTACCACCGGCGCGAGCTGAAGCACCATGAGCATGTTCACGACCGTGTGCCAGAAGAACATCGCTGCGACCCCCACCACGAGTAGCGCACCAAACTGGTCCTTGGCCCGCAGCGCGATTCGGAAGAACGCGAGGATGAGCGCCGCGAAGAGGCCGGCGAGGAGCGCGCAGCCGAGGAAGCCATGCTCCTCTCCCCAAACGCTGAAGATGAAGTCGGTCTGCTGCTCCGGCAAGAACGAGAACTGAGTCTGCGTCCCTTGCTTGTAGCCCTTCCCGCTGAGCTGTCCGCTGCCAATCGCGATGAGGGATTGGTGCTGGTGATAGCCGGCGCCCGCGAGATCTCGGCCGGGGTCGAGAAAGCTCAGCACCCTCTGCTTCTGATAGGGCCGAAGGACAAAAAACCAGGCCAGCACCGCCGAGGCTGCCGAGAAGACCCCGAGCAAGAGCAGAGAGACCGGCGCCAGACCCACGTACAGAATGACCGAGAAGGCGATGGCGATGATCACCAAGGTGGTGCCGAGGTCCGGCTGAACCAGGACCAGCAGGCACGGCAACACAACGACATCGATCGGCGCGACCAGGTCGCGGCTCTCGAACCCACCGCGCTTGAGCTGACTGTAGAACGCCGCGAACAACCAGAGCCCCCCCAGAACCGCGAGCCACGGCAAAAACGGCTGCAGCTTCTGGATCTTTGCCGACAGGATGATCTCGGAGCGGGGGTTGAGCCCGAAGCGCAGCACATCGCCGCTCTCGAGGGCCCGCGTCCGCTCCACGCGTTCTCCGTTGACATAGACGCCAGCCGGCGAGTCGAGGTCCTCGACCTCGTAGTGTCCGCTCTCCACTCGGGTGATGAGGGCGTGGCGATCCTCGATGCCGCCGACGCGTAGGCGCAGACCCGCTGCCTCGGCTCGACCCACCTCGAGCACGGGCTTGGCCTTGCTGAGGCGCGCGATGGTCACGGACCGCTCGCCCACGATGCGCTTGAATTCGGGCGGCTTGAGTTCATCACCGAAGACGCTCACCGCGATCACGGCGAGCACGACGAGCAGGGGACGAGAGAGATTGAAAGGACGGAAGATGTCGGTGAGCGTGAGACCATGGCCCCCGGGTCGCTCGAGGTGCAGCGTCTTCGCCACCATCAGGATGACCGCGAGCTTCGCAAGATCCGAGGTCTGCAGATTCGCAAAGCCCATCGGCAGCCACCGCTTCGAGCCGTTGACCGTTTTGCCGACCAGCAGGGTTGCGACCAGCAAACCGAGCACCGCGATGAAGATGGGTGTCGCGAGGCCTTCGAGGTTCCGGTAGTCCACCGAGATGACCACTGCGGCGACGAGAATCCCGACCATGAGAAAGACCGCTTGCGCGATGTGCACGTTCGACTCGAGGGTACGGGCGGCCGAGGCGAGGTTGTATAGACCGAGGCACCCGATGAAGAGCACCAGGAAGACCACCCCCCCGTCGACTTGCGCTAGAACGCGGCGGGCCATGACTCAGGCGCCTCCGAGAGGTTCAACATCGCGACGTTTAGAAACTCGGGTCCGCCGGCGGAGGTCCGCACGCGCTTCTCGTGCCACGCCTTGATGACCGCCATCGCCGCCGGCGCCGCGTCGCTGCTGCCTCCACCGCCGTGCTCGTTGAGCACCGCCACTACAATCTCGGGCGCCTCCGAAGGCGCGTAGGCCACAAACCACGCGTGATCGCGCAGCTCCCACGGGAGCTGGTCCTTCTTGATGCGCTTGGCCCCCATCTTTGCCACCTGAGCGGTCCCCGTCTTGCCGGAGGCATGGATATCCGGAAGGCGGCGTCGGTACGCCGTCCCGCTGGGTACGTTGAGGACATTGAACAACCCCTGTCTCACGACCGCGAGGTTCTCTTCGGGCAAGGCAACCCTCCGAACCACGACCGGCGCGAACTCCCGAACCGCGCTCCCGTCGAAGGCCTCGACACGCAAGGCCACCTGCGGCTGATAGACCGTACCTCCGTTGGCGATGGCCGCGTAGGCGACCGCGAGCTGGATCAGCGTGGACGCGACCGCCCCCTGACCGATGGATGCGTTGACCGCCGAGCCCAAGGTGTAGAACTTGAAGCGCTGCTTGCTCCACGCGACTGTGGGCATGATTCCGCTCGACTCGCCGGCCAGCGGAATGCCGGTAGCGCGACCAAAGCCAAGGGCGTGACCCATCTCCGCGATGGCATCGAGACCCAAACGAGCGCCCATCGTGTAGAAATACACGTCGCAGGATCGCTCGAGCGAGGTCACCGCCTCGATGTGACCATGCCCCGCGTCCTTCCAGCAGCGGAAGCGCACATTGCCGAGCCGGTACGAGCCAGGACAGAAGACGGACTCCTTGGGCCGCACAACCTTCTCCTCGAGGGCGGCGAGCAAGGTGACCGCCTTGAAGGTGGAGCCGGGGGCAAAGTGGTCCTGAATCGCTCGAAACCGCCAGGGGCGAAGGTCCCGAAGCTCCGCCAGACGTGCACGTTCACCGCGCTCGAAGTAGCCGGAGACGAGGTTGGGATCGAAGGTGGGCGTGCTCGTCGCCGCGAGGAGGCGACCGGAGTTCACGTCCATCACCACGACCGCGCCGGCCCGACCGGGGAACGCCGCCTCCGCCGCCTCCTGCAGGTCGATGTCGACGCTGAGCACGACGCGGTTGCCCGCACGCGGCTCCTGGAACTCGCCCACCGCCCCCCGAAGATGGTCCGCGAGCTCCGAGTCTTGCCCACGCCCCTTCGAGTCCACGACGACGGTCTCATAGCCATCGATCCCGCGGAGATCTTCCTCGTAGGTTTCTTCCACGCCTCGACGCCCCATGAGATCACCCATGCGGTAGCCGAGCTCCTTGCGCTCCTCGAGTTCCTCCGGCGTGAGCTCGTTGATGTAGCCGAGAAGATGAGCCGCCACCCGCCCCTTCCGATAGTCGCGCGCTTTGGCCGCGCGCAGCGAGACGCCCGGCAGATCTCCGAGTTCGATCTCGGACTGAATCGCCGCGAAAGCTTCGGGTGTGATGTCGGGCCGAACGAGGATGTCCCGGTACTTCGCGAGCCCACTCACTCTGGACACCACCTGCTTGAGCCGAGCGTAGCCTTCGTCCGACCAGGAAAGCAGCGCACGCAGTCGCTGAAAGACTCGCTCGCGCGTGGGGAAGTGCTCGGGGTCGAGGTAGGCCGCGAGGTGGGAACCGTCTTCGTCCGTGACCTCCATGACGAGCACGCTCTCGAGAGGCAGCTCGAGAGCCCCCTGGGTCGCACGCAGCTTGGCCGCCACGCTTGGACTCAGATCGGTGGCGAGGAGGATGGGCGGCCCCTTCTCCTCGGCCGCCCGCACGAGGGCCACGAGCACTTCGTCGATTTGGGACTTCTGGAGGCCCGAGACCGCCCCCAACTTCCGCACCATCGCCCCGGTCGAGGGAAAGAACGCCGGCGTGAGGTAGACGTTGATGGACGCTCGATTCGTGACGAGCACCCGACCCTCGCGGTCCACGACCTCACCACGGTCATGCTCGAGACGCTTGATCTGGATGAAATTCTCGTGTGAGCGCTTCGAGAACTCGGCCCCCCGGCGAACTTGCACGTCATAGAGACGGATGACGATGGCGGCGAAAACGAGGATGACCGTGGAGACGAACGCCACGTCGATGAGGAGCGACTCCCGGCGGCGTCCTCGTTCTGGCTCTCCAAGGCTCAAGTCTCAACCGCGGAACGCGAAGTCATCTTCACGGGACGAAAACTGCGCGTCGAGACGCAAGCATAGCTTGAACACTGGGTACGCGAAAACGACGCTGAGCAAGAGCTGCACCGGCAGGGCGAGCAGGACGTCGCCCAGATGGCTGTGCCCCGGCCCCGCCAGCTGCTCGACCGTGAAACCGAGCAACGCCGAAGCGAAGGTGACGAACGCGGCCCCCAGGGTCACGAACAACGGGCCGCCCCCCGACACGCGGGAAGCCGGCAGCCGCAGGAGGAAGAAGGCCAGGACGTAGACGGTCGCGAAGAAGCCTCGGCTGGTGCCCAGCAGCAGATCACTCAGATAGCCGACGCAGAACGCCAAGAGGGCCCCATGGACAAGCGGGCGTTCGAGCACGAGAAACAGCAGGAACAGGGCCGAAAGGACCGCCGGGAGGGGGAGATGGGCGAGGAGCGCCCCTTCGAGGGACAGCGCGAGCACCACCAGCCCCAAGAACGCGGCGTTCTTCACGGAATGCCCCCATCCCTGGGCTCCGTGGCGCTCGAGGTCTGGGCGTGGCTGAGCTCGGGCGGGAGCAGCTCGGGCGGGGTGAACACCGGATCCCCCTCCCCTTTGTGGCCGAGGATCACCAAGACGTCGTCGAGCCGGTCGAAGTCGACCTCCGGGGCCACGTCGACCTGCGGCTCCTGGGCCCCGGGATTCGTCTCGGCGCGGCTCACGCGGCCCACGACCATGGCCCGAGGAAAGATCCCCGCCAGACCGCTGGTCACGACCAGGTCACCGACCCGCACGTCATCGGTCCTGAGCAAGCCTCGGATCTTGATCCCGAAGACCTCTCCGGAGCGCCCGCCTCGAAGCCGACCTCGCGCCCCCGAACGCGCAAGCGCAACGTCGACGGAGACCCGCTCATCCGTGAGGAGCACGACCTCCGACGACCTAAACGCGACACGCTGTACCCGTCCGACCAGGCCCGACTCCGAGAGCACCGGTGCCCCACGGACGATCCCATCGAGCTGGCCGCGATCGAGTCGGACCGTCCGCGAGAACGGCGACCGACCCGCCGCAACGACCTTGGCCGCCACCATGGTCAGCGTCGGGTTCTGATCTTCGATCGCGAGCAACCGCCGGAGCCGGAAGTTCTCCAATTCGAGGCCGCGGGCTCGCTCGGACTCGACCGACATCTTCCGCATCTTCTGCCGCAGTTCGATGTTCTCGGCGCGGGCGCCGATCGCATCGACGTAGTGGGCGTAAGTGTCCGAGACCGCCCCCACACCGAACGAGAGCGCACGCTCGATGGGCGAGGTCAGCGTCAGCACCAGCTTCTCGAGGGGGTTCGCGTCAGAGACCTGCCGAGCGTTGGCCCGATAGACGACGAGCGGCACCAGGATGACGAGGCCGACGACGGCCAGGGTCTGGTTCTTGCCTAGGACCTCGAACAACCTCGCTCCGAGAGCTCAGCTCACCGCGATGTTGCTGAGCATATCGATCTGGTCGAGCACCGCGCCCGCCCCGCGGACCGCCGCGCCCATGGGGTCGTCGCACACCACGACCGGCAGGCCGGTTTCTTCGCGCAGGAGTCGATCGAGTTCCCGGAGCTGCGACCCGCCGCCCGCGAGCACCAGACCGCGATCGACGATGTCCGCCGCGAGCTCGGGTGGCGTCCGTTCGAGCGAGACGCGGACCGCATCCACGATCGCGTTGACGACCTCGGATAGCGCTTCCCGGACTTCATCCGAGGTGAGGATGACGGTCTTGGGCACGCCACCCACCAAGTCACGCCCTTTGACTTCGATCTCCTCGAGGACGCCGGTGTCGTAGGCCGAGCCGATGCGCTTCTTCACATCTTCGGCGGTCTGTTCTCCGAGCAAAAGGTTGTATCGGCGCTTGGCGTACTGAACGATCGCCTCATCCATCTTCTCGCCGCCGACTCGAATCGACTTGGAGAAGACGATGCCCTTCAGGCTGATCACCGCGACCTCGGTGATACCGCCGCCGATGTCGACGATCATGTTGCCGGACGGCTCCGACACCGGGAGACCGGCGCCGATGGCCGCCGCCATCGCCTCCTCGATCAGATGGACTTCGCGCGCCCCCGCGGTCATGGCCGCTTCTTTGACCGCGCGCTTCTCGACCTCGGTGACGCCCACCGGAACACAGATCACGATGCGCGGAGCGGAGAGCGCTCGCGCGTTGGCAAAGTTCTTGATGAAGTACCGAAGCATCGCAGAGACCGACTCGAAGTCCGCGATGACCCCGGCCTTGACGGGCCGGATGGCTTCGATGCCGTCTGGGGTTCGCCCGACCATCTCTTTTGCGCTCTTGCCCACCGCGACCAGTTTGCGGTGACCGGATCGGTCACGCGAGACCGCGACCACACTGGGCTCGTTTGCGACGACCCCCACGCCCTTGACGAAGATCAAGGTGTTAGAGGTCCCGAGATCGATCGCCAGATCGTTCGAGAACATGCCGCGGACCCATCGGATCATTCTTCAGTTTCCCCCCCGAGGGCTTACCAAAAACCCTTGGAAATCACAAACGGTTCCGCTAGGAAGGGCCGGTGCTGAGTACCCTTCGCCGGAAGAAGAACAACCCGGTCATCATTTTTCTGCTCGCGGTCATCATCCTGGTTTTCATCGCGTTCTTTGGGACGTCGATGGACAACATCATGAACACGCAGCTTTTCGCGGCCAAGGTCAACGGCCACACCATCACGGACCAAGAGCTGGCGATGGCCTATGCCCGGCGGTACCGCGAGATGCAGGGCCGATACCAGGAGTTCAACCGCGACCTGGCCAAGACCATGAAGCTCCGCGAGACGACCTTGGACCAGCTCATCAGCAGCTATCTCGTCCGCGAGGACGCCGAACGGCGTGGGCTGGTGGTGGACAACAAGGCGCTCGCAGAAGCCATCA
The DNA here is from genome assembly GCA_011526105.1 of Deltaproteobacteria bacterium. GTDB lineage: Bacteria > Myxococcota > Kuafuiibacteriia > Kuafuiibacteriales > Kuafuiibacteriaceae > WYAZ01. The sequence goes on along the minus strand of WYAZ01000061.1, from coordinate 68,804 downwards.
TGGCCAACGAGGCCTTCCACACCGACGGGCGCTTCGACCGCGCTCGCTACGAGATGTTCTTGAATGGGCAGCAGCTCTCGCCGGCGGCCTTCGAGCGCTCCTACCGCGACCAGCTCTTGGCGGAGAAACTCGCCGCCATCCTCGAGGGCGGCACGACCGTCTCCGACGGTGAGGCGCGTCTCGCCTATGAAAAGGACGCGCAGTCCATCGACCTCGAGTTCATCCGCGTGCCCATCAAGGCCTACGAGGCCGAAGCTGGGTCGGTGACCGAGGCCGACGCGGAGGCCTGGCTCGCGAAACCGGACTCCGCCGAGAAGCTGCAGAAGTACTTCCTCAAGCACAAGCGCACCAAGTTCGACATCCCCAAGCAGGTCCGGGCCCGGCACATCCTCTTCCGCCTCGAGTCCGGGGCCACTCCGCAGATGAAGGCGGAGGTCGAGAAGCGCGCTCGGGATGCGCTCAAGCAGGTCAAGAGTGGTCGTGACTTCGCCGAAACCGCCAAGCTGCTGTCCGAAGACAGCTCCAAGGACAAGGGCGGCGATCTCGGCTTCTTCAGCGAAGGCCAGATGGTTCGGCCGTTCGAGGAGGCCGCCTTCTCCCTCAAGGCCGGCGAGATTTCGGGCGTGGTCGAGTCCCCCTTCGGATTCCACATCATCAAGGTCGAGGAGATCAAAGATCCGGTCGTTCGAAAGCTCGAGGACGTCAAACAGGAGATCGCGCTCGCCCTCGTGGTCGAGGAAAAGGGCGCGGCGGTCGCCAAGGCACGCGCCACCAGCCTGCTCGAGGCCGCGAAGGCCGGCCAGAGCCTCGATGCCCTCATTGCAGCCGAGAGCGGGAAGGATCCCATCCCCTTGAAGCTGGACAGCACCGGTTCGTTCGCGCGGCAGGGCGACTTCGCGCCCAAGCTGGGGAACAACAAGGCGTTGGCCGATCTGGCCTTCTCCTTGACCATGGACGCCCCGCTCGCCCCGAACCCCGTCGAGATCGATGGCGCCTACTTGGTGCTCAAGCTCAAGGACCGGTCCGAGCCGAACGACGTGGAGTTCGGCTTCCTCAAGGACCAGGTTCGAGAGCGACTCGTGAACGAGAAGAAGCAGCGGGTGCTCGAAGGCTGGACCAAACGACTCCGCGAAAAGGCCGAGGTGGAACTGCACCCCTTGGCCCTATCCTACGATGAAGATGCTCGCTCCGCCGCCCGGGGTGGAAGAGACTTCGGGCTGTAGCTCGCCCGTCGGATCAGGGGGCGCCGCCGGCTCGCCCGGCCCCGCTCGCCAACCACCCAAGAAATGTCCGCGGGCTGTAGTAGCGCGTACCGAGCGTTCCAAACGTGAGGACCGTACCCGGTATGAGCTCCGCGAAGCCGCGTGTCTCGAGCGGCGCACCGTCCACTTGGATGCCGTTCTTTGACCCGCAATCCGTGAGGACCGCGCGCCCACGGGCGGCGTCCCAGGAGACGTCGGCGTGGTGCTTCGAGACCGTCTCATCGAGAAGGACGATGTCGCGGTCGGGGGAACGGCCGATCGACATTCGGTCCACGCTTCCACCCGCGAGCGGTCTCAGCGGCAAGATGAGCGCGTCCAGACTCGCTGCGCTCGCCGTGCTGCTCGTCAGGTCCAGGCGTTCATAGAACGCCGGTACAGGTTGACCGGGGATCAGGGTCTCGGGTCGACCGAGCTGCTTGATCTTCTCCCAGTCCGGTTCGGAGATCACGAGCACCGGCCACGGATGGCGTCGGAGGAACTCGGCATCCTCGTGGGTCATCGCGTCGGCGAGGTAGACATCGATGGGAGCGAGATCCGGCCGGAGCATGAGGCGGAGCGATCATTCGCGCGGCTCGGGCTCCTTGGCAAGAGGAGCGCCCCTTCGTATCCCCCAGGTCTTGGCCTCGTCCCAGGTGTTGAACCCGCTCAGCCCCCGGGTCAGCGCCTCCGGGAGACCCGCGCTCTCGAGGCCACGCCACCTCAGCCCCCCGAGCAGAGCCCGGACGCTCGCCCCGGGCGAGAGCGTCTGCTCCGCGAGAACGGCGCGCCGGTAGAGCCCGAGCAGGGGCTGCGGCCGACCCTCGTGGATCGGGATCACCGCGTCCTCATCACCGCCGTAGGCCTCCAGCACCCAGCGCAAGAGTTCGGTGGAGAGCCCGGCCAGATCAGAGGCCAGCAGGAAGACGAGCTCGGCGTCGATCGCACGCGCGGCCGAAATGATCGCGTTCGCCGGTCCGGTCCCGAGATCGGACAGCAGCGGGGCCGAGGTGAGTCGCGAGAGATCCGGGTGCAGATCCGGAGGGGCCACCACGTGTGTACGCCGAACGATCGGGGCCAGGGCCGCCAAAATGTGCGCGAGCACGGCTTCACCGGAGGCGAGCTCGAGCGCCCCCTTCGTGAGGCCGCCCATGCGTCGGCCGCGACCACCGGCGAGGATCAGCGCGTCGGGCGGGTTCAGGGACAAGCGCCCCACAGCCCGAGACCGGCGACCATCGCCTCCGACTCGAGCCGGTTGTAGAGAGTGGTGTAGGCGTGCCGAAACTCTCGGAACGAGCGCGCGTGTCCCTGGCTGACCATGAGCTCGTTCGCGACGTCGCCGCTGGGCAGTCGGACGTACGCCAAGATCCGACCGTAGATGTCGCGGAGCTCATCACCATACTCGAGCTCCAGATCGGGTCCGAGGACCGCGTTGCGCAACCCCTGGGACGCCTCCGAAGACCAACACTCGGCCGCGTTGCCCTGATGCTCGATCTCGGGGGCGTTGATGCCGATGAGTCGCACCGTCACCCCCTGCAGTGGGGTGCCGTCGGGGGCCTTTGCGCCCGCACCGGCCGAGAGGATGATTGTGTCTCCGTCGATCACGCGGCTGGCTTTGATCGTGGAGCCCACCACCATGCCCCGATCGGAGGCACCCAGATCGGCGTCTCCTTCGCTCACCGATCCGTCGGGCTCGAGAAGGCCTTCTCGGTCGCAGGCCCACAACGAGAGCACACCGAGCAGAACACCGTAACGAAGAACCCGGAACATCCACCGAGCCTAGAAGACGAAAGCGGACTTCGACAACGGCTTCGCGCGGAATTCAGCGCAGCGAAAGCGCATAGAGAAGAGCGTCCGCCCCGCTTCGGTAGTAGCCCCGGCGGCGACCGACTCGGCCAAAACCCGCCTTCGAGTACAGAGCGATGGCCGGGTGGTTGTCCTCGGCCACCTCCAGGAAGATGCGTGCCACCCCCTGGGCCATGCACTCCGCTCGAAGGGCCTCGAGCAGGCGAGTGCCGTAGCCGCGCCGCGAAACACGACACCCCACGACGAGGACCTCCGCCTCGTCCAGAACCTGCCGCAGGAGCAAGCCGGCCATGAGCCGACCTTCGAGCCACACGACCAGGGCGGAGGTTCCCGGGAGCGCCCACTGCTGCCGGAGGATCTCGAGATCGAACGCCCCTGGATGGAGCAGCTCGAAGAGCTCGGCGAGAGGCTCGAGGTCCTCGGGGCGGGCGGACTCGACCTTCATCCCTTGGTACACCGGAGCGTCGCAGGATCCCGGGCGGCATCGCGCGGCTCCTCGGCGATCCGAAGACGGAAGTCGGGTGCAAAGCGAAGGCTGACCTGCGCTTCGAGCTGCGCGAGCAGCTCTCTGAGCGCCGTCCCCTGAAGCTCGTCTCGGAGCGCACGTTCGACGACCGCTCGGCTCTCCGCGAGGCTTCGTCCAGAGAAATGCGCCTGGTTTCTCTGGTAGCACTGCTTCACGTCCGCATCCCGCAGAATCAGGTTGGGCCTGATCCGGAGCTCCACGAACTTGGCCACCTGGAGGTTGGCGCGCACGATCGATACGAGGTCCGCCGGACTGCGCGACTCATCCTGCCGGATGTCATCCAAGACCTCGAAGCCGAGCTGTTCGAGGAACTGGATGTAGTCAGCGTGGTGAGCGAATCGCTGCCGCATCTTCGAAAGCTCGTTGTCGATCTCCGAGGCCGTCACTTCCCGAAGCTGCAGGCGCCGGGACTCCGCGAGGAGCAGCTCTCGCGCCAAGATGTTGCGCAGCACCGCCCGCAAGAGATCGAGGTTCAGGACCGCGCGTTTCGCGAAGGCCGGGCCTCGTTGGTCGAGCACCGCCAGACGGGCCTCGGCCACGAGCTCGGAGTAGGTCACGATCCGGAGATCGATCTCCGCCACGACCATGTCGACGAGTTGAGGCTTGGGCTGCCCGTCCGCAGCCCCGGGGACGAGGGCGAAGAGCGCGATCAGCAGCCCCGACTGGGCCGCGCGGCAAAGGTCGATCCCCATGGGCTGATGTGACACCAGCCTCCACGGATGGGCAAGAATGCCGCCCGGGCTCGAAAAAGCGGCTCCTGGGTGCTAGGCTCCATGGGCTATCGGCGCCGGGCCCGGGTCGAGGTGAGCTTGCGGCTGTCTCTCACCACCAAGATCTTTCTCGCGTTTGCGTTCCTCCTCGGCACGTTTCTGTTTCTCGCGCTCTATTCCGTCCAAGAGTTCCAGGAGGTCGGTGAAGACCTTCGCTCGGTGAACGAGGGGCACCTCGCCCTCGCCCGCCTGGTGGGCCAGATCGAGACCCATCAACAGAACCGCTTCCGAGACCTGAGGCGTAGCGTCGACGGTGGCGATCGGCGCAGCCAGGAACTCGTGCTCCGCATCGTCGCTGGGTACTTCCCGAGCGTCATCCGCGCCCGCACCGAGGAAGCGCGAGATATCTGCTCACGCCAGCTTTCTCGCGCCTCCCGTCGAGCCGAGACGGAGTCCGACTCCAAGGTGGAGTTCTATCGCGACGTCGAATCGAGCATCGATCGCTTGGCGGTGCTCCACGAAGACGTCAACGAGCTCAACGAGACATTGCTGCTGCGCGTGCAGAAGGAGCAACCCTTCGAGGAGCTCCGCACCGAACTCGATCGGCTCGAACGTCGGATCCTCCAGGAGGAGCTCCCGAGGCTCAGTCAGCGGATCAGCGAGGAGACCGAGCGGACCGCTCAGAGAGCGGAGAGGGACGAGCGCCGAGCCATCTGGCGGGTCTTGGCCCTGACCGCGCTCGCGCTCCTCGTGGGCCTCTTCTTGACCGTGATCTCGGCGCGTGCCCTCGCTCCCATTTCACGACTGGTGAGCTTCGCCCGAGCCATCTCGAGAGGTGACTACGAGCAAAAGATGATGCCCCGCGGTGACGATGAACTCTCGGCCCTCGCCGAGGAGCTGACCGCGATGGCTCGCGCCCAGAAACAACGCGAAGAAGAGCTCTCGCGGCAACGCGCAGAGCTCGAGCGCGCCTATCACCGCGTGGACGAACTCAAGCGCTATCACGAGCGCATCGTGAAGAGCCTCAGCACCGCGATCGTCGTGACGGATCGAAACCTTGCCATCACGAGCACCAACCGCGCGGCCGAGGCCCACTTCTCGCTCTCCGGCGCGGAGCTCAGGAACCAACCGCTCTCGGAGCTGCCCCTGGGCCAGAGCCTCACCCAGGCAGTGGGCTCGCTCGAGACGCTGCTCGAACTCGGCAACAGCGCAGAGGTCTCTGCCCTCGCCTACGGCGACCTGCTCGTGGACGTGGCGCTCTTTCCTTTGCTCGGCGAGCGCGGCGAAGTGCTCGGCCTCGTCATCGCGATCGAGGATGTGACCGAGGCGGTTCGCACCAAGGAGGCGCTCATCCGCTCGGAGCGTCTCGCCGCCATTGGACGCATGAGTGCTCACGTTACGCACGAGGTCCGAAACCCGCTCTCGTCGATCGGGCTGAACGCAGAGTTGCTCGAGGACCTCATCCGAGACGTCTCCCTGCGAACGGAGGATGGCGGTGAGAGCGTCACGGAAGCGCGCCGGGTCTGTCAGGCGATCGGGCGGGAGGTCGACCGCCTCAACGCCATCACCGAGGCCTACCTGCGGTTCGCCCGCCTGCCGCGTCCCAAGACCCGCCCCGCTCAGCTCGGACCTCTGCTCCGCGACCTGGCCGACTTCGTGCGCGGAGATCTCCAGGCGGCCCGGGTGTCGCTCGAGCTGGTGGTGGAGCCCGAGCTCCCGGAGGTCGAGATCGACGAAGATCAGATGCGCCAGGCGCTCTTGAACCTCCTCCGAAACGGCAAGGAGTCCATGCCGGAAGGCGGACGCCTCGAACTCGACGCGCGGCTTCGGGGGAGCGATCGCCTGGTCATCAGCCTCGCCGACCACGGCCTCGGGATCGAGCCGGCCAACCAGGAGCGCATCTTCGACCCCTTCTTTTCGACCAAGCTCACCGGCACCGGGCTGGGCCTGGCCCTCACGCAGCAGATCGTCGGAGAGCACGGGGGAACCCTAGAGGTGGAATCCGAGCTCGGCGCCGGTTCGACCTTCAGGGTCGTCCTGCCGGTCGTCCAGGCCTCCAGGATCGAAGGCGTTTTCTCGCCGGATACACCCAGGGAACGGGGGGCCAGCATCGAAGCGCCGGATCTCTCACCCGATTCGGCGGGCGCCCCGTCGGGCGCCCAGGCGGAGGCCAGAGCCCGGGCCAAGTCCTCTCCCGAAGCCTGATTTGGGGCTCGGCCTCGCCGCCCCCGCACGACCGGAGGCGGATTCGGGCCTTCGCTCCAGGGCTTGGCCTTCATCTGCGGAAATCCCACCTATATCCTTGAAAATCAATGGCTTGGGGTCCCCGATTGACTGATCCACGGGCGGCCTGCTGGGCTGGATCCGTGCTCGACGTGCGACGCCGCCTTCTCCCCAACGGACTCCCGGTGATCGTGCTGCCGCGACCCGGCCTCCATTCGGTCTCGATGGCCCTCATGGTCCGAGCTGGGCCCCGCTTCGAACGCCCGGCGGACAGCGGCCTCTCTCACTTGCTCGAGCACATGCTGTTTCGCGGCACCGAGACGCACCCCTCGAGCTTCGCGATGAACGCGGCGATCGAGTCGATCGGGGGTGAGGTCAACGGCTACACCCAGCGGGACGTCCTCTCCATCCACATGACCGTCCCCCGCGAGTCCGCGGAGGTGGGCCTCGTGTTGCTCGGCCAGCTCTGCCGACGACCCGTGCTCTCTGGGCTGGAGATCGAGCGCCAAGTGGTGGTCGAGGAGATCCGGGACACCCACGACGCCGAGGGCCGCGAGACCGACATCGACGGCCTCTCCCGGCTGGTCCTTTGGCCGGGTCACGCGATGGCCCAGCCCATCACCGGCTCCATCAACCAGGTCATGCGCTTTACGGAGGCCGACGTGCGGCGCTACCACCAGCGCCTTTTCAACGCCCAGAACGCGGTGCTCGTGGTGGCGGGCGCCGTCGACCCGGAGCTCGCGCTCGAGGTCTCGGACCGCGAGTTCCGGGCCCTGCCCAGCGGCCGGAGGCTGATCGCGCCCGAGCCCCCTGCGACGAGACTTCACGCCCCCATCTGCGTCCAGAAGACCGAAGATGCTCAGGTTTCGATGGTGCTCTCGTTCCCCGCCCCGCATGAGAACGACCCTCGGTTCACCGCTCTGTTGTTGTTGCAGCGGGTCCTCGATGACGGATTTGCGTCGAGGCTGAGACGGGCCCTGGTCGAGGATAGCGGGCTGGCGTACTCGGCCTCCGCCGCAGTGGACGCCTACGCCGACACGGCTGCGCTGGACCTCGAAGCGACCGTTTCCCCGCCCAACCTGCTGCGTGCCGTCGAGGCGCTGCTCGAGACCACCGAGCAGCTGAGCCGCGAGCCCATCAGCCCGGCTGAACTCGTCCGAGCAAGGAGACGACACCGCGCCGAGCTCGAGTTTGGCCTCGACGACCCGGACGAGCTGGTGAGCTGGTTCGGGTCCACGGAGCTCGTGGACTGCGGCTCGAGCTACCTCGATCGCTTTGGGCAGGGGGAAGAAGTCACCGAGGAAGCCATTCTGGCCCTCGCGCAGCAGCTCTTTCTGCCCGAGGTCGCGGCTTTGACGCTCGTGGGGCCGGTCAGGCAGCGAGACCTTCGAACGCTGGCGGCCCGTCTCGGCCGAGAAGTCCGGAGATTTGATCGGGACGAGGTCAGCCAGGCCGAACAACCGCTGGTCCTCAGTGGCCCCCCCGCCAACACCCTGCTCCCCGGCAAGCCGATCCGCGCCGCCTGAGCCCGGCGCGCCGGAGCGCTAGTTCCACTTCTTTGGATCCGAAGGGAGCCCCTCGTCCTCGGGCGCCTTACCCTTGCCGCCTTCGATGACGCGAAGCTCGTGCTCGATGCGCTTCTTCCGCGCCGTCAGGCTGCGCTTCACAAAGAGATCTCGCCAGCGTGAAGGTCGCCATAGCCCCTTGCAGAGCACCACCGCCGCCGCCATGCCGCCGAAGTGCGAACTCGAAGAGGTGCCCTGCTCCAAAGAGAGGAGCACCAACAGCTCGAAGGCGATGATGATCAGGACGAAGGTCTTGCCGGTCATCTCCCCCAGCAGGAGAAAGTTCATCCGCTGGTTCGCGAACGCGATGCCCCAGCTCACGGTCAGCCCCATGATCGCGCCGGAGGCGCCGACGTGCGGCACCTCCCAGAAGCTGGCGAGCGCCGGTGCCACGGCGTCGAGGCGCGAGATGAGACCGACGGACAGGGTGAGCGCGGCGCCGCCGAGTCCGCACACGACGTAGGCGATCGCCACGCGACGCCCGCCCCACCAGGACTCGAGCGGCGTGCCGAAGAGCCAGAGAAAGAGCATGTTGAAGAGCAGGTGCGAAGGCGCTCCGGGATGGTGCAGGACCATGTGCGTAAGGGGCTGCCATACGAAGCCGCGTTCGAAGACCCCGCTGGGAGAGAGGCCCAGGCTGCGAATGACGTCGAAGCCGAGCCGGATGAAGATGACCTCGAGGACCCACGCCACGACGTTGAGCGCCAGCAGCGTCGTGATCACCTTGCCCGGACGTGAGCCCAGCGGTCGCTGCATGGTGGTCGTGCTCACTCGCGTTCCTCCGCCGAAGAACGCGAGGCGCCCGGCTTCTCCGAGGCACCGCTTTTCTGCCTCGTCCCGGCCTCGAGCCTGCGTTTGACCTGCGCCTTTTGGCGAGCCTTGTAGAGCGTGTGGCGGTTCTCGCCGCTCTCGTTGGCGCGTGCGGTCTTCTGGTCCACGATCTGAAACTCCACCGCCGAAAAAATCACCGGCCCCAACTCGCGGAACTTGGCGTCGTAGGGCAAGAAGAGCCGGTCCACTCGCACCGGCACGTCGGCCACGACATTGACGATCCGGTAGTCCGGCCCCGAGAACTCGTTGCGACGCTCCTCGGTCAGATCGACCACGTCCGGCTCATTGATCGTGAAGGCCTGATCGGGCCCGCTGTGCAGAGAGATGGCGTTTCCGGCCCGGGAGAGCTGCCGGTCTAGATCGAGCAGAGAGTTGTGCGTCTGGCTCGGAACGAAGTAGTTGAAGGGGCAAAGCTCTCGGGTGAGCGCAAGCAGGACCGGAGGCACGTCCTCGCGTCGCTCGAGCACCAGACGAAAGCGCAGCTTGTCGAAGATGGGCGCGGAGTGGGTGTCCTTCCGGGCGAGGAGCTTCGAAATGACGGAGTTCTTGGTCTTCCGGTTGCCCGCAAAGTGCACGATGGGGAAGTCGCGTTCGAGCAGCCCCCGCACCACCCGCTCGATCTTCGCCTGTACCAGCACGTGGACCTCGGCCGACGACAGCGGAAGGTTGACCTGAAGCTCCGTGGCATCGGCGTGATGCAGGATGTGCATCACCTTGAGGCAGACGCAGGCGTAAAACCTGTCGCTGCGACGACCTTCGCGCCGCGAGGCGAACCGGAAGAGCACCCGCACGTCTTCGACCGCCGCCACCCGCTCCGGGATGCGGTAGGACAGATGGGTCTCGAGATACTCCACCGCCCGACGCTTCAGATCGAGCAGGTGCCGACGGTCGCCGGGGTCTTGGGGCTCGAACTCGTTCACACGCAGGAAGGCGTCGATCTCCTCATCGGTCTCGAAGTGAAGTGAGACCCAGTCGACGACCGAAGAGCCCCTGAGCGCCAGGCGCAGCGTTTCGATGTCGTGAAGTCCGAACCGGGAGGGTGGAACGACCTCCACCGCCGGGTGTTTGGGGCGGACGCTGCGCACGAGGACCGCGCTGAAGCTCAGCCGCCCGTCACTTTGACCGGGAAGTCGAGGGGGATGGACCGTCCGGTGAAGCTCGGGAAGCTCCAGCGCTTGACCGCCGAAATGACGCACTTCCCGACCGGCGTGCCCGCAAACTTTGACGGTTCGACCGACTGACCGCTGGTCTTGCCGCTGCCTTGGATCACGAACTTCACGGTCATGACCCCTTCGAGCGATGAGTCGGCCTTTCGCTGTTTCTCGACGCAGCCCAGGATCACCGAGCGGTTGTTCTTCAAGACCTTGAAGATGTCGCTCTCGTCCAGCGTGCTTCGAGCGGGTTCTTCGCGCTCGGACGAGCCGCGGCGCGAGGAGCCGGCGTTGTCGAGCAAGTCATCCGCCGTGCTCCGAGAGCGAGATGGGGGCGGAGGGGCCGGCGGCTCGGGTTCCTCTTCGCGTTCACGCCTGGACCTTCGCTTCGAACTCGACCCTTCGGAGGAACGTTCTCTTTTGCTTTTGCGGCGTTCGGCCTTGCTGCTCTCGCTCGGGTCGGGCTCGGAGTCCGCCGCCGCCGCCTTGGGCGGGGCGACCAGCTCGGGTTCGGGCGGGGGCACATCGCGTTCCGGCGCCGGGGCCACTTCCTCGGCGGGCGGCGGGCTCAGCTCGGTGGGTGCGCTGGGCGCGGACTTCGGGTTCAGACCTGCCTGGGCGATCTCGGTCGGCGCGGTCGGCGCGGCGGTTTCGGCCGGGGTGGGGGTCCCGGGGATGAGCTTCCACATCAGGCCGCCGAGCACGATGATGCCCACGACGACCGCGATGGTGGGCGGCAGCCAAGCTGGGACCGAAGGCCGGGGGCGATTCGGCGCGAGCGCCACCGGGCTCACGAGCTCGGGCGCACGATGCCCCACAGACGGCATCGACGCCGACGTCTCTTCCTGGATGCCGAACAGCGACTGGCTGCGGGTGGGCTTCTCGATCAGGTTCTCAAAGGCGCCGCCGCCCGTCTTCCTGACTGGGAGCACGGGTCCGACCTGGATGTCGTTGGCCTTGCCCGGCCCGTCGAGCTCGGCCGCCGCGAGCGAGGCGAGCGCGCTCGCCGCGGAGGGACGCCAATCCGAGACGTCGTTGGATTCGGTCGCGCCGCCGGCGGCGGCCGCCATGGCACCGCCGCCGAGCGGGGTGAACGACCTGGCAGCCAGCGGCTCCACGCGCTCCGGCGACGGGGCGCTCATGGGGACAATCGACGCCCGTTCGGGGGTCTTGGCCTTCTTGTTCTGCGGTCGGTCGAGCAAGGACGCGAGCTCGTCGATGAAGCGAATCGCGGTCCAGTCTCCCATACCCTGACGCCAGCAAAGGGAGTTGGCGTCCACACTGGCCTCGTCCCAGTGCCGCCTGAACTCGCTGAGGGTGATGGGACCCACCTGCTCTTCCTCGATGCCGACGTACCACTCCTTGGCTTCCTCGGGCTCGGGCTCAGCACCACCGAACGCGCGCGCCTGTTCGTCTTGGACTCGCGCCATGGCCTGGTTGTCGAAGACGCGCGTCTCCTTTCGGTCGGCTTCGGGCACGATATCCGAGGAATCGATGGCTCCTTTGGCAGAGGCGACCAAGGACGCAAAAGGATCCGGGCCGGTGGAGCTCGGCTGCGGATTCTCCTCCGAGCCCTCCCCGAAGACGGCGTCCAGCGCGCTGCCGAGTTCGGCGTCGAGGTGCTCCTTGGACATGCCCGCCATTTGACTTGCGATGATCTCGGCATCACCCGAGTGCTGTGTGTCAGCCATGACGACGCCCACCGCCGTGGACTCCTGGTGCTGAACCGGAGCGGACGACGGGCTCGGCCGCGAAGGGCCCCGGCCGCCCAGTCGGCCGCTACCGATGTCGAAGTCCCCGACGTCCAGATCACCCAGACCGTCTTCGGGGGTCCAAGCCCCGACCGGCGGCGCGGCGGGCGCGTCATCGAGATCGCCACTCAGATCCCCGCCGAGCTGCAACGCAGGGGCGGGAGGTTCGGAGGAGGCCTTCTGAGCCAAGGTGGCCTCGGATTCCTCGATACCAAACGCCAGCGCAGACTTCGGGGGAGCGGTGGGCTCGTCTTCATCCTCCTCGTCGTCCTCTTCTAGAGACGCCGCGAGCGAATGACCGAAGTCGAAGGAGGGGAGTGCCAAAGCGCCCCCGCTCTTCGGGAGGCTCGGTTCGTCGCTCTCGGAGGTGGTTTCGTCACCGAATCCGGGCACCGCCTCTTTGGGGATCTCGACAGGCGCTACGCGAGTCTCTGCCTCTTGCGAGGTCTCGGAGTCGGCGCGCGCGGCGGCCCGGCCAAACGCCTTCGCGACCGCGTCGGGGCCGGGCTCGACTTTGGTGGTCTGAAACGGATCGTCATCGTTGCCACCCGACTCGCTCCGCAACCCGGGGGATCCAAACGCCGGGAACGCGGACAGCTCCGTGTTCGGAGCTTCATCGCTGAAGTCTCCGAGTGAGCCACCCGCCGGCGCCAAGTCGAAAGGAGAGCTTGCGACCGGAGTCCCCGGCAAACGAATGGGCTCCGACGCGCGACCCGACCGAGGCGCAGGTGGCGCGCTCGACTTTCGACTCGGCATCAACTGGCTGCTCTGGGTGTCGTCGAACCCGACGGCGCTGAACTCGGCAGACAGTCCCATCTCCGAGGAGGTCGGCGGGAGTTCGAGGGCCGACTCGCTCGCGCTGAGCGCCCCGAGATCGAGGGACGGAAAGCCGGGTGCGGGCGCGTGGGGCGCGGCGCTCGCACCCGAGACCGGCTCGGAGGGTGATTTTGCGGCATCGCCACGTTTGAGGATGATCACGTGCGAGCACTTCTTGCAGCGCACCTTCACGCCTCGTGCCCCGATCTTCTCGTCCGCGATCATGTACTGCGCGCTGCAGCTCTCACATGTGAACTTCATGAGCTCGTTCTTCCCGACCGGGTCCAGGTCTCACGCCGCGCCTCGAGGCCGGAGCGAGGCGCGTTGGGCCCTGCCCTGGATTGTAGCCTCGCGGACATCGTGCGCAAAATTGCTGCCCCTGCTTGGTCAACGGACGGTCCCTCTACTGGGTCTAACGCAACCGCTCGCGCGGCGAAACCGCCTCACTGCGCAGTCACAGCCAGTTCGAGCTGATCACGTAGGACGAAGTAGTCCTCGCTGAGCAGGAACAGCAGGAGTTCCCGGGCACGAAGCCGAGGCTTGACGTCCACGATGGGGCGCTCCGCCAGACCCTTCTCGGCCACGCGGACATCACCCGCCAAGAGAAGCCCTAGGCGTGAGGCCGTGTGCTCGATCCCTGCGAGATAAGCGCCAATTCGGCGCAGGTCGCCCCGTTCCACACACGCCGAGACCGGGCTTCTCAGCGCCTTAACCGCCGGCTGAGACAACGCGCCGGACAGCTCTCTCATCCAGGCTTCCACGGATCGTGGGTCGGTTCCCTGCGCCAGCCCCGATCCCTCCGGCATGAAGAGGCGAACCACCGCCTCGAGCAGCGCTTTGATGTCGTCAGACGTGGGGAGTGCGCGCACGACGGCCATCTCGGGGCGCGCACAGACCAGTTCACGCCCGAGCGCCCATCGGATCTCACGCGAGGAGACGTCTCGGAAGATCCCGCTCTCGGCCCCCACGAACAGCACCATGGGATCGCCCGGAAGAACCACCGGCGGATTGTCGGTCTCGATCCGGTGATAGTGCTCGAGATCCGGCAGATTCAGCACCGAGGCGATGTAACGATACTCCTCGAAGAATCGCAGACCGGCCCGGCCCCAGCGGCTCTTCAGATCCACGCGCTCCTTCTTCTTGAGCAAGAGCGCGCGCTGCGGTTCGGCGAAGAGCTGCGGGGCGGCCCGATAGATCACGCTCAAGATGTCCGCGAGCGAGTTCCGGCAGTCCGGATGAAACACGTGGTTCTTCCAGAGCTTGTCGTCGAGCTTCTTGGTCGCTTGCTTGGGCGCCTTGGCGAGCAGCTTCTCGTACACCTTCTGCTCGACCTCGTTCGCCGACCGCATCAGGACCAGCGCACCCGCCGTCGACAGCGCGCGGTCTCGGAACTCGAGTGCGCGGTACAAGGCGTCCAGGGAACGCACCGGATTGGCGGGGTCGGCGCTGGTCGCCACGAGCTGGTGATAAATCCGCAGCGCATCGGCCACCGTCTCGCGACGACGCGACAGAAGCTCGGCCAACGCCAAAGAGGTCTCGGCGTCCTCAGGGTCGAGCTTCTCGAGGACCACCTTGTAGGCGGTGATCGCGCCCTCGCGGTTCTTCAGCTTCACCCGGTACAAATCGCCGAGCGACTTCCAGAGCACCGCCCTCGCCTTCAGGCTGGCGGCCTTCGGGAGCCGCTCGATCATGCGCCTGTAGTTCTCTTCGAGGGCGGTCCAAGCCTGGTGCTCCGCGAGGATCTGCTCGATGTGCTGAAAGGCCGGCACGCAGGTTGGATCGACGTCGAGCGCGGCGTTGAGTGAAGCCACCGCCTCCGCCACCGCCTTGGGCTCCTGTCCGTAGTGCACGGCGGCCAGCTCGAGGTACGTGTCACGCTTGCGAGTGGGATCCTCGACGACTTCGGCGAGCCCGCTGAGGGCGTCGACCGCACGCGCGTGCTGACTGGTCTCTTTGTAGAGCCCGGCAAGGGCCACGAGTACCTCTTCGTCGTTGGGACGGAGCTTCCGCGCCTGCGCGTAGGCGTCGATGGCTCGGTAGGGGTCACGCAGCGGGCCCCTCGAGAGCTTGGCCTGGAGCATGAGCTCTTCGAACCGGTCGTCGCCCCCGACGAGATCCACCAGGCGTGCTCGCAGGTCGTAAGCCTCCTCGTACATCCCGAGGCGTTCCTCCAACCTCGAGAAGGACTGCAGCGTGCCGGGATGGTGTCGGTCGAGTTCGAGCGCACGTGAGAAGTGACGCCGCGCCCGCTCGAGATCCTCGAGTTTCACCCCGAGTTCGCCGAGCTGGAAGTGCAGGTCGACGACCTCCGCGTCGGTCAGCTCCTCGCTGTGGCCTTCGAGGATCGCGCGGTAGATCTCCTGGGCGTCGTGCCAACGCTCGGCCCGAAGCAAGGCCGCGCCGAGGCCCTCGAGGGTGGGCAGGTAGCTCGGATCCGCCTCGTAGCTCGACAGATAGCGCTGAAGCGCGCGTTCGTCGGCCTCGAGCTTCTCGGAGATGTACGCCAGACGGTAGTGCTGGCGACACAGGTCACCTCGATCGATCTCGGGATCGAGCTTCTGAACCAGCAGCTCGAGGAGTCGCTCCGACTTCTCCCACTGCTCGGTGACGAAGTAGAGATCCGCAAGGGTGGTCACGGAGGGGATATGGTCATGGACCGCCTCCAGCGAGCGCTCAAAGAGCTCGATGGCCTGAGCCTCGTCTTCCAGATACTCGAGAGCGTTCTCCGCCGCGCGCTGATAGAGCGCCGCCTTGGCCTCATAGGACTTGGTATGCGCCGCCTCTTGCGCCTCGAGGCGCACGACCTCCGACCAGTTGTTCTCGGCCTGCGCCAAGCGCTGCAGGGCGTGCAGCGAGGGTGCATGTCCACCATCAATCTCGATGGCGGCGCGGTAGGCGACCTTGGCGGCCCCCACGTCCATGAGCATCTCTTCCTGGATGCGCGCGGTACGGTAGTGGAGGTCCACCGCGTCCCGCACGGCGCCGAGCAGACCGGCCTCCCTGCGCATCAGATCGAGCGCGTTGAACCAGTTACCCTCTTTCTCGTGGAGCGAACCCAGCACCCGCAAGGTGGCGGTGGAAGACGGATCCACGTCCAAGGCCTCTTCGTAGCGCGCGCGCGCCTCCTCCACTTGGCGGAGCTGCCCCTCGTGCACGCCGCCGAGCCTGAGCAGGAGGTCGACGCGCTCGCCGAGATCCTTGGTGATGGTGAGATGAGCTTTCAGACACTCGACGAGGTCCGTCCAGTGTTCCTGACGACGGAGGACCTGCGCGAGAGCCTCGAAGGCCGGGACGTGCGCGCCGTCGATCGCGAGCACCCGCCGAAGGGCGTCCTCGGCGGCAGGGAGCGCAGAGAACTGCTCTTCTTGGATCGTGGCGACGGTGATGAGGAGGGGGACCGCTTCCGGCACCGGCCCGAGCACGCCCGCCTCCTTCTCGAGGACCTCGATGAGCTCTGTCCACCGCTCGTTCGCGGCATAGAGCGACTCCAGCGCCTTCATCGAAGGCAGGTGACCCGGGTCGACGCGGAGCACGGCGCGGTAGGCGTCCATCGCCCGGTCCTCGTCTCGGATCGAGTCTTCAAAGACACGTGCGATCTCGAAAGCGAGCTCCGCCTGTTCGGAAGTCGCGACCGCGAGTTCCTTGCGACGCTCGAGCACGTCGACGAGCGGCATCCAGGCCGACTTGCGACGAAGCAGCCGCCCCAGCGCGGTCAAGACCTCGGTGTCGGAGGGCTCTTCGCCCAGCGCGCGCCGAAGGGTCGAGATGGCATCTTCGGGCTCCTCGAGCAGCGTCTCTTGGATTCGGGCGACCTCGAAGTAGAGCTTCCGGCGTTCGGCGAACTCCTCGGCCACCTCGATGCGGTGCTCATAGCTCCGGACGAGATCCTCGTGGCGCTGCTGCGCCTCGAGCAACTTGGCCACCTGCGGATAGAGCCCGGCGGCCCCCGGCCTCACCGCGAGGACGAAGTCGAGCTGACGTTCGGCTTGATCGCGGTCGTCGAGTTTCTCGGAGTACACCTCGGCGAGGCGCAAGCGAAGCTCGATGCCGCGGTCCGTCGGCACCTGATCGATCTGCTCCTCGTAGACCTCGACCAAGATCTCCCAGGTCTCGGTCTCTTCCGCGAGCCGCTCCGCGATCTCCTGGGCGGAGGGGTCGGCGCCCTCCTCCGCGAAGGCGCGACAGGCGGCGTTGAACGCAAGCTCTTTGTGGCCGAGCCGCTTCTCCTGAATGGAGATGATCTCGAAGAGCAGACGACGGCGCTCCTCGGTCTCGACGATGAAGGGGAGTCTCTGACTGTGCAGCTCGACCAGCTTTCGAAACTCTCCGCTCACTTCAAAGATCGCACATAGGGCGTCGTAGGCTTTCACGTTGGAAGGCTCGACCTCGAGGATCTTCTCGTACGTAGAAGCGGCGCCTGCCCGACGAGAGAGCTTCTCCTCGTAGATCTGCGCCACCGCAAAGAGAACATCCGCACGAGCCCCGGAATCCTCGGTGCCTTCGGCGCGCTGGTTCATCACGCGGATGGCATCGTTGTAGGCGCCGGCCTCGACGAAGATGTGTTCGAGGCGCACAAGCTCGGCCAGCTCATGCGGCTCGACGTCCAGAACACGCTTGGCCGCCTCGATCGCCTCCTCGCGCCGCGCGAGGTTTCTCAGATACACTTCAGCGAGCTCGAAGCGGATCTCCTTGACCCCCTTCGGATCGGTCTGCAGCGGAATGAGCTTGCGAAGCGTCCCGACGAGCTCCTCGTGCCGGCCGCCCACGCGGTAGATGTCGCGGAGGCTGCGCAGCGCCTCGATGTCGGCGGGGTTGCGCCGGAGCAGCTCGGTCCAGGATGCGATGGCCTCATCGACGTTGCCCAGCCATCGGCCCTTGACCGTGCCCAGCTTGCGCTGAAGGCGGGTGAGTTCTTTGTCGTCGCGGGTCGCTTCGATCTGCTTCGCGAGGTGCTCCGCCAGCTTCTGCCAAGCCCCCTCCTCCTCATAGAGCGCTTCGAGGGATCTCGCCGCCTCCTCGTTGCCCTTGTCGTGAGTGAGCACCCACTCCCAAAGCTCGATCGCGCGCGGCTTCTGCGCAAAGGCGCTGACCGCGAGCTTCGCCATGCGCGGGATGGCGGCGAGGAGCACCTTTGCGTCCTGCTGTCCACGCACGATCTCCTCGAGCACGGCGTACAGCTCTTCCCCGTCCGTCTTCTCGTCGAGCACGCGAGACAAGGCCTTGAGCACGGTGGGCTCGCTTCCCTTGATCGCTCGGGCACGACGGTAGACCGAAGCCGCCTCCTCCTTCTCGTCGAGGTGCTGCTCCCAAACCGCGCCGAGCCGCATGAGGAGAGCGAACGCGGCGTCCTTGTCGTCCGACGAGAGCTCGACACGCTTCTCGAGCACATCGACCAGCGCCCCAAAACGACCCGCGGCGGTGTTCAGGCGATCGAGCGCCTCGAGGGCGGTCGGGTCCATGGGTCGCCGTTCGAGCACCGCCTGCCACGCCTCGGCCGCCTGCTCCTTCTGGCCGAGCTTTCGCTCGAGGATCCGCGCGATGCGCGTCCGCAGCTGGACCAGCACCTGCGCGTCGAGCTGATCCGTCGCGGACTCGCCGAAGGCATGCACGAGGTCCTCGAGCATGCCGAGCTGCTCGGCGAGCGCCTCGAGGCGGTCACACGTCTCGGCGTCGCCCGGCGCATCGCGGAAGACCGCGATCAAAGCCGCGAAGCCGAGTTCGGGCTCCGAGAGCCGGTCGATGTATGTGGCGGCGATCTCTGCGTTGAAACCGCGCCGGGTCTCGGGGTCGGGCGTGATCGACGCGCGCACCCTCAGGACCTCGATGAGGCCGCGCCAGTCTTCGGCCTTGCGAAGGGCGGGCACGAGAACGAGCGCGGTCGACAGAACACTTTGGCTGTCGTCCTCGACCATCGCCTCTTCGAGCGACTCCTTGAGCGCGACGACGAGTTCGGTGCGGCTGGGATCTTCCCCCAGGACCTCCTCGGCGAGACGGAGACCACCCGCGCGGTCATCGAGCTGCTCGATGGAGAGGCGTGCGAGCCGAGCCTTGGCCTCGATCGCGTTGCGCCCCCCGGCCGCCTCGGTCTCGATGAGTCTTTCGAGGATCTCCCCGAGCTCCGCGTGTCGCCCGGCCTTTTCGGAGAGCTGAGCGAGGCGATTCATCGAGGCCACGTCCGCCGGGTCGAGGTCGAGGAGACGTCGTAGGGTCGCGATGGCCCCCGGCACGTCCCCGAGCTGCTCGGCTTGGACTCGGGCCAGCTCGCGCATCAGAACGACGCGCGTCTCCTTGTCCTCGGCCTGAGCGATGCGTCGGCGATA
The DNA here is from genome assembly GCA_011526105.1 of Deltaproteobacteria bacterium. GTDB lineage: Bacteria > Myxococcota > Kuafuiibacteriia > Kuafuiibacteriales > Kuafuiibacteriaceae > WYAZ01. The sequence goes on along the minus strand of WYAZ01000061.1, from coordinate 49,867 downwards.
CACCTCGCCCAGCTCCGCAAACGCGCCCTCGGCCTTGTACAACGCCTCGAGGGCCTGGAGGGCCTCGAGGTCGCCAGGACTGGCGTCGAGCACCTTCGAGTACTGCTCGATCGCTCGCTCACGATCGCCCATCTGCTGGTCGAAGACCTCCGCCGCCCGCTTCCGAAGGGTCTGTATCTGGTGAGGGTCGCTCGAGCGATCGATCTCATCGAGATAGAAGCCCGCGAGATCTTCGAGCAGGTCGTTGGTGCGAGCGAGCCGCTCGACCTCGGCGCGCACCGCCGCGTCCTCGAGATCCTCGCGCAGCGCCTGTTGCAGGCAGCGAAACGCCTGCTCCGTCCGTCCGAGCTTGGTATCGAAGATCTCGGCGATCTCGATGTACAGAGCCTTCCTCTTCTCGGAGTCCTGCTCGGCCGCGAGCAGGAGGTCCAGACAAGCGATCTGCTCGTTGAAGGCTCCGGTCTTGCCATAGAGCGGGGCCAGGACCGCCGCGGCGCCGGTCTGCGCCGGACCGGGGTCTCGCACCAAGAGGCCCAGCTGCGCGACCGCGCCGGGGTGTTGGGGTTGCACCGAAAGCGCGGCGCGAAACGCTTCGACGCCCGCCAGCGCGTTGCTGGCCCCGATCTCGGCCTCGCCGAGCTGCACCAAGTAGTCGGCTTTCCGCCCCCCGGTGCTCCGCTCTGCGAGCCGCGTAAGGGCGAAGATGAGCTCCTGGGCGCGGTTCTCACGGAACGCGACCTCCGCGAGACCCTCGAGCGCGCTGCCGTCGTCCGGGTTGATGGTGAGCATCGCGCGGAAAGCTTCGATCGCGGCGTCCACGTCTCCGATCTCCGACTCCAGGATCTGGGCCATCTCCTTGGAGACCGCCTGCCGGTCACGCTCGGTGAGCTCGAGCTGTTCGAGCTTGCGGCGCAGCGCGCTGACCAAGCCGCGTTTGTCGTCGGTCGTGCGGTAAAGACGTTCGAGTTCGCTCAGCACCTCGGCGTCGCCCGGGCTCAGTTTCTGAATGCGCTCCACGAACTTCGCGGCTTGCTCCGGCCGTTTCAACTCGTCGCGATAGATGGCGGCAATCCGTCCCAGCAGGCGAAGCCGAAGGCCGTCGTCGGCCAGGGAAGGAATGACCTCGTTGTAGAGCTCCGCGAGTTCTTCCTGGATGCCGGCTTTGCCGGAGAGGCGCTCGAGCGCCGCGATGATCTCTTCGTCGCCCGGCGCTTCGTGGAAGCTCTTGGCCAGGGTCAAGAAGGCCATGTCCGGATCGTCGAGCTGCTTCTCGTAGACCTCCGCGATCTCGAAGCGAATGCGACGTCGGTCTTCGGGGGATTCGACCGCGGCCACACGGACGCCCTTGGCCCGCACGACCTTCAGCGACTCGCCGCGTTCCGCAAAGTAGGGCTCGAGCAACGCTCCGGCCCTGGCGGCTTGGAGCGGCTCATCGTCCGCCTTGTGCTCGATGAACTCATCGAGCGTGGCTACGGCGCCCTCGAGCGCAGCCTCCGAGCCCTCGCTGCGCGAACGCACGATCTCGGCGAGCGTGTCGATGCCCTTTTCGATGAGGCCGAGACGCGCGAGGCGAAGCCGGCCGAGGCGCAGCACCATGATGGAACGCTCTGGGCTCTCGGCCCCACGCAGGACCGATTGCGCCAGGACGCGCTCGAGATCCGCGTGGCGGCTCAGCTTCGTGTAGATCTTGTCCAGACGTGCGAGCGCGTCGGAGTCACCGGGTTCGAGCGTGAGGATGCGCTCATAGATCTGAGCCTGCTGAAGCGCGCTGTCATCGACCCGATCGAGCACGTGACCGGCGCGCTTGAGCCGTTCGATCTTCAGCGCGGGATCGGCGATGACCTCGGCCTGCGTCTCCAGAGCCCAGACCGCGTTCGGCAGATCGCCCACTTCTAGACCGACGCGAACCAAAGCCTCGAGGGCCTTGAGGTCGCCCGGGCGGTTCTCCACGACCCCTCTCCAAGCGAGAAAGGCCGAGGTGTGGTCGCCGGGCTGAGCCTCGAGGAACATGGCGAGGCGCGTGCGTGCGATGTGCAGAGCCTCGGAGCCAGGCTCGGCTTCCTCGAGGGCGTCCTGGAGCAGACCCTCGAGCTCTTCGACGTTGCCGGTGCGTTTGGCGAGTCGCACCGCGGCCTGAAATATCTCTTCGTGCCCGGGTGCTTCCCGAACGGCGCGGGTGGCAACCCGGAACGCGCGCTCCGGATCCTCCATCCGCTCCTCGAGAATGGAGCGGATGGCGTTGAGGCGCTCCGCGCGCTCCGTGGCGTTCCCGGACGAGTCGGCCAGCTTCTCGTAGACCGCGACCAACTTGAGCCAGTCCGCCGAAGCCCGGTAGACCGGCTCGAGCGCGAGTGCGGCCGCCTGCGAGACTGGGGAGTCGAGCAATCGCTCGAGCCCTTCTCGGGCAGTCGCATTGTCCTTCTCGATGGCCAAGATCGCGCGGTTCGCATCGATGGTACCGTCGAGGTCACGAAGCTCAACCCGAGCCTCGGCGAGACGCTGAAGGACCTCTACCCGCTGGGACGGCTCCTCCGTAGCCTCGACCTCCGCCGCGACCAACTCCGCCACGCGGTCCTTCCTGCCCAGCTGTTTGTACAGCCGCTGCAGCTCCTGCATCGTGTTGCGATCGCGGGGCGCGACGAGCCACGCCTCCTCGAGGACGTCCGCCGCCTTGGCGAGGTCCTCCACCATCTCCTCGAAGATGGCGGCGGCCCGCTTGTAGAACGCAATTCGGGTCTCGGCATCCGGCGCCGCCGAGGCCCGGTCGAGGAGCACCAGCGCCAAAGCAGTGGGGTCGTCGCCGGCTCCGTGCAGGCGCTCGAGCGCGGAGAGCGCTTCCTCGTCGCCGGCCTTCGCTTCGACGAGTCGAGTCCAGGTCGCGACCGCTTTCCCATGATCCGCGACCGCGCCGTCGTAGAGGCGAGCGAGGGTCCTAAGCAGGCTGGCGTCAGCCGGACGGGCCTGACTCGCCTCCTCCAGGATCTGCGCCACGTCCTCGCCGGCGTTGGCCAGCAGGCCCACGCGCACGAGCTCCGCTTCATCCTCGCGGTCGAGCACCGAGCGCCTGAAGGCGGCGGCCAGAGTGGCGAAGGACAGCTCGGGCTGCCCCAAAGCCGTCTGCTGCAGCTTTGCGATGCGGAGTTCGAGCTGTCGCTGCTCCTCTTTCGTCTCCGCGAGAGGTCGTTGCCGTTCGAGGGCGGAGACCAGGTCTCGCGGACGCCCCGCCGCCTCATAACAAGGCTCGAGCACCGAGGCGACCTCCGGCCCGAGGGCCTCGTCCGCCAGCAGAGTCTCCAGGCTCCTTACGACCTGAGCGTCACCCGGCCGAAGATCGAGCACACGACGGTAGCGCACGAGTGCGCCCTTGGGATCCGACAGCTTCGTGCGGAGGGCGTCACCGGCCCTCAGCTCCAACGCCGCTTGCACATCGGAGTCCGTGCTCACCCGCTTCAGGCGATCGAGGGCATCGAGGAGGGTGTCCCCGTCGCCGCGCTTTTCGAGGAGAGCGGCAAGACGTTGCAGCGCTTCGGGTGCGTTGGGCTCGACCTCGAGCGCGGCCGTGAGTGCGCTGAGCGCCCCGTCTTCGTCGCCGAGTTGCTCCTCCCGGATGACCGCCAGCCGCACCCCGAGGTGGACACGCCCCGCGGGTTCTTGGACCGCGGCGAGACGTTCCTCCAGGAAGCCCGCCATGTCCTGCCAACGCTCCCCGGAGCCGAGGAGCCGCTCGAGCGCCGCGACCGCCGCCGGGTTCTTGGCGTCGGCGCGCATGGCCTGCATGTACCAATCGATGGCTTCTTGATTCCGATCGAGCCGTTCCTCGAAGAGGTGCGCGAGCGAGGTCGCGAGCTCGGACTGCACCTCGGCCACAATCTCGCCCGAGGTGAGGACGTCTTCGAGCACGCCCGCCGCTTCAATCTCCGCCCCGGTCTCGGTGGCGATGCGAAGCAGCGATCCGAGCGCCTCACCGTCTCCGGGAAATGCGCGCAAGGCGACCGCGTAGGCCTCGAGCGCAGCATTGGGACTGGCCAGACGAGTCTCGAACACACGCGCGAGCTTGCGCGCGAGCTCCGCCTTGCGCTCGCCGCTGGATTCTTGCTCGATGAGGAGCTCCAGCATCTCGACTTGCCGCGCGCCCAATCCGCGTTGCGCGAACACCGGCTCGAGCGCGGTCGCGAGGGCGCCCGCCTGGGTCCCGCGCTTGGCGAGCTCGGCCATGGCTTCGAGCACCTGAGCCTCGTCCAGGACCTGCGGCAGCACCTCGAGGAAGATTTCCGCCGCCCGTTCGGCCTCGCCCAGCGGCCCCGCGAGGAGCTGCGCCTGCCGGGCCCGGAGCGATGCACGCTCTTTGGCTTCCGCCGCCAAAGCCGTCCGTCGCTCGAGGATCTCGAGCAGTTCCTTCGGCTTCGATAGACGCTTGTAGAGGTCGTCCAAGGCCTCCAGCGCCAACGTGTTCTCGGGCTCGATCTCCAGCACCTTCTGGTACGCATCGGCCGCCCGCAGGGGCTCGACGAGGTCGCGATCGAGCGCCGACCCGAGCTTGGCGTACAACACCGCCTTGTCTTTTGGCGTCTCCGTCCGCGTGAGGTGGCTCTCGAGCATGTCGACGAGCGCACGCGGGTCGTCGCGCTCCCGAAGCAGTCGCTCCAGGGCGTCGCGAAGCGGCACCTCGCTCGGGCGGAGCTCGAGGGCTCGCTTGTAACAATCCGCCGCGGCCTCGGAGCGCGAGAGCTTCTCGTCGAAGATCTGAGCCGCCAGCGTCCATAGGTCGAAGGCGCGGTCTCCGCTGACCCGGGCCGCGGCCCGAGCGTAGCTGCCCGCCAGCGCGTCGAGGCGCCCGAGCTCCTCACCAAGCTGCTCGAGCCTCTGGCGCACACTCACGTCCGTCGGACTGAGCTCGAAGATTTGTCGCGCGGCCTCGAAAGCCGCCTCCTTGTTCGAGTCCCCCGCCGCTTTGGCGAGCTCGGCCAGCATCGACATCCGACTCTCGCGATCGGGGCTGTAGTCGACGAGGATGCGGAGCACGCGTACGAGGCCCTCGGTGTCGCCGGCGTCCGAATACAAGGCGCGGAGCGCGCTCGCGGCCACGAAGTCACTCGGGCGCTTCTGCAGCACGGCTTCGAGGCAGCTCTGGGCGCGTTCGGTCTGCCCTAGATACTGCGCGTAAAGCGCCCCGAGCTCGGTTTGGGCGCCGAGCAACAGGTGCTCTTCTTCCGAAGCCGCGACGAAGTTCTCGAGGACCTGCGCCTGTTCGTTGTGCCGACCCGCCTGAGCGAGCAGCGCCGAGGCAGAATGGGTGGCTTCCTTGTTTTCGGCGGACACCTCCAGGACCGCGAGATACCGCTCGAGCGCCGCGTCCGCGTCGCCGAGCTCCGCCTCGAGGCGCGCCGCGCGAAGCAAGATGTCCACCTTCTCTCGGCGATCACGCACCTCGGTGGCGGCCGCCTCGAGCTTGCGCGCGAGCTCAGCGAAGCGGTCCGGGGTTCGATGCGAACGCTCGAGAAACCGAATGCCTTCCGAGAAGCCGGGGACCAGGATGAAGGCCTTCCGGAGATAGTCTTCGGCTTTGACGGGGTCCTTGCCCAGAGCGAGCAAGAGCTCCGCCGCGCGCACGTATAGCGAAGCCGCTTTGCGCTTGTCTCTGGACGCGAGGGCTTCGTCTCGCAGGCTCGAAACCTCAGCCTCCCAATGCTGGCGAAGGTGCGCGATTTCGTCGAGGCGCGCGAGCGCATCGTTGTCGCCCATCTGGCGGGCGCGCGACAGCGCGGTCTCCGCCAGCTCCAGATCGAGCGGCGTCTCGGCGAGCTGCACACCCAGAACCCGAAGTGACTCAGCGAGTTCGCGAAGCGTCTCGGGGGACGGAGTGCCGGCGGCTTCGATGTGTCCGGCCTGAAGCCACAAGACCTCGAAGGCCTCCCGATAGCGGCCGTCGGCGCTGAGGACACTTCGCGCGCGATCGAGAACATCGAGCCTCGAAGCATCGACCTCGAAGGCGTAGCGCAACGCACCGACCGCGCGCGCGGGCTGGCCAAGCTTGTCGTTCGCGAGCTTTGCGAGATCGAGACAGAAGTCGACCTTGTCGACGACGGCCGCACAAGCCACGGCGCGATCGAGGAACTCGGCCGCTTCGTCGAAGCGACCCTTCGAGACGCAGAGGCGATAGAGCGAATCGAGCGCCTCCACATGTTCGGGGTCGGTCCCCAGCACCCGGCGAAGGAAGACCTCCGCGCGGTCGGCGCGGCCCACCTTCTCGAGGAGGACCAGGCCGGCCTTGAGCATCATGCCGAGTCCGATCTCGGGCGTCGAAGCACGTTGCGCGCCGAGTTCGTAGAGCCCGGCCAACTCCTCGAAGCGACCGCTCTTCGACAGGTCGAGCTCGAGCCGCTGGAACCCGGCCTCAAAGAGACGCCCTTCTTCGTCGAGCGCGCGATCGTAGCGGACGGCGTCGACCTTGAGTTTGTTGTCTAGCCCAGCGGAGGAACCGGTCCTCGGCTTGGCTGCTTTGGCTCCGTTGCCACCTTCGTTCGTCGAGCCGGCGGCTGGCCGATCGCTGGCCGGGGGGCCGCTGAGGTCCTGTTCAGGCATCCGCCGGGGAGGTTAGCCCGGTTCAGAGGCTCAAACCAGTATCAGAACGTGTACTTGAGCAGCGGAGCCACGGTGATGCCCACCGCCAGCTCGGGCTTCAGGAAGATCGTCGCCCCGGCCTGCAAGCCGACCGAGAAATGACGCAGCTTGGTGTAGCGCTCGAAGCCCACCGAAGCGGTGAACATGGGTCCTGTCTCACCGTAGGGCTGCGAATTGATCTGCTCCGGCAGCGCGAAGGCAAGCCCACCACCCCCGCGCACCCACAGGAAGTTGCGTTCCGAGGTGATGACCGCGAGCTGGATCGCGGCCTGCGGAGAGAGGAAGAAGAGGTCCGCCGGGAGGCCCTGAGGGCTGTCCGGCGCGCTGGGGGCCGATATGGCGCTGGCACCCACGAGCACGCTCAGAAACGGCATGATGTCGTAGCCCATGTGAAAGCCGGTCAAGAAGCCCAGACCGAAGGTCCGGCCGCCCACCTCGTTCACGATGAAGTTCGCGCCTACATCGGTCTCGAGGAAGAAGCCGCGCTCCACGGCGCGGACCTGCTGGACCTTCGCCGGGCCCTCCGCCTCGCCTTGCGCGGACACGGGGCCCGCACCCAGGACCGTGGCCAAGCCGAGCGCCCACGCGGGAATCCTATGCTTCATCCGGCGGTGAAGGTGCCCCGAAGCCAACCGGGGGTCAACTTCGTGGACCCTCGCCTCGCTTCGGTCGGGGTTTTGGATGAGCTTCAGCGCACCAGCTTGGAGATGAGCTTGAACTCTGGGCTCCCTGCCCGGCCGAGCAGGTCGAAGAGGAAAGCCTCGGTCGAGGTCACCACTGCACCCAGCGCACGCGCCAGTTCGAGCCCAACCTCGAAGTTCTCGCGGGTCCGAGAGGCCACCGCGTCCGAGAGCACGCAGACCTCGAGGCCCCGCAGCCGCAGGTCCCGCACGGTCTGAAACACGCAGATGTGGGTCTCCATCCCGGCTACAACCACACGACCGGGCGCCAACTCGGTGAGTGCGGCCTCGAGCTCTGGGTCTTCTGAAGCGGCAAAACAGAGTTTCGAGTGAGGCTGCACGTCCGGGAACACCGCGCGCACCTCGGCCACCGTGGGGCCGAGGCCCTCAGGGTACTGCTCGGTGAGGAGCGCGGGGAAGCCGAGCGCCTTACGCGCCGCTCCGAGGCGAACCAGGTTACCGAGGAGTCGGGCTCGAAGGTCGGGCTCCATCGCGGGCACGAGGCGCTCTTGCGCGTCGATGACGAGGAGCAACTGACGGTCCGCCGGCAGGCGCTTGTATTGCAGCATCGTGGTCGAGTCTCCCGTCCCTTCATCGGCCGAAGCCCGGGCGCGGTCAAGCGCGGTGGGACCAGGCGTCGATCCAGGTCCCCGCGCTCGGAAGTCCGTGGATCATCAGGAGCGCAGGCACGGCCGGAGCCATGAGCACCGCCCCGTTCGTGCTGATTCCGCCGAAGTCGTCCCTGCAGATGGCGTTCGCCCCGTGCTCGCCGTCCTCGAAGTAGGTCTTCGCGCGCTCGAGATCGATACCGCGTTCGCCGTCCGCCACGATGAGCTCGAGCAAACGCTGGTGGCGCGTCCGCGACGACGAAGCGGGGGTATCGGCCTCCAAGGGCCTGAGCAACTCCGCTTGCACGTGATTGGTCTGTACGTGATGACCACGTGAGACCTCGGTGCGCTCGTGGAGGGTGGCGCTGCATTCGATGGCCACCGCGCGGTTCTTGGCGTCGGCGAGGTAGTAGTAGTGACCGCCGGCCCGCCGAGCTTCGGTCACCGCGGTCGAAGCCGAGGTGAGATCTCGAGCCCCGAGCGCGCGGTGGATGATGGAGAGGTAGCCTACGCCGGGCCGAGCATCCTTCGTCCGCAGGTTGGTCGTGCCCATCGCGATGCCCTCTTCGTTCATGCCAATGAGCGACAAGCAGCCCACCGTCGTCAGGCAGCACGTCGCGGGGGCGTCCTTTGGCTTTCGGCGCACGCACAACACATAGGGCATGTTGTCGGTCGCGAGATCCCAGGTCTGGCCCATGATGAGCTGGCCGTCTTTGGTGAGATCGCCCTGCGCGATGAAACTGCTGCAGCCGCCGTCCGTCTCGAGGGGGCCGCCCCAAGCGAGCACGTCGCGGAGGTCGGTGAGCTGGTTCATCGCGAAGATCTTCTCCGGCGGAAGGTTCGCGCCGCGCGCGATGGAGGCGAGCTCCAGTGTGCCTTCGCGATCAAAGCCGTCCGTCATGGGTAGGCAGCGACGCGCGAGCTCGAGCAGGTCGCCCTCCCCGACCGTCCGGCCGCCATGCTCCTTCGCCTGGCTGATGGCGTTCTTCAGGCGACGCTCGTAGAACTCGTGGATCTCGCTTCGACAGATCTCGCCAAAGACCTCCCCCATCTGTTTTGGGGTGCCTTCGAGATCGAGAAAACGCACGCGCGGAGCTTGCCCCGCACGTTGGACGGCAGGCAAGCCACGCCTCTCTAGAACGCGTTGCCGATGCTGAACTCGAAGAGCGGGCCGGAATCGGGTGATGAGAGGCCCGGTGTGAGCGGCCGCGGCGTGAGCGGGATGCCCCACTCGAAGCGCAACGGCCCGATCGGGGAGAACCAACGGAACCCGAAGCCCACCGACCACAACATGCCCAGGGGAAGGCTCGAAAACTTGTAGTCGTCGTAGAGCGGATTCCCCGGATAGATCAGCTCGTCGTTCTGCGAGTATCCGCCGAGGTAGAAGAAGTTCTCGGCCTCCGAGTAGGTGTTGCCGGCGTCGAGGAAGATGACCCCTCGAATGCCGACTTCCTCGAAGATGGGGAACTCGATCTCGAAGTTGAAGAGGGCCTCTTTGTTGCCGCCCTCGACAAAGACGAAGCTCGGCGAAAACGGGTCGTAGAGGCCGGTACCACGGTTGTTCAGGGTGGCACGTCGCTCCGGCCCCACCGTGAAAGGCAAGTAGCCACGGATGGTGTTGATGCCGCCGAGGATGAACTTCTCCGCCGGAGAGAGCTCCTGGTTGGACGCGTTGTTCATGTAGCCGATGCGCGCAGACAGGCGCGCGACGAACTTCCAGAACAGCGGACGATAGTAGCGAGACAGCAGGCGGTAACGCTGAAACTGCCGGTTGTCACTGGCGCCGGTGAGTTGATCCGAGACCTCGACCGACAGCGAGTGAAACATGCCGTCCGTGGGAAACAGGCGATTGTCCCGCGTGTCGTAGGTGACGGTGCCGCGCAACGAGGAGATACGACCGCTGTTGTTGAGCGCGTCGAGGGCGGCGATGGTCCGAAGGCCCTCGGGACCACGGCTCTGAACGAACTCGAGCGCGTAGGTGCCAAAGACGCGCAGCTCGTTGGTGAGCGGATAACCAAAGGTGATGTCGCCGCCGCTCGCGGAGCGGTCGAACTGTCGGAAGATGGTCTCGGTGTTGAACCCGTTGAAGCTGAAGGTCCACCGAGAGTCCAAGAAGTAGGGCTCGGTGAAGCGGAACTGAAAGAGCTGCCGAAGAGAGGAGATCTGCATCGACAGCGCGATCGACTGTCCTCGGCCCAGGAAGTTCTCCTGGCTGATCTGGGCGGTGGCGATGAAGTTCTCTGCGGAGGAGAAGCCGGCGCCGACCTGGAACGTGCCGGTCGCGCGCTCCTTGACCTCCACGTCCACGATCTGAAGGTCGTCCCTCGAGCCGCGCCGGGTCTTGACGTCGACCTTCTCGAAGAAGCCGAGCGCCTGCACGAGCCGACGAGACAGCTCGCGATCTCGGCCGGAAGTGAGCTCGCCCTCGTAGATGCGGAGCTCTCGGCGAATCACCTTGTCTCGGGTCTTGCTGTTGCCGACGACGTTGATGCGCTCGTAGTAGACCTTCTGTCCTTTCTCCATGTGGAAGGTTAGGTCGATGATCTTTCGCTCGGCATCGATGGCGGTCTGCGGGGTGATGTTGGCGTAGGCGTAGCCGTCGTCCTCGAAGCGTCCCTTGAGCCCCAGCAGGTCCTGGCCGAGCAGGGAACGATTGAAGACCGTGCCCTCCTCGGTCTTCACGAGTTCGTGGAGCTCTTCCTTGTCCTTCAGGATGTCCCCGGAGAAGTCGATCTTCCCGACCTGGTACTGATCGCCTTCCTCGATACGGATGGTGATGTAGAGCTCCTTGCGATCCGCCGAGATCTCGATGTCGGGGTTGTCGACTTTGACGTTGATGTAGCCGTTGTCGAAGTAGTGACTCGAGATCCGGAGCAGGTCGACCTGGAAGGCATCCGCGCGATACGTGCCGGATTCGGTCAGAAAGGAGAGGAAGTTCCCCTCTTGCGTAGCGAGGCCGGACTTCAGCACCGAAGTCTCCATGTGGTCGTTGCCGAGGATACGGATCTGCTTGACCTGGACCTTCGCGTTCTCGCGGATCTCGAAGACGACGTCGACCTCGGTGGGCCCAACCTCTTCGAGGCGGGAGTCGACCTCCGCGAGATAGAATCCCTTCTCGACGTAGAGGTCCTTCACCTTCTGGACGTTCCGTTTAACCTTGGCTTCGTTGAGGATGGTGAACGCACGGATGTCCACCAGCTCCCGCACGTCGCTCTCGGAGACGTCCTCGGCACCGAGGATGACCACCCGGCGCACCGCGGACTTTTCCTCGACCTGATAGATCAGCCGGTAGCCGCCCTCCGGGGTCGCGACTCGGAAGATGCGAACGTCCTTGAAGTAGCCCATGCCGAAGATGGCTTTGATGTCCTCGGCGATCAGGTTCGGGTCGTAGCGGCGGCCGGTTCGGGTGCTGAGCACGAGGCGCAGGGCGTCGGCCTCGACCCGTCGTAACCCTTCGAACTCGATGGAGGAAACGATCCCGGCGCCCACGGCCGGACCGGCCTCGTTGCCCTCGAGTCCGCTCGGCTGCGCAAAGAGCGCCGAGCCAGCGAAGAGTTGGAGCGCGACGCCCAGGAGATACAAGCTTCGGAGTCGGTGCCGCATCGCCCTAGCGCGGACCGGGGCTTACCCCGGATGCGCGGCGGCTATAACAGAGAACCGGTGGAGAGAACACGGAAATCTCGGCGAGTGAGCGCCGCGGGTCCTACGTGCCGTCGTCCACTCTGCGGAGGAAGATCCGCAGGCTCTCCGTCTTGGCGGGACGCAGGCGCACGCGGCGTTCGTAAATCTCGTAACCCGGCCGCTCGACGCGGATGACGTGCACGCCGGGCGCGAGGTCGAGCCGCTCGACCGGGGAATCACCGGCGTCCTGGCCATCGATGCTGACTCGGGTCGGGGGACTCACGGTGACAAACAGCCTTGCCGTGGCCTCTGGCGCCCGCGCCGGAGCGGGTCGGGGCCGAGGCGGCGAAGCGGGGATCGCGGCGGGCCCAGTCGCCACTTTGGATGAAGGAGCACCGGCTGGGCGCGGGTTCTCTGCGTTCGCTCGGGGGGCATGGGGAACCGCACCCGAGCTCGGAACCGGCGCCGGGGCCGGGGCCCGAGCGGCTCGAGTGGAGGTCTCCGCGGCCTCAGCGGGAGGCGGCGCGGGCACCGCCGGTATCGTGATCGAAGGGGAACTCACCTCGCCGGTCACGGAGATGGAAGCCAGGTCCTGAAGCTGACGCTTCACGAAGAACATCAGCGCACCGACCACCAAGACCGCGACGATGACCATGACCCCGAGGAGCACTTGCCGCTGCCGACGACGCTTGCGAGCGCGCTCTCGCACGACGCGTGGGACCACGAAGGTGCCGGTGAGATGACGCGACATGGAGCCCCAGTCGTCGAGCACCTCGAGCGCAAAGCCCTGCGAGACATCGGCGCTGTCGCCGCGCGGGTCGAGCGGTCCCGCACCGAAAGAAGCCGCCGGTCGCAGGCTGGCCGAAGAGCCCCCGCGTGGAAGCGGAGGGTCTGCGGTGCCCGGGCCCGACGGCGGCGGCTGGCTGAGCACACGGCGTTTGTTGGCCGCCATCGGCACCAGCACTTCGGCGAAGCGGTGACGATACTCCTCCGGCACATCCATCAGATCTCGACGCTCCGAGAGCAAAGCCACGAGGTCAGAGAGCCCAAGTCGTATCTGCCGCACCCCCGATTCATCGAGTCCCAGACCGTGCCGCAAGGCGAGCGCCATGGAACGCAGGGAGACACGCAGGGAGGGTTCGGCGGCGAGCGCACGAATGACCAACGCCGAGAACCCGCGATCCAACCCTTGAGATTCCTCGGCCAGGAGGGTCTCGCGCTCGAAGGCCTCGGCGAGCGGCAGGTCCTCGAGCGCAACGAGGCGACGAATACCCACGACCGAGGCGGCGAGCACGGAAGCCACCGCGTAGACATCACCCTCGGTGGTGCCGGCCCTCAGCGGACGTGGGAGCTCGGGGGCGAGCGCGAGGCGTCCGTCCGAGGTCCGCGACCACGGCAGCGCGCAGGCCGCGCAGCGCGCCTCGAAGAGCCTCAGAACCCCGTCGCGGCCGAGGAGGAGACTGCGCGGCGCGATCTCACCGTGTCCGAAGGACGAGACCTCCCCGAGATCAGGGGGCGGGTGCTGGGCGATGCGAGCGGCCATCTCGAGGACCGGGCCCACCAGAGTCGCGGCCGCCTTCGCGCTGAGCACCCACCCGCGGGCATTCAGCGCAAAGAGGATGCGATCGAGTTCGATGCCTTCTTTGTGTGTGTAGCGGAGCACCAGCTCGCCGTCGGGGTACTCGACCAGCTCCCCCGTCGGCGCCTCTAGGGAGCCGAGACGAGCGCCGTATTCGACTTCGGCGCGCAGACTGGCCCGAGCTACCTCGTCGAAACGCCGCTCCGGGATCAAGCGTCGGACGAGCTGAGGTCCGTGGCCCGAGGCGTCGATGGCCCTGCCCGCCACGCTCCACTCGTCCCGTTTGAGGACCTCGAGCACACGCAGCTGCTCCGTCGCGCTGCTCATGCCGAGATCCATCCCACAGTCGGCGACCGCGGCAAAGGTTTGGGCGGGTACGACGTTACCCGACAGCGCAAAAAGGCGTGCTTTACAGTCATGAACGACCGCACGACCATGCCGCCGATGGACCTCTTCGAAGCAGCGGCCGAGCGGAAGAGCCCGACGGATCCGCTCGCGGACCGGATGCGCCCCGCACAACTGGATGCGCTCGTGGGGCAGGAGCATCTGGTGGGACCGGGCAAGCTCCTTCACGAACTCATCCTCGGGGACCGCCTGCCTTCGATGATTCTGTGGGGACCGCCAGGCACCGGAAAGACGTCGCTCGCACGCCTCCTCGCGGAACGTACCCAGGCCCGCTTCGTCACCCTCTCCGCCGTGCTCTCCGGGGTCGCGGAGCTCAGAAAGATCCTCGAAGAGGCGCGTCGGGCGCGGGGAGAACGAGGCCGTCGCACGCTGCTGTTCGTGGACGAGATCCATCGCTGGTCCAAAGCCCAGCAAGACGCGCTCTTGCCCGCGGTCGAGAAGGGCATCGTGACGCTGGTGGGCGCCACGACCGAGAACCCGTCCTTCGAGCTCAACGCGGCGCTCCTCTCGCGGGTTCGCGTGTTCGTGCTCGCGCGCCTTTCGAACGAGGCCCTCTGCACCCTGCTCGACCGGGCGCTCTCCGACGCCGAGCAGGGGCTCGGCAGGTTCGCGCTCTCCATCGATGAGCTCGCGAAGGAGACGATCGTCGCAGGCGCCCACGGGGACGCGAGGCGGGCCTTGACCACGCTCGAAGTGGCGGCGGAACGCGCACGCCTGAGCGAACGCACCGTCATCACCCCCGAAGATGCGGAGGAGGCCCTCCAGCACAAGACGCTGCTTTACGACAAGGCGGGCGACGAACACTACGGCGTCATCTCGGCCTTCATCAAATCCATGCGGGGGTCGGACCCCGATGCCGCGGTCTACTACCTGACCCGCATGCTCGAGGCGGGCGAGGACCCACGGTTCTTGCTCCGCCGAATGGTGATCTTCGCCAGTGAGGACATCGGCAATGCGGACCCCGGCGCGCTCACTCTGGCGACCTCCGCCCTCGCCGCCTTTGAGCTCGTGGGTCTGCCCGAAGGCGCCCTCGCCATGACTCAAGCCGCCAGCTACCTAGCATCAGCGCCGAAGTCGAACCGAGTGTTCATGGCTTACGGCGCCGCCCGGCGTGACGTCGGCGAGTTCGGTCCCTTGCCGGTTCCGGAGAAGCTGCGCCCAGCCTCCACCAGCCTCGACAAGGCCCGAGGCCACGGGCACGGATACCGTTATCCGCACGACTTTGGTGGCTTCGTCCCGGACGAGACGTATCTGCCTCACGCGCTCGCGGGCCGAAGGTACTACGAGCCCACCGACAGCGGGCACGAGCGCGAGATCAAGGCGCGCCTCGAGGCCCTCCGAGCGAAGAAGTCGAAGGGACCCTGAGCTCAGGGCTCGCGACTGGAAATGACCCCTTCTTGCAGCAGCGTGCAGAGCAGACGCAGCGTGTCGATGCGAGGCATGCCCGAGAGGGACACCAAGTCCTCGTAGCTCACCCCGCCATCGATCTGCGAAAGGATGAAGCCCGCCCGATGATTCAGGTTCAGCCAGATGATCTCGTCCGCGGGCAGGGTCACTCGCGGGTAGCGATCGAAGCCTCCGAGCTGCGAGGCGTATTGCGCTTCGAGGCGCGCTGACGCGTCTCGCGCCAGCTTGTACGCCGCCGGTCCCACCGCGGAGTCCTCCGAGATGCCCTCGAGGAGCTCGAGCGCCCCGTCGAAGTCGTCGAGCGCGAGGCGCTGCTCTGCCCGCTTGAGAAGCATCTCCGGTGGGAGATGCGACAGCTCCTGTTTTCGACCCGTGTCGCTCGTGCGTCGCGAACCGAGGACCGGCGAGTTCGCGATGCGCTCCCGCATCATGCCCTTGTCCGTCGCGAGGTGCAGCGGCGAGCCAAAGAGCGGCTCGCGGTCGAGCATGGGGAACGGGGTGCGCTCGGCGACCGCGTCCTCTTCCCAGCCTCCTTCGTCCAGGGTGACGACGCTGGTGACGTCGGGACCGGATCTCCAGGGATCATCTCCGAGCTCTTCCCGCGCGTCGGGGGCCCCCCAGGGATCGTCGGGAGCCGCGCCAGGCCCCTCGACCGGAATGCTGGCCGGCGGGCGAGTCGGGGGTTCAGCGAGCAACTCGATTGGCGGCAACTCGGAGGACTCCTGCCCTTCGAGCCGATCCAAGTATCGCAGGCACTCCTTGGCCCGGCGGTTGTCGGGCTCCGCCAAGCGAGCCGCGTTCCACCAGTGTTCGGCCAGGCGAAACTCGCCGCGAGAAAAGTAGTAGAGGCCGGCCTCGATGCACTCATCAACGGAGGGCCCTTCGGGGCCTGCTCCCTGGCCCCCTTCCGTCAAGCGTCGGGGCCCATCTTGTCCGCGACGCCTCGAAGCATCTTCAGCGTCCGTTCGAGGGCATCGATGGTCGCGTCCAAGCCCTCGGTCGAACGCGCAGTGATGGCGCCTCGAGCCCGTTCGAGTGCGGTCTCGACCTTGCGCAGCGCCTCGCTCCCGAACTCGGAGCTGGCGATGACCGGTCGAACCTTCGGCAGGAGGCCTTCGATGTCGCGCATCGTCGCCTCCACGCGCGCCTTGCGCTCTTCGAAGGCCTCGTTCGTCTTGACCCCGACCGCGTACTGCTCGGCGTCCTTGGCCATCGCCGCGATCTCTTCCTCGGTGAGACCGCTGGTCGCGGTGACCGTGATGCTCTGCTCGAGCCCGGTCTCGAGGTCTTTCGCCGAGACCGAGACGATACCGTCCGCCGAGATCTCGAAGTTGACCTCGACCTCGACCTCGCCTCGCGGCGCCTTTCTCAGGCCAGAAAGGATGAACTCTCCGAGGAGCTCGTTCTCCTGCGCGAGCTGCGAGTCGCCCTGAAAGACCATGATTCGAACCGAGGTCTGGTTGTCGCGCACCGTGGTGAAGATGTGGGCCGCGCTGGTGGGCACGGTCGTGTTCTTCTCGATGATCGTCTGGAAGTAGCCTCCGACGATCATGATGCCGAGGTTATGCGGCGTGACATCCAACAGGAGGACGTCGCTCGCCTCGTCGAGGAGTGATGCCCCTTGGATGGCGGCGCCCAGTGCCACGACCTCGTCCGGGTGAACGTTCTTCGACGGAGAAAGCCCAAAGAACTCCTTCACCATCTCCTGGATCTTCGGCGTGCGCGTCTGCCCTCCCACGAGGATGACGTCGTCGAGATCTTTCTTGTCGATGCCCGCGCTCTTCAGCGTCTTCTCGCAGATCTGCGTGCAGCGCTTTGCAAGGTCGATGACGAGGTCGTTGAAAGTGTCGCGGGTGAGCGTGCGCTGCAGGTGGAGCGCGTCGTTCTGGCCGGTGGAGATGATGAACGGCAGGTTGATCTCGCTTTGAGGCCCCCCCGAGAGCTCACACTTCGACTTCTCGGCCGCGTCTTTCAGCCGCTGAAAGGCCATTCGGTCCTTACGAAGGTCGATGTTGTGCTCCTTGGCGAAGCCAAACACCAACCACTCGATGATGCGGTAGTCGAAGTCCTCGCCCCCGAGCAGGGTGTCGCCGGACGTGGCGAGCACTTCGAAGACCCCGCCGGAGATCTCGAGAATCGAGATGTCGAAAGTGCCTCCCCCGAGGTCGAACACCGCGACCCGGCGGTCGTAGGCCTTGCCGTAGCCGTAGGCCAGAGCGGCCGCGGTGGGTTCGTTGATGATGCGCACCACGTCCAGACCCGCGATCTTGCCGGCGTCCTTGGTCGCTTGACGCTGGCCGTCGTTGAAGTAGGCGGGGACGGTGATCACCGCCTTCTGGATCTCCTTGTTGAGGTGCTGCTCGGCGATGACCTTCATCTCGGTCAGGATCATCGAGCTGACCTCGGGCAAGCTGTAGACCTTGTCTCGCATCTCGATGCGGACGTCACCGTTGGGTCCCTTGATGATCTTGTACGGACACGTCTCGAGCGCGTCCGAGACCTCACGCGAGTCCCATCGGCGCCCAATGAGCCGCTTGGATGCGTAGACCGTATTCTCGGCGTTGATGATCGCCTGCCGCTTGGCGATGTGCCCGATCAGGCGCCGCCCGTTCTCCGCGATGGCCACCATGGAAGGTGTCGTGCGGTAGCCGCCACGATTGGGAATGACCTTCGGCACCCCGTCTTCCACGATAGCGACGCAAGAATTCGTCGTTCCGAGATCGATTCCGATGACTGGTTCACTCGCCATTTCTAGTTCCCGTCTTGATAACCGGATGCCGGCTCAGAAGCCCCACTTCAGTTTGTTCAGGCGCTTCTTGGCGTCCTGAAAGTTCGGTCGCAACCGAAGCGCCTCTTCGTAGTGCTTCTTCGCGTTCTTCTCCATGTCCTTGGCCTCGCAGCACCGACCCGCCACATAGTGGGCCTCGGCATCCTCTGGAACGAGGACCACCGCCTTCTGCGCGTGCCGCATGACCTCGTCGATATCCTGCCTCGCCATCAACATGTTGTAAGCGAGACGAAGGCGGGCGGTCCCGTTGTCCGGCGCCACGCGCACCGCTTCGCTCAGATACTCCATCGCTTCGTCCCATTGCGTCATGGACTCGTGATACTTCGCGCGCTTGAGGATGGGCGCGATGCGGTGGTCGACCGCCAGGTCCGAGATGCGCTCGACGAGAGCGACATACTCGGTGGGCTTGGGGTCGTACGCGACTGCCATTTGCGCTTGCCGGCGAGCCTCCATGAGCTTCCCCTCCGCCTCCAGCGCCAGCGCGGCTTCGTAGAACTCCTTGGCCTGCTGTTTCTTGAGCAGCACGGGGTTCTTCGCGATGCGCTTCTGGAGTCTCTCTTCCTCGCGGCGCTTCTCCCGCTCCTCGGCGCCCGCGCGCCAGAGGAGCTCCTTCATCTCCTCTTCGGTCGGTTCAAACACGACGCTTTGGTCGTAGGCGAGGCGCGCTTTGACGTCGGTGAGAACCCGTTGCGCCTCGGTCAAGCGCTTGAACACCGCCTCGACCAGCTTCTTGAACGCGCCGAGCTTCTTGGCGCGGAAGCCATCCGGGTGCCAGTCTTTGCTTCGCTCGCGGTAGGCCTTCTTGACCGCTTCCTTGTCCGCCTTGCGATCGACTTCCAGGAGTTCATAGTAGGTCCACTTCTCCAGGTTCTCGTGGATCCAGATGATTCGCTTCCGCGTGTTCACATCCAGGTCGTTCTTGTCCTGCATCAGGCCAACCGGAAAGATGAAGTTGTCCGGGATCTCGAAGACCCCACCGGTGGACTCTGGCTTCGGGGGCGGCCGAGATCGGCGGGGCGGAGGAACGGAACCTCGACCCAAGCTGACCAGTCCGAGCTCGACGAGGCGCTCCAGGATCTTCTGTGTCTCGTCGGCCTTCTTGCCGATGAGCACCGCGAGATCTGCGACAGACGAACGCCCATCGATGCGCGACACGAGGAACATGTCATCGACGCTCAGGGAAACCCGGGTCAGATCTACGTCGCTGCGCAGCGACGGCACGATGGGTATGTCGGTCATGTCGTCCCGCGGACGATCGAAGTCAGCGGCTAAGCCTCCCAGATGGCTGAGAGTTCCATCGGACCGGATCCCCGTCAAGGTAGGGGGTCTCACCGGAGGGCCGAGAGGGCGCGTTCGTCAGACCTCGAGGGCGGAGATGGCTTCTCTGAAGCGTTCGAGGCCCAAGGCCGCGTCGGCCGCGTCGAGGACCAGCGGAGGTGCGATACGGACGACTCGAGGACCCGCCACGTGGACGAGCAGCCCCTGGGCCCGACAGGCCTCGACCACCGCTTTTGCCTCGAAAGGGACCTCGGGCGCGAGTTCAGCCCCGATGAGCATGCCTCGCCCGCGGACCTCTTTGAAGAGCCCTCGCCCGGCCGAGATCGCGGTCAGCCCGTCCCGGAGCTGGTGCCCCACCCGGGAGACGCGATCCAAGAAGCCTGGCGCCGCGAGTGCATCGAAGACGACCCCTCCAGCGCAGCACGCCACCGGGTTACCGCCGTACGTGGTGGCGTGGCTCCCAAAGGAGAGCGATGCGCCCACGCGTTCGGTGGTCACGATCGCACCGAGGGGCAGGCCCCCTCCGATGCCCTTCGCGAGGCTCATGATGTCCGGCTCGACGCCTTCGTGCTGATGCCCGAACATCTTGCCGCTACGCCCCACGCCGATCTGGACCTCGTCGAAGACGAGGAGCGCCCCGGCTCGATCAGCGAGCCTCCGGCACTCGGCCAAGAAGCCCTCGGGGGTGGCGCGCACCCCGCCCTCACCTTGCACCGGCTCGATCAATATCGCGGCGGTGCGCGGAGACGCCGCGCGCTCGAGCGCTTCGAGGTCTCCAAAGGGCAAGTAGGTGAAGCCGCGAGGCAGAGGCTCGAAGCCCACGTGGTACTTGGGCTGCGCGGTGGCGGCGAGGGCGCCCATGGTGCGCCCGTGGAAGGAGCCTTCGAAGCTCAGGATCTCGACCCGCTCGGTTTCACCCCGGTCGTGCGCGAACTTACGCGCCAGCTTGATGGCGGCTTCGTTGGCCTCGGCGCCCGAGTTGCAGAAGAAGACCCGCTCCGCGAAACAGCTCGCGACCAGCTTCTCGGCGAGTTCGATGGAAGGCTGGTTCCAATAGAGGTTCGAAGTATGGAGCAGTCGCTCGGCCTGAGCTTTTATCGCGGACACCAGCGCAGGGTGCCGGTGTCCCAGGGCGCTCACCGCGATGCCGCTGGCGAAGTCCAGATACTCACGCCCCTCGAGGTCGTAGAGGCGCACCCCTTCGCCGTGGTCCAGCACCACCGGCGCAGGCCGAAGGTTGGGGGTGAAGACCCGTTCTGCGCGGCGGATCAGATCCGCCTGTCTTCGCTCGCTCGTCAAAGCACGAACCTCCTCAGGTCTTCGCGCTCGAGCACCTTCTTCAGGCGCTCCTCCACGAATGCCTTGTTGATCTTGACGTGTTTGTCCTTCCGCTCCGGCGCATCGAAGGAGATCTCCTCGAGCAGCGTCTCGAGCACCGTATGGAGGCGACGCGCGCCGATGTTCTCGAGCGCTTCGTTCGCCGCCGCGGCCACGCGCGCGAGCTCGACCACGGCCTCATCCTCGACCTCGAGTTCGATGCCCTCCGTGCCGAGCAGGGCCTGGTACTGCCGAATCATCGCGTTCTTCGGCTCCTTTAGGATGCGCACGAAGTCTTCGTTGGTCAGCGCGTCGAGTTCGACACGGATGGGGAAGCGGCCCTGAAGCTCCGGGATCAGATCGGCGACCTTGCCCCCATGAAATGCCCCGGCCGCGATGAACAGCACGTGGTCGGTCTTGATTCGCCCGTACTTGGTGCTGACGGTCGAACCTTCGACGATGGGGAGGAGGTCCCTTTGGACCCCTTCGCGTGAGACGTCGGGGCCGCCCCCTCCCCCGCGGCTCTTGCTGCCTGGACCGATGATCTTGTCGATCTCGTCCAGGAACACGATCCCGCTCTCTTCCGCTCGACGAAGAGCGTCTCGCTGAATGGCATCTTGGTCGATGAACCGGCTCGCTTCTTCGTCCCTCAGAATCTGGCGCGCATCCTTCACGCTGACCTTGCGGCGCCGCTTGGGCCCACCGTTCTTCATGCCCATCATGTCTTGGATCTGCACGACCATGTCCTGGACCCCCTCGGCAGAGAAGTTCTGGATCATGGATGGCGCCGCCTTGGAACGGACCTCGATCTCGACCTCGCGATCGTCGAGCTTTCCTTCCCGGAGCATGCGCCTGAAGGTCTCGCGGGTGCGGTTGCTCTCGTCTTTCTCGGCCCCCGCGACCTCCTCGAAGCCCATGCGGCCGGGGGTGGGTCCGGGGGGCAAGAGCAGATCCAAGATCCGCTCCTCCGCCGCGAGCTCCGCTTTGGGCTCGACCCGGGCCATCGCCTCCTGCCGCTCGAGGTTGACCGCCTCCTCGACCAGGTCTCGGATCATCGACTCGACGTCCCGACCCACGTAGCCCACCTCCGTGAACTTGGAGGCTTCGACCTTCACGAACGGCGCCTTGATCATCTGAGCGAGCCGCCGGGCGATCTCGGTCTTTCCCACGCCGGTGGGGCCGATCATCAAGATGTTCTTCGGATGGATCTCCTCGCGCATGTCTTCCGACACGTGTTGCCTGCGCCAGCGGTTCCGAAGCGCGATGGCCACCGCTCGTTTGGCCCGCGCTTGGCCCACGATATAGCGGTCGAGTTCCCCCACGGTCTCTCGCGGAGTAAACGCGTAGCGGTCTGGGCTTTCAGTCATCGGAGAGTTCCTCGATCTTGATGTTCTGGTTAGTGAACACACAAACCTCGCTCGCGATCTCGAGCCCCGCCTTCACAACCTCGGTCGGGGTGAGCGTGCTGTGCCGAAGGAGCGCCCGAGCCGCCGACAGGGCCATCGGTCCGCCGCTGCCAATGGCGGCCACGCCTTCCTCGGGTTCGAGCACGTCTCCGGTCCCAGTGAGCACCAGCGTGGCCTCACGATCGGCGATGAGGAGCATCGCCTCGAGCCGCCGAAGGTAGCGATCGGTCCGCCAGTCTTTGGAGAGCTCGACCGCGGCGCGAAGGAGCTGACCTCCGTGCTCGGAGAGCTTGGTCTCGAAGCGTTCGAAGAGCGCGAGTGCGTCCGCGGTGGAGCCCGCGAAGCCCGCCAAGACCTTGCCCTCGTGGAGCCGACGGACCTTGACCGCCGAGGCCTTGAGGACCGTGTTCCCGAGGCTGACCTGACCGTCCCCGCCCATCGCGACGCGCCGACCGCTTCGCACCGTGAGGATGGTGGTGCCGTGGAGGATGACGCTGGATGAGCCTGGAGACATGGTGGCCTTGTTGGCGCACCAGGGAGGAGGCGTCAAGACCCGCCTTCTGGGTCATCCCCAAGCGGATGAGCGCTCTGGTAGACGTCCCGGAGGTGCTCGACGGAGACCGAGGTGTAGCGTTGGGTCGTGCCCAGGCTCGAGTGGCCGAGCATGGCCTGAATGCTCCTCAGGTCGGCCCCGCCATCGAGGAGGTGAGTCGCGAAGCTGTGCCTTAGTACGTGCGGAGTCACGCGCCGTTCGATCGGCGCCTCTTCGAGCCGCGCCCCGAGCCGCTTGGCGAGGCCGCGCACCGAGAGACGGCCGCCGCGGGCGTTCAAGAAGACCGCGTTCTCCGCGCGCTGACCGTCGGCCCCGGACCTGGGCCCGAGCAGGTCGCTCCTCACCAGCAGATAAGCTTCGAGCGCAGCGAGGGCCTTGCCGCCGAAGGGGACGATTCGCTCCTTCTGCCCCTTGCCCACCACTCGAACGACCTTGCGCGCGAAGTCGATGGACTCGAGGTTGAGGGAGACGAGTTCGGAAGCTCGAAGACCAGCCCCGTAGAGCATCTCGAGCATGGCCTGATCACGAAGCGCCCGCGGGCCCGGCCTTCCGGGCGCCTCGAGCAGTCGAAAGACCTCATCGACGTTGAGCGCGCGAGGAAGCGGCGATGGGAGCTTCGGGGAGGCCACCAGCTCCCCCACGTTCTTCTTCACTCGGCGGCGTCGGAGCAGAAAGCGATAGAACGACCGAATGGCCGCGAGTCGCCGCGCCCGAGTGCGAGGCCCGGTACGAGGGTGGAGCTCCGCGAGATAGGCCCGGAGGTCGTGCGCCTCGATCGCGTCGGGCGCGGTGGAACGTCCGCCCTCGCGCAAGAAGCGCAGGAAATCCTCGAGGTCGTGCCGGTAGGCGATCACCGTCCGCGGAGAGAGACGCCGCTCGTGCTCGATGGAGTCCAAAAAGAGCACGAGGGCCTCGTCAAACCCGAGCGCCGAGGCCGAGGGCGCGGCCTGAAGCACACGCTTTCGCTTCCGACGGGGCACCGCCCGAGCCTACTCCGAAGCGGCCGGAGGCACCAATTCCTCTTTCTGGAGCGCGAGCGCGATCTGCGCCTCGATCCGCTCCGCATCGAGCAGCCCGAGTTCATCCCGCATTCTCAGCTGGTAGGCCTCGGTCTCGAGCAAGGCGCGCTCCCCGTAGGCGCGCTTTCGGTCCCGCTTCTTGGCGCGCACATCGAGCGGCGGCACCATCCCCCAATGCACGTTCGAGGGCACATGACCCTTGACCCCTTCGGGGCGGCGAGAGCCGAGAACATGCGCGTGCAGGGCCCCGAGCGCGGTCTCGACCGGCGGTGGTGAAAATACCCGGCCCGACAACTCCGAGATCATCGAGAACGCGGTCAAGAGGCCACTCGCGGTCGACTCGACGTAGCCTTCGACACCCGTCATCTGTCCGGCGAAACGAACGCGCGGAGCGCTCCGCAAGCGCAGTTGATCGTCGAGGAGCGCCGGCGAGTCGAGGTACGTGTTTCGGTGAATCTGCCCGAGGCGCAGAAACTCGGCGTTCTGTAGGCCCGGGATGGTGCGAAGAATCCGAGTTTGATCACCCCACTTGAGTCGAGTCTGAAAGCCCACCAGGTTGTACGCGGTTCGGTCGACATTCTCCGCACGCAGCTGCACCACCGCGTGAGCGCGCTTCCCCGTCACCGGATGCTCGAGCCCCACCGGCTTCATGCAGCCAAAACGCAGCGTCTCCGGCCCGCGGCCGGCGATCACCTCGATCGGCAGGCAGCCTTCGAAGAACAGAGCGTCCTCGAATTCACGCGCCGTCACTCGATCGGCCTCGAGCACCGCCTGCACGAACGCCTCGTATTGGTCCCGGTCGAGCGGACAGTTCACGTAGTCGTCCGCGTTGCCCTTGCCATAGCGGGACGCTCGATACGCAATGCTCTCGTCGATGCTGTCCGCGGCGACGATGGGGGCGATGGCATCGTAGAAGTAGAGGCTGGCGCCCCCGCCGGTGAGCGCCCCGATGTGCTCCGCCAGCTTCGGCGCCGTGAGCGGGCCCGTCGCGACGGCGACCAAAGACGCCTCGCTCGGCCCCGGGAGTTCCGTCACTTCTCGCTCCACCACCTCGATACCCGGGGTGTTCTGGAGAAGATGGGTGACGATCCTCGAGAAACGCTCTCGGTCGACCGCGAGCGCATCGCCGGCCGGAACGCGCGTGTGGTCCGCCACACGGATGAGCACTCCGCCGAGGCGACGCATCTCCTCTTTGATGACTCCGACCGCGTTCTCGAGGGCCGAAGACCGGAAGGAGTTCGAACAAACGAGCTCCGCGTAGCCGTCGCTCACTTGAGCTGGCGTTCGCTGCTTCGGCTTCATTTCGTGGAGGACGACGCGGTGCCCACGAAGCGCGAGCTGAAGCGCGACCTCCGAGCCGGCGAGCCCGGCGCCGATGACCATGATCGGGGCCCTCGGGGCCGCGCGTGCTTCGACCCCAGCGCTCATCCCGGCGGAGTCTACACGCACCGCACACAGACGCGGTAGCGCCCGGCCCCCGCGAGTTCGACGATGCCCTCGAGCTCGAGCTTGGCGAGCTCTCGAAGCAGCGAAGGCAGCTGCAGTCCGAGCGTCTGGACGAGCGCCTCCGCGGAAGCCCCTTGATGGAGGGACAGGGCGCGAAGCACACGCTGGGCGGTGTCGCTCAGCTCGGCCGACACCGACCGCGCCGCACTCGGCGGCACGGCCAGACCCAGGTCTTTGAGCAGAAGGTCGGAGCGCACGAGCACCTTTGCCCCCTGCTCCAGGAGCCGGAGTCCTCCCGCCCCGGGCGCGTGAAAGGGTGACCACGGAACGGCATACACCGGTCTCTGCAGTTGGGCCGCGACCCTCGCGGTGGAGCGTGTGCCCGAGCGAAGGCGCGCCTCCACCACCACGACCGCACGAGCCCATGCCGCGACCAGACGGTTTCGGGTGACGAACGCTCCTCGATGTTCAGGGAGGCGAGCGTGCTCCGCGACGACCGCCCCGCCCTCGCGGCAGATCTGCCGAAAGAGCGCGCGGTTCGAGGCCGGCTCGGGGCGCGTCACATCACCCGCGAGGACCGCGACGGTGCATCCGCCCGCGAGCAGCGCGCCTTCGTGCGCCGCAGCGTCGATGCCGCGGGCGCCACCGCTCACGATCGCGACACCGTTTCGGGCGAGGTCGCGTGCGAGTTCCCTGGCGAATCGAAGCGCCTCCACCGATGGGCGCCTAGAACCGACGACCGCAACGACGGGCTGGTCGGGAGGCGGCAGCGACCCGATGACGAACAGCTGCGCGGGAGGAACGGGCAGCTCGGCCAAGCCTGGAGGCCACTCCTCATGAGCGCTCGAGAGGATGTGCACCACCACGCCTTTGTCGGAGCGGAGGGGTGAGAGGTCAACTCGGGTGTGCGTCTGGAATGAAAGCCGCGGCCACGTTCACGTCCACGGCCACGAATGAATGAGAGGGATGCGGCGGGAGGATCAGCCCGAGGAGCTGGACATCTCGATCTTGTCGCCCACGCTGAGTTCGCGGAACGACCGCACCACGATGGCGGTCGCGGTCTCTTCCTGCACGTCGATGATCATCAGGCGTCCGACCGGCTCGTTCGGCAGGCCTTCGTACTCTTCGGTGTAACCGTCGCCTCGGTGATAGACGGTGACTTCGTTGCCCACTTGGACTCCGTGCGTGCGACCTCGATCGATGAAGACCATGTGGTGCTCACCCACGTGGTTGAGCGCAGCCTCCAGGGTCTCGACGATGTAGCCCTTCACGTTCGCGGTGCTGGGCGTGGGCTCGACACGCTTGCCGAGCGTGGTGGGCCAGGGGCCCACGAAGTCTCCGCGCTCGACGGGCTGATACGTGGGACGCACCATCACCGTCGCCACGGTCGGGCTGGTATCGACGACCGAGACGCCGCCGATGATCTCGACCACGTAGCCGTAAGGTTCACCGGTAATGGGATGCTCGATGGGCTTCAAAGTGCGATAGACCGCGTAGGGCTCGCCCTTCTTGGCGGCGCTCTTGAGCTTTACGTAGGCGCGATCGAAGTCGGAGAGGAGCTGGGCTTCGCGCGCCGAGTTCACGATCTGACCCGCGATCTCGTGCTGCTTCACGGATACGAAGCCGATGTGCTGGCCCACGAAAGAGCCCGCCGCGACCTTGCCCACCTCGATGACCCCGGACGTCTGCACCAGGTCATCGCTGGAGATCGCCTGAGGCTCGTCTTCCATCGCCATTTGTCTCGAGACCTCGACGTTGGTCGGGAGGCTCTCGTCGCTGGGATAGAAGCGCAACTCGTTGCCGGGGAAGATCCAGTGCGCGTTGGAGATCTGCGGGTTGTAGCTCCAGATCTTCGGCCAGTACCAAGGACTGTTGAGGTACTTGCCGCAGAGATCCCAGAGCGTATCGCCCGACTGAACCGCGTGCGTCTCGTTGAGCGCGGGCTCTCCGCCGGCGGGCTTTGCCCCTTCGGCGGCCGCACCGAAGTCGACGTTGTCGCCCGCTTCGCGGCGCGTGACTGTACTGCCGCCCGAATCGCCCTCGTCGTCCGATGAGTCGGCCTCAGGCTCGGCCTGGACTTCATCCGGCTCATCGTCTTGGGCGCTCGCGACCGGCGCCAAGGCGAAAGCCGCCAGGAAGGTGCACGCCGCGATTGTCTGCTTCGCGCCGAATGCTGAGTTGCGCTTCACCATGCTCATACCTCTTTAGCCTCTCAAAGGCCCGATCTGGTCCGGGACCTGCTTGGCGGCCTCGCTGTCTGGGTGCTCGGAGACGAGCCGACGAGCGACCTCGTCGGCGTTCGTCTGCTTTCCGAGTCGCTTCCAGGAGAGCGCGAGCCTCAGCATCGCGTCCGGCACTTTCGCCGAATCTGGGTGGCCCGTCAGCACGCGCTCGAACTCGCCCGCGGCCCGGGCGTAGTTCTTCTCCGCGAAGCTGCACTCGCCGAGCCAGTAGGCGGCGTTCGAACTCAAGTGCGAACTCGCGTATCGCTCCAAGAAATCGAGGAGGAGCTCGCGCGCGGCGCGGGGGTTGTTCTCCTGGCGGAGCTTCGAGAGCGCGAGCGCGTAGTGCTCGTTCATGCTCAGCGCACCTCGGCTCTTCTCCGAGCTGGTGTTCGAGCCCTGCGCGGCCCCGAGTACGGGATCCGGCTTCTGGAGCACGGAGTGATCAACCGACAGGCGCTCTTCGCCGCCGCCCGCACCGAGCCTGATCATGACCGGCGCCCCGCCGTCATCCACGGCGCCGAGCCCGTCGCGCATGTGCGCTTCGCCCGGGAGCTTGACCACCGGAAGATCGGGAAGCGTCGGTTCGGAACTGGAGCTGTGTGCGGTCGACTGAGCATCGGATGCCCGAGGGGACGGACTCGCCGTCGCCGAGCGTCGGCCTGAAGTGAGCAGAGTCACGCGTGTCTCGAGCGCTTCACGGGCCTGGCTCTCTTCGGCGAGCTCTGCGCGCAGCGCGCGCATCTCTTGGCGCAGACGGCTGACTTCCTGCTCGACGCCGCCGGTCGTGCTGCAGGCAGTGAACGCGACGCAAGCGAACGGCGCCAACAGCACGGATCTAGGCCCCATGGTCTGGTGATTCTAGGGGGGCCCCCGGGGCTGTCAAGAAACCCACCCCTCGAGCGGCCTCTCGCCCCGTCCTCGGGACGAGGTACGCTGGCGCCTACACCGTTCCACGCATCCGATACCGTCGGCTTTGCGGCGGATCACATCCTGAAACCGGCTCATCGGGCCGGATTTCCCGCCGTGAAACAGACCTCTGTTCCCCGGGGTGGCTGTGCGCGCGTGAAACATCTGGCATATTGGCGGCGGAGGTTCCCATGATGGAAGCCGGACCGATGTCGAAGAGAGAACTCGATCAGTTGATCGCCCGTGCGGAGAGGCTTTGTGATTCCGTGGTGCGGTCCACGGAGTTCTCGCCGATCCCGGAGGTGCAGCGTGAAGGCGCGCGCTTTGCGCAGATCGTAGCCACTTGGGTGAGCGAGCTTCACGGCTCGCTCGAGCGCGATAGACAGGACTTCGAGGCTCGCGTGCGCGGGTTCGAGGAGCGCCTCGTGCTCGCGGAGCAGAAGGTCGCGGGTTGGTGGAAGCCACCGACCGTTCGTCTGCGCCCCGTCTCGGGTCCCATGCGTCCACGGCGAGCGAGCCGCATCAGCGCGGCCTGAGATCCTGGCGCCGGGGCCTTCCCTCAGCGCCAGGTATTCCCGCCCCGGTCCACGAGACCCGTGTCCTTCAGAGTCATCCTCGGCAGGTCACAACCCTCCGCGAACACCTCGCCCGCCCACTCGGCGGCTTGAGCCAGCGGGGGCCATAACGCGTTGTCGGTGAGCCGAACACGCCGAAGCACGAGCACAGGTGAGACTCCGGACGTGCCTTCGAGATACAGCGCCTGTCCGCCGCCCGAACTGGTGGCGCGGGATCGGCTGATCGTCACGCGTTCGAGAGAGACCCGCGCGCCACCGAAGACCGCGACCGCTCCGCCCTGCCGCGCTTGGGTCCCCGCGATCTGGCCCTCGTACAGAGACAGCACCCCATCACCCGAGCAGTAGAGCGCACCACCCGCGTGTTGTGCGTCCACGTTCTCCATCCGAATGCGCGACAGCTCGGCCTGCCCCGCCACCACAGCGATGCCGCCCCCGCGCTCCGCGCGACAGTGCGTGAAGCGCAGATTGCTTCCGAAGAGCGCGCCGGACTCGAGCCACAGCCCCCCACCTTGCTCGGCGGCGCCGCCCTCGATCGCCAGGGACTCCAGCTCGACACGATCATGAACGGCGACGGAGACCCGCACCACTGGCCCGGACTGCTCGATGACGAAGCGGGTCAGGTCCCCGGCCCCGCGAATCGAGACCGATTGTGTCAGATGAAATGGCCCGAGGTATCGCCCCGGAGGAACCTCGATGAGGGCCCCCGGCGTGGCGCCTTCGATGACCTGAGCGAGCGTGCGACCACTCGCTGGAGAATAGCTGATGACCTCAGACACGAGCGCAGGAAACGGCGCCCCGAAAGTCTCACGAGTCCTACTGCCGATCTACCCCCGGCCCTGGGGCTTGCGAGCTGCGATCCCCAGCCCGCACGCGTCTCGCGGGCTTGGCCTCTTCGAACCCGAACAGCGTGCTCTTGGATCCACCCGGAGACCACGCCTCTACCCTCTTTCGCTCGATCACGAGGACCCCTCCGGGCTCACCCGGATCGCCAAGCCCTACGTCGGCCATGACCAGACGACGGCCGTGGCGAACCGAAGGTCGACTCGGCAAGCCACCTTGCACCGCGTCGGACCGGGTGTGTCCGACGAACATGTATCGCCCGCCGACCGAGTCGAGCGCGCGGTCCAGCTCGCGTCTGAGCGCGGCGCTCGCAGGTGCAAGGCAGTAGCTCCGATTCCACAGCGGACCCGAAGGATCGCGAAGCAGGGAGTCGGGCGACAGGTCCTCGTAGAAGTCGGGAGCCGTCGCCCACTCCGCAGCGCGCTGGGCTTCCAGGCCTTCGAGCCCCAGCGCGGCCCACCCCTCCGAGAGTCCGCCGTGAACGAAGACAAACGGACCCATGCGAACCGCGGCCGGCAACACGCGAATCGCGGCGCCAATTCTGCCGGTGGGGCCCATCTCGCGGCGGTAGGCCTCTTTGCCGGGTGAGTGCTCCTCCTCCCAAACACGGAGCCGACCACCGACGGGTGGCACGAGGCGAGCTTCGGGCGCGGGCGTGAGCAATTCGAACTGAACGCGGAAGCGTTCGAGATAGTAGAGTTCGAGTTCGGCCTCGGTGGCGTGCTCGAGATACTCCTCGACGCTCACATACGCTTCGTGGCGCAGCGCCGAGAGAACCTCGTGGTTTCCAAGGACCCAGACGACATCGCCGCCCGCCTCGCGCGCCTCCTGCTGCAGATCGAGTAAGAGGTTCATCGCGGCTTTGGGGTGTGGTCCCCGATTGGGTACGTCCCCGAGCTGCACCAGGACCGCTCGGCCACCGCACCAGTGGCCTTCCTTGGTCATCACGCGGAGGCCCTCGAGGGTTCGCTGCAGCACCGTGAGATGCCCGTTGAGATCACCCACGACGATGATCCGACTCGGGGTCTCACGGACGAGGTCCGCCGAGCCTTCGGGGAGAGAGGGGCTCAAGGTGGGCGGAGCATACCGCAGGGCGGGCTCGCCAAGTAGTTTTGCTCGGACCTGAAGCGCCATGGAGGCAGCAGGCTAGGTCCCTGCCCTGCCGGGGCCAGATCGAAGAAGCGCGCCCGTAAGGGCGTCAGGGCTCTCAGTCCGCGACACGCTCGAGGATGAAGTTGTATTCGTCCCGAAGCTGACCCGCCTTCACTTCCTGTTCGATCTTCTTGAAACCACCGGCCTCGATCACCACGGTGTGCGCCTTTTTGGGATCGAGATTCGGGATGCGGACCGAGCGCTTCGCCGGGTAGGTCTCGGTGCCCACGCTGATGTTTGCGGAGACCGGCCCGACCGTGATCGTCACCGTCTTCTTGTCGGGATCCGAGATCGGATACAAGGACACGTCCTTGCGATCCGGTGGGGCCTCCGACTTCACCTCGAGCGGAAAGGTCTCGGTTCGATAGCCCGCAAGCGCGAGTTCCACCGTGTACGTCCCCGGAGGAAGCGTGGCCTTCAGGGGCGTCTTCTCGCCGGCCTCCTTGCCATCGATCTTCACCGTTGCGCCCACGGGATCCGTCACGAGCTCCACGATGCCCGGCTTCCCCCCTCCACCGAGGAAGAAGACGCCGGCCACGACGAGCGCGACGACGCCGAGCACCCCAATGAGCCCCAGCGTGAGCTTGCGACTGGCGGTGTCTTGAGGAACCTGCGTGGGTGTCATCCCGCCCGCGGCGGCGAGACCGCGCTCCGGGATGACCTGAGCTTCCGGCGGCTTCACGGGTGCCATCCACATGAGCGTGTTCTCACCGAAACCTGGTCCGCCGACCTTTGGCTCTTCCGGCGCGCTCGGCGCGGCGCTCGGACCGGACTGCGAAGGCACCGTCATCTGGTGGTGCACGGACATGGGCTGTTGCGGCGTGGGCGCTGGCCGCGAAGCCTGCGGAGTCATCGGCTGCGGCTCGGGCATGACCCTGGGCGGCTTGGTGTCCAAGGTCGACAGCGTCACGCCCCCGGAGTCGATGCTCGGGATCGCCTTCATGGCGCGCGTGGGTGCATCACCAATGTCTTCGCCCACGTCGGGGCCAACCGGAGGACGCGTCGCCGCCTCTGCGCCCGGGGCACGCAGTTGCTGCCTCGCCTCTCGCAGCGCTTTGAGCTCGTCGGCGCTCAGGGGATCGAAGACGGTACGGTCACCACCGCCGGGGTTGTCGGCGTCACTCATGGCACAAGCCTCGATGTGGAGGGGTATCACAATCAGACGGGAGGAGCCAGGTTCCGCCGTTTTCTGCCGCCGCTGGCGCCCGAACCGGCCCACGGTCACGACAAGCCCTCAGGGCACAAAAGCCTCGTTCGTCGCGACCGCCCCGAAGGCCTGCTGGGTGGCCCCTCCTGGCACGAAGATGCGGTCTCCCAAGGCTGCGGCCGCCGTCCCGTGCCTCGGGGTACGCATCGGGGCCACCATATGCCACCGATCGGAGCCGGGGTCATAGACGTCGGCGTCCGCAAAGACCCCCTGCGAGCCCGAATCCGGGTTCCCTTCCCCGCCGAAGACGTAGACGCGCCCCTCAAGGACCGTAGCGCCCGCGAAACCCGCGCGGGGTCGCGGCATGGATGCCCGCGCCCTCCAGATCCCGACCGCCGGCTCGAAAGACCAGACCGAGGCCGTCGTGGCTGCGATGCTCCCGCTCCGACCGCCGATCACGTAGACGACCCCTGACGCGGCGACCGACGCCAGATGATCGAGCGCGGCGGGCAGCTCGGGAAGGACTTCGAACTCCCCGGTGAGGGTGTCGTACGAAGTGAACTGCACGACCGCGGCCCGATCCCGGTAGCCGCCAGCGAGGAACATCTTCGACCCGATCACCGCGACCCCGGCCGAGCCGCGCGCCAAGCCCGCGGGCATCTCGCCCCGCGCTTCCCATCGGTCCAGCGCGGGATCGTAGACGATGACGTTGGGGTTCTCTACGAACCCGAGTCCGGTCAGAGCGCCGACCACGTAGATGCGTCCGTCGATCGTGGCCGCATTCATGTGGTGCATCGCGAAAGGCAGATCGGCACGAGCACGCCAACGATCATTCGCTGGATCATAGGCTTCGACGGCCGTGAGCACCTGCGCACTGCCATCGAATCCGCCGAGCACGTAGATCTCGCCGTCGAGTTCGACCACCGAGGTCTCTTGCCTCGGGCCTCCCGGCATCGGGGCGAGACGGGTCCAGGCGCCCGCGCTGGGCCCGGCGTCCATGGGGGAGGTCGCGTCGGCCCCCGTCGTTCCGGCGTCGACGAAGGCGTCGGCGTCGGCGGCAGCCGACGAATCGGAGCCCCGCGCGAGATCCGGCCCCACACCCGCGTCTCCCAAAACCCCTGCTGAATCGTCGCCGCAGGCCGCGAGCGAGAGAAGGAGCAGCCAGGCAGCTCTCGGGAGAACGCGCTCGAGGGACACGGTCTGTCATAGCGCCTTCGGGCCGAGCTTTGCTAGCCTCACTCCGTCCATGAGCTTCATCGAGAAATCCTACGGTCAAACCGATCCATCGCTGGTCCGCTACGCCCGGGAGGTCTTTCGGCCCGACGAATCTCTGTTCGAAGAGATCGACGCTCGCACCCGCGCCGCCGAGATGCCGCCCATCCATGTGAGCCCCTTTGATGGCTTGCACCTCGAAGTGCTCACGCGCGCCGTCGGCGCTCGACGCGCGGTCGAGATCGGTACGCTGGCGGGGTTCAGCGGAGTGAGCATCGCCCGTGCGCTCGCCCCAGAAGGCCGGCTCTACACCTTCGAATACGACCCGGGCCACGCCGCGGTGGCACGACAGACCTTCCTCGAGGCCGGGCTCGCAGACCGAGTCGAGGTGCTCGTGGGACCCGCCCTCGAGAAGCTCAGCGAGATCGAGTCCGCGGGGCCCTTCGATCTCGTCTTCATCGACGCCGACAAGGCCAACTATCCCGCGTACCTCGAGTGGGCGGAAGTGAACCTGCGCGTGGGTGGCGTGGTGCTCGGAGACAACGCCTTCGCCTGGGGCAACGTGGTCTCGGAGTCTCCGGACGAAGACGCCCAGGGCAT
Source organism: Deltaproteobacteria bacterium (assembly GCA_011526105.1). Lineage (GTDB taxonomy): Bacteria > Myxococcota > Kuafuiibacteriia > Kuafuiibacteriales > Kuafuiibacteriaceae > WYAZ01. The sequence continues at coordinate 16,482 of WYAZ01000061.1, read as the reverse complement.
CCTAGCCTTCAATCAGCGGCTCGCGACCGGGGGGCGATTTCGGTCGACGATGCTCCCCACCGGCGAAGGCCTAGCGATGGGGGTCAAGCTCCGCTAGTCCCCTGGAAACGTAGAGGCTAGCAAATGTCGCCGGCCCTCTTCGCGGCTGCTCGCCGCGACGCCTTTGGCTCAGAGATTTCGGGGGCAAGTCCGAAGACGGGAGGTATGCGGCAGGGGGCATCAGTTCGCGCCGGAAAGCCACGCGCGATACGCATCGAGGGTCGATGCACGACCGAGGAAGTCCGAGACCAGCGCCCGTGCGGGCTTCATGCCACCAGGTTGCAGCACGGCATCGCGATAGCTTCGCGCCACCTCGTGCGAGAGCAGCCCCGCCTCCGCGAAGCGCGTGAACATGTCCTTCGCGAGAGCGAGTGACCACTGGTACGTGTAGTACATGGAGCTGTAACCATCGAGGTGACCGAAGCTCGCGTATTCATGGGTGCCCTCGAGCGGCGGGTACGGGGCATAGCGCGCCTCGAGTTCATGACTCAGTCGAGCGAGATCGAGGTCCTCGGGCGACCGATCGTGCAGCTCGAGCGAGAGCGACTGATAAAAGACCTGCCGCATCACGTGAATGCCGAGCCCGAAGTCGCGGGCCGAACGCATGCGCTCGATGAGACGGGCGGGCATCGGCGCCCCCGTCTCGTGGTGACGGGCAAAACGTGCGAGCACCCCCGCGTCGAAGGCCCACTCCTCGAGGAGCTGCGAGGGCGCCTCCACGAAGTCCCACTCTGTGCTGATGCCGGACTGATTCACGAACTGAGAGTTCCGCGCGAGCAAATGATGCATGAGGTGACCGAACTCGTGAAAGAGCGTGACCACCTGGCTGTGTTCCATCAGCGCGGGCCCCGAGTTCGGATCCGGGAAGTTGCAGACCAGAGCCGCCTCCGACAGCGCACCCTCCCAGAGACCGGTCGTGAGCGGAAACATCGCGGCGTGACCGTACTTGCCCTCCCGCGCATGCATATCGAGAAAGAACCGCCCCACCGCGCGGCCGCCTTGGCGGAGTTCGTAACTCAGGACCGAGGGGTGCCACACCGGTCGTTCCGTCGGCACGATCTCGATCTCGAACAGCTCTGAGAACAAGGCGAAGACGCCCTCGAGCACCGACCGGTAACCAAGATACAGCCGGGCTTCCGCCGGATCGAAAGCATGCTTCTTCTTCTGCACCTCCTTGACCCAGTAGAACCGGTCCCACTTCTGGACCTGCTGCGCCCCCGGTTCCCGCTGTCTCTTCTCGCTGAGGACTTCCTCGAGGTCGCGCTGCATCCTCGGACGTGCAAGCTCGGCCACTTCTTCTGTAAAAGACCGGATGCGGTCGGCGGTCTCGACCATCTTGTCTTTTGCGCGAAGCTCTGCCCAGCTGCGCTGCCCGAGCAGGACCGCGTACTCGTGCCGGAGCTCGAGGAGCTTCTTCAAGACGACCTCATTGGCGGGATGACCTCGGCTCGAGAAGGCACGGACCAAGGCCTCTCTGACCGCGCTTTGGTCCGCGTAGGTCTGCACCGGGAAGAAGTCGGGGTAGTTGGTGTCGAGCACCACCTTGCCGTTCTCGTTGACAGGGTGGGCAGCGACGAAGTCTTCGGGAAGCCCCACGAGCGCGTCTCGATCGACCTCGATCTTCCGTACGTCGTCCCGGATGTTCCGCTGAAACGTCTGCCCCACGACGACCATCTCTTCGTGGAGCGCGGCGAGGCGCGCCCGGACCTCGTCGCTGCGATCGACACCCGCGAGCAAGAGGCGCTCGAGGACCTTGTGCTTGAAGCGCTGGGCTTCGGGGTCGAGCGCCGCGTCCTCGACCGCGGCCATGCGCCGATAGAGGGCCGGGTCGAGTTCAATCGCGCTGCCCAGCCTTTGGAGCCGCTGCTCGCAGACCTCCGCGGACTTCCGGACCGCTTCGAGAGGATGCACGTTCGCGAGCAAGCTCATGACGCCAGCGGCGTTCTCGAGCGTGCCGGCCATCCGATTCCACGGGTAGAGCACGCTGTCGAGGTCGGCGGTCTCCACGGAAGCGGCGAGCAGGACCGAGCGCGCGTTGCGCGCTACGGCTTCGGCCTCCTCGCAGGCCGACTCGACCCGTCCCGGCTCCGAGTAGAGCGGTCCATGATCAAACGCGAGCACGTGGGGCGCGGGCGGGCCGGAGGTCTTGCAGGCGGCGATGAGCAGAAAGAACACGGTCACGGTGTAACGCGCGCGGAGGGCGGGTCCCATGGTCGGGACCATCGCCAATCAGCCGCCCTTCGTAAAGCCTGGGCCCGACCGCTCTGCCTGAACACTTCGAAGCCCCGGAGAGCAGCAGCGAGGATGGAGTTTCATCGCGCGAGCGATTAGCGTCTGCATGCAGTGGACGGTCCCTTGTTAGAGGTCCGCGACCTCACGGTCGAGGCGGAGCGCGGCCGGCGCCTGCTCGATGGCCTGAGCTTCGAGATCGAAGAGAACGAGGCCGTGGGTCTGGTGGGTCGCTCGGGCGCAGGCAAGAGCACGCTCGTCTCCCTGCTCGCCGGGCGCCGCTCGGTCGGCATCGTCCGCACCGGCGGGACGATCCGGCTCTTGGGCGAGTCTCTGCTCGATGCCCCGCCCGCGGTTCGGGGGCGCCAGGGCGCTCGACTCGGGGTGCTCTGGCAAGACGCAGAGAGCGCCTTCGACCCGCTGCATTCGATCCGATCACACATCGAGGAAGTCCGCCGCGTTCCCGGACACGGCCCATCCATCGCCGAGCTCCTCGCGAAGGTGGGCCTCGAGGAGACGGCCGGTCGCGCGTATCCTCATCAGCTCTCGGGCGGGATGCTCCAGCGCGCGCAGCTCGCCGTGGTGCTCGCCGGCGAGCCCGAGCTCATCATCGCCGATGAGCCCACGACCGCTCTGGACCCGCCCCACACGACCGCGGTGCTCGAGGCCATCCGCGCCGTGCGCTCGGAGGAGCGACGAGCGATGCTCTTCATCTCGCATGATCTCGAGCTCGTCCGTCGAATGACCAGCCGCATCCTCATCCTCGCACGGGGCCGGATCGTCGAAGAGGGACCCGGCGAACGGCTTTTTGCGCAGCCTGAGACCGACGAAACCCGGGCGCTGGTCGCCGCCGGAGCTCTCGCCCGTGCCTGAGCCCACCCTCGTCCGGCTCTCGCGGGTCGGCCACCGCTACGTGCAGGCCACCGGCGCTTTCGGACTCGCTCGAAGAGACATCGAGACGCTCAAAGACATCGATCTCGAGATCGCGCCCGGTGAGTTCATCGCTATCGTGGGGCCCTCCGGGGCCGGCAAGAGCACCCTCCTCCGCATCATGGCCGGGCTGATGTCGCCGACCGAGGGGGAGATCCGTTGGGGCGCCCCACCGAGGGCGCGACCCGAACGGCTCGTGCAGGTGCTTTTTCAGAACGCGGCCGCCAGCTTCGACCCTCGACTCACGCTCCGCGAGAGCCTGCTCGAGCCACTCCTTGCGCACCGAATCGATGATCCGGCGGCGCTCATCCGCGCACGACTCGAGGAGGTCGGGCTGGATGAGGACCTCCTGTCCCGCCCGCCGAGCCAGCTCTCCGGGGGCGAGGCTCAGCGTCTCGCGCTCGCGCGTGCGCTCTCGCTCGATCCCAAGCTGCTGCTCGCGGATGAGCCGACCGCCTCTTTGGACACCGTGAGCCGAGCCGAAGTGGCGAGGCTGCTTCGGCGTCTTCGAGATCAAAGACGTCTGGGTCTAGTGCTGGTCACGCACGATCTTCCGTTCGCGCTCTCGCTCGTCGACTCGGTGCTCGTGCTCTCGGAAGGGCAGATCGTCGAGCGAGCGCAGGCGATGGGCTTCACGGCCAAGGCCCGACATGCCGTGAGCCGGAGCCTGCTCATCGCCCCGGCCGAGACCTCGCCCCAAGGCCGCACTTGAGGATGGCGAGCGTTTGGGACATGCAGAGCTGATGCGAGCGTTGGTGCAGCGCGTGAGCCGAGCGAGCGTTCGGATCGGCGATGAAGTCGTCGGCCAGATCGGACCGGGTCTCCTCGTGCTGCTCGGGATCCACGCCCAGGATGGAAGCGCCGAGCTCGAATGGATGGTGGAGAAGCTCGCACGGCTCCGGATCTTCGAGGATGCCGAGGGGAAGATGAACCTCGCTCTCCTGGACGTCGGCGGCGAAGCCCTGGTGGTCAGCCAGTTCACCCTGTACGCGGACGCCCGCCGTGGGAATCGTCCAAGCTACATCGACGCCGCGCGCCCCGAACACGCGGAACCGCTGTACCTCGCGTTTGTCGAGGCGCTCTCGAAGCGCCTCGACCGCCCCGTCCCCACCGGGCGCTTCGGCGCCGAGATGCGGGTGGCGCTGGAGAACGACGGACCCGTCACCCTGCTGATCGAGCGTCCACCGGGTGAGCGCACGGTCGGCTGATCCTGTCGGCCGTTCTCCCACAGACGCCGCACGTATCCCCGTCGCAAATCAGTGTGCTTTTCGGTCACAATGGCGAGCACCGTGTCCGCCACCTGGTTCGATGAGCTCGACTGCCGCCGAGCGATCAATGTTGAAGCCGATGGCGTCGTACTCAGCCTCGTCCCCAATCGTCCCCTGAGCGCGACGGACCGAAACCGCCTCTTGCTCGAGTCCGTGGAAGCCGAAAACACCCGCGTTCACGGCGTGCTGCCGATCGTCGACGTGCAAGTGGGCCGAGAACAGATCCGCATCGTCACCGGTCGCCTCGACGTTCGGTCCATGAACCTGCACACGTTCGCGCGCGCGCTCTCGAGTCGAGAGGCCGTCGTGACGCTCCCGCTCGCGGAGTTCCTCACGCGCACGCTCGGTGAGACGCTCGCGCGCCTCGCGGCGCACCCGCCGAGCGGAGTCTTCCAATCCTTGCACGGCCGACTGCGGCCGGGCGCAATCATGCTCGAACCGCGCGGTGAGTTCTCGCTCATCGGCGGCGGCTTCCCGCTGCTCACGAGCCTGCTCGTGCCCCCGGGGCGCACGAGCCTGGAAGACCGCCGCCTCCTCGCGCCCGAGATCCTCCGCGGCGAGCCCGCGAGCCCACAGACCGACGTGTACGCGATGGGCGCGATTCTATTTGAGCTCCTCACCGGAGTCCCCTACCTCCAAGGAGTGACCGAGGCTCGGTTGCAGGAACGCGTGCGGCACCACGCAGCCCCCGAGTTCCCGCCCGGCCTGCGCCTTCCAGGTGAGCAGTGGGTGGGGCTGCTGAGCGGCGTACTCGCGCCGAGCCCCCAGGATCGACCCGCGAACGTGGCGAGTCTCGCCTCCGCGATCACGAAGATCCGCGAGGTGGCGGGCCTGCCTCGCTGGTCCAAAGAGATCCTCGGTACGCTCACCCAGCGGCTCGAGTCCACAGACACTCGCAGCGATCTGCAGCGGGGCCCGGCGGCGCTCCTCGGCCTCAGGGCGCCCTCCAGGCCAGAGCCCACTGCGGCGTCAGTGCGCGGTGCCGAGCCCTCCGTCACACGCGAGAATCTGTTCGATGATCTCGGACCGGCGCGCAAAGCGCCCCCGCCACCGCCACCGCCGCTCTCGGACCCGCCGCCCATGCAGATGCCCGCGATGGAGATGCCGGCGTTCAGGCGGCCGCTGTCGCGTGCGCTCGCCGAGAGCATGCACTCCACGGACGAGATGATTCAGGCCGATCGCACCGAGCTCGGGGCCCAGGACCGCACCCGCTTCATCTACGGGGCCGCGCTGTTCTTGTTCGGAACGGCGCTCGTCCTGACCGTGCTGACCCTGGTCCTGTTTCTGACGTCTTGAGCCCGAAGGCGCCAGGCTGAGGTCTCACGCTCTGCGTTCCCAGTGCCCGGTTCGCATTCACATTCCCCGGTCCGATTCACCTTCCTCATCCCCTGCTCCCGGTACCCGGTTCACCGTTCAAACGACTCAGCCGGCCGACCGGCGCGGGGTTGAGCCGGGAGCCGGGAACTGGGAGCTGGGAACGGGGAACAGCAATCGGACCGGGGAATGTGAATGTGAACCGGGAATCGGAATGAGCGCTCCGCTCGAGTCGCGCTCAGGCCGTCTCGGCGGAGTTCATGAGGAGCGCGATCGAAGGCGCCCTGGTACCCTAGTTCCGAAGCGGCTTGTTGGTGGTGAGCATCGACGCCATGCGCGCACGGCTCTTCTCTTCCCCGCATAGCGAGACAAACGCGGCGCGCTCGAGATCCAGCATCTCTTGCTCGGTGACCTCGCGCGTATGGCCCGCGGCACCACCGCAGAGGACCTCCGCGAGCTTCAGCGCGATCACCCCGTCGTGGGGCGTGGCTTGGCCGGCGTCGACGAGGTTCTTCACCATCAGCTTCAGCGTCGCGATGCCGCTCTCGCCCGGCAGGCGGAAGGCCCGCGGAAGCGGGGGGCGATAGCCGGCCTGGGAAGCGCCGATCACGGTCTGCTTCGCGTCCCAGAGCAGAAGCCTGCGGTCCATTGTGACCTGAGCGTGAAGCGGCACGTAGGTCATCGCCCGCGCCTCCTCGACGCTGGTCGCGACCTTGGCCATCGCGATCTGCTGAAACGCCTGCGCGACCAGCGCCAACGAGTCCACGCGCGCGCCCTCCGGGATACGCTCCATCATCCCAAACAGCGTGTTCACCGTACCGCCGGCCCCAGGGATGAGCCCCACCCCCGGCTCGACGAGACCGATGTAGAGCTCCGCGTGCGGACGGAGCCCCGCCCCCGACCCGGAGGCCAGACAGATCTCGCAGCCTCCGCCCAGCGCCATGCCGTGCGGGGCGGCCACCACCGGCACCTTCGCGTAGCGAATGCGCTGCACCCCTTGCTGCAGCATCCGCGAGGCCTCCTCGACCTGGTCCCAGGACTTCTGCTCAGCGAGCATGTAGATCAGCATCAGGTTTGCACCGAAGCTGAAGTGCTCGCCTTCGTTGTAGATGACGAGGCCTCGCGCGTGCTCCTCCGCGTAGCTGATGCTGTCCGAGAGCATGCCCACGATGTCGGCGTCGATGGCGTTGCCCTTGGTATGGAACTCGAGCGCGAGCACGTCGTCACCGATATCGATGAGGGAGGCGCCGCTGTTCGATTTCACGACCTTCGCCCCGGCCTTCTTCATGTCTGCGAGTGAGCGACGCTTTGGATCCGCGGTGCGCCCGGCCTTCGCCCCCAGACCCGCGTAGATGCCGGCCGCGCCCTGGTCTACCAAGGTCTTCAGCCAAGGCGAGAGCTCGATGCCGTCCGCGGTCATGCGCTTGGTCACCTCGGCGAAGCCGAGCGCGTCCCAGGTCTCGAAAGGTCCGAGGTCCCAGTTGAAGCCCCACTTCATCGCGTCATCGACGCTCGCGACGTTGTCGGCGATCTCGTGGGCGCAGCGCATCGCGTACGCGAGGGTGTCCCGCAGAACGGGCCACGCGATCTCACCGGCGCGGTCCGAAGCGAAGACCACCGCCTTCATGCGCTTCGCGAGGTCGTCGGTGTTCTTGGCCACCCCGAGCGAGTCGATGCGCACTTTCGCCAGCGGCCGGTAGGCCTTGTCTTTGTAGTCCCAAGCCAAGAGACCTTTCGGGTTCGACTCGGTCTTCTCGGTCTTTTTGTAGAAGCCGCCGTCGGCCTTTCGGCCGAGCTGCTTGTTCTTCACCATCTCGTAGAGCCAAGCCGGCGGCTTGTAGAGGTCTCGCTCGGGATCCTTGGGCAGGCCGTGGTAGCAGTGCTCCGCGACCGCCACCAGCAGATCGAGCCCCACGAGATCCGCGGTCTGAAAGACCGCAGACTTCGGCCGTCCCAGCGCCGGTCCGAAGATGGCGTCGATCTCTTCGATGGAAGCGCCGACCTTCTCCATCTCTTTGACCGCGCGCATCAAGCCGTAGGTGCCGATGCGGTTGGCGATGAAGTTGGGGGTGTCTTTGCCGAAGACAACCCCTTTGCCGAGAATGTCCGCCGCAAAGGCCGCGAATCGCTCCCCGATCTTGGGGTCCGTCTTGGGTCCGGTCACGATCTCGAGCAGCTTCATGTATCGGACCGGGTTGAAGAAGTGGGTGATGAGGAAGTTCTTCTGAAAGGACTCGCTTCGCCCGGCGACCATCTCCGCGAGCGGCAGACCCGACGTATTCGAGGAGATGATGGTGCCGGGCTTCAGCACCTTCTCGAGCCTCTCGAACAGCGCTCGCTTGATGCCGATGTCTTCCTTGACCGCTTCGACGACCCACTGACACTCGGCGAGCTTCGGAAGATCGTCCTCGAGGTTTCCGACCTGAATCAGCGCGCGCCGCGAGGGATGAAAGAAGGAGGCTGGCTTCGACTTCAAGGCCTTGGCCAACGCCCCTTCGGCGAAGGCGTTGCGCCCGCCCTTTCCGTCGGGAGGCGGAATGTCGAGCAGCACGACCTCGATGCCCGCGTTCGCGAGGTGGGTGGCGATTCCGGTTCCCATGATGCCGGCGCCGAGAACGCCGACTTTGTCGAAAGAATGGCTCATGCGGGACGGGTAGAACCGTACCGAGATCGAGTCAACGGCGGGTGGCCTGAACCACGAGGGCCGAGGTGTGGGCGGCCATTGTCCTGCGGAATCCCACGTGTTTGGATGGGTTTCGCGGAGCGGACGGTTCTTGCTCCCACAAGCATCCCATGAGGCCGACCGACCCCGAAGACGACACCATCGTGGCTCCGGTCGCGGACCCGGAGAAGCCCCGAAGTTGGTGGCGGCGGGTTCTCCTCGCCGCTGTGTTCGCGATGGGGTTCGGCACCGCCGCGATCTTGCTCCTCTTCACCCTCGCGGCGCGGGATCTGCCCCGGATCGAGTCCCTCGCCGACTACCGACCCAAGCAGGCCACCGTCGTCTACGGCAAGGACGGCCAGGTGGTCGCTCGCTTCGCGACCGAGCGCCGCACCGTCGTCGGCTACGAACGCCTCCCAGAGATCATCATCGACGCGGTCGTGGCGGCCGAGGACTCCGAGTTCTTCGACCACCAGGGCGTCGACTACGCCGGCATCTTGCGTTGCTTCGTGAAGAACACGGTCTCCGGCCGAAAGGTCTGCGGCGGTTCCACCATCACCCAGCAGATGGTGAAGACGTTCCTCTTGAGTTCGAAGAAGACCTATACCCGAAAGCTCAAGGAGCTGATCCTCGCCAAGCGGGTGGAGGAGTCCCTCTCCAAGAAAGACATCCTCTATCTCTACCTGAATCAGATCAACTACGGGCGAGCCTACGGCATCCAAGAGGCTTCGCAGGTCTACTTTGGCAAGGACGTCGAGGAACTCACGGTGGCCGAAGCGGCATTGCTCACTGGGCTTCCCCAGTCTCCGGCCCGGCTCGATCCATTTGTCTTCCCCGAACGCGCACTCAAGCGGCGCGCCTACGTGCTCGGCCAACTCCTCCGACTGCGCAAGATCGACCAGGCGACCTACGACGAAGCGATCGCGCAGCCGGTTTCGCTCGACTATCGCACCGCGGATAGCCCGCTCGACTCGAACACCTACTACGCCGCCCACGTCAAGCGCACCCTCATCGAGCAGTTCGGCGAGGCGCTCGCCGTGGACGGCGGGCTCCGCGTCTACACCGGCCTGGACCCTAGGCTTCAGCGCGTCGCCGAAGAGGAAGTCCGAGCGGGAGTGCTGTCTCTGGACAAGCGCCAAGGTTATCGCGGTCCCCTCTTTCACCTCGAGCTCGACCACTCTTCCGAGCTCCTCGAGCGGCTCGAGGCGAGACGCAGCACACTCGCCCCATCGCTGGCCGAGCTCCGCGGCGCGGAAGAAGGAACGAAGTTCCAGCCCGTCATCTTCGATCTCACGCGCGCCGTCCCCGACCGAGGCACGAGCCCCGAACTCGACGTCCTCGTCGAGCGTGCGCGATTCCTCCGGTTTCGCCTGGAAGAGACCTACGCCGGGGTCGTCGTCGAGGTGGACGACCGGGAGAAGCGGGCGGTGGTCAGCTTGGGCGGCACTCGCGTGGAGCTGCCGCTGCGCACCGGGATGTCTTGGGCGCGCAAGCTGAACCTGTTCTCCATGACCCGCGCGCCCCGTCTTCCCTCGGAGGTCCTCGAGCGCGGCGACGTGGTGCTCGTTCGAGGGACCACGCTGCAATCCGTCAAGGGCGGCGCCGAGAAGGTGATTGGCGTGCTCGAACAGACGCCAAAGGCCGAGGCGGCGCTCGTGGCGATCGACCCCACGACCCGGGAGGTCCGCAGCATGGTCGGTGGGTTTGGCGTCGGCGCGGGGACCTTCAACCGCGCCACTCAGGCGAGCCGACAGGCCGGCTCCACCTTCAAACCCTTCCTGTATGCGGCGGCGCTGGATGGTGGCAGCTTCACCCCTGTATCCACCTGCCTCGACGTGCCTCACGTCTACCGAGATCCCTGGACCGGCCGGAGCTGGAAGCCGAAGAACTATGACGGCAAGTTCGACGGCGAGATCACGCTGCGCGAAGCACTCACTCGCTCCAAGAACCTATGCTCGGTGTGGCTGATTCACCGCCTCGGCGTGGAGCCGGTGATCGAGATGGCTCAGCGCTTGGGCATCCGCAGTCCAATGCCCAAGACCGACACCCTCTCTCTGGGCTCCGGCGACGTGAACGTGCTGGAGATGAGCAACGCCTACGCAACACTCGCCGCGCGCGGGGTCTACGGAGAGCCCATCTTCATTCGGCGCGTGCTCGGCCCCAAGGGAGAGGTGCTGTTCGAGGCCAACAGTCCACTCAAGCAGGTCCTGCGTCCCGAGATCGCTTATCAGGTCACGAGCCTCTTGCAGTCGGTGGTCGAAGACGGAACAGCGCAGGCGGTTCAGCGCCTAGAGCGACCGATCGCAGGCAAGACCGGCACCACGAACGAGTCGAGAAACGCCTGGTTCGCTGGCTTCGCCCCCACGCTCGCGACGGTGGTCTGGGTCGGCTTCGACGACAACCAGCCGCTCGGTCCTGGGGAGACCGGAGGCCGAGCCGCCATCCCCATCTGGCTCGGGTTCATGGAGAAGGCACTCGAGGGCCAACCGGTGCAGGACTTCGAGGCCCCGTCCGCCATCGTCTTCGCGTTGATTGATCCCAAGAACGGCCGACTCGCCCTGCCCAGCCAGCCCGGGGCGCGGCAGGAGCCTTTCATCGCCGGCACCGAGCCCACCGAACTCAGCACGACCGAGAAACCTCCGGACCGCTTCGGGCTGGATGACTATGAACGCTGAACTCGGAAACGTCGCGGCGGCCATCGCGTTCGCGGCGCTCGCTTGCGGGTGTCGAAACGACGTGACCAGCCGACTGACGCTGCGCGAGGTCTCGAGACAGTCCCTCACGGAGGAGATCGAGCTGGTGCAGCTCTTGCTCGCTCGCGGAACGGAGCCCGGCGGACGTGCGTATCTCGTCTACGCAGAGCCCGAGGGGGTGGAGCTCGGCATCGAACTGAACAGCGCCCGTTCTCCATTGGCCAAGCTCGCCTCGGACGCGCTGCTCACGATGAACGGCGCGTTCTTCACCCCTGGCTACACCCCCACCGGCCTGCTCGTCTCCAATGGCAGACAGCTCCATCCCTTCATCAAGGAGGCCGGGGGCGCGGGAAGCGGCGTGGTCGTGCTCGAAGACGATGTGTTCGAGCTGCTCGAGCGGGACGCGGTGGGTCGGCGCGACTTCAAGTCGAGCCGCTTCGCTCTGCAGGCCGGTCCGCGCATCATCGAACCGGGAGGCGCTCCGGGCATTCGAAAGAGCGACGGCGCGCGTGCCCATCGCAGCATCATCGGGCGCGCCCGAGACGGACGTCTGGTGCTTGGGGTGGTGCTCGGCCCTTCCGGATGGGGCAGCGGTCCGAGCCTCTACGAGCTGCAGCACGTCTTGATCCACGAGTCTCTGGGTACGTCCCGCCTCGACTTCGCCTTGAATCTCGACGGTGGCCCCTCCACCGGGATGTACCTGCGCCACCCGGAGCATCGGGTGAACGAACCAGAGAGCGCGGCGATCTACAGCTACATCGTGATGAGGCCCGTCCGGTGAGCGCGTGGCTTCTGCTCGCACTCGTCTCGGGGACCCCTTTGGTCTCTCTTTCGGATGCGATCGATGCCACCACCGCACTCGTTCGCGCCGAGGTGGCTCCGCCCCTCGATCTGGCCGTGTCGGCCGAGTCGGACCGAGACCTCGCGGGGATCGAGCGGCTCGTCGTGGGCCTCATCGTGCACCGCCTCGAACGTGCCTTGCCCTCGCCGGCCGAAGTGAGGGTCTTGCACGGCGGCGCCAAAGATCTGCGCGCACAGGCTCGGGACAGCGGGGCCGAGTGGTTGCTTCGCGTCGAGCTGAAGCGAGAGGGCCCACGCGAGCTGGCGATGCGGATCGAGCTCGGCGCCGTCGACGCTGGCTTCTGGTGGCCCGACCACCCTGCCCGGGTGGCCGGCGTGGCGCTTCATCGAATTCGTATCGACGCGTCCCTCCAGGCCTGGATGGGTGGGGTTCCCGCGCGCGAAAGACCCGCCCTCTCGGCCCCAGAGCCCTGGCTGCAGCTCGACGAAGCCGTGCTCGACATCGCGGGATGTGAGCTCGACAACGGGTCACCCGGTGAAGAGCTGCTCGTCCTCACTTCACAACATCTTCGGGCGTTCAAGCAGAGCGAACGGGGGCTTGCTCCGTGGATTACGCATCGAGTCGTCGGGGCACCCGCCGCGATGCGACTGCGTGCGCCCCGCGGGCGGGTGCTCTGCGTCCCCGCCGATCGCAACGAGGCGCGAGTTCTGATCGGCTCCTCCAACCAAGCCTTCGGGTCGCGCCTGGTGCTCGCGCCGTCGCGGAGCGCCTTCACGGTGGAAGAACAGCTCGCGGGCGTACCGCTCCTTGTGCAGCCGGACGGGCAGCTCCTCTTCGCGAGCCCGGATCCCGACACTGGAGCTTGGCGTCTCGCATCGAACGGCCGGACCGTCCTCGATGTGGCCGCGCCCGGCGGTCGAGCGTCGTTCCTCGTCTCACCGGGCCGCTACCTCAGAGAAGACGCCCCCGCCGAGGGCGCCCGAGCGATCGCGTTCGGGGGGCTCGGAGGCAGCGCCCGCGCTGATCTCGAACCGAGCTGGATCACGACCTCGAGCACCGCTTGGAGCGGCACCGACCACATCACCTTGCGAAACCAGGACGGCCAGCCGATAGGCGAACGCGTCCTGCTCCCGGGTCCGATACGCGCGAGCGGAGTGATGGGCACCGCTTCGGGCGATGTGATCGTGGTGGTTGCGCTCGGGAGCGCCCTGTCGCGCGAAAGCACACTCGTCCGGCTCTCGATCGGGACCGCGGGAGGGGCCTCGCCGTGATCGGGCCACTCATCGCGCTCCTCGCGCTCGGACTCCCTGCCTCGCGGCCGGTCCCTCACGGAGACAATCTCACACTCCTCGTCTATCGCTCCGCCCCCTCGATGACCGGCTTCTCCCCCGGGCGCACCCGAGACCTGCTCCTGGCGACCCAAGTGCTCGAGCCCGTTCTCGCCGTCGATGACGGACCGGCCCTCGCGAGGGTGCTCGAGGCCACCCCCACGCGCCTCGTGCTCGAGATCGAAGGCGGCGGCCACTTCGGTGAACGTCGCATCGAGGCCTCGGATGTGCTGACCCGCCTTCAGGCGCTCGCTCGCCCCAATGCAGCGGGCGCACACACGGTGCTGCCCATCGCAGGGGCTCGAGCGCGGATCGACGGCGACCCAAGCGCGCGGCTCGGAATCACGCTCGACGACACGCGGCTTCAGGTCGAGCTGGCCGAACCTTATCCATATGCGGTCCTTCTCCTCTGCATGCTCGCAAGCGCGGGTCCTGAGAGCCTGAAGACCAAAGACGCGACCTCGGGCGCCTTTGCTTTCGCCGACGAAACAGAGCTGCGACTGCTGCCCGATCCACATCACCGTCAAGGACGCCCCTTTGCGGGGGCGCTCACGATCGTCCGGGTCCAGACTCCGTTTGGAGTTCGCGCCGAGGTCCGACGGCGGACCACGGTGGCGCTCTTTGGGGTGCCCGGACAGTCGGGTCCCGACACGGCGCGCACCCAACGTCTCCGTCCGCCCGGCTACCCTGCGACCGAGTTCGTGTTCCTTCGCGCCGGGCTCAAGAGCGATCTGCCCATCGACATTCTTCACAGCGTGGGCGCGGCGCTCCCCCGAGAACGCCTGGCAGAGCGCGAGTGGCCCGGCGAGACGCTTCCGGCCCCGAGCGTGCGAACCGACGCCGAGGGGGTGCTCTCGGTGCAGCGCCGCCTCTCCACGTCTCGAGCCGCGACGCTCTCTTATCTCGAAGAAGAGGGTCCGGGTCGACGTTTGATCGAGCGCCTGCAGCTCGATCTCTTGCGACTCGGCGTCTCCGCGCGTCTCGAACCCTTGGACCTCGCCACCTTCGAGACCCGGCGACGCAGCCGAAGCTTCGACCTCATGGTGGAACCGATCACGCTCGAAGGTTCGATCGCTGACCCGCTGGTGCACGAGTTTCACCGCCTGCTCGCGCTCGCCGCACACTACGCGGTCCTTCATCGAGTCGTGGCCGCGGGCGATTTGAGCCGCTTCGCAGCCGCCCCCCCGCTCGAGCGCGCACGTCTTCTCGGGGCGCTGGAGCGCGAGATCTTGCGCGCGGCGCGCATCGTTCCTTTGGTGAAACGAGATCTCGAGACCCGGGTGGCACCGGAGCTCGAGGGGGTGCGCGTGCGCAGCTTCGGCTTGCCAGAGCTGGGTGGAGCGCTGAGCCGCCCGTCGGAGACCTCGCCTTGAGCGCTTCCTCTGGTCTGCGGAAGCTCCGCACTCGCGTCACCCTGCTCTTCCTCTTGGCGGTCACCCCGGCCGCGCTCGTGGTCACCCTCGCCCTCTCTTTGCTCGACCGCGAGATCGAGCGTGAGATCTCGGCGCAGGCCGATCGTACCTTGACGGCGACGGAACGTTTCCTCGCCAGCAAGGAGGCCGAAGTGCAGCGTCAGGTGCAGGGCCTGGCACAGAGCCCGAGGATCCTCGCGCTGCGGAGGGAGCTCTTGCACGACGGCGACCCGCAGCGGCATGAAGGCCTCGCGGCCGAGCTCGCCGCCGCCTCGGGTCTCGACACCCTGACGCTGATCCCCTTGGAAGGCCCTCGATCCGGGCGGATCCTCTCGAGCGCACACCTGCCCCACTCGGCCGGAGATCCGGCCGAACACTTCGTCGAACTCCAGCCGCTCAGCCCAGCCGTGGGTTATGAGCAGGAGCTGTTCGCGGGCAATCCACCACGCTCGGAGCTCGCGACGCTGGCGCTCGTGCAAACCGAGCCGCTCCCAGGCCGCGTCGACCTCCTGCTCGTGGGCGGTTCGAGGCTTGGGGAAGCTGCCTTGGGTCCCATCGCATCGATGGGCCGAGTGACGCTGGTCCTGGAGGTGGGGCACGAGTCACGCGAGGTCTTTCGCGGCGTGGACGTGGAGACGGTGGTCACCCGAAGGTCCGTCTCGCTCCGCGCGCTCGATGGAAAACCGCGAGCGCAGCTCTCTGTGGAGGTGCCGCCCGACCGACTGCAGCGAATCCAAGAGCGACTCCTCTGGCTCGGCGGCGCGCTCGTCCTGTTCGCGCTGGCGTGGGCGCTCACCATCGGGCCGTGGTTCGCGCGGCGCATCACCGAGCCGGTTCTCGAGCTCGCCCACGCCGCCACTCGGGTGACCGAGGGCGATCTCTCCGCCCGCGTGCGCGAACGCGGTAAGGACGAGTTGGCGGCGCTCATCCACGCCTTCAATCAGATGGTCTCCGAGCTTGCGACGGGCCGAGATCGAATCGCACGAGCCGAACGCCTGGCCACCTGGCGAGAGGCGGCGCAGCGCATCGCCCACGAGATCAAGAACCCGCTCTTTCCGATGCAGATGGCGATGGAGACACTGCGCAAGGCACACCAGAACCAACACCCAAAGCTGGATGAGATCGTGAAGGAGTCCACGCAAGCGGTACTCGACGAAGTGCGCTCGCTGTCGCGGCTGGTCTCGGAGTTCTCGGAGTTCGCCCGTCTCCCCAAACCCGTCCAGGCGGAAGTCCCAGTGCTCGAACTCCTGGAGCAGGCAGCTCGCATTCGCTCCGACGAAGCGGTCGAGCTCTCCTTCGACCGCGACGGAATCGCGGCAAAGGGACTGCCTCCGCTCCTCGGCGATCAGGACCTGCTCGCCCGCGCGCTCTCGAACCTGGTCAAGAACGCCGAGGAGGCCCAGAGCGGTCGCACGGACGCGCGGATCGAGCTCTATGCGGACCTCGTCGGCGCGCCCGACGCACCCTTTGTGCGGATCACCGTGCAGGACCAT
Organism: Deltaproteobacteria bacterium; assembly: GCA_011526105.1. Lineage (GTDB taxonomy): Bacteria > Myxococcota > Kuafuiibacteriia > Kuafuiibacteriales > Kuafuiibacteriaceae > WYAZ01. The sequence continues at coordinate 312 of WYAZ01000061.1, read as the reverse complement.
GGACCCGGCATCCCCGAGGACCTCAAGGACCGCGTCTTCACCCCGTACTTCACGACAAAGTCCTCCGGTACCGGACTGGGCCTGGCGATCGTCGAGCGCATCGTGATCGAGCACGGTGGTCAGGTCGACGTGAACTCATCCAGCTCGGGGACGGGCTTTCAGGTGACGTTGCCCGCGGCGCCGCGCTAGTCCGAACTTCGAGCAACCAACAAGCGTAAGTGCCCGTTTTGATCGTGCTGTTCGCGTATCGCGCTGACCTTGGCCTGCCTACAAGGCGTCCAGCAGATCGAGCGCGCGGGCCTGGACGGCGTT